>JANOBD010000240.1:0-1938 GCA_031411495.1 Phycisphaerae bacterium | reverse complement strand
CCACGCTCCGTCTCGATGGCCCGCTCAACCGCATCCGCGGCACAATCGAGATGGGCAGCCGTCGCCCAGTGAATCTGACGAACGTACGAATCATCTCGGAGACTGGTCGTCTCGAAGCGTCCTTCCCGGGTGAACCACTTGGACAGGAAGGCGGCATGCTCCTCTCCGGTTCAGTCACCGATTCGGCGTTCTTCGGCTGGCTCTCGCTCCCCAATGGCACCGACGCGAAGTACCGTGGCACGCGCACCGAGGGCTATACCGGTCCGGCGCGCGGCACCGTTGCAGTGAAGGTGCCCAAGATCGATCTGCCGTTCATGCGCCCCTCGATGGAGTTCGGACGTACGTCGGCGCCGGTGCAGCCTGCCGCGATCCTCGTGAAGAACGCCACCGTGTGGACGTCGGGGCCGCAGGGTCGCCTCGAAAACGCCGACCTGCTGGTGCAGGCGGGTAAGGTGGTGCGCGTGGGCAAGGGGCTCACGGCGCCCGCTGGCGCGATCGTCATCGATGCCACCGGCAAACACGTCACGCCGGGGCTCATCGATCCGCACACCCACTCCGGCGTGACATCAGTGAATGAGTCGGGCTTCGCGATCGTCCCGGAAGTGCAGATGGGCGACGTGGTCACGCACAACAACATCTGGTTCTACCGTCAGCTGGCCGGCGGCCTCACCAGCACGATGATCCTGCACGGCTCCGCCAACCCGATCGGCGGCGAGAACGTGTACGTCAAAATCCGGTGGGGCGGACTGCCCGACGACTACAAGATTCTTGGCGCGCCGCGCACGGTGAAGTTCGCCCTCGGCGAAAACCCCAAGCGTAGCCCCACACGCTATCCCAACACGCGCGAGGGCGTGAACGAAATCATACGCGACCACTTCAGCGCCGCGCGTGATTACGAGAAGGAGTGGAAGGCGTGGGAGAAGACGAAGACGGGCATTCCGCCGCGCAAGGATCTGCGCATGGAAGCCATCCTCGACATCCTCCACCAGAAGCTGCTCGTCACGTCGCATGGCTACCGTGCCGACGAGTTCCTCGCGCTGGTTCGTCTCGCGGAGGAATTCGGCTTCCGCATTCAGGCGCTGCAACACGGTGTGGAAGCGTACAAGATCGCCGGTGAACTCAAGAAGTCCGGCGTTGCGGCCATCGTGTGGAGCGACTGGGGCGCGTTCAAGCTCGAGGCCTACGACGCCACGTCGTATAACGCGCGCATTCTGATGGAAGCGGGCGTGGTCACCTCGCTCCACTCCGACGACGCCGAAATCTCCACGCGCATGAACTGGGAAGCGGGGAAGCTGCTCCGCTCGGGGGTGAACGAAATCGATGCGTTGTCGACGGTGACGATCAATGCCGCCAAGGCCATCGCGATTGACAACCGCATCGGTTCGCTCGAAGCCGGCAAGGACGCCGACTTCGTGATCTGGAACGGCAACCCGCTGTCGCAGTTCACGAAGGCCGAGCAGACGTGGGTAGACGGCCGCAAGTATTTCTCGCTCGAGGAAGACAAGGCCAACCGCGACGAGATCACCAAGGAACGTGCGCAGCTCATTCAGGCCGTGATCTCGGCCGGTGGCGGTGAGCCCACGCCCGCGGCAGGCCGTGGGGGCCGCGGCGGCCCGGGAGCAGGCAAGTGAAACGGTCACTTCTTTCGACACTCGAGACCATGCGAACCATGAAGACGTCGGCGCAGTCGACCGCCCGGAGCACGACGCTGGCAGTGGCCACGATGCTCGCGGCATTGGCCGCGCCGCATGTCGGGCAGGCGCAGGTGACGATGCCCGTGGCGCCGCAGGAGAACCCGGTCGTCCTCAAGGGCGCCACCATTCACACCGTCACCAAGGGCACGATCACGAACGGCACGATCGTGATCGAGAAGGGGAAGATCACGGCGATCGGCGGGCCTGAAGTGCCGACGCCGCGCGCGGCCAAGGTGGTGGATGT
>JANOBD010000239.1:0-14840 GCA_031411495.1 Phycisphaerae bacterium | reverse complement strand
GGCGGTTTGGGTCCGCTGCCAGCCTTTGTCCGCCGCTTGCCGCGGGTTCGGCGCTGGGTCGGCGCGAAGATCTCGCTCTACCATGCCCGACTTAAAGCCAGACGACTCAGCGCCCAGCACTCACGCTGATGCGCAATGCTGGCGCCCAGACCCTACAGATCGATCGTGCCGTACTTCAGCATTCTGTTTCTGACGTTCGGCATCATGCTGCTGATCTTCGGCGGCATGATCGGCGAGGCGGGACCACGACATTGGAACGGCTCTGTGGGACCGGTCTTGTCTGCAGTGACGATCCCGCTGGGAATCGGGCTGATCGTCCTCGGGGGAATGCTGCGCAAGCACGCGAAGCGAGTCGATGCCAATCGCCAGTCGGAACTCACGATGGCGCGGGGTCTGTCGACTTTACAGGGTAGGGTTCGGGCATGTGATCGCTGCAAATCGATTTCGCCGGCGGGTGCTGCGTACTGTCGGAATTGCGGCCAGCACCTCAGGTGACCATTGCCCCGGGCTGGAAGCCAAAGGCATTCACGCTCGGTGTCGGCCAAAACACCTCACTGCACGTGCACGCGGCAATAGTTGGTATGATCGGTGCCGGCAACACGACACGTCGCGCAACTCCAGATTGAGGGACGCCATGACGACCGAATCGAATTTGAAGAAGGGCAGCATCAACCTGGTTCGAATCGGCATTTTTGTCGCGATCGCGCTCGCGCTGCTGTGGGTGGCGGGGATCTTCAAATCGAATCCGAAAGTCGCGCTCATCACCTCTGGCGAGGGACCGTACTGGGACCTCGTGGTGGCCGGCGCCAAGGTGGCAGCGCAGGACAACGACGCGACGCTGGAGATCATCCGCTGCAAATCGGATGCGGATGCGCAGCTCGAAGCAATTCGGCAGGTCGCATCAGGCAGGTTTGCGGGCGTGGGTGTCAGTCCGATCGATCCGGTGCGCGAGTCGAGCGCGCTGGTGACGCTGGCGGGACAAACCACGTTGATTACATTCGATTCCGACGCCCCGGTGACAGGGCGACTCTGCTTTGTCGGAACCGACAACTACGGGGCCGGGCGCATCGCCGGGGATCAGGTGCGCCGGGCCATTTCCGACGGCGGCGAAATACTCATCTGCGTAGGGAACTTCGACAAGGAAAACACGCAACGCCGACGGCAGGGCGTGATCGATGAAATCCTGGAACGTCCCTACGAGCCAAGCTACCCCACCGATGCCGTCGACGCAGTGCTGAAAGGCGAAAACTACTCCATCGTCGCCACGCTGGTGGATCACTCAGATCCGAACCAGACTGTCGAGCTCGTGAACCAAGCGTTGAAGGACCATCCGCAAGTCAAGTGCATCGTCGGGCTGCTCGGATACAGCACGCCGGCGATCCTCAAGGCGCTCGAGAATGCCGGCCGGACCGGACAGATCCAGGTCGTGGGATTCGATAACGCGGACGCAACCCTCGCGGGAATCGAGAAGGGATACGTTTATTCGTCGATCCTTCAGGACCAGTTCGGCATCGGCTACCAGACCGTGAGAATCCTGGCGGAGAATGCTCGGGGCAACCGCGTCGGTATGCCGTTGTTCGGTCGGCAGACGCTGCCTTGCGAGATCGTCATGAAAGACAACGTGGTCGCGATTCGCGCCAAGCTTTCCGGCCGACACCCCGCGGCCACTCACGGGTCTTGAACCTCGCCGGATGACCAGCATCGCCCGGTCAGCTTTTCAAACGCCTCAACGTACCGGGCCCGTGTTCCCGCCACGACGTTTGCGGGCAGCAGCGGCGCCGGCGGCGTCTTGTCCCACGGCTGCGTCTCGAGCCAGTTTCTGACGAACTGCTTGTCGTAGCTGGGCTGGTCGCGCCCGGGTACGTATTGGTCGGCCGGCCAGAAACGGGAACTGTCGGGCGTCAGGATCTCGTCGATCAGGATCAGCTTGCCCGCATCGTCAAGGCCGAACTCGAACTTCGTGTCGGCGATAATGATGCCGCGGCTTGCCGCGTACTCGGCGGCTTCCGCATAGAGCTTGAGCGTCAGGTCGCGCAACATCGTTGCGAGCTCAGCGCCGGCCTCCCGTGCGGCAATCTCAAAACTGATGTTCTGGTCATGCCCGGACTGGGCCTTCGTGGCGGGCGTAAAGATCGGATTCGGAAGACGCCCGCACTGCGTCAATCCCGCAGGCAGCACGATGTCGCATACGCTCTGCGAGGACTGGTATTCTTTCCAGCCCGATCCCGCGAGGTACCCGCGCGCGACGCACTCGATCGGCACGACATGCGTCTTCTTTCCGAGCACAAAGCGTCCATCAATCGACTTCGCGTGTGCGCGCAGCGACGACGGCAGTTCATCGAGGTTTGTCGTGATCACATGGTGATCGATCTTTCCCGTGAACCGCTCAAACCAGAACGAACTGATCTGTGTGAGGAGCTTTCCCTTCTCCGGGATGCCGTTGGGCATGATGCAGTCGAACGCGCTGATCCGGTCGGTCGCTACGATCAACAGCGCCGGTTGGCCGGCCTCATCGCTCACGTCGTACACGTCGCGCACCTTGCCGGAACGCTTAGGGAACGGCAGGTCGGTCGCGAGCAGGGCTTTGCTCATGGTTCGAAAATAGGGTCAATGAGCGGGCTTGTCGATAGCGGCGAAAGTGGCGGTCGATGCGTCGATCGTTTTCTTTGCCGGTGCGTCTGCTACTATCCGGGGTTACAGGAGCACCGCGCGCACATGTCCATCCGGTTCGAAGTCTTTCGCGATGGCAGGAAGGTCACCGACTTCCCGCTGATCTCGCCGATGGCGCTCGCGCCTGAAAGCGTTCCCATCCCATGCGATATCACGTTCCGGGATGGGCTGCTCAACGTCGGCCCGCTGGATCAGGCGGCGGCGCTGTCGCTCTTGTGGAACGCCGGCGCGCCCGGAGAAATGATCCTGGAAACGACGCGTCTCCTGCCAAGATCCAAGCCGCACAACCTCAACATCGAACTGGCGCGCTTTCGCCTCATGCGGATGCTGCAAAAAGTGGAAGATTGGGGGTTGTTCGATCTGCCCGCAGCCCAGCCTTACGTCGAGAAACTCCGCGTGCTTCAATCCCGTTTCGGCGATGCGCTGGAGATTCTTGAAGACGGTGCGCGAGCCGCGGCGATTGCGGACGAAGTGCTGGCGGAGGCGATCACGTTCGGCGACGAACTGGCAATTTTCAATGCCGAGCAGACGCTCACCCGACGAAAATCCCAGAACGCCTTTGCACGATACGTCTACGGCTGCCGGGTCGACTGGACGCTCCGCAACCAGCGCGTGAAGGACCTGCTGGCAGACAATTTCGACTACGCCGTCCTGCCGATGACCTGGAAGCTGCTTCAGCCCAAGGAAGAGACCTTCGACACGGCTGCGATGGACGAGTGGGTCGAGATGCTGACGCGCCGGCGCGTGCCGATCATCGCCGGGCCGATCATCGATTTGTCCGAGAGCGCGATGCCCGACTGGGCATACATGTGGGAGAACGATCTGGATGTCCTGCGCGACCTGATGGTCGATTTCATCCGCAAGATGGTCACGCGTTATCGCCGCGCGGTGGCTGTGTGGAACGTGGTGGGTGGACTGCACTGCTCCACGCTGCCGGGCGTGGGATTTGAGCAGACGATCGAACTGACGCGGCTACTCGTCGCCCAGGTGAAATCGATGCTGCCCCAGGCGCGGACGCTCGTCACCATTCGTGATCCATTCGGCGAACACCACGCCAGCAAATCGCCAGGTGTGCCCCCGATGCTGTATGCCGACACGATCTCGCAGGCTGGGGTGAACTGCGACGGCTTCGGGCTGGAGATCGAGACCGGCGTGCCGCGCACTGGCGGTTACACGCGCGATCTGTTCCAGCTTTCGTGCGTCATCGACAAACTTAGTGGCACCGGCAAGCCGGTCTACGTCACGGCACTCGGCGCGCCGTCGCGGTACACGCCCGACAGTGGCGACCGCAGCCAGGGCAAGCTCGACCCGGGCAAGGCCGGCCGGTGGCGCGAGCCGTGGACGCCGGAACTGCAGGCGACCTGGTTCGACAACGTCTCGCGGATCGCGCTGGGCAAATCGTTCGTCGAGAGCGTCACCTGGACGGACCTGACCGATTCGAACTCGGTCATCCCCGGCGGCGGACTCGTCGACGACCTGTTCCGTCCCAAGCCCGCGTTCGAACGACTCAAATCGCTCCGCCAGACCTACCAGCGGCGACCAAAGTAGACCCAAGAGGGTGAGCCTTGAGCCAAGCCGGGAACGATCGGACCGCGCAGCCGTTCACGCTTCGCCAGCGACGGGGATTGCTGGTGCTCTGTGCCACTATGCTGATTGCTGTGGTCGTGGGGCTGGCGATGAATCGATCGTATATAGACGACCCGATCCCCGCGGAAGGCGCGCGTCATCTTGAACTGCAGGACCGCATCGATCCCAACGAAGCGGATGCGCCGTTGTTGGCCGCATTGCCGGCCTTGGGCGAACGCCGCGCGCTCGACATCGTCGAGTTTCGCGAGCGGGCGCGTCAGCGCGAGCCCGGCAGGGTGGTTTACCAGCGCATTGAAGACCTGATGCAGATCCGCGGGATCGGCACCGCGATTATCGAGCAGCTTCGGCCGTTTCTGCGTTTCCCCCAAGCGGGCGCGACGAACACCAGCCAAGCCGCCGAGCCGGGCGCGGTCCGCTGAGACGACTCGGAAGTCCGATGCTTCTAACAAGCGTCGGCGTGAGCAAACCCGACATTTTATGAGGTTTACAGCGCCGCGGGGTGTGATATTATGAAATGTCAGGCCGACCGCGGTTTCGCATCGCTCACAAATCAGACAGGCGTCCCGCCAGGAGCATCAAATGCAGAGTTCTCGTAGACAAGCGTTTACGCTGGTCGAATTGCTGGTTGTCATCGGCATCATCGCGTTGCTGATCAGCATTCTGCTGCCGGCACTCAATTCAGCCCGCCGTTCGGCGCAGGCGGTGAAGTGCCTGGCAAGCCTGAAGGAAATCGGCAACGCATTTCAGATGTACGCGATCGACAGCAAGGGGTATTACCCGCCGGCCCAACTGCGCGTGAACACCGATCTCAACGTCAAATACAATCTGTATGGCACCGACTTTCCAGCCGATGGCTACGGTGCTTATTGGTTTAATTTTCTGAACAAGTATGTGAGCAAGGAAAAGATCGGCAACGAGGATACCTCGGGAAACACAGTTGATAATGTGAAGACGAAATCCGTCTTCTGGGGTTGTCCTTCGTTCGAAGCCTATAGTGGCGACGTCACCACGTCCGGAACCAATCGCGTGCAGCCGGGATACGGAATGAACGGGTATCCGACGTTCAATACGAACTACCCGGGCACATCAAGCGTCGCAAATCCCCTGGGTGGACCGCCGATCGTCACCACGCCCAATTTCCCGCCAGCGTTTGAGTGGGCTTGGAACGATGGTCCCGGCACGCCGGATTATCGCTGGACGCCAACAACCAACCACAACGTGGGGTTCGTAAAACAGAAGATATGGACGAGGAAGGGTTCCGAACGATGCCTGGTTGCGGACAGCCGGTTGTGGCTTGCCGAATCGAAGCGACTGACTTCGACTGTGATTCCGGAACAGCTGACCGACGTCAACGCCGTTGACTCGACGCCGGAGACATATATCGCGCTTTGGCGTCATGGAAAGGCACCCGGAATCGTGTCGATCGGCGGCAAAACGAAATATCCCATGAAGGGCAAGTTCGGCTTCAACATCCTTTATTGCGATGGCCACGTCGCCACTGCGATCGACCCGAGTGAAGCGTATCGATCAATCCGCATGAAGTTCCCCGGCTGAAGCCCGGCGGTTGAACTTCGGGAACATCAAAGAAATACGCGGCACAATCCTTGTGCCGCGTTTTTCGTTTCCGAATGAGCTGTCAATCTTCTTCACGCCGCCGCGCGGATGTTCCAGTTGTCGTACATGTCGAAAAAGATCCCGTTCGGCGTGTAGCCGCCCGCATCGGTGCGGAACAGCGCCGCGCTGCTCGCCCAGTCGGCGGTGAACGTCAGGTGATAGTAGAACGCCGAGTCGACGTTCCGGGTCACGTACGTCCGCACCTTGTTCAGCTCGGCCGTCCACTTTTCGTACGTGGCGGTGTAGGGCATCAGGTTCCACTCGGTGAGCGTGAGCGGTTTGCCGGCGAAGATTCGCTTCACTTCGCCGATGCGGGCGATCTGCTCGTTCGCGTCGATGCCGTAGGGGTGATAGTTCGCGAAATCGACGTAGTTGAGGTAGCCGGCATCTTTGAGGCTCTGCGCGACATCCGTGAAGACGCCCGCCGCCGCACCGACGACGAGTTCGCCATTCGCGTGCAACACTTCGTATGCCGGCTTAAGCACGTTCTGCACGTACTGCGTGTAGGTGCCCGTCCAGTACGAGCTGAAGTTCGGCTCGTTGACGATTTCCCATCGGTCAACCGATTGCATCATGCCCGGTTGATTCACCGCGAAGCTGAAGTACGCGCGTGCGGTGTCGTAGCTCGGCACCTTGTCGTCGGTAATCAGCAGGGTGACGTGGAATCCGAGGTTGTGGTACGCACGGGCGGCGTCCATGAAGTTGCGATTGACGAGCTTGTTCCACTCGACATCGCCCCAGATGCGCACTGCGTTCACGCCGAGGGTGCGCAGCGCGGCCGCGACCGCGTACGGGTCGTACTCCGGATTGACGGTCACGCCGTCGAAGTAGCTTGTGGGGTCGGGTGCCGGGTCGGGAGGCGGTGTCGGCGTGATCGCCGCGACGCGGACCGTGTTCGACGAGCGCGACCAGCCGTCTTCGTTCACCGCGAAGATGCGAAAATTGTGAGAAGTCGTCGAGTCGATCGCCCAGATGGTCTGTCGCGATGTCGGGCCGCCGGTTTCGAACACCGTGCGCCAGTCGGTACCGTTGTCGCTCTGCTGGATTACGTAGCTGTCGACGTTGGTATCGCCCGGCGTCCAGCTCAGGTCGACCGTCGAGTTGCCGCTGAACCACGCGGCCAGATTCGTTGGCGTTGCCGGCGTCTGGGTGACGAGTTGTTCGATGTGGATCGAGTTGAGCTTGTTGCGATAGGCGCCGGATCCTGCCGTGAGGGTCAGGCGGCCGTCGTTGACTGTGACCGTCGCGGTCGCGTTGACGTAGCGGTCGTTCCAGGTCGGCGCGCCGCGCAGCGCGGAGACGCCTTCGACATCGATCGCGTAGTAGCCATCGGCGCCGGTCGGATCCCCGGCAGTCAGGCTGACCTGGTAGGTTCCGTTGGGAACCGACATCTCCCACACGTCGTCTTCGTTGGCCGATCCATCAAACATCACGTAGCTGTTGGGCGTGAGGTTATTGGCAACCGAAGGTGGCCGCTGGACCATCTCGTTGGCTTTCCAATGGTTCCACCCGTAGCCGAGCGAGCCATTGCGCGAGGTGGGAAATCCGATGTCGGTGATGACATTTGGATCGCGCCGGGAATACCACGGCTGGAAGTTCACATCTGCCGCGAACGCGAGCATCTGTCGCGATTCGAGAGATTCGATTTTATTCTGTCTGGCCTCGGTGGGCCGCTGATCCTGATCGTGCATTGAGATCCTCCAATCCCTCCGGCTTGCGCCGGCCCAAAGTGGACGCCTGTCGCCCCGCCTTTTCGTCGTCTCAATGCGCGGATCACCTGAGCGAGGAAAGTGGGCGGGCCGCCAGTGAAAACGGTGACTGTGACGACGGGACGGGGCACCCCATACCGATAACGAGGGACCTCCGCAGGCTGAGAGCGGCATTCTGATCGGTACAAATCGTTCGAAGTTCGGCCGGAATTCAAAATCGTGCGGATTGTGCCGGTGACTCTCAATCACACGGCCTGTGACGGTTTTGCCGGGCGATCGGTGCACCTTGCTTGACTGCCATGACTAGCATTGAGGTGGACGGTGTGAGGGGAGACGGCTTGACAACGCCGAGCGTCTCCTCAAACTCCGCCCGCGTCCGGGGACCGATAATGGGTCCTGCTCGTCAAGATTGCCGCCCCGGCGGTCGATGTCTTTCGATATCGAATCATTGATAGACGGCAGGCATACGGAAAACACATGGCAAAAAAGAAAGCAGCCGGCAACGGCACCAGTCCCGATACCGACAAACCTGTACCCGCTCCCAAGGTGCAAAAAGCGCCCGCAGCGAGCAAGGCACGCGGTACCGGTAAGAACCTCGTCATCGTCGAATCGCCCGCAAAGGCGAAGACGATCAACAAGTACCTCGGCGACGACTACATCGTGAAAGCGTCGATGGGCCACATCCGCGACCTTCCCCGCAAGGGCATGGGCGTCGATCTGGAAACCTTCGTGCCCGAGTACGTGCTCATCGAAGAGCGCGGCAAAGACAAGGTCATCAGCGAACTGCGCAAGCTCGCTAAGGATGCCCCGGAAGTCTATCTCGCAACCGACTTGGACCGCGAAGGAGAAGCCATCGCCTGGCACCTCGCGGAAGCTCTCAAAATCCCGACAGACCGACCCAACCGCGTCGTCTTCAACGCCATCACCAAGGCCGAGATCCAGAAGGCGTTCGAATCGCCGCGGCCGCTGAACATGGACCGCGTCAATGCGCAACAGGCGAGGCGCATCCTTGATCGCGTAGTGGGATTCGAGATCTCACCAGTCCTGTGGAAGAAAGTGGCCCGCGGTTTGAGCGCCGGCCGCGTGCAGTCGGTCGCGGTGCGGCTGGTCGTGGAACGCGAGCGGGAAATCGAAGCGTTCATTCCGGATGAGTACTGGTCGATCGGCGCGATCTTCGGCACCAAAGACGATCCGAAGCTCATCGCCGCGTACCAGAAGTTCCTCTCGACCCAGGTCGCCAAGAAAGTCGCCGAAGGTGCCGAGGCCAAGAGCGAAGGCCCGAACAAGAAACAGATCACCAAGTGGCTGGGCGATCACGACCTCTTCGAGGCGGACCTGGTCGAAGCAGGCGGGAAGAAACTCGAGACGATCAGCGCCAAGGAGGCGCGAGAGCTCGCCACTGCTGCCGGCTTCAAGATCGTTAAGGAAGACGTCACCGAGAATCCCCAAGGCAAGGGGCCGGCGAAGAAGGAGGTGCGACTCATCGGGACGATCGCCAATGCGCCGACATACACCGTGAAGTCGATCGAAAAGAAGCGATCGACCTCGCGACCGAGCGCGCCGTTCATCACCAGTACGCTCCAGCAGGCCGCGAGCACGCGGCTCGGCTTCGGCGCCCAGCGGACGATGCGCGCCGCCCAGAAGCTGTATGAAGCCGGGCACATCACATACATGCGTACCGACTCGACGCACCTTTCCGGCGATGCGCTTACGATGGCGCGCTCGTTCATCAAGAGCGAGTTCGGCGAAAAGTATCTGCCCGAGAAGCCCAACTTCTACTCCAGCAGCAACAAGGACGCCCAGGAAGCGCACGAAGCGATTCGTCCTACGAATCTCGGCTACACGCCGGGCGGCGCACGCGACCTCGCTGGGGATGAAGCACGCCTGTACGAACTGATTTACAACCGATTCGTGAGCTGCCAGATGAGCCCCGCCCAGTGGGATCAGACCGTCGTCCTGATCGGCGCCAAGACGCCCGCGGGCGAACTCGTCTTCAAAGCCAACGGCCGCAAGCTCGTGTTCGACGGCTTCATGCGTGTTGCCGGGGTGTTCAGCGAAGACCAGATTCTTCCTGACCTGACCCAGAGCCAGCGCGTCTATCCGACCGACGTGCAGCCCGAGCAGCACTTCACCAGCCCGCCCCCGCGCTATACGGAAGCGAGCCTGATCAAGGAACTCGAATCCAAGGGCATCGGTCGACCCTCAACGTACGCATCGATCATCCAGACGATCCAGGATCGCGAATACGTGCTCCAGCAGGATCGCCGGTTCTGGGCGACGCTGCTCGGCAAGGTGGTCACCGACAAGTTGATCCAGGCGTTCCCGTCCATTCTGGATGTCGGGTTCACCGCCAACATGGAAAAGGATCTCGACGGCGTGGAGGAAAACCATGCCGACTGGGTGAAGCTGCTTAAAGACTTTTACGTGCCGTTCCATGCGGGTGTCGAAGGTTCGATGGAGAAGATCGTCCACGCCGGCGGCGCGCCCTCGGGCTTCAAATGTGAGAAGTGCGGCAAGCAGATGCTCTACCGCATCAGCGCGAGCGGCTTCTTCCTCGCGTGTGAAGACCGCGAGTGCGGCAACACCAAGCCGTGCGACAAGTTCGGCAATCCTGTCGTCCGCGAGGTGAGCCAGTACAAGTGCCCGACCTGCGGCCGCGAGATGATCAAGCGTGGCGGCCGATTTGGCGACTTCCTCAGCTGCACGGGTTACGCAATCAAGGATGCCGACGGCAAGCCGAGCTGCTCGACGATCATCAGCCTCGACAAGCAAGGCGTGCCGCAGCCGCCAAAGGTGAAGATCGTCACGACCATTCCGTGTGACAAGTGCCAGAGCCCGATGGTGCTGCGCAACAGTAAGCGCGGCCCGTTCCTGGGCTGCAGCGCATACCCCAAGTGCCGCAGCACGAAGTTCTTCGCCAAGCTCGAAGGGGCTCAAAAGGCCGAAGTCGAGGCGCTCATGCCGGAACTGAAGAAGCTCGGCGAAGCCGCGAGGGCGACGGTGGAGAAACTCAAAGCCCAGGTCGGCGGCGTGGCGGGAGAAGTCCCGCCCGCGGGCGATATCGGCATCGAACCCGGCGACCTCGACATCACCGAAGACGCGGCGTGAGCGGACACCGATGAGGGAAATGACGCGACCCTCGACATTCGTCGAGGGTCGTTCACTGCGGCCAACTGGAGTCGAACCAGCACGTCCTTGCGGACACAAGAACCTGAATCTTGCGCGTCTGCCAATTCCGCCATGGCCGCGGGAATTGAGCCGTGTAAGATAGGTGTTCCTGAAACCGAGTCAAGCGACCTGTTTTTCTGTGCTGAAGGATCTGTCTCTCGTCCCGTTGCTCATGGCAAAGCTCGAACTTAAATCTCCGCGTATCGAGAACCGCAAAGTCCTTCACGACTACTTCGTCGAGTCGAAGCTCGAATGCGGCATTCAGTTGCTGGGCAGCGAGGTGAAGAGCCTCCGCATGGGCACCGCGCAGATCGGCGAGGCATTCGTGGAAATCCAGGGCCGCGACCTGATGCTCATCAACGCGCACATCGAGCCCTACAAGCAGAGCGCGATCGTCTACAACCATGCCCCGCGCCGTCCGCGACGCCTCTTGGCCCATCGCCGCGAGATCAGCCGCATCAAGGATGAAACCGACCGCTCGGGCATGACGATCGTTCCGCTGGCGATCTATTTCAAAGACGGCCGCGCGAAAGTCGAGATCGCGATCGTCCGGGGCAAGAAGAGTTTTGATAAGCGTGCGACGATCAAGAAGAAGGAAGCCGAGCGCGAACTGCGCCGAGTGATGACGAAGCGGCAGTAGAGCCCGGCGCGAGCCTTCTGTCGCCAGATCGGCGGTCGCCGAGGCGGCGACCGTCTTCACGAATTCGCGTTGCGAATTGGCGGCGTTGGAACATAGCCTTCTCCGCTCGCGGTTCGTTGTGCTTGGCTCGCTTCTCCGGTCTCAGATCCGGTCGTCGCGAGATTCCGGGCGGCGGGACTTGAACCCGCACGGGGCTTACGCCCCAACGGATTTTAAGTCCGTTGCGTCTGCCGATTCCGCCACGCCCGGCGTGCGGCGTCGGAATCGTAACAAACGGCGCAGCGATTCGCATCTGCGCTCCTGGCCGCGGCTTCTCGATTCGCAGGGTTGCATCCGGCGTGCTTAGGGATGCACGGGTTCCGCAGCGGGCGCTGTCGCGGGCGGAGCAGGGCGACGCGGCGCCGGTACCTGCTCCTGCAGATCCCAGGCGGTGAGCCATTCCGGCTCTCCGACCGTCTTGAAGCCCATCAGGTCGTTCATCAGCTCTTCCATGCCGTGCAGGTGTCCGGCCCCGTAGAAAATCGCCATGTGTTTCTTCCCGGCGTCCATCTGCTCCTTCATCACCTTGAGCGCCTGCTTGTTGCGCTCGCCGATGATGACCGAATCAGCACCTCCCATGGCGTCCATTGCTTCATCCATGCTTTCAAACTGCTTGGCGAGGATCAGTTTGAGTTGCTTGGCGCTGTCGGGGGCCTGAAGTGCCGCGATGAGATCGAAAATGCTGGCCTGCGTCTGTTCCTGCTGTTCCTGCGACTTGCTCATCTCGCGAAGCATCGAGTTGACCATGAGCGTCAGCATGCTCTCGCCCGCCTCCTCCTGCTTCTTCGCGAAAGTCTCGGCATCGAGATCGGCATGGACAAAGTTGGCGGGCGTGTAGTCGACCTTGTCGAGCTGGAACGCCAAGTCGAGATTCGACTTCATGAACTTCTGCAGCATCGACACCCAGCTGTCCGACCCGCCGCGCTCCGCCATATTCACCATGTCTTTGGGTTTCACCATCTCATAGAGGACGGCGTCGTATGTTTTGAAACGCTCATTGAGCTTGTCGTAGTAACTCGCATCGGCGATGTGAACGGCCCCGATCAGGTCTACGGTGACTCCCTTGCCGTTGTCGAGATGAACGATCGAGGTCTCAAGTCGCGGTTTGCCGTCTTCGACGTAGCGGAGATAACGCTTTTCTACTGGCGCGTCGGCGCGGGCCGCGACGGCGATCGAAATCAACGTCAAAAGGGCGACAGCGGGACGCGCCAAAATTTGCGACATGCTCATAGGAAATCCTCGCAAGATTACGAACTCTACTCGAAGGCTCTGCAGTGCTCGATGATAATCTGGAGCGTCTCGTCTAGAGCCGTCCGCGACACCGTCATCAAAATGACATCAAACTCGAAAAAGCAATTCGTTCGTCATTGACCACCCACAAAAGCGACTTACACTTTGCATCTCGTAACTCGTGTTGGGCCGCAAGCCCAGCGTGAGTTTTGTCGGGGGTGATCCCCGGAAAAGGCCCCCCCTCCTTTTCCACCCCCCGACACTATCGTGCTAAAACGCCCGGCCATTCGCCGGGCGTTTTTTTTTATTCGAAACGGCACTGCGGATGCGCGCGAAGGTCAGTTTTCGCGCCCGAACCCGTGCCATGCATCATTACTTTGATTGCTCCGCGGGAGTCGGGGCCGCTTTCGGAAACCAGTTTTCCTTCAAAAGCTTTGCGCCGTCATCTTTGCCGCCGGCGCGTTCCTGGACCATTTCCAAGGCGCGCTCGCTGCGTTCCGGGAAGCCGGTGTTGTAGTAGATGAATGCGAGCAACAGCAGCGGGCCGGAGTCTTTCTCATTCTTCTTGGCGATCTGCGCGAGATCGTTCTGGAGCGTATTCAGCCGCGCATCGGTCAGCATGGATCGAAGATCGAACTTCGCCCCCAGCAGCGCGCGGTCGGCGGTGAAAGCCTGGCGGAAGTGAATCTCCGCGCTGCGGTAGTAGCCCCCGCCGAGCTCGGCGATCGAACGTCCCATGAACACGAGCGGGTCGTCGCTGGCCAGATCCTCCGCCCGGTCGTACGCGTCGATGGCCGTGCTGTATTTGCCTTCCTTCATCGCGGCTTCTGCATCGGTGAGAAGTTTCGCGACGTTCTTGTCCTTCACGCCAACGGCAAGGCTCGAAATCTCCAGCGGCAGCGTAGGCGCTTGCGCGGCTTCGTCACCTTTGGGCCGGGGCAGATTCAGATTGTCTTCGACGATTGGCGTCGCCGTTCCGGGTGAGAGGTCGGGCTTGACGGTTTCGCCGGGTTCCTTCACATCGCCGGGCGCGATGCGAGGTGATTCCGTACCCCTCTTTGCGTCGGCTCCCGACTTGCCGTCGGTCCCCTTGGCCTTTTCCTTTTCGCGCGCGGCGAGGATGTCGGCGTTCATGTTGTTCAGCGAGTCGACCGCCTCCGACCCCGGAAGCTTCGGCAGCTTGTTGCGCTCGTCCATGCGTTTGCGCAGCTCGGCGTACTGGCTGTTGTTGTCCATGGCGCGGAGGTTGCGATAGAGCGATCCCTGGCCCGTGGAACTCACGGATGCCTGAGCGCCTTCGGCCTTGCTGTCGCCGGCTTTCGAGTCGTCCAACTTGGCAGGATTCTGATCGACCTGCGGCAACCGCGGGCCGCTCCCGAGTGTGTCCGCCGAGTCTGCGGGGGAGGGATCGCCGACGGGCTGTCGCGCGATCGAGGTGAAGTCGGACATTCGCGTCAGGTTGGTCAACTGGTCACGCTGATTGAGCGATGCAAACTGGGTCGATTCCAGACCCGCGCCGCCGGTCGCCCGCTGGGCGGACAGGATGCCTTGGGACAGATCGGCACGCGAGGCGCCGCCAAAATCCAATCGACCATCACCGGCGGTGACTCCCGTTCTTGTCGGAGGCAGATAGAACGCACCACTGTTGGGATCGCGCGCGAATCCCGCGGGAGCGTTGACAGTCGCACCCGGACCGTAATACGGCTGGATGGTTGCGAAATTAGTGCCGTTCATGGTCGTGCCGCGCATTTGCGAGGTGCCGATGCTGTCGCGCAGGAAACTGTCGAACGTCGAGCTGCCCAGCGAGCCGCGGAAGGAAGTCGTGTCGGTGTATCCGAGCGATCCGCGGAACGCGCGGCCGCCAGTCACGTTGCCGGTGACGATGTAGTTCCCGGCGAGTCCGTTGATCCGACCATTCAACTGCGTGCCGGTGTTGAAGCCGCCGCTGCCGATGCGGTTGTTTGCGTCCCGCGCCTGGCCGTTGTCGATTCGATATTGTGCGAATACTCCGCTTGCGGGAAGGAGAACTGCAGCGAGCAGAAGGGCGTATCGAGTCGTTGTTTTAATGAATTTTAGAAGCTTTTTAAAAAGCCTCCATGTACTTATTAATAATAGAAGCTCATAGGTCCGAAAATTTACGGCCGAAAAATTTTCAAATTCCGGGACCTTACAAGCAAAAACTT
>JANOBD010000238.1:0-7664 GCA_031411495.1 Phycisphaerae bacterium | reverse complement strand
GTGTCGTTTTCGTTTGCGAACCATTTTCTCGTCAAAGCGCGTCCAGTTCCGCTCGCGTCGTCGCGGACTTACCACCTTAGTAGCACCAGCGCGATCACGCCGCGTACCGTCCATGCCAGCGTGCGGATTACGTTCGTGATGACGAGCCAGCGCCAGGCGTGCTCTCCGAAACCGCGGGCGAGATCTTTGTGCAGCGGCGTCTGCAGGCCGAAGGTGGAGGCCCAGATGACGATGAGCAGGGCCATCGCGATCCACGACAGGATCAGGCCGCTGCCCGAGCGGTGTGCGATCACCAGAACGGTGATCGATAACGCGAGTTCGAGCAGCATTGCGGGGGCGACGACGAACGTGGTGCGCTGTTGGTGCAGGCGTTCGTACTCGCGGAAGTGGCCACTGCCGACGACGCGCATCAACGGATAGTGCACGATCTGCACGAACCAGATCAGGCCAACCAGAAACCAAGTGATTCCGGCATGGAGACGAAAAACGTAAGGTGTCAGTTCGTCGAGCATGCCAATTCCTGCAAGTCGGGCCGATCGCCCGCAGTCGCGTGGCGATACGCTCGGAGCACCTTGCCGCGATGAATCACAAACGCGCCCGGCATCTGGAAGCCGTCGCCTTCGAGTTTGCCGATGCCGTGTCCCTGCAGCGCGGCGAGCACGCCCTTGATCCACACGCGCGGGCCGAGCAATTGGCCGAACGTTCCGCGGCGAACGTCCAGCGCGCGATACAGTACGCGATCCGGATCGCAGAACAACGTCGCACCTGAAAGCCCATAGTGCTGCGCAAGATCGCGCAGCGTCGCGGTCGAGTCGGCCGGCACGACGAGCGCGATCTGCACGTTCGCCTTGCGGATCGCGTCCTGCCACTTCGCAAGGTCGGCCAAGGTCTGTCGACAGAATGTGCAGCCGGAGTGACGCAGCAGTACGGCGAGCGTTGAGCCCTGATCGGTCAGTGAGCGAAGCGTTGTGCCGTGATCGTCGCGCAGTGCATCCAGCGCCGTCTCAACAGAAAAGCCTTCGGCAGAGGACTCTGGGTAGGCGGCCCTGATCGCGTGCCAGAGGATCATTGAAAAGGGAATCCACCAGAGCAGGTCGTTGGTAAGAATGGTGGCGCCCATCGACCAGGGAAGCTGACCTTGTGACGCGGCCTGCACGAAGCCGATCGGACCCAGGATTTTCCCGAGCAGGCCGACGAGGACGATGGGCCAGTGCCGTGCCGGATCACGGGCGGCGATGGCGTAGCCGATGCCGTACACGCCGATGATCATACCGATGCACGCCCAGAGTTGTGGCCAGAGGTACGTCGTCGGGGGCGTAACGCCGAGCAGGCGCATCGTCGCAATCGGCGCGAGCCCCATCGCTCCGCCCCACACGACGTTGTAAATGCCGGCCGCCCACAGCCAGCGGCCCATCCAGCGTGGGCAGTGCGGCGCTGATGCGACGGGCGGCGTTCCGGGCGATGTCAGTCGATCCTGTAGACTTGATTTCAACACGCCAAGGTTATGCCGCAAGGGCAAAGCCGATCCTCAATATTGTTGAAAGCTCACTACAAAATAGACGGGTGGTCGCGCCAAGAGGCGTGGCCACCCGTCTCTAGTCTGAGTCCGCCCACGTATTAGACCAAGGCGTCTGAAGGCATGACGGCGTGACGCGATGTTGTCGGACGGATCGGGCTCACGCTGAACGCCGTGCCGTACTGCTGGGCGAGGCCGAGCAGGTCGTCGAAGTTGACGACGGCGTCGAAGTTGAAATTGCCTTGGTACCAGTAGCGCGGGCCGGGCAGGCCGTAGTTTTGCGCCTGGCGGAGCAGGTCGTCGAAGTCGACATCGCGGTCGAGGTCGGTGTCGCCGACCTGCGTGTTGCGGAAGAGGATGCTCGTGTTGTCGATGTTCTGACCCGCAAAGAGCACCGGCGAGCCTATCGCTGCCGCTTCGGCGTAGCCGTACGTGCGGCCGACCGCGCTCGCGGCAGAGCTGGCGCGGATGCCGTTGCCATTCCACGCGCCGTTGTTGTAGCCGGTGCTGATGAGCGTGCGGACGGTTTCGATCGGCGTCGCGCCGGCGTAATCGAGGATCATTGGGTTGTTTCCCAGGTCGAGCGCGCCGGTGCCGGTGATCGCGAGCGCTGTGGTTCGCAGCACATTCGCTTCATTGGCAGCAGGCGCCACCGACACTGTACCGCCGTTGGCGATGGTGATGCTGTTGAACGTCTCTGGACCGACGAGTCTGACGTTCGCCGTTCCGGTGTTGTCGGTGTTGACGTAGAGCAGGTCATCGCCCGCGCCGCCGATTACGGTGACCTCAAAGTTCAAGCTGTGATTCTGCACGGCGATGGAATCGTTGCCGAAGCCGGCGTCGATGGTGAGCGGGGTGCCGGCAGCGGTGGAGTTCACGGTGAAGTTCGATCCGGTGATGCCGCCAAGCACGAGCAGCGACTCAGCACCCGAGTAATCCAGGCCGCCCGCAGTGATGCGCGAGACGTTGGTGCTGGTGATCGTCCACGGGCCGACGTTGTTGCTCGCCGAGTCGTTGACGGTGATCGGATCAGTGCCCACGCCGCCATCGAACGTGACCAGGCCATCGAAGTAGCCGATATCGCCAGAGCCGAGATTGAGCGAGTCGTTGCCGTCGCCGGCGTTGATGACGAATGCGGTCGTCGTCGAAACGAAGCTGTCGCCGACGTTGAAGGTGCTGTTGGAGTCGCTGCCGGTCAGTGTGACGGAATCGAGTGACGAGAAGGTCACGCCACCCCAGAGACCGCCGCGCGAGACGTGGTTGTATTCGATGTCGTACGTCCGCGTGCCGACGTCGGAATTGTCGAGGATGTAGAGGTTGTCCGCACCGGATCCGCCCGCGACCGTGACGGGGAAAGTGATGAGGTCGAGGTCGCCGCTGAAGAGATTGAAGGAGATGACGTCATCATCGCCGCCGCCATCAATGTCGAGCGCGTTGAGGCCGGTGAAGTTGATCGTGTGACCGGCGGCCGAGACGAGCGTGCCGCCGATGAGGATGGTGTCGGCGACGGACTGGCCAATGATTTCGATACGGTCGGTGTCGAAGCCGAGGTTGAGATCGATTTCATCCTGCAGCGGGATGCCGTTGGAGTAGTCGATCACGACGGTGTCATTGCCCGATCCGGTATTGATGACCCAGTTGTCGCTCTCGGCAACCGGGAAGACCGAAGATGGCGAGAGGGCCGTCGAGCGGTTGATCCACACCTGCGTGTTCGCGCCACTGCGGCTGATGTAAACGTAATCCGCATCTTCGTCGCTGAGGGTGAGCGGCGTGACGCTGTTGACGGTACCTTCGACGCGGAACTGCGTCGTGCCTTCGCCCGGGTCGCCGTCGCTGTCGTTGAACGTCACCCAGCCGATCTTGTGGCCGGGCGTCTGATCGTCCAAGCGGAGCGTGACGGTGTCGAACGAGCCCGGCGCGATCGAGGCCGCAAGGCCGTCGGTGACCGTGAATCCGAGCGGAACGGAAAGCGAGTCGGTCGTCAGTGTCGAGCTGCCGCGGTTGCGGACGCGGAAGCTGAACGTCGGCAGCGCGTTGGGCGTGTCTTCCCAGAGCGTGCCGAGATCGTACGGCGTGGTGCGGCCGTCTTTGATGTAGTTGCCCGCCGTGTCGGTCATCTGCACTTCGGCGGGAAGAGCAGTGGAACGGACACCGATATCGAGACGTTTGTATTCGACGCCATTGAGGAGCCAGGCGACCTGCCAGGTGCCGAGTGTGGCGCCTGCACCGAGCGTCCAGTTCGCAGTGGCGGACGCGTACTGATACTCTGCGCTGGTGAGTGCGAAGTTGCTCGTGCCCGCGAGCGCGCCGCCGGGCAGGTACCACTTCACGCTGAGGGTGTCGCCGTTCTGTGCTCCACCATACATCGCCCAGGTGCGAATGGTGTCGCCAGGGTTGAAGGTGTTGATGGTCGGCGGGCCTTCGTACCATTCCTGCGACGTCGGGTTCACGTCGATCACGCCGGCGTCGAGCACGGTGGGATGATCGCCGGCGTAGCCGAGCGTATTGCCGGCGCTGAAGTAGCTGGATGCGCTGATGTTCGGCTCGACCAGCATGCCGTGGTAATAGACGCCGAAGTGAAGGTGCGGATTAGTCGATCGGCCCGAAGAGCCGGCGAGGCCGATCTGTTCGCCGGCGACGACGCTGTCGCCAACGTTCACGGTCACGCTGTATTTGCGCAGATGGTAGTAGGTGGTGGTGAAGCCGTTGCCGTGATCGATGGTGACGTAATTCGCCTGCGGCGGATTCGTCCAGGTGTTGATGCGATCGAAGTTCCCGTCCACCGCCGCGACGACGGTTCCCGGCGCGGTGGCGTAGACGTTTAGGCCAGCATCCGGTGCGCGCCAATTGGCGGTGGTGAGGTCCCATCCGTTGTGGCCGTCATACGCCCAGCTTCCGCCTGCGTAGTCACCGACGTTCGAGTCCAGGGCAAGGTCAACGTAATTGACTGCCGTCCAGTCGATCCACGGCGTGCCTTCGAGCGGCATGATGAACTTCGTGCTCGGCGAAGCGGGCGTGAAGTTGGTGGTGCCGCTGTTGTCAGCGCCGTTGGTTTCGCCGACGGTGTTGGTTGCATCCAGCGTGACCGACGCGGTTTTGAAGCCGGACGTAATCATCCAGACGCCGAGCTGGATCACGTACGATCCGGTGCCCGCGGCGCCTGCGCCCCAGGTGATCGGATAGTCGATGTTCTGGCCGGCGACCGTCATGCGGACGACGTAGTTGGCATTGGCGGGTAGATCGGTCGTGGTGAAATGAGCGACCATGTACGCGTAGCTGCCGATCGCGGGCGTAGCGACCTCGTTGCCGTCCGCATCCGACATAAATACGTCGGTGAGCGCGAGATTAGGCGAGGCGTCACCGCCGGCGCGGCCGCTCGTCGTGACGGTTTGCGAAAGCTGATGTCCTTCGGCGAAGTGGTCATGGCCGGGCGTGAGACGTGTCGGAACGTATCCGGCCGGTTCGGTGCCGTAGCAGAGAAGTTGCCGCGACTCCATCGATTCCACCGCGGTACGAATAACCCGACGTGAACCAGCAGACTTCGAACGCATGTTGTACTCCCATCGAAAAACCAAATGCCTGACCATCTTTAAACACGCTATCTGGTGCCGGACCTCAGAGGCAGCAAGACGAATCCCCCTGATGAAATGCCGATGGCAAATCATTCGCGTGGGCGACTAAAACTCGCGCAGAGGTTTTGCCGGCAGGTCGGCGTAACCGAGCAAGCGACAAACGGGCCGGCCACGGGACAGAGGTCATTCGGATTATCCTCTTAAAATGGCACATGAAAGCATGATTTTGACAGGTCGGGCTTCGTATCTGGACGGCATTGAGCCCACATCACCAGCCGCGATCCATCGTGAGACTTCCAGAGATGAAAGCGGCCGTGCCCGACGATCGGGCACGGCCGCGGTTCAATGGAGGGCATGCACCTTCAGCGGGCGTCTCAAATCAAATCGGTGCTGAACGTCGATTTCTTTCGTGTCGGGAGCGCGGTCATCGAAGTTTGGCCGTAGTTTTGCGCAACGGCGAGTAGATCATCGAAGTTCACGATGCCATTGTAGTTGTTGTCGCCGGTGATCCAGACCTTGCCGCTGCCGCCATAGTTCTGGGCAACTCGCAGCAGGTCATCAAAGTCGACATCGGCATCAAGGTTGACGTCGCCGCGGCGGGTGTATCGCAGAACGACCGCGCTCGGATCGATGTAGCGGCCGTAGATATATCCGCCGCCCGCGCCGAGCGTCTGCGACGACTCGCCCATACCCAGGGCGTACGAGGAGTTGGCCAGCGACCGCGAGCTCTTGATGCCCGCCCCGTTCCACGCCCCGTTGGCATAGCCGGTGACCACCTGGGAATAAAGGGTGGAAAGCGGCGACGGGTCGCCGCTGCCGTAGTCGAATACGACGATGCCGCCGACATCCATCGTGGCCGACTTGGTCCATTCGCCGCGGAGATAGAGCATGGCATCCGGCCCGACGGTGATCGGCGCGTTGATGTCATAAATGCCCGTGACATCGATGATGCTGCCGGCGCCGGTCGCGAACAGATTCCCGGCGTTGCCGAGCAACTGGACGATGCGCGACTCGCCACCATTGGAGGCGGTAATTGTGCCGGCGTTGGTGAACGACGTATTGCCATTGCCGACGAACTGGAAGAGGCCACCGACGACGGTGGAGCCGATGGTTCCCTGGTTGGCGATTCGGCCGTTGCTATAGCTGGAGATGAGATAGCCGAACGCGCCGGTGAACTCGATCCCCGAGCCGATCGTGACGGTGCGGCCCAACGCGGTCGTCGTGTCGTAGGTGTTGTTGTAGAGGTACGCGTAGTTGTTCCCGACGGCATTGATCGAGCCCGTGCCGCCGAGTGTCTGGCTCGACGTTCCGACGACGACGATCTGTCCGTAGGAGTTGTCGACAGCGCTGCCGAGCGAAATCACATCGTTGATCGTCACCCCGTGTTCGATGTAGAGAATCTGCGCGCCAGAAACGCTGACCGGCAGGTTCAGGGTGATGCCGTCGATGGTGCCGGAAATTCCCAGCAGCATGTTCGAGCCGGTGCGGGCGATGGTTCCATTCTTGATGACCCCTTGCGACACGACGCCCCATGTGCCCTTGGCACTGTCCAGTGTGAGCGTGCCGCCGGCGAGGTCCAGGACGCCGCTGACGTTCACAGCCCCGGCGGTGTGCGCCATCGTGCCGATGTTGGAAAGCCCGAACGCGCCGCCCAGCCGCAGTTGGCCGCCACTGACGGAAAGCGTTCCGGTGTTGGTCCAGTTGTTGGCCAGCTCAAGCGTGCCGTTCTGAACCTGGATCGAGTTCGCGTTGGTGAAAGTCGCGCCGGTGGTTCCGTAGATGAGCCACGAGCCGGCCGCATCGTTGGAGATGAACTGGCCGTTGTTCTGCATTGCGCCGTTCTGGTAGGCGTTATAGATGTTGATCGACCGGCCTATGATCTCGATGCCTGAGCCGATGGTGACCTTCTTGCCGAAGCCGGTCGTGTTGTCGTAGGTGTAGTTGTAGAAATACTGAGCCGCGGTGCCGAGCATGGCGATACCGCCGGTCCCGCTGAGCGTTTGATCGCTTGTGCCGTTGAACTGGATGACGCCGTAGGTGTTGTCTACGTCGCCGAGGGTGAGAATGTCGTTGAGGACGAGATTGTTCTCGACATACAGGTAGCCGTACTGGCCGGCCTTGACGGGGAGATTGAGCGTCAGGTTGTCCCACACGCCGCCCTTAGGGATCAGCTCGTTGGTGCCGGTGCGGGCGATGGTCCCGTTCTTGATTCTGCCGCCGCTGACCAATCCCCAGCTTCCCCTGGTGTTGTCGAGCGTGAGGGTTCCGCCGGCCAGATCGAGCAGGCCGGCGACGTTCACCTGTCCGCCGTTGGTGCGAACGATTGTGCCCACATCCGCGAGGGCGATCGTGCCGGCCAAATTGATCGTCGAGTTGTTGGCGTTGATGGTGCCGTTGTTATCCCAGCTGTACGGAGTTGCCAGCGCGTCGCCGTAGAGGTTGAGGGTCGAGTCGGTCAGGTTGATCGACTTGCCGGCGTTGTTGACCAGGTTATAGCTGTTGAGGGTCGCGCCGGCGGTGACGGTGATGGTGCTGTTGTTGATGAAGCGCGTGCCGCCGGCACCCAGTTGCGAACC
>JANOBD010000237.1:0-3430 GCA_031411495.1 Phycisphaerae bacterium | reverse complement strand
AGCGGGCTTTTTTGTAGAAGACGAAGGCGGCGCGGAATTGAATTTCGGCTTCGTCGCCGGTTTCATCGGTTCCGAGAGCGGGTGGGGCTGGCGGGGTCGCGTTGCGGAGATCGGCTAAGCGGTCGATTGGCGGCGGCATCGGCGGGCGCTCGGCGGAACAGCCTGTCAGGCAGAGGACTCCCAGCACCATAATTACGGCGCCGATGAGGCGGCGGCCCTGCTGGCGCTCGCCTAGAAATTTTGCCCCGAGTATCGCTCCCAATACAATGCTAATTTCCCGCAAGGGCGCTACGCGGTGCAAGGGCGCGAGGGTGAGCGCGGTTAGAACGAGGATGTAGCTGAGGGGGTTAAGGGCGCCGATGAGGATGAGGCGGAGGCGTTCCGCGGCCCAGATTTGCCGCGTTTCGGTCCAGCGGTTGAGGGCTATGGGGGCGAGGATGAGGGCGCGGGAGGCGTCGGTGGTCCACTCCATCATTACGGCCGGGAGATGCAGGCCGGAGACGGCGTACTTATCCCATAAGCTATAGATTCCAATGAGGAGGCCGGTGGCGATGCCCCACATGGCGGCTACGGCGATGCCTTGGCCCCCGCGGACGAAGAAGAAGAAGAGTATGCGTTCGGCCATCCCCAGTCTTGCCAGTGAATGCGGATCCAGGTTAGCCTGAGCGACGGAGTTTCCACGCCATCGGTGTCAAAACCGCACTACTGGGGAGTAAGCGTTTGGCCGACCCCACGGTCGCGGGGCGACCTGGAGATGAATGAGGCTGATCGGCGCGACTTCCACGCCATCGGCGTGAGGGCGGCGACTTCGGCCACCTTGCGGTCCGCCATCCCCGGCAGGACATCGGCGAGATATTCCCGCGCCGGAATCTCCAATCGCTTGCAGGTCTCGACAACCGAAAGAATTGCCGCCACCCTCGGTCCCGCCTCGACGCTACCTATATGGATCCAGTTCTTTCGGCCGACCGCGATTGGCCGCATCGAGTTCTCGGCTAAATTGTTCGATAACTCGATTTCGGGGTGCTTCAAGAATTCCTTCAGCCGGCCCCACTGTCCCAGCGTGTAGTCCACCGCCTGGCCTAATTTGCTCTTCGGCAGAAGGCCACTCTTCACCGCCAGCAGTTTGGCATGAATGCTGTCCACCAGACCAACCGCTTTCGCCTGTCGCAATTCATCCCGCGCTTCTAACGACAGCTTCCCGTCCCTGGCTTCGCCATCGACGGCAAACAGATCGTTCATCCGTTTCACGAAATCGATCGCTACCACGTCGAGCTTGTTCACTTTCACCGCGTCGACAAAGTACCGGCGCGCGTGCGCCCAGCATCCCGCATGTACCCGTTCAGGCCCGCCCGCCTTGTCATAAGCCGCGTACCCGTCGGTTTGCAGAATACCGGCATACTCGCCAAGAAACGACCGCGCGACCGCCCCGCCGCGCCCCAGATCAAACGAAAACACGACACTCCCCCCCGGATTCCCAAACTGCCACAAATAGGCCTGATGATTCTGACCTTTCTTCTCCTCCGGCCGTTGCACATCGACCGTGGTCTCATCCGCCTGAATGTAACTCCCCTGTAACACTTCCTTGCGCATGGCCATCGTGATTGGACCGAGTAAGTCGCCCACTCGCATCACCCACCCGTCCATTGTCCCGCGGCTGATCTTGACCCCGGCATCCCGCTCCAGCATGACCGATTGCCGGTACAGCGGAAGGTGGTCGCAGTACTTGGACACCACCGTGTTGATGACTACCCGGCTGCTGACCAAGCCCTTCTCCACGATCTCCACCGGCACCGGCGCCGTGGCCACCCCGCCCTGCTTGCAATTGGCGCAAGCGCGCTTTTCGCGGCGGGTGACGGCCACGAAAAACTTCGGCGGCTCCACGTCCAGCCGTTCGCTTTCCTCATATCCAATCACCACCGTTCCGGTCCCGCACTGGCCGCAGGTGCATTGGTCCGGCGCGCAGGCCACCGTGTTGACGACGCGCGGCAGGTCCGCGGGCAATGTCTGCCGGCCGGGGTGATTCTTGCGGCTTTTCCGCGCCGGGGCGGGCGGCGTCTCCGGCAGCGGGCCTCGCGCCGCCTCCGCGGCCACTTCATCCAGCGTCGCGCTCGGTTCCTGTTCGAACAACGCCAACTGCGCCGCGCTCAGACTCTCCCCGCGCGGACCGTACTTGGCGATGCGCAGCAGGCGTATCTGCTCCAGCAATGACGCCACGCGCAGGTCCGATAACTGGAGGCTGATTTCCGCCTGGCGCGCCTTCGTCTCCGCCGCCCGCGCCCGCTTGTCGGCCTCTTCCAATCGCGCCAGCAGCTCCGTGACTTCGGGTGTTACTAAGGAGACCATGTTGGGGGAAGTGTCAATCACAGAGTCATGAACAGTATAACTTCGATGTTACTAACATGCCAGTCTTTTCTTTGATTGATTACGCCGCCGCCGCGCGCCGGAACCACTTCCGCGGCTTGGTCTGACGCAGATCGATTCCGCTCAGCAACATCGTCAATTCCTCGCCCCGCATCGCGATCCGTTTGTCCTCCTCCCCGGCCGGCGGCCAGGCAAAGCGCCCCCGCTCCAGCCGCTTGGCGCACACCCACAATCCGCTGCCATCCCAGACCAAAATCTTGATCCGTGTTCGATTCCGATTGGCAAACACGAAAAGATGTCCGCTCAGCGGATCTTCCCCCAGTGTGTCCCGCACCAGGCCGAATAGTCCGTCAAAACCGATCCGCATATCGGTCGCGCCGGTGGCCACGAATACGCGCGTCGCCGTCGCCAGGCCAAACATGATTAGGCCCCCTCCAAGCAGTCAATGAGCGCTTGAAACGGCTGGCTCTGTCCACCCACGCGGTCCAGATCATTCCACCCGATCTCGACGCGCCGTCCATTGCGCAGCACCACCGCCACAGGTTCGTGACCGTGGCCGCCCAATCCCATTCCGGTCTCTCGCAGATCGATTTCCACCAGTCCCGGCTGGTTCCGCCGTAGCCGCCACCGGTAGTAATCCAGCGTGGACACTGGCACCCCTTGTTCCGCGCAATACACCGCCCGCGTTTGACGGCTTTTCTCGTACCCCTTTACCAGCTTTCTAATCTCGGCTTCGGTTCGGCCTCCCGGCCTTGGCTTTCGTTTCATTCCTCAAGTCAAACACTCTTCCTCCGGTTTGAAAACCATGGGGTTCGCCGAACGCTTACAGTGTTTCGTCACTTTTTGCCTTGTTGCCGAACTCGGTTTCGACCGATTGGTGCGTCGTCCAACTGAGGGAAGTACCGATTAGGCAGGCAGCTGCGGCGGGTGAGTTTCCAGACACGTTCGATCGCCTTGAGTTCGGGGCTATAGGGCGGCAGATAGTCCAGAACGAAGTTCCCGGCTTCGGCGCTCGCGAAAAATGACCCGGGTATGCTCACGAAAAGTGACCCACCAGCCCGGCGGGGCC
>JANOBD010000236.1:0-125785 GCA_031411495.1 Phycisphaerae bacterium | reverse complement strand
ACCTTGTCGGCGCCGCTGGCAATTCGGCCGAGCATGCCTTCGATGTCTTTATCGCCACAACAGCCGAAGATGACCACGAGCGAGTCGTACGGCACGTGCTGGCCGATGGCCCGCATGAGCGCATCGACACTTGCCGCATTGTGAGCGGCATCGACCATGATCTTGGGCGTCTGCTTGATCATTTCCATTCGGCCGCTGATGGCCGCGCGGGCGAGGCCTTCCATCGCCTTGCCGTCGTCGATCGGGAAGCCGCGGCTCTTGAGCCGGTCGATGATTGCCATCGCCAGGCCGCAGTTGAGCGCCTGGTGCTCGCCGTAGAGCGGCACCGTGATGTGCTCGTACTTGCTGGTGTTAGTGGTGAGGCAGACGCGGTACTGCCGGCCGCCCATGCGCGAGGCTTCGAAGCGATAGCTGAACTCGATGGACGAGCCGCAGATATCCAGCGGCGCACCGACTTCGCCGGCGACGCGCTTGAGCACCGCTTCCACTTCGGGAACCTGCGACACGCTGATCGCGGGAACGCCGGGCTTGAAGATGCCGGCTTTCTCGGCGGCGATCTTCGCGAGGCTGTAGCCGAGTTGCTGCATGTGGTCGAAGCTGATCGAACTGATCGCGCTGACCTCAGGCTTGATGACGTTGGTGCTGTCGAGCCGACCGCCCAAGCCGGTTTCGATGACGGCGATGTCGACCTTCTGATCCGCGAAGTAGCGAAACGCGATCGCGGTCATCACGTCGAAATAGGTGGGCAGCGGCTTAAGCTTCTTGACGATCGGCTCGACCTGTCGAACATACTTCGCGAAATCGTCCTGGCTGATCATCGCGCCGTTGATGGCGATCCGTTCGCGCAGGTCGATGAGGTGAGGACTGGTGTACGTGCCGACACGCAGGCCCTGTGCTTCGAGCATGGCGGCGGTCATCGCGGTGGTGCTTCCTTTGCCCTTGGTGCCGGCGATGTGGACCGTTCGAATCTTGTCCTGCGGATTATCGAGCTTGCGGAGAAGATTCTTCATCCGCGACAGATCGAAGTTGTCCGAATTGTATCGAACGATCCGAAGGCCCTCGTAATTGCTGAGGGTGTTAAGGAACTTAACTGCTTTATTGAATGCAACTTGCGATGGACTCAAGGTGACCACCGTTGTGTGCGGTTTTGCGACAGGTTTGGCAACTGGCATGATGAGGGGACGTACTTTCGATGCGGGCGTAGCGATTGCTCGCGCGTTTTTGCTGCGATCAGGCGATTTCGACCCGCTTTTCGCCGGCGCTTTGGCGGCTAGGGCGGGAGTTCGTCGCTTGGGAGTCACTTTTCGTGCCTTGGAACGGTCTGACATAGAGGATGGCGATTCTAGCACACCCAAAACCGACTTCAATTTAATGCCACAACTACATTGTGGCATCAGCACTTAAGATTTCGACAGGCCCGCCCAACTCTCGAAGAACCCGCCTAATCCCTACATATCACACTGGATTAGCCCCTACAGAATCGCACGCTTCGCATTGTCTACGGGAAAAAACCGGCTATCGTGCGGGGCCCGAGTTGCTTCGCGGCAATTCTGGAATCGAACCTCAGAGGTCATCGCCAACGCAGGGCCGAGCATCGAAGTCTCTACCTCGTCTCCGCCTTGTGACCGTTTCAGCCGACTTCGGTTCGGCTCGGTCTTCGCTTTGACGTCTCCGGTAATTTTGTGTCTTCCGTGGTGAATCGCTCCATGAGCAAAACGAAACCGTTCAAACCCGCCAAAGCGTCAGACGACAAGATCGAAACCGTCGCCTTCGTTTCTCTCGGCTGCCCGAAGAATCTCGTCGACTCCGAGCGCATGCTAGGCCTGCTCGCGCTGGATGGCCTCACCATCACGCCCAACGAAGAAGACGCCGACGCCATCATCATCAACACCTGCGGCTTCCTCGAAGCCTCCAAGACCGAATCGCTCGGCGAGATCCGCGCCGCCCTCGAGCTCAAGCACAAGGGCAAGTGCAAGCGCGTCATCGTCGCCGGCTGCCTCGTGCAGCGCCACAAGACCAAGCTCCTGGATGAAGTGCCCGGCGTTGACCGTCTCGTCGGCGTGTTCGACCGCGAGCACATCGTCGAAGCGGTCCGCGGTAAATCGAATCCGCGATCGGAAGACGGCCACTTCCTCGGCAAGTATCACGACCTGACGAACGAACTCGCCAAAGTGCAAGGCGTCGCGCCGACATCCGGAAAGCTCACAAAGACCAATCGACTTCCGGTCTTCGAAGACGATCGCGCCCGGCTTCGTCTCACCCCGCGCCATTACGCGTACCTCCGCATCTCCGAAGGGTGCAACCAGGGCTGCGCCTTCTGCACGATCCCGAGCATCCGCGGGCCGATGCGCAGCAAGCCGATCGACCAGATCCTGCTCGAAGCGCGCGAACTCGCCGCCGACGGCGCGGTCGAACTCAACCTCATCGGGCAGGACACAACCAGCTTCGGCACCGACATCGGATTCGAAGCGGGCCTGTCCGGCGTTTTGAAAACGCTCGACAAGGAGATGCCGCGCGATGTTCAGTGGATCCGGCTCATGTACGCGTATCCGTCCACCTTCAGCGACGACATGATCAAGGCGCTCGCCGACAGCGACCGCTTCGTGAAGTACATCGACATGCCGTTGCAGCACATCAACGACCGCCTGCTGAATGTGATGAAGCGCCGCGTGACGCGCAACGAGATCGACACGCTGCTGGAAAAACTCCGCAAGTGGATCCCCGGCATGGCGATCCGCACCACGCTCATCGCGGGCTCGCCCACCGAGACCGAAGCGGAACATCAGGAATGCGTCCAGTGGGTGAAGGACTTCGGTTTCGACCACCTGGGTGTCTTCGCCTACAGCCCCGAGCCCGGCACGCCGATGGGCCGAAGTGGCGAACAGCACGACGACGCGACCAAGCAGCGCTGGGTGGAAGAGATCATGCTCGCGCAGCAGGAAAACGTCTTCGCACGGAACGCCAAGCGCGTCGGCGAGACCGTTTCGATGATCGTCGAACGCCCTGCCGGCCGCGACCTCGAAGATGGCTACGTCGCCCGCACGCAGGGCCAGGCGCCCGACATCGACAGCTGCGTCTTCCTCGCCAGCCCCACCAAGCTCGTGCCCGGCGAAATCGTGAACGCAAAGATCACCGACTACCAGAACTACGACCTCGTGGCCGAGATTCCGCAGGAGAAGCGGAGGTCGTTGAAGGTGGTTGGGAAATGAGTGGGCTGGGAGCGGCATTTCTCTGCTTCACACCCACCCTTCGCCGCGAGATCGATCTTCGCTCACGCGAGCCCAACGCCAGACTGCTGAGGCCTATTGTCACTTTTCTTCTTATTTGGGCGGAGACGTGTGCCGTTAGTTTCGTGATCGCGACCGGATACGTCGGTCTGAAATTGGTGGTTCTTCAGTCACGCATCCCTGAAGCTACAACGGATTGGTCGGCTGTAATTCGCTCTGCATTGTTGGCGTGCTTGATTTCTGGAGTGGGAAGCGCGCTTTATGCCGTCGTTGCTTCGCGAAGAAATCGCAATGCCGGGTACTACGCTGCGTCACTCACTGTTGCTGCGGTGCTGATTGCGTGGATTTACTATTCGACGTTGACTGAGGGTGCGCTGGGTACGACGCACCGCTGACGCCGCAAGAAGCGGCGGTCTTCCTTTGTAGCCTGCGTCCTCACTTCCCCGCGATCGGCCTCAGCGTCGCCCGCAACACCCCGTCCTTGATCTCCAGCTTCTCGACTTTCGCCGGCAGCAGCTCGCGCTCGCCGACGACGTTGTTCGGCACCGTTACGATTGGCGCGATCGTGTCGCCCGCCAGCAGCGCCTTGAGCGAATCGATCGTCTGCTTCGGCACCGGCGGGTCGTGGAGCTTCGCGTCGATCTCGTCGTTGTATCCGGTAACGAGCGACCGCGCCAGCGGCATCCGCCCTGCCCAGGGCCGGCCCAGCGTCACCTTCGGCCCGTCAGGCGATGGCTCGACCGAGAGCTCGATGCTCACCAGCATCCCGTTCGAGCGGAGCCTGCCCGCGGCCACGACCCGATCCTCCAGGAAGCGAAGGTGCGGCTCGCTCACCTCTTTCAGAACCTTTTCAAACGGCCCCCACCCTTCCCAGCGCGAGATCATGCCGTTCAGCTGTGTCTCGGTGAACTCGACATCAAAGGTTGGCCACTGCGCGTCTGCAGGTCTCGTCTGAAGGTGCGCCGCACTGACGCTGTTGCTGAGCTGGGCGATCTGGTCCTGCACTTGTCGCTGGCCGAGCGCCTGAGCATTCGGATCGATCTCGATGTGCCGGTACCACCCCGGATCGCTCACGAGCAAACCGCGCACGGAGAGCGCGAACACGATCGCGAGCAACGCGACGACCAGAAGCACACGAATCAGCAGCTTGCGAACCCGCATCGACATGAAAGTATCGGCACATCCGACCCATTCGCTACCGTCTGGCGAAAATCGTGTGAAGATCCTGACGGGGAGCGAAAGATTTCTGCGAAGCGGCACGAATGGGGGCTAACATTCGAGCGCGATGATCGCCCCCGTGCCCATCTCCGCCGACCCACTTGAACGCCGCCGATTATGGCGCGAGTGGATCCACACCGACCGCCCACAAGTCGAGCGAACGCAAAAGGCGATCGTGCGCCGCGCAGTTGATGCGTCGCGGGAATCGAACGACTGGCTCCCTGAAGTGATCGGCGCACCAGAAGGCATCATCAACGGCCTGAAGCGCGCGGTGGATGACTGCCTGATTGGCGACATCCTGCCGATCGCCGATCGCGAAAGGCTGCTCCGTCGCGCGGTGAAGCTCGGCCTGAACCGGTTCGAAGCGAACCTGTTGATCGCGGCGGTGCAGAACCGCGCCCGCGAACGGTGCGAGCCAAATCAGTCTCACGCGCGCGCCCCTGCATCGTGGGGGCTGACGCGGCTCGTCGCGATCGCGTTGACGATCGAAGCGATCGCCGTGCTGCTCGTCGCCCGTCTCCTCGGATAGGACTCGGTCTTCAACTCGCAGTGTCGGCGCCGAGGTACAGCTCCTCGTACGGCTGGACGACGACGAACCGTTCGCCTTGAAATGCCATCTGCAGGCTCTCGCCCGAGCCGCGGCCCAGGAACGTCTTGAGCGACACATCCGTCTTGAACTCCGGCATCAGGTTGCCGCTCCAGGCGACCGTCGCGTTCGGGTCGGTGAACACCGGCTCATTCGGCGTCACGCGGAGCGTGATCGGCTCGTAATGCGTCGTGATCGCCACGACGCCGCTTCCTTCGAGCCGGATATTGAACAATCCTCCGGAAAGCATCGCGGCGACCTTGCGCATCATCTTCAGGTCGAACTTCAGCTGCGGCTCGAACGCCAGCACGTCGTTGCCATTCACGAACAGCGATTCATCGTTCAGCCGAAGCAGCGCGATCTTTTTGCCGCCGTCCGCGAGATACACCTTCCCGGACCCGCTGGCCTTGGTGAGCCGCGCGCCTTCTCCGCTGATGGCTTTCTTGAAGAAGTTGCCCAGTCCCTGCTCGAAGACGCCTTCGCGTTCGAACTTGACGTTACCGCGGTAGGCGATCATGGAGCCGGTCTTCGTCCATAGCGAGCCGTTTAGGTTCAGCTCGAGAACGCGTTCGTTTTCGAGTTCAAAGAGCCCGTGCCCGCGGTCCTGCTGAGCGGTTTTTGTAGCGAAATCCGAGAGTGAGGTGATGGCCATGCCGGACATTACAGGCTTGGCCCCGGAACCTGTCGAGTGGAGGATAATGTAAACATTGGAATCGACCGGCGCTCACATCCAGGGATCGACGTTCGCATGTTGCGGCAGATTACGATTTTAGCATTTCCCGCCCACGCGCGGTTGGAGTCAGACGCGGTCAACTGCCAGAGGATCCAAGACTTTCAGTGGCTGGCGAAGGACCTCGTGCCTCAGTGTGCGACGACCTTGCTGATCGAGAAAATCGGCAACAACAGCGCGAGCGCGACGCCGCCGATGAGCAGGCCCATCAACATGATCATCGCCGGCTCGATGTAGCGCGTGAGCTCGTGGATCTTCTCCTTCAGCTCGATCTCGGCGAAGCTGGAGACCTGTTCCATCACCATCGCCAGCTTGCCGCCCTTTTCCCCCGATGCAAGCATCCGGCTCACCGAGCCGGGGACGAGCTTGCTCTCGCGCAGCGGCTCTGAAAACGGCTTACCGTTCTGGATCTGGGTGGAGACGCTCGACCAGAGTTCTCGGAAGTAGGTGTTCCCGCTGAGCGCCTTGGCAGTATCGACGCAGTCCACCAGCGCGACGCCGGAGCTGGCCATCGTTCCGATCGTCCGCAGGCCGCGGGAGAGATGAAGCTTCTGCAGCATCGACCCGATGAGCGGCGCGCGCAGTGAAAGCCAATCCTTGCACACCTTTCCGCGTGGCGTCCGCACGAACATCACGGTGCCGATCGCCGCCGCCGCAACGGACGGAACGATGAACATCCACTCGTGAACGAGGAAGTTGCTCATCGACATGAGGATCCGCGTCGGCGTTGGGAGTGCGGCGCCCTTGTTGGCGTAAATGACGGTGAACCGCGGCATGACGAACGCGAGAAGGAACACCGTCGTGGTGATCGCAAATCCGAACATGATGCCGGGATAGGTCAGCGCGCCGCGGACTTTGCGGAGGATTTCCTGCTCGTCCTTGAGATACTGGGTCGCGCGATTGAGCAGCTTCGACATCATGCCGCTCTTCTCGCTCGCCTGGATCAGCGCGACGTAGAGCTTCGGAAAGCTGCGCGGATGTTTGGAGAGTGCCTCGCTGAAATCGATGCCGTTATGAACCTGGGACTTGAGATCCTCGAGCAGATCGCGGACCTGGACGCGCGAAGCGTTCTCGGCACAGCAGTCGAGCGCCTCGGCGAGCGTGACGCCGGTGTCGAGCATCACCGAGAGCTGGTTGGAGAACTGGATCACCTCATCGCGTGTGATCTTGACGCCGCGGGCACCGACGGCTTTTGCCTGCTCACTGGTGGGCCGAATCGATGTTGTAAATCGGCCTTGCGCGCGGAGCTGTTCGGCCGCTTCACCTGCGCTGAGCGCCTGCAACGTACCTTCGACGAGCTTGCCGGACGAATCGCGAGCGGTGAATGCGTAGAGCGGCATAGGGCAGAGTCCTCAGGTGGTCGCGCGGTAGATTTCTTCGAGCGTGGTGACGCCGGCCTTGACCTTTTCGAGTCCGTCATCGCGCAGGGACAGCATTCCGCCGGCGCGGGCGGCATCGCGGACGTCATTCAGCGACGCTCCGTTGGAGATGAGCTCGACGACATTCTCGGCCGGCACGAAGAGCTCGTAGACGCCGATTCGCCCGCTGTAGCCGATGTTTTTGCACTTCGGACAGCCCTTGGCGCGATAGATCTGCTCGGCGGGCGAGGTGCCGTTGCGGTCGAGCAGCCGGCGTTCATTGGGCGACGGCTCGTACGCGTGCCGGCAATGCTGGCAGAGCTTGCGAACCAGTCGCTGGGCGAGCACGCCGCCGACCGTCGCACCGACGAGATAGGGCTCGATGCCGAGGTTGAACAATCGCGTCACCGCACCGGGCGCATCGTTGGTGTGAAGCGTCGAGAGGACGAGGTGGCCCGTCAGCGCCGCCTGCGTGGCGAGGCGTGCCGTTTCCTGATCGCGGATTTCGCCGATCATGATGATATCGGGATCCTGGCGAAGCAGCGCCCGCAACGCCGTCGCGAAGGTGAACCCGGCCTTTTCGTTGGTCTGGAATTGGTTGATGCCGGCCAGCTTGTATTCCACCGGATCTTCAACGGTACAAATGTTGTCTTCGATGCTCGCAAGCTCCTGAAGGCACGCGTAGAGCGTGGTGCTCTTGCCCGAACCGGTGGGGCCGGTGACGAGAAGAATTCCATTCGGGAGTTCGAGCAGCCGGCGGAACGACTTGAGTGTGTCGTAACTGAAGCCGAGCTTTTCGAGATTGACGCTCGCCTTCTCGTTGTCGATGACGCGGATGACGACCTTTTCGCCGGATTTGCCGGGCATCGTGCTGACGCGCAGGTCGATCGGCTTCTTGTCCATGACGACGTGGATGCCGCCGTCCTGCGGCAGTCGCCGCTCGGCGATATCGAGCCCGGCCATGATCTTGATGCGGCTTGCCACCGCCGCAGCCATCTGGAACGGCGGGCGCAGTCGCTCGATCAACCGGCCGTCGATCCGGTAGCGCACGCGCAGCGAGTTTTCGTCCGGCTCGATGTGAATATCGCTCGCGCCTTCCTTCACCGCGTTGTAGACGCAGTAGTTCACCAGTTTTACCACCGGCGAATCCTTCGCCGCGGCTTCGAGATTGGCGATGTCTTCCTTCGCCTTCTCGAACATCGTGAACTCTTCGGGCTTCATCTCTTCGATGATGTCATCAATGACGAAGATCTCTTCGTTGGGAAGGTACGTCTGCAGTGTCGCGCGGATGTCCTTGGCGGTGCCGGCGACAAGCTGCACGACTCGGCCGCTGACGCGCTCGATCTCCTCGTGGAGAAACACGTTCGTCGGTTCGCTCACCGCAACGGTGAGTACGCCTTCGACCAGAAAGAGCGGCAGCACCTGGTGCTTTTCGACGAACTCGCGAGGCAACAGCGGCACGACCTTCGGGTCGGCGACGCGCGGCGATATGCGCGTGAACGGGATCCCGTAGCTGCTGGCGAGCACTTCCGCGAGCTGCTCTTCCGTCACCAGGTTCTGTTCGATCAGGATTTCGCCCAGGAGCCGCTTGTTGCCGCTGCGGAATTGCTCGTCAAGCGCGCGCTGCAACTGCTCGGGCTTGAGGAGGCCCCTGTCCAGCAGGAGTTGACCCAGGGGTTTTCTTGCGGTGGCTACCATGGCATATCAGTGGAGAGTTGATCGTGGAGAGTCGGGAGTTCAGAGCCAACTCTTCCGCAACTTCGTCTTCAACTCTCCGCTCTCCACTATCAACTCTTCACCGTTCTTACCTCATCGTCTTGAGCGCCGTCGGCAGGTCGCGGCAACATTCGAAGCGCTGCTCGATCCGGGTGATCTCCAGGATCTTCCGGCAATGGTCGTCGAGGTTGACCAGCTTCACGCGGCCAAACATCTCTTCGCACTTTCGCTTGATCGAGAGCATCGTCTCCAGGCCTTGCGAGTCGATCATCGTGCAGCTTTGAAAGTCGAGAACGAAGTCGACGATCTGCCGCTTTCCGATCCCTTCGTTCACCGCGTTCATCGCCTGCGCCGAATCCTCGGCCATGAAGTCGCCTTGGATGCCGATGACGCAGACCTTTTCGTAGTCCTGTGTGTGAAGAGCCATCTGGCGTCCTTTCTACGCGGCGATCCGGATCGACATCTTGTCGGTAACGCTTCCGGCCAGTTCGTGGATGCGCGCCGCGCCGATCGACAGCCACGCATCGGCGAGGAGCGGATCAAACTGCGTACCTGCGCAGCGGCGAATCTCCATCAACGCCACTTCCAGGGGCAACGCCTTGCGGTATGTACGGTTGCTGGTCATCGCGTCGAAACTGTCGGCGACGCAGAGAATCCGGCCCATGAGGGGGATGTCTTGACCGGCGAGTCCGTGCGGATAGCCCTTGCCGTCGTATCGCTCGTGGTGATAGAGGACGCCGGGGATGAGATCGTCGACCTGGCGGACGTCGCGAAGGATTCGCGCGCCGATGTCGACGTGCTTCTTCATCTCGGCGAACTCTTCATTGGTGAGTTTGCCCGGTTTGCGGAGCACTTCTTCGGGTACGCCGATCTTGCCGACGTCGTGCAGCAGACCTGCCATGTAAACGCGCTCGCAAAGCGCATCGGGGAGCGCCGCGGCCTTGGCGATTTCGCGGCCGAAGAGGGCCACGCGCTGACTGTGACCGCAGGTGTACGCGTCTTTGGCGTCCACGGCGCTCGTGAGCGCGTGCAGCAAGCCCATCATCAAGCCGCGCGCGTCGCTGAAGAGCGCTGCATTTTCAAGGTAGATCGCCGTTTCGTTCGCGATGGAGTTCAGCAGCTTGCTGTCCTGCGTGGTGAACTCCTGGTCGTCCTTGTCGACGCAGAAGAGCGTGCCCAGGATCCGATCCTGTCGCTGGATAGCCACCGCCACGAGGCGTTCGGCCATCGGGGCGATCTGGGCGAGTTCGGCATCTGCGGCCAGGTTATTGATCATGATCGGCTTCGGATTTGCTCCGAACCGCCGAAGCAGCGCACTGGTGAGTTGCGTTGTGGCCTGCTGATCGAGCGATGCTTCGCCATACACCGCGCACGCATCTGTCCTGCCGGCGGCGTCGACGACGACATATCCCGCTCCGCGTACGCCCATCACGTCGATCACTTCCATGCAGGCATGAAGAAAGAAATCTTCCACGCTGCGGTTCACACGCATACCGCTGGAGATCTGGTAGATCAGGGTAAGTTCTTCATACGTATCAGACAGTTGTGTTGAGATGGCTTCGATATCGCGCTCGACCGTGGCGGAACGCGCCTCGGCGCGCGTCAGCGAAGAGGCGAAATTGCCGAACGCGTGGAGCGTGACCTGATCGACCGGCTTCACCTCGATGGCAAGTTCCGCCAGCCAGCCCGCATCGATGGACAGACGGCTGCAGAGGCGTGCAACATCCTCGGCCCGCGAATCAAAGTCGCCGCGGCGCGTCAGGAGCAGCACGCCCGCCTGTCCGCCACGTCGCGACTGGATCGGCAAAACACATGCCGTCACCCCAGGCAGCGAATGATCGATCCGCACATCCAGTCCACCGACGAGCGGCGGCATGATGTTCAGCGCGGGCAGCGCGTACCGCTCAAAGAAGGGCAACGACGGCGCGACGAGTGCGCACGCGCTTCCGCTGCCATCGTACTGGACAATCGCAATGTCAGTGCCCGCGAGGAGTGTGGCGATCCGACGGATCTCCGGCGATCTCTGGCGCTGCGTGAGGTTGGTCTCTAGTTGGCTCATCAGTTGCCGGCTCTATGCGTTTCCATCAGGCTGCAAGGCCGAGCACTTCATTGACCGTGGCGAGGAGTTGGCGCGGTGAAAAGGGTTTGGAAATCATCTGCGAGATGCCGCTCTGCTGAAGCTCGGCTTCGGTCAGGTGATAGCCGCGTGCCGAAAGCATGATCGCCGGAAGCGACTTCATCTCGGTGTTCTCACGCAGGCGCTGGCACACCTCCAGGCCTGAGAGCCCGGGCATGTGATAATCGGTAATGAGCAGGTCCGGCTTCTCGCTCACCGCCATCTCGAACGCCTCTTCGCCGTCATGGGCGCAGATCACCTCGAAACCGGCGTTGCGGAGCTTGAGTGAAACGACGCTAAGGATGTGCGACTCATCGTCGGCCACCAGGACTTTCTTGCCTTCCATTTTTACTTCCCTTCCTTTTGATTCAGCACAGGTCGAGTTCGAATCCGAAGCAGCTGCCGCGGCCGACTTTGCTCTCACAGATGATCTTGCCGCCATGCACGGTCTCGATGATGTTTTTCACCAGCGAGAGCCCCAGGCCGGTTCCCTTGGCGACGTTCTTGTTCGCCTCGACTCTGAAGAACTTATCGAACACAAACGGCAGGTCCTTTGGCGGGATGCCGACGCCGGTATCGATTACCCGGACCGAAAGCTTGCGATTCTCTTCATCCACGCCGGTGCGGACGGTGATCGTTCCGCCCTCGGGTGTGTACTTCACCGCGTTGCTAAGCAGGTTCAGCACGCTCTGATAGAGCATGTCCTTGTCGGCGTTGGTCTGGTAAAAACTCGGTTCCAGGTGCTCTTCGAGCCGAATGTTCTTGAGCTTCGCCTGTGGAGCGATGACTTCGATCGCTTCCTTTACGAGCACCAGGACGCTCAGTGGCTGCCGCTTGATCTCCACCAGGCCGGACTCGATGCGGCTGATGTTCAAGATGTTGTCAATCAGACGTCCGAGTCGGTTCGCCTCACCGAGAATGATGTCGTAGAACTCCTTGGCGGTCTTTTCGTCCTGCGCCTCACCATCGACAAGCATTTCCACGTAAGCGCGGATGCTGGAGAGCGGCGTCCTGAGTTCGTGGCTGACGCTGGACACGAAATCGTTCTTCATCCGGGCGATTTCGTTCTCGCGAGTCATGTCGTGCATCACCGCGACCACGCCGCTGGATTCGGCACCACCTTCGCTGATCGCACTGAGCGTCAGCTTAAAGACGCCGTCCTTCCCATTGCGGCGAATGCGATGCTCGACCACCCGACGCTCGTTACGGCTCTTCGAGGCCCGCATGTCGCGAATGAGAGACACGAACGTGGGATCGGAAATGACCTGGTCGATCGGCTTCCGCTGGATATCAGCCGTATCCAGGCCGAGCACCTTTCCGGCGGCGTCGTTGGCCAGGAGGATCTCATCGAACGAGTCGGTGACGAGGACCGCGTCGTTGATCGAGTAAATGATCGCGCGCGCCTGCTGACGCTGGCTGGTCGCGACCTTGAGCTGAATCTCGAGCTCTTTCACCTGCGCCATCGCGTGCTGGACAGACTTCTCCGTGGCGAGGAAGCAGTCGTTCATCGCCACGACCAGAGGTCCGAGCGCGCTGTCAGGAACTTCCAGGAACTTCGCCTTGCCGGCGCTGATCACCTGTGCCGCCTCGGTGGCGAGCAGGCGGCTATTTCGTCGCGTGATGACGTAATTCATCAGGCCCGACGTGGCGCCGATGAGCAGAAGCGCCACGCCGGTGATGGTCAGCGTCGAGGCGCTCTGGATCACGCCCAACGCCTTCGCGGCGTCGGTGACGATGAACAGGGCGCCGGCGAGAACACAACCCGGAACAAGGATTTCCAGACATCGATCAATTCGCACGCGTACGCCCTCTTCGTTTGCATTTCTCCGGAACCGAAAGACACCAATCACCGCGCGTCGGCCACCAGCCGTCGCGCCAGCTCATCGCGCGGATTCTTCGCCAGCGCGCCGTCAAACCATCGCGCCGCCTCATCCGCCTTTCCTTCTCGCTGCATCGCCAATCCGACCATGCACATGCTGAGCGAGTCAGATGGGTCCAGCTCGCTCGCCCGGCGGAAGCATGTGGCGGCATCATCGAACCGGCCTTCCCGCATCCGGACATATCCGAGGACAAGATGAGCCTCGCCCGACTCAGGATTGATCGAGGCCGCGCGGATGGCGGCCGAATCGGCGCGACGCGTGTCGTTGAGCTTGATCGACGTCCGTGCGACGCCAAGCCAAGCGTCGAAACTCTTCGCGTCCAGGTTCGTCGCCTCTTCGAAGTGCCGTCGCGCATCGAGTGCGTCGTCGAGTCTTGATTCGCATTCGGCGATCACGACGAGCAGGTCGACGCGCTTCTCGTTCTCCGGCAGGCGGAGCAGCCGGGTGATCTGCGATTCCGCCTCGTGATAGTCGCCGGCACGGTAGAGCGCAAGGGCGAGCCGTTCGCGAATGGCCTGGTCACTCGAATCCAGCACCGACGCCTGGCGGTAGTAATCCACCGCAAGCGCGGGCTCGTTCAATTGTTCATAGATCTGGGCGATCGCATCGCGAATCGCGGCAGAGTGTTCGAAATAGACCACGCGCGCAAGCAGCAACTGCAGGGCCTCGTCCTGGCGGTCCATCGCCACGAGCATCTCGCCTTGCGCCATCAGGTACGCGATATCATCCGGCTTCTTGCGGGCCGCAGCGGAGTACGACTCCAATGCCTGCTCCGGCTTCTGCCAGCGCTGGTGGATCACGCCCTGGAGGTAATCGATCTCGGCATGCGCCGGGCTGAGCAGCGCGGCATTCGCGAGCGTGCGCAGCGCCGACTCGAGTTGCCCATCTTCGATCTGCAGGCGGGACTTCAGCAGGTAGAGTTCGACATTGGTCGGATTCATCGCCAGCGCCTGGTCGACGGTCTGGCTGCACTTATCGAGATTGCCCGAGCGGAACTGGTCGTTGGCGAGGCTCAAAAGAACAGTAGCCCGCGTGCGGCCCCACTGTTCGGTTGCAGCCTGCTTTTGCGACTTATGATTTGCACAGCCGACGAGCGATCCGAGCGAAGCAAGTGCGATGGCGATGGCGGCGATTTTCTTGTTCATTGCGACTCCGTTTGACCTTGAACGTTCACTCACCCTCGACCCGAACCTGAACCGTCGGCGGCACCTCTTCGGTTGGCTGCTGCGACGGCGCCTTCGGCTCTGGCAGCGCCGCTTTCGGATCCGTCACGACCGACGTGACTGTTTGAATCGCTTCTTCTTCCTCAGGCTTTTTCTTCGGCTCCCGGGTTGCGACCGGCATGGGAGCGGGGTTCGCCGCGGCGCCGTGCGACAGATCGCCATCGATCATTTCGCGGATGAAATCACGCGAGATGCTGTTGTCGACCGTCGTCAGTTCCTTCGCAGTAATCTGCTGCTTCATCTCGATCGCTTCGATGAACTTCGGATTCAGATTCATCGCGGCGTTCAAATTCCAGAGCGCCTTGCACTTGTCGGGATTCGACTTGCCCATTTCCGCCACGGCGCTGTCGTAAAAGCCCTCCGCGAGTCGTTCGCGGCCCCACGGCATCATGCCGCGGCGAACGCCGACGCGGAGCTGGTCCATCCGCTTCAATTCCTTTTCGCTCATCTGTGAGAAGACGGTGTCGTCCTTCACGATGTGAGGCGTCAGCAGGATGATGATTTCTTCCCGGGTCGATCGATCGCGCTGGCTGCGGAAGAGCGCACCAGCGACGGGGATGTTGCCCAGGATCGGCACCTGTGCACGGGTGGAGTTGCTGTCCTCGCGGAACAGGCCGCCGATGACGATCGTGTTGCCGTCCTTCACCATCACGTTGCTGGTGACTTCGGTAGTGACCTTGAAGGGCAGATTGCCCGCGGTAAGGCCGCCCGATGAATCTTCCGGATGGATTTCCATGCGGATGAAGCCGTCGTCGCCGATGAACGGGCGGAAAATCAGCCGTGTGCCGGTGTCGAGAAACTCGACGGTCTGCACGGTCGCCGTGTCGGTGGTGGTGCTGGTGACGTAGCCGTCTTTGCGGCCCACGATCACTTCGCCCTTCTGCTTGTTAAGCGCCAGGACTTTCGGGTTCGCCAGGATGGTCGTGTCGGTGACGGATTCGAGCGCTTCAAGGAAGACGGCGATATTGTTCTTCACCAGGCCGATCTGCAGACCGCCGCCGGGGACGTTGTTGGTAAACCCGGTTCCCGCGCCGCCATAGCCTTTATCGACGATTCCGGCCGAGCCCGGCTGGGCGGTGATTCCGCCGCCGACTGCGGCGCCGAAGGTCGTGCCGGCCGCGTTCAGTCCGCTGAAATCGACACCGCCGAGGACCTGGAAGTCGACGCCCAGTGCGTTGTCTTCGTTCAACGTTGCGCGAAGGATGGTCGCTTCGATCAGGATCTGTTGAGGGCGCTTGTCGATGTCGATCAACACGCGGCGGATCTCGTCGAGCCGATCGGTGTAATCGGTGACGACCATCACGTCTTCGGTCGAGTGCGAGTTGCCGCCGACATCCGATGCGCCGCTTTCCAGGCCGGTCTTGGCCGGATCGCTGAAGGCGACTTCGCCTTCCTTGCTCAGGATCGGCTTGATCATGTTCACCGCGGTGGCGACCGGCGTGTAATAGACGCGGAAGACTTCCGTCTTGCGGACGCGCGTGGCCTGTTGCTGGTCTTTTACTTCCTGAGCCGTGTAGATGTAGATGAAGTTGCCTTCTTCGCGATAGGCATATCCGTTGGCGATCAGGATCGCGTCGAGCGCCTCCTTGATGGTTACGCCGTACAGATTCGCAGTGATCGTGCCCTTGACGTCCTTGCTGGCGATAATGTTGCGCTGGCTCTGGAGCGAGAGCATGCGCAACACTTCGACGAGGTTGGCGTCATTGACGTGAATCTCGACGGTGCCGTTGCCCGGATCGATGTTCACGTCGTCGGCGGTCAGGTTTTTCCCGTTGTCGGGCTGATCGACCACGGTTGTCTGCGCGAACGGATCGACGGGTACGACAGGCTCGGCCACTGCGATCGGCTTCTCGGAAGGCGTGCTGCCGGGTTCCACGAGAGTGGTTTCTGGCGTCGCGATGCGCGTTTCGCTCGGCGCGGTGGATGGCCCGTCAGAGCTCTTCTTAAAGTGCAGCGCCACGTCGGCAGGGGTCTGCCCGTTCGCGAAGCTCATGCTCTGGAGCGAAGGCACCTGTTGGGGTTGAAGCGCGATAGAAGTCGCGCCCTTCGCAGTTTCGGTGGAACCAACAACAACCGCATCACCCAGATAAACGGACGACGCGGCCAAAAAAAGAAGGCCGAGATTTCGGGCCGACTGACGCATGCGAGCTCCTTTGCTGTCCCAATCACTTCGCTGCAGGCTCGACTTCCTGGAGGATGCGAGCTTTACCCGCGCCCATTTTCAGTTCGATCTGCACACCTTCACGTTCGACGACGATTCGTCGGGCTTCGATCTGCACGACTCTGAAACTGACCGTCATGCTCGGTGACTTGGCTTCGACCATGTCACCGGTTCTCACCATCCGTCCGTCGATCAGCGCCCGTGGCGAGGGGCCCATGATCGTGGTCTGCAGCCGCAGCGCACCCGCCGCAAGCTGAAGATTTTCGGAGCGGATCTGCTTCTGTTTCTTTTGATCGGCTTGAGACGCCAGAGACTTTGCCAGCTGTTCCCAGAACAGTTTCATTGGCACCTCGGCGACATTCGCGGTCGTGGTGCTGTCCAATCGCTGGAAGTTCTCGAGTTTCGTTTCGAACAGGTTGCGGTCGAGCGCTTTTATGGGAAGCCCGAGCCATTGCGAGACGCGCAAGCTGGCTTCGGACGACGCGTTACTGGCCTCGCCGGTTATTGCCGATGTGTCAGGCGTCGACTTGTCGAGCGCGAGATTCGTACCCGGCTGCGCGCCGGACGCTTTCGCCGGGGAACCGCTGCCGGCAAATTGCCGGACGCCCAGCACGGCCATCAATACGGTCAACACCGCGAGAACCGCGCTCTTCTTCGGGTCGTTGCGAATGGGGGCCGGCAGTTTGTCAAAAAGCGAGGGGTTTGTTGAGCTCATTGGGTCGCATCCGCGTAGAAGAGACTTACCTTCATTTTGACGAAGACGATTCCGCGCTCGGCGCGGCTGGCCGACTCGACGCTGCGGATCGACAGCTCGCGCATTCTCGTGAGCCGGTCCATCCCTTCGATCCGCTGAATCAGCGACATCGCATCGACGAAGTCTGCCGCGAATGAAATCTCCAGCGGCTGCTCGACGCAGTCGGTGCGATGTTCTTCCTTCAACGTCTTGAACGCGTAGTTCGAAACGCTCGTCGACTCCTTGATCCTGCTGATCTCGTCCATCGCGTGCTCGACATCCGATGGCCCGAGCAGCGGCTTGTAGCGGTCCACCTGGTTCCGGAGTTGTTTCACCTCGGCGATGAGCTTGGGAAGCGCCGTGACGCGCTGTGCGTTTGCGTCGGCGTCGGCCCTCGCTTTCGCGATCTTGTCGTTGATGGACACGAGCCGCTTCCGATTCGGTACGAAAACGAGCGACAACCCGGCGATGACCACCGCGGCTAGTCCCATCGCCAGGTACCACTGGTAACGCTTACCTCGATCTGCTTTTTCGCGCAGTCCCATCGTGCCTCTCATTCGTCGGTATGGTCCAGCGGAATCGCCAGGGTGATTTCGTAGCTCCGCCAGCGATGCTCTCCGTTGCGTCGTTCGATCGAGTTCACCAGTCGCACCTCTGTGAAGAACGGACGCTGGATGAGCCTCGACCAGAACGCAGTGACATCTGACTCCGTCGGAGCGATCCCCTTCAGATTGAGCGCAAGCTTGCGAGTGACCGTCGAAGCGTTCGGCTGTTTCGCCCGATCGGCGATCGACTCCAGCGGCGTTTCCTGCGTTTTGAGCTCGATGTCCGTGAAGTTCGCCTCACGCGGCAGGCAATCGTTGAGTTCGCTGATCACCCTGCTCAACTCCACCGGCAAGCCCAGTTCGGAAACGATCCGCCGCTTGCCAACCAATTGGTGTTGCAGCGACAGCATCTCGTCGAGTTGATGGACCTGCTTGACCGCCTGCTCGGCCTTTTGACTCGTGTAATGAAGCGCTTGCGTCGCCGCTTCGCACTGGCGATAGCTCACCAAGAGGGTGATCAGCCCCGCCAGCGCGACTGCGCCGGTGGCGAACACCTGCGTGCGAAGGTACATGCGCTGCCGACAAACGGCCTGGTACCAGTCGGGAAGGAAGTTCACTTCACGCATGGGTCGGCTCCTCGGGCTTCGCCGGTTGCATCACGATGTCGACTTCCGAATGGGTCGCCATCGCGGTCGGATCGGGCTCTCCGACGATCGACACCGGGCGTGCCGACGTCCGTGGCGCACCCAGTCGATCCGGGAATGAACCGGCGGCGAACTTCAGCGCCGCGCCGAACGCCATGGACCAGTCGCCCATCGCTTCGTTTCGGTCGGCGAGCTTCATTTGCGAGAGGTCGGCGTTGGCGATGGTCCGCCCCGGCTCAACCGCAACCGGCATGGTCCGGTTGAGCAGCGCGACCAGCGTCTGATCACTTGCCTCGCCGCCAACGATGCGAACCCGAGTGGGCCGCTGGCCGCGGAAATTGATCGAGTAGTAGCGAAGGCATAGCGCCACTTCGCGCGCGATGTCGTCGACGATCGGCCGGATCGTGTCGGTCACCGCCTGGCGGACCGGGTCACTGCCCACGACTTCGGTCTGCGCGAAGGTCTCGCTGAGCCGGCGGCGAAGCGTGGCCGCATCGGCATGGGTGATTCCCAGCTTGCGCGCAACTGAATTGGTGAGCAGTGCGCTGCCGGTCTCGATCGACTTGTAAAAGTTCAACTCCCTGCCGCGCCCGATCAGCACCATCGTGCGGCGGTGGCCGATGTCGACGAGAACGTTCACTTCGGCTTCATCATCGCGGCGGCGGACGAACCGTTCGACGCCGCGATAGAGCGACGTCATTTCCAGGTCGAATCCCACCGGGCGGAATCCCGCGTCGTGCCATTGCTCGACGAGCAGGTCCAGCGAAGCCCGCTTCACCGAGGCGGCAATGATTTCCTGTCGCGTGTCGTTGCCCTGCCGAACTTCGCCGGCGGGAAACACGTTCACTGTCGACATGTCGTCCATGGCGAGGAACAGCGCCCGCGCCTCGTGCTCGGCGGCGATGATCAGGTCTTCGAGCGGCATGCTCGGCAGCCGGAAGTTCTTGATCTGCACCATCTCGCGCGGGAGCGTGATGACGGCATTGCGCTTCTTGAATTGTCCCTGTGCCGCGAGTCGTCGCAGTTGTGCGCCGACTAACTTCGGCGATGGCGTTTGCCCCCGTTCGATCTTGGCGAGCGTCTCTTCGTCCCAGTAGCAGCGTGCTGCGGAGGTCACCTTCGGCGTTTCGCCGGCGATGCTCAACTGGATCATCCGCGCGCCGGTGGCGCCGATGTCGATCCCGATCGGTTGATATGCATTCTTGAAGAGGCTCATACCTTGCGTCACGGAACCGTGATCTCTCCCGTGTAAGGCTCAATTCGCAGCGCCTGCGTGATCTCGCCAGCCGTTATGGAGACGGTTGCAGCGGCATTGAGGCTGGTCTTGGTCTGCATCGTCGTGTCGAATGAGAACGGCGTGCCCAGGGAATCGAAGCCGAGAACGGTTTTGCCGGCGATCGAAGGGAGCGGAAGCGACGCGCGAGCCAGCGCCGATTCGCCGCCATTTCCGAAGAGGACCGTAAACGGGTCCTTCTCGACCGGATGGGTGAGCGCAACGAGCGTGGTGCCGCTGAGCGTGCAGATGTCGTAGCGATTGGCCGCGAACTTGATGTAGATGGATTGGCGGGTCGCGATGGCGTAGTTCTGTGCGTACTGGAAATCGGCGACGACCTTGCGCGCCGCGGCGGCGATGACGATGTCGTCGCGATTGCCGACCATCGGCGCGACGATCGCCGCCGAGATCGCCAGGATGACGACCACGAGGAGGATTTCGATCACCGTGAAAGCGCCTGACGTTGTGGCAACTTTTCGCTTCATAACAGTCCTGCCGATCGTTTGTCTCACACCGAGCATCGGGAGATTCGAGCTCCCGCTGAAGCAGTTCGCGCCGCCGGACAAAAGAGAACGGCCCCGTGGAATCCCGCGGGGCCGACAGTCATTCCGGATCGATCCCTATCGGACTCACAGTCGCGTCCAACGGTTGACGGTGATTCCTGTGATCGTTTTGGCTTGGGTCAGTGTCGTGTTGGCGACGCCGGCCGTCTTGGTGATCGCGACAGGACCGGTCGTCCCTTCGATCTTCGGCGTCGCGCCGCCCATGAGCAGCGACCCGACAAAGTTCAAAGCGCCGGCGGAGATTGAAGTTCCTGTCACGGTGACTTTCGACCCGATCCAGGTCACTCCCTGCACGGTGAGCTTCGCGGGCTTGAGAGTCGCGTGCTTCATCGTGAGGTCTTTAGGCACGATCAAGGCCGGCAAACCGTTGTTTGCCACGTTGATCGTGCTCGTGCCCTGAAGTTGGACGCCGGTTCCACTCGTTCGGAGGATCAGCGTGCCGTTGATCGTGGCGCCGTTGAGGACCACATCCGTCTCCGAGTACCAGACGTTGGCCGGGTTCAAAGCCGGGCGCGTCGTGAGAAGCGTTCCGGTGATGGTGGCGGGCGCCTTTTCGGCCACGTATTTGACGCCGTCGATGCTGTAAGTTCGATCGGTGCCGCCGGTGCTCGCGGTCACGCCCGTTTCGGTCACCTGGAGGAGGTCCGAGAACGCGGGGACCGCGCTGCTCGATACCGAAACGGTGGCGCCACCCAGGCTCGTGAGCAGATTTCCGACCGAGTCGAGAATGTTCGACACGGTGCTGACGGGCCCGGTGATTGTGACCTGGCTGGGCAGCGTGATCGCGCCGCCGAACGCCGCGGCCGTCTCGACCTTATAGCCGACCGTGGTCAGTGTGACTTCCGATTCAACGGTTTGCGTCGTGCCTTGAACAATCGCTGTGGAACGGATGAGGAAGGTGTTGAGTGCTGTATTGGTGACGGTGATGTCTACGAGTCCGCCCGCATCGGTCCACATCCGCACACCGGTCTGTCCTGCGTAAAAGTTGTTGTACGCGCCGGTGGTGAGCGCGACCGGCGATTTTTCTGGATAGCGCAGGTAGTACATCGCGTAGCTGACGCCGGAGTCGGCGAGATACTTCGATTCGACCGAATCCTTTACGTTCGCGTCGACCCGTGCGCGCAGCGACGCCGACGAGAGCATCGCCCAGCTGATGATGCTTGCCACGGCAACAACGCCCAGAACCAGCAGCAGCGCCACGCCGCGACGTGGACGGCGATGGACGGTAGATCTCGAGAGTCTTGCTTCATTGGTCATTGATCGCCTTTCGAGCAGCTGCGTGATGGAGCCTTACGAATCTGCGTCTTTCGATCGCCGCGAAGTTAGTTGAAGTTGGACGGCTTGCGTCCGGCGCGCATCGGGATCGAACCGGAACTGGAGCTTTCCGCAGTCCCGCTCACGAGCTTCAGCGTGTAGGACGTAATCGCCTTGGAGCCGGTCGGCATGAAGTAGTTGAAGCTCGCGCTCGCGACGTCGATCCCACTGTCGGCGCCGCCGATCAGCGGCGTGCGCTCGACGCTATCGAGCGATTTGAAATACGTCACAATCGCCGGCAAGGTCGGATCGCCCCAGTTGTCAGAGGAGAGAGTTGTCTTCTGTGGATTGCTGAGCCCGGTCGTCTTGGCCTTGTAGAGCCAGATCGTCTTTTGCGCCGAGTCGTATTCCATCAGCGCCATTTCGCCGAGCTGTGCCTTCTTGTCGGCGGCGACGAGCCCGCCGTCCTGGTTCCAGTAGAAGACGCTCGAGTCCGCGGAGGTCGATGAGGACGATTTGCCCTGTGCGACGTAGAGCATGTTCGAGAGGGTCGTCTCGAGTTCCTCGCCACTGCGCTTGCTGGCGTTTTCGATCTTGAACTGCTGCTCGCTGTTCCGCCAGCCCGCCGACATCGCGGTGGTGAAGCTTGCCAGCGCGGTGCCGATCATCCCGAGCATCGCGGTGCCGATGATCAGTTCGGGAAGCGTCATTGCATGTCGTTGAGTCTTGTTCATAGCGATTGGCTGGCCTGTACGGCACCAAGGTCAGTGCGTCGCGGTAGCTTCGGCAGAAGTGACCAGGCGTTTGAGCTTGACCTGCTGGTCGCCGTTGTCGACGACGACGCCGACAATCGCGAAATCGCCGGCGGCGGATGTGGCGCCCGCGAGGCTCGTCTTCCTCACCACCTGCAGGGTTCGCTTGGCCTTCTGTGCGGTCGTACTGGACGTAGCACTTGTCGTTGACGTGGAGGTACCGACAACCGATTTGAGCTGCTCGATGGGGGCGGTATCGGTGTAGGCGTTGTATCCCATGATCGACGGATTCGACGCGCTGGCCGGATCGATCGGCAGCGCCGAGACCTCGTCGATGAGCTGCGCGCCGCTCTTGAGCGCATCCATCCGCCGGGCGGCGTACGCTTCCTGGGCGTAGCTGGCGCTGATCGCGCCGCTGACGGCGATCACTGTCACCGCCAGCAGGACCGAGGCGATCATCGCTTCCATCAACGTGAAACCGCCTCGTGCCCTGCAGCCCCGGCTAGTAGTCGAAATACGCTTTACCATTGGCATCACTTCCCGCGCTGTTGGTCCAGACCTTTCCGGTCTGCGGCTGATAAATCCAAGCGGTGGTCTCATCGGGGACTGGTGTCCCGTTGCCGGTCTCGATCTTCAGCGTCTTCAATCCTGAAATCGGATTCGCCGGCGTCTCAGGCAAGTAGGGCCCGAAGGTGAACACGTCGGTCCGGGTGGAATTCGTGTTGCCTTTGCGGTCTGTGAAGGACGTGAGTTGTGCGATGACCAGCGCCGGCAGTGGAGAGACCGCGCCATTGCCATCGATGCCCGGCCAGCGGCCTTGGTGCTCGGCCCGGTAGAGGCTCATCTGTTCGCGGATCACACGGAGCTGGTCGGCCATTGCGGCACCGCGCGAGCTGTTCGACGCGCCGACGAAATGCGGGACGACCATCATCGCCATGATTCCGAGAATCGTGATGACGATCAGAAGTTCGATCAACGTAAAACCACTTCGCCCTGATCGCATTCTTGCTCGCTCCTGTCCCAGAGAAAAACGTCGATCAGCCTTGCCAGCTGACCGACGTTCGTGATTAATCGCGAGTTCAGAACGGATTACTGACCGGTCCAGAGGGTGGTGCAATCCTTGTTCGTCGCCCAGAACTTGCCGGTGCCGCTGTCATAGATGAAGCCGGCATCGTTCGCGGGGTTGTACGTGGTTTCATCGGCCACCGTCGCGACGACGACCTTGCTGAAGCCGTTGAGGTTGTTCACCGGCACCGTCTGCAGGTACGGGCCGAACGTTCCGTTGGTGTTATCAACGACACCGGCGGTGGTGGTCTTGTTCGTCAGCTCCTGCCACTGCGTCACGTCCGACGTGGTGGTGGCGAAGAGCTCCGCAGCCGTCGACGTGTGTTGCAGCTTGTACAGCTCGACCTGGCTGCGCAGCGTCTGCACCTGGCTGGTCAGCGAGTTCTTTCGAGCATCATCGGATGCACTGGTGAACTGCGGAATGACGATGGCGGCAAGAATGCCGAGGATGATGACGACGATAAGGATTTCGACGAGCGTAAAACCCTTTTTGATCGAACGAACGTACATGGAAACCTCCGAAACGGTCTGCTTGCCTTCTTTTTTCACTCCGGCTTCGGCCGGGCGTTGGCAGTGGCTGCGTATTTGAAGCATCGACGGGATGTCTCCGCTCCTGCGGCTCATCTTCTGAATCGGCAATTACTGCGTGCCGCTTAATCCGACGAGGACGACGCAATGGACGTCTCCGTTTTTGTGGAGACACATTCGACGCCTCTTGGAAATACGATTGGGGTTCGAGCCGGGCAAATCATCGCGATCGCGCCCCTGTAGACCGGTAATGACGTCGACGCTGGTACTGCGATCGAGGACGCGCGTAAATCGTCACCGATGCAGCGGCGGGAGAGTCCGATAGCGTGCAGGAACATCGCGCTGGAAAAGCGCGAGCCTGGCGGGGTCCCGAGTGTCCCGGAGTGGGTACACCTGACCCGCGTCGCGAATACGCAGACGCGGGTTCACACGGTCGTAGTTCAAGCCGCGCTCTGAGCGGGCTCATTTTTCGAATGGGTGAACGATCACTCGGGTTCGATTTCGAGCGAGATATCGAGTGCCGTTACCGAGTGGGTGAGCGCCCCGACGCTGATCCGTTCGACGCCGGTGAGCGCGATGTCATGAACGGTCTCGAGCGTCACGCCGCCGCTGGCTTCGAGTTGGACGCGGTCGCGCTGTCCGGCCGAGTCGCGGGCCTCGACGCAGCGGCGCATCGTCGGGCAATCCATGTTGTCGAGCAGGATGATGTCGACCCCCTTCATCGCGAGTACGCGTTCAAAGCCGGCGAAGTCGATGACTTCGATCTCGATCGGCAGGGTCGGATGCTTCTGGCGGCTGAGGACGATGAGCGCTTCGAGCTGGTTGCCCCACTCGCGCCGATCAAGTTGCGCGACGTGATTGTCTTTCACCAGGACCATGTCAAACAGCCCGACGCGGTGGTTCGCGCCCCCGCCGGCGCGGACGGCATACTTGTCCAGCGAGCGATATCCCGGAAGCGTCTTGCGCGTGTCGTAGATCCTGGCACGCGTGTTTTCGACCCGGCGGACGTATCGGTTGGTGAGCGTGGCAATGCCGCTCATTCGCTGCACGAAGTTCAGCAGGGTCCGCTCCGCCGCAAGCAGCGACCGCATCGGCCCGCGGATCCGCAGCAGCGGCGTGAGCTTGTGATCGCTGAATCGCCCTTCGATATGTTCCAGGTGAAAGCCCGGGATCATTTCCACGTGCAGCCGTTCATCGAAGAGCCGGCAGACGTGCTCGACGATCGGCAATCCGCACGCGACGCCGACCACCTTCTGGTACAGCGTCCCGACGCCGACGAGCTTTTCCGGCACGGTCAGTTCCGAGGTCACATCGCCGCCGGCAAGATCTTCCTGCTTGGCGAGCCGGATGAGTTCGATAAAGGATGCGAGCGGCGGAAACTGATGCACGTGGCCTCCTTGGTGCCTGATGATTGTACGCACTCGTTTCCGGCATGCGACCGAGATCTGTTCACAAACAGATCACGCGTCGCGCCCCTCCCTTCAACCGTCAAGCCTTCTTCCAGTCAACGCCCCTCTGCGCGAAGTAACGACCATATCACCGTTCGCAGCCACCTACTCGAGATCGAAAGGAAAAAGGAGAAACCCTCGCGCTCACGCGCGAGGGTTTCTGATTTCACAAAGGATCAAGCGTTCACGCGATCAAACGGATCAGGCGAGCACACTCGAGGTCGTGGTCTTGCGCTTGGCCGATGCGGTTGTCACGCGCGGCGTGACGATGAGCGTCGTGCCGTAGTTCTGCGCGAGCAGGAGCAGGTCGTCAAAGTCGACGTTGCCGGCCGCGTCATAGTTCACGTTGCCCTGCGAGTAGGTCTTACCGCTCGATCCGTAATTCTGAGCGAGCGTGAGCAGGTCGTCGAAATCGACATCGCCGTCCTGGTCGGTGTCGCCGGGGTTGACCTTGAAGCTCAAGGTCGTGGGCGGCGTGAGCGGGTTGCCCGCGGCATCGGTGATGCCGGCCGCGTTCAGAACCACCGTATAGACACCCTTGGGCAGCGGCGTCGTGGCGGCGCCGGTCTTGTACGTCAGCTTGTAGACGTTGCCGCCGAGGCTGACGAGCGTGAGGTCCGCCGTCGGGATCACGGTGCTGGTGGTGGTGTTGGTCAGCGTAATGTCGCTGGCCGAGAACGCGCCCGCGCCGCTGGTGGCGAGGGCTTCACTGAAGTTGAACGTGACCGATTGCTCGGTCTGGAACGCGTAGGCCTGGGTGACGGTCGGGGCGACGGTGTCGCCGCCGCCAAGGGTGAACGCGCGGATCAGGTTGCCGTCGCCGAAGAAATTGTTGACCGCATCGAGTTCCTGATAGATCAGGGTTTCGGTGGTGAGATCGTACACGTACGCATCGGCGACGACGCCGGCGCCGGCGGCATCGGTGTCGAAGTAGTAGAGGAGGTTCTGCGCCTTGTCATAGACGGCCATCTGGCCGTTGACCGGGTCGGTGTCGTCGTCAAGGGTCGGGACGAGTCGCGCCTTGGTGTCCCAGGCGCCGAAGGTGATTTCGTTGATCGTGTTCACGTCCGAATCGCCGGCGTTGTAGTTGCTGACGGCGCGGGTGATGATCTTGGGTTCGAGATTGCCGGCGTTGCCGCTACCCAGGAAGTCCGATTCGCGGATGACCAGATTGTTGTTGGAATCGAGATCGAAGCCGTCGATGTCGCCGTCGTTGGTGTTGGCGCTGACTTCCGGGTCTTCGTCGAGGGCGAAGGCCTTGGGGAATGGCGCGACGCCTTCGCGATGTTCGAGTTTCTTGGCGGTGCGGGTGGCGAAGTCGAGCGAGAAGAAGCTCATGTCGTCGCCGCCGCCATCGCGGTCGCTGACCCAGACGCCCTTGGTGCCGTCGCGTTCGAGATAGCGCATGCCATCGACATCCGAGATGCCTCCGGTGACGGCGTTGTTGTCCATGTCGACGAAGTTGTCGCCGGACCATTCATACGCCTGCCAGCTCTGGGTGTTGGTGCTGTTGTACCCGCCGGTTTCATTGGGGCCGGTGACGGCATTACCCGGGGAGGTGCTGACACGTTCGAAGGTGCGGATGGAATAGTCCTGACCGAGGGAACCGGTGACGGTGGCCGAGGTTGCGGTCGTGTTTTCCATCACGACGAGCGTCGTGGGATTGACGTACTGGATATCCTGCTGGTTAAAGAACGGGCCGGTGCCGGAGCCGCGGCGGGCTAGTTCGCCTGCCTTTTGCGTGACGCCGTCGAGGAAGACGATGTCGTCCGCGCCGCTCGCGTTGGAATTGTCGCGAAGCGGCGGAATGCCCGCGTCCGCCTGCGTGACGTTCGGAAGCCCCGTGGGGCCGAGCGGACGCGCGCCGTACTGGGTCACGTAGTCGATGCCGCTATTCACGCCGGCGGTCGGGCGATAGTCGGACGTGTATCGCGGGGCGTACATCACGCCGCGCGGGCGGTTGTTGGCGATGTAGTCGTTGTACGCGCCCTGGATGTCGAGCAGGTACAGGTCGTAGTCGCCGAGGTTGTCACCCGAGCTGGGATCAAAAGTGCCGGGCGTTCCGCTGTCGGTGGCGAGCAGGTAGCCGGTTTTTCCGTCGGTGCTGACGGTGAAGGCCTGCACCTCTTCAAAGTTGCGGTCGCCGCTGGTGGTACCCGGGACGTCGGTCACTTCGTAGCCGTTCCAGATGGTGAAAAGCGGCGTCTGGGCGAAGACACTGGTGCCGGTGCGGATGTTCGAAACATCATAGAACGCGACGGAACGACGGGTGTTGCCGAAGTTCTGTGTGCCGTCCACGACCGCGACCAGCTCCGGGTTGGCCGCGAGCATTCGACGGGTTTCGAGGTTTTCGATCGCCGATTTCACGGCCTTACGAATCTGATTCTTCATGTGCATTTCTCCACTCCAAAAAGGTCGGTTCTAGACGAGGTTGACGGGTTTTAGTCGACGACTTGGTTGTCGCTGTCCTTGGGGTCGACGGTGTTTGCCGCGGTGATGATTCGCGTTCCCTTGGGAACGAAGAGCCTTACCTGCACGCAATCCGCCGGAGCACGAAGCTCCACGTGGCCGTCGAAGAAAGCGACATTCATCTTGCCGCCATGACGAAACGCGAAGGTCTTCGCGACCGTCGGGATGTATTTAAAGTTTGAGTTGACCGTTTCAGTCGGGAATTGGAACGGCGTTCCGGCTTGCGACTGGTACGGACCGCCGATCATGAAGTTTCCGCCCTGCCGCTGATAGCGCAGGATGTTGAAGCTCGGTGCCGAGCCCACCATGTTGAGACCCGAGCCCGAGATGTTTAAGAAGCGCGATCCTTCGACCAGGAACACTTTGCTGCCGGCCGGGCCGACCTTGTTCATCAACGGCGCGTAGCCGGGAGGCGGAGCCAACCCGCCGTTGTTGGGAGAATACATGTCTCCAACAATGGGCGGGAGGCCGTTGGAGAGGTTGGCGACGACCGAACTGTCCTTGCTCGGGTAGGCGTGAAACTGAATGATCGCTGCATAACTCGAGTAGGCGAGATCGCCGGACCGGTAGGCGAACGAGGTGCCCGTGGGAAAGATCGAATCAAAGGTCGCCGAGTTCGACGGACACTTCAGTTGCTCATTGTAGGTCTTGATGAGCCGGTCATAGTCGTTTTCCGGCCACTTGAACGTCTTGCCAAACGTCGGCGAAACCCAGTCCATGTTCTGGGTCGGCGTTTCGTCATTGGAAACATCCGCATTCCCGATCTGGGCGCCGCTGCTCTTCCAGATCACGCCGCTGGTGTAAGGGCCGGGGAGCCAGCCTTTATATTCCGTGGCGTAGATGTGGACCGCCTGCATCGCGGAGCGCATGTTGGCCGAGCACTTGGCGATGTTGGCCTGCTCGCGTGCCTTGTTGAGCGCCGGCAGCAGGATGCTGATGAGCAGAGCGATGATTCCGATGACGACCAGTAACTCGACGAGTGTGAAGCCGCGACCCTCGGAATGAAGACGACCGGCCGATCTCGAATCACGCATCTGTAAAGCTCCTTCTTCAACGTTTCCAACATAGCGACGCAGGTGAGCGGCGCATTGGGGTCGCGCTACATTACGGTAGTAATGAAGCGATCCAGTTCTGCCCGGTTCATTGGCCGGGAAATCCATCGACAGGTAAATCAACGGTCACAGGCATATACGACGCCGCGGAAACGTCCACGACACGCCCGGAACACGCGGTTGGTGAGCGCCATCACAACCTTTTGGACACTCCGTTAGCGCGCGGCCACAAACTATCCGGCATTTTCCGAACGTGATCAAGTCAACATCGACATACGAACAGCCGCCGCACTCCTGGCGCTGGAACAGATCCGCTGCGCAATGCGCGCATCTGCCGACTTATCTTACCGCTCCCTTTGGCGGTGCGAAATGCAGAATTGCAGAAGATTCCACGAGATTCCCTGTGGCTCACTTCCGCATAGAATCAAACTCGTGACGAGCAAACGGGTTGTGATTATCGGCGGGGGCGTCGGCGCGCTCGCCGCCGCCATCCGACTTTCCGCACGGGGCCTATCGACCGTCCTGCTCGAAAAACGCGATGAAGTCGGCGGCAAACTCAATCGCTGGTCTGTCTCGCACCCTTCTCGACCTGCCGATCGAGCATTCCAATTCGATACCGGGCCCAGCCTCCTGACCCTTCCATTCGTTTTCCAAGACCTTTTCGCCAGCGTTGGCGCAGACGTTCGTCATTACCTCGCCATCCAGAAGCTCGATCCGATCAGTCGGTTCGTCTGGCAAGATGGAGAAACCCTGGAGCTGACCGATGATCCTTCCCGGCTCCTACAGAACCTCGCCAGATTCGCCCCGGACGATGTCGCCGGGTTCAGCCAACTCCTGGATCGCGGTCGGCACATCTGGCAACTCGCCGGCGAGTTCTTCCTCGCGCACGCGCCCGAGCAGATCTTTCGCGCACCAGACACCTCAGTCGCCGATCGGTTGCGGATGGCATCGATTCCCTTCCGCATCGGGATGTTCAAGCGGTACGCGGCCCTTGTCGACCGCCACATCCACAAGCAGCGGTTGCGCGAAGTGCTCTACCAATACGCGACATACTCTGGCGCGAGCCCCTTCCTCGCGCCTGCGACATTGGCGGTGATCCCGTTCTGCGAGCTCTACTTCGGCGGCTGGTCGATCCGCGGCGGGATGTACGAGCTCGCCGTCGCGATGAAGCGACTGGCGACCGAACACGGCGCCCAGATCCGCACCGGCGTGCCGGTACGCCGCATTCACGTGCGCTCGCGAGACCGGATCCGCGAGGTCGATTCCGTGGAACTCGAAAGCGGGGAGCGCATCCCCGCCGATGTCGTGCTGTGCAACGCCGACGTCGTCTGGGCGTACCAGCATCTTCTGGCGTCAGATGATCGGCCGCATTTTCCTGACCGCGCGCTTTCCAGGATCGAGCCCGGCGGCAGCGGCATGGCGCTGATGCTCGGAGTCGACGGTACCTATCCACAGCTCGCACACCACACGAAGTTCATGCCGCTCGACTACACGAGCGATCTACGCGCCATGTTCGAAAGCAGGACGATCCCCGATGACCCCTGCATCTACGTCTGCGCCTCGACGCGAACGGATGACACACAAGCACCCGCCGGTTGCGAGAACCTGTTCGTGCTCTGCTCGGCTCCAGCGCTCGACGGCTCGATCGACTGGTCCGTCGCCGGCCCGAAGTACGAAGCGCAGATCCTCCACGCGCTCGAGCACCGGTTCGGATTGACCGACCTCTCACGGCGGATCGTGGTCCGACAGCGGATCAGCCCCGCCGACCTGGCCGAACGCTACAACGCGCATCGCGGCAGCATCTACGGGATCAGCAGCAACGGCATCCGCGCCGCGTTCCTTCGTCCGCCGAATCGCGATCGAAAAATTCGTGGCTTGTTTTTCGCGGGCGGCGCAACGCATCCGGGCGGCGGGCTGCCCTTGGTCGCGCTCTCGGGAAAGATCGCCAGCGAGTTGATCTGCGATCATCTGAACATCCGCAGCCCGAGCATCGTCGAAATGTCCGACCAGTATCTGTGAGACTCCTGATCTTCAGATCGACCGCTCGCGCTCCCGCGCCAACGTGCTCTGGCGAACCCGCTCGGCGAGTTCGAAGAGCTGCCGCATCATGACCTGAAAACCATCGCCCCACACCCGCACGCGCAGCTCGGCACTCGCGCTGGCTGCGAGCTCGCCGAGTTGCGGGAACCCGAACGTCGAGGCGGCACCCTTCACATTGTGGAGCAGTTGCCGGACACCAGCTTCGTCGTGAGCGGCGATCCCGTCGTGGAGCGACTTCATGTATTTCTCGAGCTCTTGAATGAAGACGGGCAGCAGGTCGGCGATGATCGGATCGTTTTCGAGCTCGCTGCGGATCGGATTCGCCAGCGCCTGCAGTTCGGCCTCGCCACCCTTAACGCCCAATGCGGTGGCGATCCGCTGCAGCAACTCCCCCCGGCGAACCGGCTTGCGGATGTAGTCACTGCAGCCGGCATCAAGGCAGATCTGACGGTCGGACTCCAGCGTGTGCGCCGTGATGGCAATGATGGGCGCCGCGATTCCCGCAGCACGAATGCGCCTCGCCGCTTCGTAGCCGTCGACGACCGGCATCTGCATGTCGATGAGATACAGGTCGAAAGCAGAATGACCGTTGTCGGCGTTGAGCGCGGCGTCGAGCAGCGCCTCGCCGTTATGGACGGCCGTCACGTCGAATTGTGCCTGGATCAGGATCTGCTTCAGGAACTCGCGGACGTCGGCGCTGTCCTCGGCGAGCAGGATCCGCTTGCCGCGAACCGAGAGCGGAAGGTCGTATTGCGCCGAGTGTTCCACAACGGGCCGGGGCTGGAACTGGCTCTGCGGCACATCGATCGCCGGGATGCGAAGTTGGAAGGTCGAGCCTCGGTTCAGCTCGCTGCGCACATCGAGTTCGCCGCCTAGCAGACGGCTGAGGTGCCGGCTGATCGCGAGACCCAGCCCGGTTCCGCCGAATCGACGGGTCGTCGTCGAGTCGCCTTGCGTGAACGGTTCGAAGACACGCGCGATCTGCTGCGGCGACATGCCGATGCCGGTATCGATCACCTTCATGTCGATAAACCCGTATTGCCGCTCGACGCGCAGCGTCACGCCGCCACGGTCGGTGAACTTGATGGCATTGGATACGAGATTGATCAGGATTTGCCGGACGCGAATCGGATCCGACTTGATCGGTCGCGATGTGTCGCCCTTCCACTCGACCGAGAACTCGATCCCCTTTTGCTGGGCGCGCGGCTGCATCATCGTCTGCACGTCGCGCACAATCTGGTCGATCGAGCAGGGGATCATCTCTACCGCGAGTTTGCCCGCTTCGATCTTGGAGATGTCCAGGATGTCATTGACCACTTCCATCAGGTGCTCGCCGTTGCGACGGATCACTTCGGCATAGCCATTTCGGGCGGGCGGCGCGAGATAGGGGTCAAGCAGCAGGTCGGTGTAGCCGAGGATCGCCGTCATCGGCGTACGGATTTCGTGGCTCATGTTGGCGATGAAGGCGCTCTTGGTCCTGTCCGCCTCCTCGGCGACATCGCGCGAGGCCTCGAGTTCCTTCATCATCTCCTGCGTAACCAATTGTTCCCGCGCGAGCCTGGCGTTGGACTGCGAGAGCTCCTTGGTCCGGTCCTTCACGACCGACGCGATGAGTGTCGCCCGGCCGGTGAGGATCATCAGCAACCCGCCCAGGAGGCTCGTGAGAATCAATCCGCCGGCCAGCACCACCCAGGACTGCAGTCCCTGATGGGCGAGTGCATAGCCGTGAAGCCGGCTGACTTTCAGTTCCCAGCGCCTGCCTCCGAATTCGATAATGCGCGTCGTCTGGTCGGCACTTTCAGTCGATTGCGCACGCGCATCAGAATAGAGCTGCTGGGGGCGGGTGGGCTCGGTGATGTCCTTCAACGCCAGACCGACTTCCTGCATGTCATATCGCGTGGTGGAATTGGAAACGAGGTCGCCGAGGCGGAAGACCGCCCCGTTGAGCCCGACGATTGCCGCCTTGCGCTCTTCGACGGTGCGATGCGGCTTGTCGGACGCAAATCGCGGCAGGTAGATGACCACTCCGAACTGTTCATCCGCTTCATGGAGAATCCGCACGCGTTCGCTGACCACGAAATCGCCGGTCTGCAGGGCGGCACTGATCGCGTTCAATACGCCCGGTCGCGATCCCACATCCAGGCCGATCGCCCATTTGTTTTCCTCGTAAGGCTGGATGGCGGTAATGCAGTAGTAGACCGGCCGCCGCTTTGACGGGACGACGAGTGTTTCGTTCTCGACCTGCTTGATTCGAAAGTCGGCGATGCCTTCACTTCGCGTCTGCTGCTCGAACTCGTCTCGCCGGGCGTCATCGACGCGTTCGATGGCCGAGAGCGATTTCAGCCCGCTGTCTTCCCGGAGCAGCGCCGCTGCGAAGGTGAGAAACTCCTGCCGTGTCACCTTCTCCGAACTGCGATACAACCCATCGCAGGCGCGCAGGAGGTTGGACGCGTTGTACAGCCGGGTTCGAAACGCTTCACTGATCGTATCGGCATGATGTTGAAGGCGCTCAGACTCCTGCCCGGCACTCGATTGCGCCGCCGCGACAAAGACGGTCACGGTGGCGGCGAAGGTAACGAGCATCGGCAATCCGATCGACCAGCGCCGATTCCGCCAGAGGTCAACGGGTTGGCCAAAGAACATCAGGACGACCGGCGTGAAGGTGAGCACTCCGATTGAATCACCCACCCACCATGTGAACCAGCTGAACCAGATCTGATCAATGCCGATCGTACCCGCGCGGGCGAGCGAACCGACACTGATCGTCGCGCTGATCAGACACGCCAGCGGGCCGCCGATCAGCATGAACGAGATGACATGGTGATCGCGGACCAGCGCGATCGGTTCGCCGATCACCTTGCGAATCATCCAGGCGGCCGCTGCGGCCTGAAGTGTCACGCCGGTCGTTATTCCTGACACCGCGAGGACCAATGTCGGATCGAGCAGTTTCTCCTGCCATCCGTGCGTCAGGCGGAGGTAATTCCACGCGACCGCGCCGAGCGCGATGCCGATGATTCCCCACCGCCTCCACACCAGGGCGGCTCCGAGCGCGATCCCCGACGGTGGCCAGATCGCCGTCGCATAGCCGGGAGGCAACGCGAGGAAGAGAGACAACCGCGCCGCAACCCAATACGCCACCGCGACGCCGAACACGATCGACATTCGCCCGAAGAGTTTGTTCCTCGCCTCTGAGCCCACGTTGCTCCCAATCTGAGAGTCGTTAGAAGATTACCAGAGATATGCAACGTTGGAATGTTGCACCGGTTCGACATCTAATTTGTTCGTCGAGTCTCCGAACCGACTGGTGATCGGCTGTCCGGTTCATCCCACCCTTTCGCAGCGAGCCAGACCGCATTCTTGCGTTGACCGCACACGCGTGGCGGCGCGACTCACGGTTGGGCCGGCGCCAGTCGCGGGTCGGACAGATCCAGGCGGTACATCATCTGGTTGTAGTCGTAACGCGGCGTCTTGCTCGGGTTGCCGGAGAAGCCTGTCGTGTATGTCCCTTCGAAGTAAATGATCTTTCCTCCCTCTTCATCGAAGAACGGGTCCTGCTTGGGGTTGTACAGGTCCATCTTTTCATGGGTCGCGATCTTCACCGCGCGCGTCCAGGGTCCTTCGAGTTTCAGCGCTTCGGCGTACCAGATCTCGCCGAGCACACTCGTCCCGCCGACCTCGAGGCCGATCATCACGTACTTCTTCCGGTAGTCGTTCCAGTAGAACGATCCGCCCGCGATGGTCACGAGCTTGCCCTGCTCGTCCAGCGGTCGGAACGGGACCTCCTCGACCCTGAGCGCGCCCGTCTTGATCAGGTCCTCGATCTCCCGCGGCTGGACGTACGCGGTGTTCTTCTTCCACGACCAAGTGAGCTTGCCGGCGGCATCACGATCGATCTGCGGCTTGGACACATCAAGTTTCCTTGTGCCGGCGACGAGGGGCGTGAACGCTTCGTAGCTTGGGAGATCGAGCAGTGATTTCCAGTCCGCCTTCACGCGCTGGTTCGGATATGGAAAGTTAAAGTAGACATACTCGATGCCGTTCACATTCGCCTTCACCGGATGGCCTTCCGGGGAGAGCGGGGCGTCGAGCTCGATCTCCTTGATCACTTTGAATGTATTGGTCTGTTCGTCGAGCGCCACGATGCCGCGCGCCAGGCGCGTGCCCAAGTCCTTCATCCGTGAGTAATGGGCGACAAGCCTCGGCGTTCCCGTGTCGTCTTTGACTTCGAACAGCCCGCTCAGCCAGACCGGGCCGGGCTCGGTCATCGGCACCATCTGTTTCACGAATCCGTCCTCGCCGGCGAAATAGGTGTAGTTCACACCGACCTCTGGCTTAAGTCCTCCTTTGGTGGGCAGTTCGGATGTGGCGCTGGTCGTCCGGAAGTTTCCAAGCGGATAGGCGACCCGGTTCGAATCACCCCAGCACCAGAAAATCTTCCCGTTGTGGATCGCGTTGAGCACCGAGTCGTTGCCGAAGAGATCGGTGTTGAGGATCGGCTTCCCGATCGGCGTCGGCCGGTTGAGCAGGACGCTGTCGCGATAGATCCCGCCGCCGGTGAGACGATAGAGACGCTCGGCGATGTTCTTGCGCTGGAGCTTGATGGTGGTCGTTTCGCCGGCCTTGGGCGTGAGCTTGAGGCCGTAGAATCCGAATCCGTCCGCGGGGAATTCATAGCCGGTACTGGTGACGGTAAACCAGACGGGCCGATCCATTATGCCCGGTTCGCTGAACGCGACCCAGCCGGCCGAGTCGGTGTAGTAGGTGATCTCGTTGGTGGTCCGCAGTTCGACGACCGGAACGCCGCGGCCGGTGGCTTCGTCGACGACCTGGATTCCGAAATAGGGATTAGGTTCCGCCGGCAAAAGCTTCGGCTGTGGCTGCTGAGCGCCACAGGCGCCGGCCAGAAGTGTCATGAGACAAAACGTTCGCTTGAGCATCGAGTTCCTCCGCTGGGCCAATCTTCGTCCGCGGGGCCCGATTCGCCAAGCCCGGGCCGGAATCGAAGGTCGCCCCCAAACCCTCTCGACCCGTCTCATTTCCTCTCCTGCGACCTTTCCAGGACATATCGAAGAGGCCATCGAATCCACCTCGCTTGGAAGGGCCGCGCCGCGAAGGTCGCAGCGAGTGCCTTCACCGCTTGGCCAGTTTCATCACCGCCTCGACGAGTTTCTTCGCGCCCTCGAAAGCCTGCGCAGGCGAGGAGTCGTACATATAACACGGCGTCGAGACGATCCTCTTTGCCTCGTCGACGCAAACCTCTGTCGGGCCGCACTCGACGTGGGTGCCGCCGAGCTTCTTGATCGCGGCGGCAGTGTCGGCGTCGTTGCCGATCGTCACCGTTGCGCCAAAGAGCCGGGCGGCAATCACCGGGGCGATGCACAGGAAGCCGATCGGCTTGCCCGCCTCGTGAACCGCGCGGGCAAGTTTCGCCACCGACGGCACCACTTCACACGCATCCCCTTTGCTCGCAAAGTTCGAGAGGTTCTTCGCCGCGCCGAAGCCGCCGGGAAAGATCAGCGCGTCCAGGTCGCTCGCATTCGCATTCTCGATGTCGCTGATCTGTCCGCGCGCGATCCGCGCCGATTCGGCCATCACGTTGCGCGGCTCGGCTGTCGGCTTTTTCTCTAGGTGATCGATCGTGTGCATCTGCGGGATGTTCGGCGCGAGGCAGACCGCCTTGCCACCGAGCTGGTCGATCGCGATGAGAACGCTGACCGCCTCGGTGATCTCGCTTCCATCGAACACGCCGCATCCACTGAGAACGACGCCGATCCGCATGAAAACCTCCCGTTTGCGGAAATGGTACTGCGAACGGACCGACCGACACGAGCGAGTAGCGATAAAGAATCACGCCGCGACGTCGATCGCGGCGTGAAGGAATCGTGGCTTCTACGCTGTCAACGAATCACCGGCGACGACGCGCCAGCAGCGAAACGCTTGCGAGCACGCTGAGTGATGCCGGCTCGGGAACGAGCGATTGGGCGAGCACCCAATCGCCGCCGAACGAGCCGGTCGGACTGGCGGTGCCGGCCGAGCCGTGCAGCGCGAAGACCTGGTTGTAGTTCTGCGCCAGGGCGAGCAGGTCGTCGAAGTTGACCTTGGCGTCGTAGTTGTTGTCGCCTAAGGCGAGGGTGGCCGTTGTTGAGCCGTAGTTCTGGGCCAGGATAAGCAGGTCGTCGAAATCGACATCGCGGTCGAGGTTCGAGTCGCCACGGAAGGTGGAGATGATGGCGACGGAGGTTGCGTCGGCCGGTTCGCCGAAGATGCTCGTGCCGATCGTCGAAGCTTCGACGATGCCGACGATGAGGTTGCCCGAAGCGCTGCTGGCGAAGATGTCACCGGAGACGGCCTTGGGGGCGAGGGTGGCCAGCGGGCTCGCGCCGGTGTAGTCGACGATGCCGATGCCGTTGCGGACATCCAGTTTTCCGGTCGCGCCGAGGGTGAGCGCCGTGGTTTTGAGGACGGGCGTGCCGGCAGGACCAGCGACGAGGCCGAGCGTGCCGGCATTGATCGCCACGGTCTTGGCGCGAATGGCCTTGAGATCCGCGCGGCCGGTGCCGAGCTTGACGAGTTGGAACTGCCTCGTCCCGGTCGGCGTGACCGAGTTGCTCAGGGTCAGCGCACTGTTCGCGGCGATGTCGATTTTCAGGACGCGCTCGTCGCTGCTGGTCGGCTCGCCGATCTGGATCGGCGCGCTGACCGTGTGCGAGCCGCGCAACACCTGAAGCACCACGGGAGACTTGCCGTTGTCCCAGAAGTCTTTCTGGAGCAGGATCTTGTTCGTGCCGGCGATGGTGTACGAAGACGTCGAATCGAACTGCATGACGCCGACGGTCTTGTCGGCATCGAGCGTCACCGTCACAGGCGCGGTTTGGTTAGAGAAGGACGCGACGGCGCTGGGGAGATTGGCTTCGTTGTTGCGCCACTTGGCGTTGTCTCCCCAGGTGCCGCTGGCACTGCTGGTCCAGACCTGGGCGCGGAACTGGTTGAGCGGCGTGATCGCGACATTGTCCCAGCGCGCCATGACCGACGGACGGGTGCCGGACACCGACTGCTGTGGATCGCTGCGCACCTGGAGCGATGCGCCGCTGGGAAAGAGCGAGCCGGAGAACGTCTGGTAGACAAAAGCGCCGTCCGCACCATTGCCGCCACTGGGCAGATTGGGCAGATTCGGTTCGATGAACGCACCTACCGAGACCGGCGACGAGCCCGCGTCCTGATGAAGCAATTCGACGCCGGCCAGGTCGCCGAAGGATGACGAATTGGGACGAGGCACGCCGTAGGACCAGATGTAGCCGCTGAGGACGTACTCGGTGTTCTGGTCGAGCGTGACGTCCTGGATGTAGTTGTCATTGGCCTGGATGTTGGAAAGGCCGGCCTGCGCCGAGAAGTTGCCGAACACGGGTGACGGGTTGATCGGCGGTGTGACGGACATGGCCGGTTCGAGGAACGCGTCGTTATAGGGCGTCCAGCCGGTGGCGTCGGGGCCGGCAACGCCAGGCTGCTCGAAGTTGCCGTTGGTCACGAGGGCGTTGTTCACGGTCTCCGACCCGGCCTGGTATTGGCTCAGTGGAAGCGGCACGCCCGAACTGGCGAGCAGGCTCGACGAGACGGACAAGACTGCTGCCGTAATACCCAGACCACTCCGCAGTTCGCCCATTTGAATGTTCAGAAGCATTTTCTTTCCTCTTTTCGACCGGTGTGACAGACAATTCCGCGATTGAACTATCGCCCATTTGGCAGAATCGTCAATGTTTTCTTTCGTTTGTAACCCGGCCATTGTGTTGCGGGCGGCGGACAAACCCGTCGAAACGGGAACATGATCCTTCAATTCTCCGCGCGGGTCGTTATTGTCGAATCGATCGTGCGGCGTAGGACGGCAATGCCGACGCGGAGGATTCCGTCAGTGCGATACAAACAGCAAGTTGTCGTGATCACCGGCGCCGCCAAGGGAATCGGTCTGGCCTGTGCCAAAACCTTTGCCCGCGAAGGGGCTTTGGTCGCCATGCTCGATGTTGACGAATCGGCCAAAACCGAGAGCGAACGGATCGGACTGTCCGCCGCCTACTTCCGCTGCGACGTCTCGAAATCTGCCGACGTGGAAACCGCGTTCAATCAGATCGTCTCAACACTCGGCAACATCAGCGTGCTGATCAACAATGCCGGCATCCAGACCTACGCGAAGGTGACGGACACGAGCGAAGCCGAGTGGGATCGCGTGATGGACGTGAACCTCAAGAGCGCGTTCCTCTGTGCCAAATACGCGCTGCCGAGCATGCTCGCCGGCGGCAAAGGGGTCATCATCAACATGAGCAGCGTGCAGGCGTTTGTCAGCCAGAACATCGTCGCGGCCTACACGACGAGCAAAACGGCGCTGCTGGGACTGACACGCTCGATCGCGGTGGATTACGCGCCGCAGGTGCGATGCGTCGCGGTCTGTCCAGGCACGGTCGATACGCCGATGCTGCGCGACGCGATCGCGCTCTCGCCGGATCCAGATGCCGTGAGGCACGAATGCAACCAGATGCACCCCGTGAAGCGCATCGGGACCCCGGAAGAGATCGCGGAACTGTGCCTATATCTCGCCAGCGATGCGGCGGGTTTCATCACCGGGCAGCCGATCCGGATCGATGGCGGATTAGGGCTGAGCATCGGCGGATCGAAGCGAGAATGAGGGAAAGAATTGTCATGCAGAGCGTATTCGCGAAGCATCTGGAAAGGACGGGCCGCGGCGCCGTCGGACAACGCATCGAGACCTCCGCTCCAGACCTTTGGGCGTACCTCAGGGTGACAGTGCTTATGCCTCCAATTCTCGGCTCTCCACTTCCAACTCTCGACTGACGAACTGACATGAAAATCACCGACATCCGCCCCACTACCGTCACCGTCCCGCTCGAAGCGCCGCTGCGCCACGCGAACGGCTGTCACTGGGGTCGGTTCGTCCGAACCATCGTCGAAGTGGACACCGATGAAGGCATCACCGGAGTGGGAGAAATGGGCGGCGGCGGCGAATCCGCAGAAGTCGCGTTTCGCGGACTCAAGCAGTACCTCGTCGGGCACGATCCGATTCAGCTCGAAGCGCTTTTCTGGAAGATCTGCAACCCGACAGCCTCGCTCTACAACAACCGTTCCCAGCTGCATGCCGCGCTGGAGTTCGCCTGTATCGATATCGTCGGCAAAAAGCTCGGGATCCGCGCGTGTGACCTGCTGGGCGGCGCGCTGCGCGAAAGTGTGCCGTTCGCGTCGTATCTCTTCTATCGCTATCAGAACGAGCAGACCAAGGCCGGCGGCGAGGAAACGCCGCAGCAGATGGTCGCCCACGCGAAAGATCTCGTCGCTAAGCACGGCTTCACGACCCACAAGCTTAAAGGCGGCGTCTTCAATCCGGATCACGATGTGGCCGTCTTCCGCGCCGTCGCCGAAACGTTTCCGAATCATCGCGTCCGTCTCGATCCGAACGCGGCGTGGAGCGTCGAAGAATCCATCCGCGTCGGACGGATGATTGAGGACCTGAACAACGACTACTTCGAAGATCCCTGCTTCGGCCTTGAAGGCATGCGACGGTTGCGATCGATGTGTCGGATTCCGACTGCGACGAACACCGTCGTCGTCAACTTCGAGCAGCTGGCCGCCAACATTCGAAACAACTCGATCGATGTCATCCTGCTCGACACGACCTTCTGGGGCGGGCTCCGCCAGGCGTGGAAAGCGGGCGTGGTGTGTGAGAAGTTTCAACTCGGCGTGGCGGTTCACTCCTCCGGCGAACTGGGCGTGCAGCTTGCGACGATGCTCCACCTCGGCGCGGCGCTGCCGAACCTCTCTTTCGCGGCCGATGCGCATTATCACCACCTGACCGACGACATCATCAAAGGCGGCAAGATGAAGTACCTGAACGGCGAGATCGCCGTGCCGAGCGGGCCGGGGTTGGGCGTCGAGATCGATCAGGAAAAGCTCGGCACGTACGCGGAGCTGTACAAAAAACTCGGCGGCTACACCTACGACCGCGATCCACAGCGGCCGGGCTGGTTCTCGGTGGTGCCCGAGCGCAATTTCGCGTCACCGAAATGACTTTGACGGATGTGAGGGAACGGATATGGCACTGCCAATCAAACGCGCCAGCATCTTCATCGACGGCCTCGATCATCCTGAGTGCGTCACCACCGGTCCCGACGGCACCTTCTACGCCGGCGGCGAGGCGGGGCAGATCTATCGCATCGCGGCAGACGGTAAAAAACTCGAACAGATCGCCAGCACCGGCGGCTTCATTCTTGGCGTCGCCGTCTCTCCCTGCGGCAAGTTCGTCTTTGCGTGCGACCTGGTGAAGAAGGCGATCTGGAAGCTCGAGCTTTCCTCCCGCACGCTCACACTCTTTGCCGACAAGGTGGATGGGAAGCCGATCAGCATTCCCAATCACCTCTGCTTCGATCGCGCCGGAAACCTCTACGTCACCGACAGCGGCGCGTTCCGCAAAGTGAACGGCCGCGTGTTGAAGTTCGATTCCGACGGCAACGGCGCCGTCTGGCACGCCGGCCCGTTCAACTTTGCCAACGGCATCGCGATCGGGCCCGACGGCGCGGTTTACGTCGTCTGCACGTGGCTGAGCGGCGTCGAGCGGGTTGAGATCAAAGCGGATGGTTCTGCTGGCAGGCGAAGCGTGTACGCTAAGCTGAACAAGGCACTGCCCGATGGCCTGGCATTCGACGCACGGGGCAACCTCTACATCACGTGCTACACGCCGGCGCGGATCTACAAGGTGACACCGAAGAAAGAGACGACCATCCTGATCGACGATTGGGAGGCGCACACGCTTTCGAATCCGACGAATATCTGCTTTGGCGGCCCGACATTCGATCAACTCTTCGCCGCAAACCTCGGACGATGGCATATCACACAGATCGATCTCCGCTCGCGCGGGTTTGGACTCGCGTGTCACTGGAAGGACGGGAAGTGATGGCGAAGCAACCGACCGCGTCAAAAAGGATTCGGGTGCCCCGGGGCAAGGTACGCCTTGACCCGCGCTCATCATCGCCCGATCTGCCCAAGCGCGGGTCAGGCGTACCTGCCCCGGGGCACCCGAAATTGAAAACGGCGCTCGATGAGCCCTCCTGGACGATCCGCGCCAAGGGCGTCGAAGCTTCGATCACCCGCGCCGGCGGCATGATCGCGCCTGTCACCTTCACGCTCGACAAAAAGAAGGTCGCGCCCCTGCACGTCGCGCCGTGGCACCGTGAAAATCTCGACAAGAACACCCCAACGATTCTCCGCGTCCTGCGCGGCGACTTCTTCTGCATGCCGTTCGGCGGAAACACCACACCGCTCGGCAAGGAAAAGCACCCTGTCCACGGCGAAGTCGCCAACAGTGACTGGGCGCTCGCGTCGTACACCGAATCCACCACCGAAACGAACCTGCAGCTGAAACTGCAAACGCGCGTACGACAGGCAACGGTCGAAAAACGCGTCCGCCTCGTCGCCGGGCATCATGCCGTCTATCAACGCAACACGATCCGCGGCGCGACCGGCCCGATGTGCCTGGGCCATCACGCGATGCTCCGCTTCCCGGATGCGGGCGGCATCGTTTCCACGTCGCCTTTCGTCTACGGGCAGGTCTATCCCGAGCCGGTGGAGAAGCCCGAAGATCGCGGCTACAGCGTTCTCAAGCCCGGCGCGACGTTCTCATCGCTCGAATCGGTCCCGATGATCACCGGCGAAACTGCAGACCTCACCCGCTACCCCGCACGCCGCGGCTTCGAAGACCTGGTGATGATGGTGACCGACCCGGCGCTCGATTTCGGCTGGACGGCCGTCGTCTTCCCCTCCGAGGGTTACGCGTGGTTCGCGCTCAAGGATGTCAGCGTCCTGCGGAACACGATCCTCTGGATGAGTAACGGCGGCCGACACTACGCCCCGTGGAACGGCCGACACGTGAACGTGATGGGACTGGAAGAGACGACGTCGTATTTCCACCCCGGGCTGGCCGAATCTGCAAAGCCGAATCCGATCTCAAAGCAGGGCTTTCCGACGTCGATCAAGCTCGACCCGAAATATCCCACCACGGTCAACTACATCTTCGGCGTCGTCGCGGTGCCGCCGGAGGTGAAGCGAATCGATGAGATCGAGCGCAGCGAGCACGGCATCATGCTCCACGGCGGCGGGCTACGGCATGAGGTGCCGCTGGATATGGAGTTTTTGTTCGGGAGGGAGAAGTGATGATGCGCGACCAAGACAGAGGCAACGCATTTCTGGTTCCCTCGCCCCTGTATTCAGGGGAGAGGGTCAGGGTGAGGGGTTGGGGTCTGGCAGATCAAAGCAACCGGCAATCCGCCAGCACTCTCCCACTCACCCTGGCCCTCTCCCCCGGGTATGGGGGCGAGGGGACCATACAGAGCGCTGCTCGTCGCGGAGGCGGTCGATGAAACCCCTCCGCGTGAAATCCGCTTCCGACCTCGGCCCACAGTTCGTCGACAACCCGCACCGCATGGTCGGGCAGGACGGCGCGTTCTCGATCCCGTTGTCGGATGGCACCGCGCTCTGGTTTTTCGGCGACACCGTCGTCGGCAAACGCACGCCGGGCGATTCGCTCTGGTACGAAGGCAATGTCCCCATCGGCGGGCTCGACATGTCGGGCAAGCGCGGCGTCGAGTACATGCCCAACAACTGCGGCCTGATCCTGCGCGACCGCACCGGCGCGAATGGTCTGCATGACTACACCTATCTGCTCAACGAACAAGGCCGACTCAAAACGCTCCTGCCGCTCGAAGGCGATGAACATCCCGACCGCGACCGCATCTGGTGCCAGCACGGCATCGAGATCGACGGACAACTCATTCTCTCGTTCATCAAGGTCATCACCTTCGAAGAGGCGCGTTGGCCCTTCCCCGTGGGGTTCGAGATCGTCGGCTCGGGCTACGCGGCGACGAAAAAGGGGTCATTTCTCTTTTCGGACGATCAAAAAAGAGAAACGACGCCTTTATCGTGCGACTGGCGGTTTGAGCGGATCACGCGCGGCGCCGAGAGCGTGCTGTGGAAAGCCGACGAGCCTCACTTCGGCGTCGCGTTCCTGCTGCGGCGCGTCCCGGACGGGTTTGTGTATGTGTACGGGTCGATAGCGCGCGATGGGAACCAGTTCTGCCATGTGGCGCGCGTCCCGCGCGAGAAGATCCGGGACCCGCTCGCGTTCGAGTATTACACCGGCAACGGCTGGAGCCGGAACGTGTCCGATTCGCGGCACGTGCTCGACGGCATGCCCAGCGAAGTGAGTGTCTCCTGGAACAGTCATCTGGGCTGCTACCTGGCGGTTCACTCCGAACTCCTGACCGGCGACATCGTGGGCAAGACCGCTTCGACGCCGTGGGGGCCGTGGAGCCCGCCGACACTCCTTTGGCACGCCGAGCCGCAGTTCGAAGTGCCCAAGCCGTATATCCCTTTGCTGTACGCCGGCAAGGAACACCCGACGCTCGCCGACGACAACGGGCGGGTGATCTACCTGACGTACATCGAGTTCGAAGAGTACTACCCGCATTTGATCCGGGTGGAGTTGGAGTGACTCACAATGCAAAATGAAAAATGTGAAATGCGAAATGAGGAACGCGCCATCGCGCTGACCTCTTCGTCTTCGCACTCCGCACTCCGCATTTCGCATTTCGCATTTGTCATTTCGCATTAGCGAGGCCCCATGATCCCCACCGTAGAAGCCCTTCGCAGTTCGCCGCTCGTGCATCGCTTTGCCGATGTCTGGTGCCCGCCGGGCCTGACGAACTTTCTCGGCTGCGTGCAGGCCGACAGCGACGTGTTCGCGATCCGCTCGCTCAACTTTCCTCCGCTGGCCATCAGCGACACCGTCACGGCTTCGCTCTATGTCAACGGCCGATTCTTTCTCTCCACCGGCGCGAGCGTCACCTACACGTGGTGGCCGGATCGGATCGAGCGCGTCGCCGAAGTCGACGGCCTGCGCCTCACCACCACGACCGTGCTCGGCGTGAAGTCGATGTCCTGCGCCCAGTCGCTGCGCGTTCAGAACCTCCGACCGGACGCGCGCGAGGTGACGCTGAAGTTCGCGCTCCGCGGGAACGTGACCAAGAGCATGAATCCGTGGAACAACGCGCTTCCGCCAAAGGAAGAAGACAATCTCGTCGAGATCGACCCGGGTCGATCGGCGCTGCGATTCGTCGCGCAGAAGTCGACGGCGGTGATTGTCCAGGGCTTCAGCGGCGCCCCCGCGAGCCTGACAGACCTGGGCGCGACGATGACACTGAAACTCTCCGGCAACGAGACGCGGTCGATCGGCTACGTCGCCGCGATGGGAGAGACGCGCGATGACGCGAACACGCTTTTCGATTCGCTCATTCGGAACCTCGACGGCGCGATCGCCGCCGCCCGCGACGACTGGAACGCGGAACTCGCGGCCGTGTTTACTCCTGGCAACGACCGCTACTCCGGCCACATGCCGCTCCTGGAAACATCGGATGATGCGGTGCGCAAGGTGTATCTCACCGGCATCGTCGGCGTGACGTCGTTCCGTCGCGACTCGCCCTACTCCGCGTACGGCCGCGCGTACGGCACGCTCATGCCGCGCTACTGGGGGACGGCATCCTTCCTGTGGGACTACTCCCTGAGTTCTCTCGTCCACGCTTTGCTCGACCCGGCCTGCATGAGGAAACATCTCGAGCTCTGGATGAAGCTCGACATTCACAAGTACTTCGGCACCGACTGGCTCACCGGAAAGGGCCTGGGCCAGTGGTACAGCGTGAATGATTTCGCGATGACCGTCATCAGCCGAGACTACCTCCGCTTCTCCGGCGACAGCCAGTGGCTCGATGCGAGCGTCAACGGCACGCGCGTGATGGACTACCTGGGCAAGTACGCCACGAACCATCGGCAGTTCCAGACCCAGTCTGGCCTGGCCGACTACGGCGGCCTGAACAACCTGCTCGAATGCGTCGATTCCTATCTGCATGAAGTCGCGAGCCTGAACGCGGCGAACGTGTTCAACCTCCGCAGCGCGGCCGACCTGCTGCAGATGCGCGGCGACGAACCCTCCGCTCGAAAACTCCGAACCGAAGCGGATGAACTGATGCAGAAGGTGATGGAACTCTACGCGCCCGGCAAGGGCACGTGGAACGCCCGCTTCCCCGACGGATCGGTGAAACACTGCACCCACGTCTACGACTTCATCACGGTGCTCAAGACGATCGGCGGCTCACTTTCGCCGACGATCCAGCGCGAGATGGTCGAGTTCTTCCAGCGCGAACTGCAGACGCCGACATGGATGCACGCACTGAGCTGCAACGATGACAACGCACCATTCAGCGTCCGGCCCGACCACCAGTGGACCGGCGCCTACACCGCATGGCCGGCGCAGGCGGTGACCGGTCTGTATTCGATCGGCCGGCACGAACTCGCGTTCGAATGGCTGCAGGGACTGGCCAAGAGCGCCAACCAGGGCCCGTTCGGCCAGGCGCACATGGCCGAATCGGTACTCTCGCCGGATGCGGGCGGCGCGCGTAAGGCGTCGCCGGAGTTTCCGTGGATCAACGACTGGGCGTGCAGTTCGGGCGGCGCGTGGACCAACATCATCATCGAATCGATCTTCGGCGTTCGCGCGACGCTGGCGGATGGCATCTCGGCGACGCCGGTCTTCGGGAAGTTCGATCGGGATGCCCGGCTTCGCGGGTTGCGTTACCAAGGCAAGCAGTTCGATGTAACGCGCAACGGGATTTCGCCGCGGTAAATGCGCCAGGCGTGCCGAAGGGTCTGTGCCGGTTGTGTGTTCCTGCCAAGTCCGGGGAACCCAATTTCGACACAATCGGATAGGTAAAACGGAGATTCGCGTTGACAGGATGGCCGGATCACGCAATAGTCCAATTGCGTTAGCATTTCGCGGGATTATTGGGCGCCCTGCCCATCGAGGACAAAGGAGCGAGGAAATGAAGACAGTTTCAATCGTGGCAATAACTGTTGCCGCAACGGCATTCGCGACCGCCGCGTTCGGCAATTCCGGCACCCTGTTGCCCCTGAACCAGTATCAGGCCGGCACCGAAGTGACCAATAACACCAACGTCCTGAACCGCGGCTTTGAAGCGGTAACGGCCGGCACGCCTGACGTTTGGGCGAACGTCGGCGGATCCCCCGGCGTCGCCGCCCCGATCGGCCCGAACGTCACCCCTTCGGTCCACCAGACCAAGGCCGCCAATTTCCCAGGCACCAACTCGGTCCAACGCAGCATCTGGGAACAACCCGTCACCGTTGCGGCTAACACTAATTACGTATTGAGCGGCTACCTGTGGAACTACAGCACCACGTCGCTCGACACGGTCGCAATCGAAGCTCGAACCTTTCCGACCATGCCACTGAATGCCAGCTTCCTGGGCAACGTCGCCCTCACCCCGGGCTCAAACCCCAGCGCGGCAGACGGCGTCTTCGGCTATCAGACGATCAACACCGGCGGAAATACGTCGATTGCCATCCAGGCACTGTTCAATTTCAACAGCCCATCGGGTGGCTCACAAGCGGGTTCGATCGCTCAGATCGACAACATCTCGCTGACGCTGGCGACGGAGTTCGTTCCTCCGAGCCTTGTGCCCGAGCCGACTTCACTCACGCTCCTCGCCGGCTTCGGCCTTGCGGCGCTTCGCCGCTCGCGCCGCTGATCGGATCGGTTTGTTGACCTGGAAACCATCGGCATGCAGCGGAAACGTTGCATGCCGACTTTTTTCATGCTCCGATGCCTGCCATGCCGGATCGACGGGCCAAACTTGCGAAAAAGGAACAGTTCGCGGCGGACGAAAAACTCCGCGACAACTTCGCGGACTTGTGCCGGCTTTCGATGAAGCTTCAGGTCGGCTCGTATCACGCGCATGCCGTCTACTGGGGCATTATCGCTCGGAACTGGTGGCGGAATTACGAGCACGCGCACGCGTTCTTTGAGGTGTGTTACTGCTTCTCGGGGGGTGGAACCTACACCAACGAGGGAACCACCTACCCCATTTCCGCCGGCGACGTTTTCATCGCCCGACCCGGCGAGATCCACGAGATCGTCTCGGGCAAAAACCAGGTGATGCGCATCCAATTCTGGGCATTCACGCTGGTCCGCGAAGGCGCACACGCGCCCACCGGCGACAGGCGCCTCGACGCGCTCATCGGCGAGTTCATCGAGTCGACCACGAAAGTCGTCTCGTGCGGCGCCGTGCTGGATCCCATCGTTCTTGCCCTGAGCAGGGAAATCACGTTCAGGCGGCCGGGCTATCAGAATATCGCGCGGGGCCTCTTCGAGCGGCTCATCGTGGAGACCGCCCGCGAGATCTCCACCACCGCCCACGTGGCGGAGGATCTGCCGCTCATCGAGTCCAACGTCGGGGAACCCGTCATTAACGATACGATTCGCTACATCCGCTATCACCTGGCCAGCAAGCTGGAGATCGCCGACATCGCCGCCCAGGTGAACTTAAGCGAAAGGCACCTGACGCGTCTTTTCCGGCAGCAGACGGGCAAGTCGCTGCTGGAGTTCATTACGAACGAGCGATTGGCGCTGGCGTGCCAGTTGCTGGTGGAGCGCAAGCTCTCGGTGAAACAGGTGGCGCGGGCGGTGGGATATCCCGATCCGCATTACTTCACGACGCTCTTTGGCCGGGTCTGTGGGAAGACGCCGACGGAGTTTCGCGCCAGCGGCGGCACGGAGTTCATCGCCGGCCGACGATGACGGCAGGCGCGCGCCGCCCGACGCACCGGTGCAAATGGCCGGAATACAAACATTGTCGTCCGAAAGATGATATAGGCTCTTTGCAAACCCACGGTAGGCTATGATCATTGCGGTAGCGATCGCCTTGGCGGAAGGCAACTTGATCGTTCGGCAGCACTTAAGCACGATTGCCCTCGCCCGACATTGGAGATTCATCATGCCTCGTTTTTCCCATCGGTCTGCCGTTCCGGCTCAAAGGGCCGCACGCGCTGCCACAGCGCGAACCAACGCGTGCGGGTTCACTCTCGTCGAACTGCTCGTGGTGATCGGAATCATCGCGGTCCTCATCTCGGTCCTGCTGCCTGCGCTGAACAAGGCACGGCAACAGGCGCAAGTCACCGCGTGCATGGCCAACGTCAAGCAACTCGCGACGGCGTGGGTGCTCTATGCGAACGACAACCACGGCGTTCTACCCTATGCCGAAACCAGTGCAGCTGGCGTCTATCCCGTCACTCTGTACGGCGCATCGGCGCCATCGCAGCTCGCGCTTCCCGATGGATGGGTCATCGACGTGATCGGAGATCCTGCGAACGGCACCGAAGCGTCTGTTCGTTCGGGCGCACTTTGGAAATACGCCCCCGCCGCAGCCACCTATCGCTGCCCCGCCTCGACCGACGACGACATCTACCGAAGCTACTCGATCTCTTCTCTGATGAACGGCTCCGGGACTTACTATCCGCCGAACTATTACTTCAAAAAACTTTCACAGGTGAAGCCCGATCGCCTGGTCTTTATCGAAGAGAATGACCCGCGTGTCGATCCCGCGACGGGACGACGATTCAACGCCGGCTCTTTCCTGATGTTTCATACGTTAAACAACGCGTGGGGCGATACGGTCGGCCTGTACCACAAGAAGGGCACGGTCCTTTCCTTCGGCGATTCGCATGTCGAGTATCGGCAGTGGGCCGACAAGCGCACTCTCGTCGCGCAACAGGCAACCACCGACCCGGGCACGACGTTGAACAAGGACCTTCGTCAGTTGAAAATTGACTACTTCGGTGCCAAGCTCCTCTTCGCTCCGTGAACCGCGTCGGCATAATTCGCCTTCGGGCAATCGACATCCCACATTTCCGCGATACCGTTTCACGCGATGCATCACCGCGCCTCGCCCCCTTCGTCGTCCGGCCCCGCCACTGACGTCGGCCCGACGATGCCGAACGGACGATCGTCGATTCTCCGAGCGGCCGCGATCGATCTCGGCGTCGCGCTGCTCTCCGCGACATTGCTTGCGCTGACCATCGCCCCCTTCGGGCAGTTCTATCTCGCGTGGATCGGCCTGGTGCCGCTGCTGTGGCGGATTCAATTGATTCGCCGGACGCGCCGCGCCGCGGCTCTCGGCTTTGTCGCGGGAATCTTCTTCTTCGCGATCGGCTTTCACTGGCTCTACGGCGCGACCCACGGCGGCTATGTCGTCGTCTGCCTGATGATGAGCTGCTACTGGATGCTCGCGGCCGCGCTGGTTCACCGCATCCGCCACTTCGGCCCAGTCGCGCACGCGCTTGCGACGGCGGCCATCTGGACCGGCACCGAGCAACTCCGCTGCACCGTGCTGGGCGGCTTCCCGTGGCTGCAGTTCGGCCACTCGCAGTCGCCGGTGCTGTTGATGTGCCAGATCGCCGACGTCACCGGCGTGGCGGGCGTGACGGCGTGGCTGGTGCTGCTCAACGCGGCCGCGCTTCGACTGTGGCTCGACCGCAAACGTGCCCTTTCCGCCGGCGCGCTGGCCGCCATCGCGACGGTCCTGCTCTGCGGCTATGGCTTTCTCCGCGAAACACGCAAGCCCCCGACAACGTCGAACGGCCCGACCATCGCGCTGGTTCAATCGAACCACATCCACCGGGCCGATGGCGAGAAACCGGTGACGCAGCAGGAGGAGATCGACTACCTGCTTGCCCACTCGGCGAACATCGACGCGCGGATCATCGCCTGGCCGGAGACGACGATGCCGCCCTTCAACATCGAAGCGCGGACCGAGCCGGGCCTGGGCGCATCGGCGTTCTTCGACAAGACGCTCGCGCAGGTCGGCAACATCGCGAGCGACCGCAAGGCGAGCATCGTCACCGGCGGCTACTACGTCGGCGGATTCCAGGGCGAACTGGGCCGTCGCCGGGCGACCGACATCCGCAACAGCGTGTACGTCATCTCGCCCGACCGCGAACTCGCCGGCCGTTACGACAAGATTCGCCTGGTTCCCTTTGCAGAGTATCTGCCGTTCCAGGAGACCGAATCATTCCTGCACCGCATCATGACGCGTTTCGCGACGGCGTCGTACGCCAGCGGCTATCGACTCACGCCGGCGGCGGAGCGAACCGTGTTCAGCATCGATGGGATTCGCGTCGTCACGCCGATCTGTTTCGAAGACACCCTCGCCCCGCTCACGCGAAGCTTTTTCGCGCCCGAGCCAGTCACGTCGGCGAAGCGGGCCGACCTGATCCTCAACATCTCCAACGACGGCTGGTTCGACGCGATCGAAAAGGCACAGCACCTGCAGATCGCGATCTTCCGCTCGATCGAAAACCGCGTCCCCACCGCGCGCGTCAGCAACACCGGCCCGAGCGCTTTCATCGATTCGAGCGGACGGGTGGAGCAATCGCTCGCGCCATTCACCGAAGGCGTGCTTGTGGGATCGATCCAGATGGATGCGCGCCTGTCGCTCTACACGCGCTTCGGCGACGTGTTCGCGTGGGGATGTGTCGTCGGATTGGCTGCTGTGGGCGCATGGAGCCTGTTCGGTGGCCCGAATCGCGGCAACCGCGAATTCAAATCGATTTGAACCACGAAGCCACGAAGCCACGAAGTCGCAACTTCGCTCAGGCGACTGTTTTGGAAACACAGAATCATTCGATCGATAAAATGTTAATTGCCATCAAAAAATAGCCGTCCGAGTGACGCGCTCCGAGGACCACCTTTGTGACTTCGTGGCTTCGTGTTTAACGTTTGTCACTTGTTCTGCGAAGAAGACGACCCCGGCGGCGGAGGCGGCGGCGCGATGCCCACGGCCGTGTCGTCATTGAGCGCGGCGGCGGCGGCCTTGATCGCGTCCGGGTCCTTCTTGCGCTCCAGGATGTGCAGGCCGATCGTCAGCTTGTGGATCATCGCGTCCATGTTTTCCGGACGCTTCTTCGGCATCGTCGAAACGCACTGCATCACCATCTCGCTTACCACCGGCGGCACCAGCGGGTTGAGCTGGATCGGGGCGTCGAAGAGCTCATCCGACAACAACGAATTGCCGCTGCCCTTCTTCTGAACCGTGTAAAGCGTCGGGATGTGCCGGCCGGTGAGCGCCCAGTAGAGCGTCGCGCCGAGGTTGAAAACATCCGTCTGCACGGTAACCGGCTTGCGGTTGACCTGTTCGGGCGCGATGTAGTCAGGCGTGCCCTGGATGCGTTCCTTCACCGTGCCGGCCGGACAGCTCTGGCCGTAGTCGATGACTTTCACCTGGCCGGTATTGGAGCGAAGGATGTTGTTGGGCTTGATGTCGCAATGGATGTAGCCGAGCGTGTGCATCGCCTTCAGGCCTTCGGCCGCCTGGACGAAGGTGTCGAGGGTTGAAGCGGTGTCGGGAGGCTGCTGAACGTCGAGCGGTATCGCCTCGATGTATTCCATCACCATCACGGCTTCAGTCACGCGGCGAAGAATCGTCCGCATGATCTTCAGGTCGAGCGCGCGGCGCAGGTTCGGGTGGGTGAAGTTCTTGCAGAGTTCGTACTCCGCCTCCATCTGCTCGATGAACCGGATGTCCTTGTCTTCCTTGCGCAGAACGTGCTTGAGGGCGACGGTTCGGCCGGTCTTCGTATCCAGCGCCCGCCAGATCGTGCTGCGCGCGCCGACGCCGATCTGCTGCTGCAGTTCGTAATGCAGGAGTTTTTCGGCCATGTAATCACCCACCGGAAACTGGGGTCAGAAACTGCGGCCGGTGGTACCGCATGTTTCAGGAATCTTGCGTGGCCGATGACAAAAATGCATCGATGAAAGACAGGCCCGCAAGACAAGCTTGACGTCAAATTGTCGTACAGAGCTAGCGGAAGAACTTCCCGCCGATCGCGCGCCTGGTTCGACGCGAGATCGAGCGCCAATGTCGGCGCTAACCGTGACTTGCACACCCTAGGCAAAACTCGGCTGCGATTCAAGATACGGGAATTGAATCGATTCTGGGGCGGCAATCGTGGAATTCGCAGCCGGTTCAAAACGGCAGGTCGACGCGGCGCCGCTCAGGACCGCCAAACGACGCTCGATTCCTCGATCCGGAGCCGATTCCGCAACCGATCGACGAGCAGGCGAATCGTCTTTTCTTCTTCCGGCCGAATCGCAGGATCGGCGCTGATGAGCGCAATGCGGAGCTCGCCGGGCGAACTGGAGAAGCTCACCTGTCGGCTCCATTCCGCGGAGATGGCGATCTGATCGCCAGAAGATTGCGGCAGGATCGCGAAATGGAAGACCGAGCCGACGAGTGAGTCGCACCGCTCGATGGCGATCGTCCTCCACGCGGCGGGGTCGATCCCTCGATCGGCCTGGATGGCCGAGTCGAGCGGGTCCTGGCTTTGGGCCGCGAGCGCGGACGGGTTCTGGGTGCCGGCCAGCGGCGCCGGCCGCGCCAGCAGCAGCCCGGCCACACACAGCGTGAAGGCACCCGACAGTCCGTACAGCAGCTTGAGCCGCGTGAGTTCGAACGCGTTGGAGTTCCTCTTCTTCTTCGAGATCCGTGTCTTCCTGGAGCGAGTGGCCATGGCAACTCATGCATCGGCCAATTCGGGTACCCGCCAGCAATCATCGCAGCACGAAAGAGGATTCGTCGACGCAGCGGCACGCGCGCGATCACGAATCGAGCTTCATTTGGGTCGACTCGGCTTCTCGCAGTTCGGAGATCAGCTCGTCGACGCACTCGAGATGCGGGTTGATCCGCTTGGCCCGCTCGTAGCACGCGATCGCCTCGGCGGTGTTTCCCAGCGACGCGTGGCAATGTCCGGCCCCCGCGAAGGCGCCGAAATGAAGCGGCATCCGCTGGGTGGCGGAAACACAGTCACGCAAGCTCTCTTCGAATCGCTCCTGAAGGTAGTAGATCATTGCGCGTTGGTTGTACGCCTCGGCAAAACCGGGATCGGCTTCGGTGGCTCTGGTGAAATGGCGGATCGCACCGGCCAGATCACAATTCGAGGCGGCGGTCGACCCTCGCGCGAAGTGGCGCTTCGCTTCGTCGTTGCCGATCCGGACCCAAATCGACCACATGGCGTGCTCGGCCATCTGGCTCAGGCAGCGGTCGGGATGTTGCAGTTGACGGGAAAGCACTTCGAGGCAGGAGTCGGTGCCGATCAGGCTCAGTACGAGGGCGGCCACGCGTTTGGCATCGAGATGGTCGGTGTCGAGCAGTTCGACGACCTGTGACATCGTCCACTTGCGGTGGATCACGCAGATGGTTGCGTGGACGTCCTGCCGTTGCAGCAATGGGGACATTACCGCAACAAACTCATCGGGATTGATCGGCGGGCAGTCAGTCACTTCCCTATGATATGCCCTCTCGTCACGCCATCGTTCAAAGATTCCGATGGCAACGTCCCATCGGGTTTGTCCGAGAACCCTCGCATGTTCGTCATACGTCGCCTACATGCCCGGCCGAGGCCGCCGTACGGCACCGGTCGCCTCGCCGTTGCCGTCCATCATCGCCTCGCGTGCTTCCGGCGAAAACGGTCCGGCGTAGTAAGCGCGGCGCTGAAGGGGGGTGGCTCGGCCCAGACGGCTGAACTTGTAGCCGGTTTCCAGCTCGTTGGACTGGCAGCCGACCATCCCGCCCGCTGAAAGTGCCAATCCGATGGCCATGAGGTTTCTTCGCATCCGTTTCGAAGCTCGCATGGTGGACAAGATTACTTTCCTGCCGACGATGTGTCACGCGCATGCGTTCTCCGGAGACTCCGAGTTCAGACTTTCACACCGCGCCCCCCCGCTGGGTTCCGCACGGGCGCTCGACCGAGCACGCCCGACTCCTCGCGCGAATCCGGCGCGAGTTCAGGACCCTCGACGAACCGATCACGCTCGGGCCACATCGATTCACCTTCACGCGCGTCGCCGACCCGGACGCGGTGCTCAACGAAATCTGTCGGCAGGAAACCCTCGCGCGGCGCGGCCATGTCCTCAAACGCCAGCTGCGGATGCCTTACTGGGCGGCGGTATGGGAGAGCGCGCTGGGCGTCGCCGGGTACCTGCTCGCACGCGACAGGAACGCGCCGATCGCGAACCGACAGACGCTCGACCTCGGCTGCGGCATGGGGCTGGCCGGCATGGCGATGGCGGTCCTGGGGGCGCGCGTCACGCTCGTCGACGTCGAAACCGCCGCCCTGCTCTTCGCCAAGCTCAACGCACTGCAATGGCCCGGCCGATGCGATGTCCGAAAGTGCGACTGGCAGAAGGACGACTTGGGCAAGCAGTTTGACCTGATCGTCGGCTCCGATGTGCTCTACGAGCTGCCGCAGTGGGAGTTCATCGAGCCGTTCCTGCGGAAGCATCTTGCCGATGACGGCAAGGTGATCATCGGCGAACCGGGAAGGCCCAAGGCGGAGGTGTTTCCCGAGTGGATCCGCGCGCGCGGCTGGTCGCTGGAAACCTCGCGGGTCCCATGCGGCCCTCGCACGATCAACGTGTTCGAACTGACGCGATGACGCTCCGGGCGGATCGAGCCGGGAAGCTCGACGTAAGACGAGTCTCACTCGATTCAGTCTTCGTCCGAGTCGCTCTCGAGCGTGTCTTTCCAGAGATCCAGATTCTCGAGATAAACGCTCGTGCCGCGGGCGACGCAGGTGAGCGGGTCTTCGGCGAGCCGCACATCCAGGCCCGTCGCGTTGGAGATGACGGTTGAGAGTCCGCGCAGCATCGAGCTTCCGCCCGCCATCGTGATGCCGTTCTCGACCAGGTCGGCTGCGAGTTCGGCCTCTGCGGCTTCGAGCGTACGCGTGATCGCGTCGACGATCTGCGTCACCGGCTCCTGAAGCGCTTCGCGGATTTCGCCTGCCGTGACGTTCGTGCGGCGGGGCAGGCCGGAGATGATGTCGCGGCCGCGGACTTCCATCACGGGTTCGTTGTCGTTCGGGAACGCACTCGCCGAGCCGATCTCGATCTTGATGCGCTCGGACATCTGCTCGCCGATCGCCATGTTATAGGCCCGCTTCATGTGATGGGTGATCGCCTCGTCGAAGTCATCGCCGGCAATGCGGACGGAATTGCAGACGGAGATGTCGGCGAGGGAGATGATGGCGACCTCGGTCGTTCCGCCGCCGATGTCGACGATCATGCTCGCCGTCGGCTCGGTCACGGGCAGGCCGGCGCCGATCGCGGCGGCCATAGGTTCCTGGAGGAGGTAGACTTTTCGCGCCCCGGCACGGATGGCGCTTTCGAGGACGGCGCGTCGCTCGACCGCCGTGATGCCGGAGGGAATCGCGATCACCACGCGCGGCGGAATGAATCGCCGGCGGCCATTCGCCCGGCGGATGAAGTACTTCAACATCGCCTGCGTGATCTCGAAATCGCTGATCACGCCTTCCTTCATCGGGCGGATGGCGACGATCGACTCCGGCGTCTTGCCGAGCATTTCCTTGGCGACCAGACCGACGGCATTGCCGTTCTGAAGCACCTTGTTGGAGCCCTTGCGCACCGCGACCACGCTGGGTTCGTTCAGCACAATGCCCTCACCCTTGATGCATACAAGGGTGTTACACGTGCCCAGGTCGATGCCCATATCGACGCTGAACAGACTCAGCAGTGAATCAAGAAACACGCTTGTCAGACTCCGTTCCGAATTCCCTTTATCGCAACCGGTACCAGTCCGAGAAAAACGAGGTAAGCAGGTTGGGATGTACCGGCACCGCACCATAACGGGGCACGGTCGTCATCGCAATCGAGTGCGGCCGGAACGGGCCAGATGGGAACGAATTGTGGATAGATGCGAACTCGGTCGGGACGCCGGATGCGCGTCGAGCGTATCAATTCTCACTGCCACGGCGTGCCTTCTGGACAGCCTGACGCACCACGCTCAGGTCACCAACGCCGATCCCCGGCAAGACGCGGACGGGCTCGCCCTCCACCGGTCGGAACTCAAGTTGCATGCCCTTGGTCTCGCTTTTCGCATCGACCGGCTCCAACTCGACGCTGGCCAGATCCTTCCAGGCGATTTCGGCCGCTTCGCGATCGAGCATGGTCCCCTGCTCCACGCGAATTCCACGTGTCGAGAGGCGAATCTGCGTCGTACGGACGCGTGCCTGCACAATCAGACCGACCATCACCAGGACCAGCAGCCCGATGATGGTGAGCAAGGCGTTGCCGAATGCCGCCAATTCCATCGCGGGGAGAATCGACACTTCAAAGAGCATAAAGGTAATGCCCGACAGCCAGAGGGCGCCGATTTCGATGTTGGAGTTCTCGTGGACGCACGTGAAAGTCACCGCATCCGCTTCGACGGACGCTTCCAGTGCATCGAGTTCCCCGGCGAAACCGCCGCGCGATTCGGTTGCGGCCGGGCGAAAATTGAAAGGCTGCTGTTGTGTCACGCTCATAGATCCACCCTCATCATCGTAGCTTACGTACGCCCGACAACAGAAGTTGGTGAGTGATAACCTGATGCGGACTCAGGGCCGGCCGGATACGTTCCCGGGATCGCATGATGCACCCGCGCGGAAGGGTTATTGGCCCCGGCTCGTCACGGGCGCAACTGTCGCGTAGGGGACGCTCTCGGCCAGCTTTTCGCCGAGCCCCAGCGCCCGAACCAGGAGTGTGGCGATGCGGGCGAGTTCGGCGAGAGAATGTCCCGTGAACAGTCGGATCTCGTGATGTGAGGAGAAGATCCGCAATTCGTTTCTTCCGCCAGCCGTCTCAACCTCCAGTGAATGAATCGTGATGCGATTGAGTGCGAAAACACGCCGTCGAACCGGATTGGCAAAGACGATCTTCAACTCCTGGGCATCGGCGTCGATCCGAGTGCTCGCCCAGTTGTGCAGGATGGCAATAAACGCCACGACGAGAAACACCACGCTGAACCCGCACGCGATGACCAGCGAGCCATCCAGTTGGTGGCCATGGTACCAGTCCCGGCGGACGCGATTCCAGCTGACGCTGAAAAACAGCGTGGAGACGATGAACAGATCGATCGCGATCAGGAGCGCCGCGACCCAGCGGTTCTCGAGCCGTTCGAGGATCTGCACTTTCTCGCCGCGATCGAAGATATCGATCACGCTGTGCGAACCGACGCGAAACCTGCCGGCGCGGGCCGGGCTGGCGTAGTCGAGAATGGCCTGCGGCTGGGACATCGAGTCACGAGATCGTTTCAGCACCGGCGGGCTTCGTCAACACGGCGGAGTCTGGGTCGGAACTGCGTGTCGAAGGTCATGGCGAAGCCGGTAAGTCGTGCGATCCGGACCGCGGCGCCGGCAACCGCGCCTTGTGGGACGGAGATCGCGAAACCGTCAAGCCGGAGTAGACATCCCGTGCACCGGCGGTATAATCGCTTAAGCGAATATGCCCCAGGCCGCCGCCGACAAGGTCGATCTTCTGTTCCGCGCGTTTTCCGACCGGACGCGGCTGCGGATTCTCAATCTTCTCGTCGGTCGCGAGGAAATTTGCGTCTGCGATTTCATGACGGTGCTCGACCTGCCGCAGGCGAAGGTCTCGAGGCATCTGGCTTACCTCAGGAAGGCAGGCCTCGTCGCGGCGCGAAAGGACGAGCAGTGGATGCACTATCGGCTCCTTCCCGCCAAAGGGAAGTTCCATGCCAAGCTGCTCGAGTGTCTCTCCTGCTGCATGGGCGAAGTGCCGACGCTCAAGAGCGACAGTCATCGGCTGGTGAAATGCTGCGGCGCCGACGGAAAGAACTGCTGTTCGTAACTTTTTTTGTCGGCGTCCATTCGCTTAGGCGAATGGACGTCGATTAAACCTCAACCGACGGGATCGATGCGCGAATCCTCCAAGCCCAATGTTCTTTTCCTCTGCACCGGGAACGCCTGCCGCAGCCAGATGGCGGAAGGATTTGCCCGGCGACTGCTCGGCGATCGCATCAACGCCTTCTCCGCCGGCGTCGAGCCCCACGGCATGAACCCGCGCGCCATGCAGGTGATGACCGAGGCCGGCTTTCCGATCGACGACCAGTACAGCAAGCATGTCGATGAACTCGCCGGCGTCGCGTTCGATTACGTCATCTCCGTCTGCGGCCGCGCCGATGCGGCCTGCCCCGCCCTTCCCGGCCGGGCGATCCGCATCCACCGCGGTTTCGATGATCCGCCGGCACTCGCGAAGACGGCGAATAGCGAAGCGGAGGCGCTGGCGCACTATCGCACGGTGCGCGATCAGATTCGTGCCTATGTCAGCGAACAACTGTTGGACGACCTGGAGCAGGTCTCCGGTTGAGGAGGTGGTTCGCGATCAGATCCGCATCCGCCCGACGAAGGAGAATGCCAAATGGAAAAGTCGATCGTCCGTCAACTCTCATTTCTGGATCGCTATCTCACGCTGTGGATTTTCCTGGCGATGGCGCTTGGCATCGCGCTCGGGCACTTCGCGCCCAGTATTCGCAGCGCACTCGGCACGTTGAGCATCGGCACGACGAACCTCCCGATCGCGATCGGTCTGATCCTGATGATGTACCCGCCGCTGGCGAAGGTGCGTTACGAAGAGCTTGGCGAAGTGTTTCGAAACACAAAGATCCTCGGCCTGTCGTTGCTTCAGAACTGGGTGATCGGCCCACTGCTCATGTTCGGCCTGGCGGTCCTCTTTCTCCATAATTATCCGGAGTACATGGTCGGCCTGATCCTGATCGGCCTGGCGCGCTGCATCGCGATGGTGATCGTGTGGAACGAGTTGGCCAAGGGCGATTCCGAGTACGCTGCCGGTCTCGTTGCGTTCAACAGCGTCTTTCAGGTCCTCTTTTACAGCCTCTACACGTGGGTATTCGTCACGGTCCTGCCCCCGCTCATTGGCCTAAAGGGCGTCGTCGTCAACATCGGCATCGTCGAGATCGCCAGAAGCGTATTCATCTATCTCGGCGTCCCGTTTATCGCGGGAATGCTCACCCGGTTCGTACTGGTGAAGACGCGCGGCCGCGACTGGTACGAAAAGCGGTTCATTCCGCGCATCAGCCCGATCACGCTGATCGCGCTCCTCTTCACGATTGTGGCGATGTTCATCACCCAGGGCGAACAGATCGTGGCCAGGCCGCTCAGCGTCGTGCTGATCGCAGTGCCGCTGCTGATCTACTTCGTTGTGATGTTCTTCGTCAGTTTCTGGATGGGCAAACTCGCCGGCGCCGATTATCGCAGGACGGCTACCATCAGTTTCACCGCCGCGAGCAACAACTTCGAACTGGCGATCGCGGTGGCAGTCACGGTGTTCGGGATCGGTCACGGAGCGGCATTTGCCGCGGTGATCGGGCCCCTCGTCGAAGTGCCCGTCCTGATCGGCCTGGTAAGCGTTTCGCTCTGGCTGCAGCGAAGGTGGTTCAAGGGTGAAGTGCAGAATGAATCAGCGGACTTCCGCGGCAGTAGTGCGCCGTGCCCGAGCGTGTTGAAGTGAGCGTGGTGCAAACCAACTGAAGGAGTTCGTTATGAGTGAATCGACCAAGACCTGTGGATGTGGCCCGACCTGTTGCTCCGATGGCAACGCAAGCAAGGTGATCGACGCCGTGCGCGAGCAGTACGGCGCCACCGCGCGCAGCGCGCTCACCAACGACGTCGCGGGCGTACAAGCTGTTGCCGAGGCGTTTGGCTACACCGCCGAAGAGCTCAGCTCCATTCCTTCCGAAGCGAACATGGGGCTCTCCTGCGGCAACCCGATCGCCAGTGCGCACCTCAAACCGGGTGAAGTGGTGGTCGACCTCGGCTCGGGCGGCGGACTGGATGTCTTTCTCGCCGCGCAGAAGGTCGGACCCACGGGGCGCGCGATCGGCATCGACATGACGCCGGACATGATCGCCCGCGCCAGCCGCGCCGCTGCCGAAGGCGTGGACGGAACACCGATCGCCAACGTCGAGTTCCATCACGGCCGGATCGACCGCCTGCCACTGGCGGACGGATCGGCGGATGTGATCATCAGCAACTGCGTGATCAATCTCGTGCCGGACAAGCAGGCGGTGTTCCGCGAGATGTTCCGCGTGCTCAAACCCGGCGGGCGTGTCGCCGTCAGCGACATCGCGCTCAAGCAGCCCCTCCCGGCCGAGCTCGCTAACGACCTCATGGCCTACGTGGGCTGCGTCGCCGGCGCGATCGAGATCGGCGAGTATCAGGCCGGACTCCGGTCGGCTGGATTCGCGGAGGTTGCGGTGGTCGACGCGAAGGCCGACCTGAACGCCTACAACCAAGTGCAGGGCCAGTCTTTGTGCTGCTCGGCAGGTGAGGGCGCAACGTCATCGACCTGCAGCGGCGGCTCGATCGGGCACTCTGCGAAGGCATCAATCCATGCGCACCTGCGAGACTTGACGACGCGTTACAACGTCAATGATTACGCAGCCAGCGTAAAGGTCTTCGCGATCAAGCGGGGCTGACGGATGGCGACATTTCAGTCGACATTGCCGGCGAATGTGGCATGATTTATCTATATGAATCAGCTTTTTTCGCGAGTTTCGTGTCGGCGCGTCGGGGAAATCGGTGCTAGGATCGGCATCAGCGCCAGCGTAATTCTGGCCAGCGGATGCTCGTCGACACCCGGAGGAACACCCATGCGAACTCGTCCCGTCCCCGCGCCCACCTCGCAGATGTCCACGCTCGAGCCGCGGCAGATGCTCGCCGTTAACTTCAGCATCAATACCACCGCGAATGTTCACCCGATCTCGCGATACATCTACGGCGTGAACCAATCGCTCGACGGCAACTACGCCACCGGAACGCTGACGCGCATGGGAGGCAATCGCTGGACGGCATACAACTGGGAGAACAACGCCTCCAACGCCGGCAGCGACTACCTCTATCAAAACGACAATTACCTCGTGAGCGGACCGGCGTATTCGTCACTCCAGAACACACCCGGCGGCGCGATGATCCCGACGCTCAACAACGCGGCCGCACGCACCGCCGCAGCGATCGTCACCATCCCCATGGCCGGCTACGTGTCGGCCGACAAGCTCGGCAACGGCGACGTCCGCAACAGCGGCCCGGACTATCTCTCGACGCGGTTCAACCAGATGCTCCCCCGCAAGGGCTCGGCTTTTTCACTCACGCCGAACCTGACCGATGACTTCGTCTATGCAGACGAACTGGTGAACTGGGTGAAGTCGACCTACCCGCAGACGAATCCGAATAAGCCGGTCTGGTTCGATCTCGACAATGAGCCGGACCTTTGGAGCAGCACGCACGCCGAGGTTCATCCCGCCGCGACGACGTATGCCGAGATGGTGAGCAAGTCCACGCAGTTCGCCGGTGCGATCAAGGACGTGCTGCCGAACACGAAAGTTTTCGGCTTCGTCAGTTACGGCTGGAACGGCTACACGACGTTGCAGAACGCGCCCGATGCGAACGGCCGCGACTTCATCAACTTCTATCTCTCGCAGATGAACCAGGCATCGACCGCGGCGGGAAAGCGCCTGATCGACGCGCTCGATCTGCACTGGTATCCCGAGGCACAAGGTGGCGGCGTGCGCATCACCGAGCAGAACAACACCGCCGCCGTCGTCGCGGCGCGCCTGCAGGCGCCGCGCAGCCTGTGGGACCCGACCTACACCGAGACGAGCTGGATCACGCAGTATTCCACGCTCGGGCCGATCAACCTCCTCCCGCGCATCAAGGCTAAGATCGCCGCCAATTACCCCGGCACCGAACTCGCCATCACCGAATATAACTACGGCGGCGGCAACCACATTTCCGGCGGCATCGCCGAGGCGGATGTGCTGGGCATCTTCGGCCGCGAAAACGTCTTCGCCGCCGCCGAATGGCCGCTGAACGGCGATGAATCGTTCATCGGCGGCGCGTTCCGGATGTTCCGCAACTACGACGGCGTCGGGTCGACCTTTGGCAATACGTCCGTCCAGGCCAGCACCAATGACGTCGTCGGCTCCAGCGTTTACGCGAGCCTCGATTCGACGGATCCGAACGTGATGACGATCGTCACCATCAACAAGACCGCTGCCGCGACCACCGCGAACCTCTCGCTCGCCGGCCGCTCCTTCGCCACGGCGTCGGCCCCGCGCTATCAGCTCACCAGCGCGAGCGCGACGCCACAGTCGGCCGGAACCGTCGCCGTCACCTCCCCCGGAGCGTTCAGCTTTTCCATGCCGGCGTACAGCGTCTCGACGATCAAGGTTCAGCTCGCGCCCGTGCCGGTCTCCACCGGTGCCACACACGAATACGAATCCAATCCGAACACGCTGCGTTTCAACTTCAACGCCGACCTCAGCGCCAGCATTTCGCCGGCGGACCTGACGATCCAGAAAGTCGGGGGCGGGACGATCGTCGCGAGCGGCGTGAGCTTCAGTGGGAACGACGCGGTCTTCACCCTCCCCGCCAACCTTGCCGACGGCGACTACATCGCCACGCTCCACCATGAGGGCGTCGCCGACGCCAATGGCGTCCCGCTCGCCGCCGATCAAACCCTGAACTTCTTCTCCCTTGCCGGCGACGTGAACCATGACCGCGCCGTGAACTTCGACGACCTGCTGGTCATCGCCCAGAATTATGGCCAGAGCGGCCTGACGTTTTCGCAGGGGAACGTGAGTTACGACTCGGGCGGCGTGATCGACTTCGACGATCTGCTGCTGGTTGCCCAGCATTATGATGCCTCGCTGCTCGGGCAACGAACCAGCGTCGCACGATCGACGCGGGCGAGGAATATTGACCTCTTCCAGCCGCTGTCTGAAAACCTGGTAAGCCCGCGAACCGATCGAGTGCGATAGAACCCCGCCGGCGCCGAGCCTCTGATGCCCCTTCTCCGCATCAAAATGACGCGGGTGATCTGCGTCGATACATCGTGAGATTTATCCGGGATATGATGTTCCCCGCCTTGCGGCACTCGCCCGCTTGCGTGCGAAAACGTAATCTCATCGCATCCGTCGGCGTCACTCTTCCTGCGACGTCGTCACTATTGTCACCCAGGAGATCCGCCCATGCACCGCCGCCCCGCACGCGCTTCCATGATCCAGCCGCTCGAAGGTCGATTGATGCTCTACAGCTTCACGCTCAGCTCCGGCACGCTCCGGCTGACGTGCGACCCGACCTCGCAAGGCCTCAGCGTCAGCCTCTCCGGCTCCAACATTGTCGCGACGCTTGCCGAAGGCGCGACCCAGCTTACGCAGCAGCAGTGGACGCTCTCGAGCGTTTCCACGGTCCTCGTCGTCTGCGATGCGGGTGATGACCGCGTCAAAGTCTCTACCAAGTTGAAGGTGAAGTGCCTGATCAGCGGCGGTGCCGGCAACGACACCATCATCAGCGGCGGCGGCAACGACTCGCTCGGCGGCGCCGAAGGCGACGACATCCTCGACGGCGGCGCCGGCTCCGACTCCATCGTCGGCGGCTCCGGCAACGACACCGCCGACTACTCCCTCCGCACCAACAACCTCGTCATCAAGGAAGACCCCCAATTCGGCGACGGCGAAGCCGGTGAAAACGACTTCGTCAACGCCGACATCGAAACCGTGCTCGGCGGCTCGGGCAACGACCTCATCGAGGCCGGCGCCGTCCCCACCGGCGTCAACGCCGTCTACGGCAACGACGGCAACGACACCCTCCGCGGACTCTCCGGCGCCGACTCGCTCTACGGCGGCTCCGGCGATGACGTCATGGACGGCGGCACCGAGAACGACTACCTCTCCGGCGGCGCGGGCCGAGACACCATGTCCGGCTCCGATGGCAACGACACCCTCGACGGCGGCAAAGGCGTCGACCGCATCTACGGCAACCGCGGCAACGACCGCATCTATGCCGTCGACGGATACAACGACATCATCGACGGCGGCAAGAGCACCGATGTGCTCCATGCCGACGCGGGGGATCGGGTGTTCAATATCCCGTGATCGTTTTGGGAAAGTCGTTGTTGGCCGGAGTCGGCCCATATCGTGAACAATGCCGGCCACACAGGAAGGCTGGGAGATAGCCGACGCGACACCTCGGAACAGAGATAAAAAGTGAGATACTGCATTCGCTGGCCACTCAAATGAACGGCGTCACAGGTGATCTTCTTCGTCTCGCACTTGATGGCAGGTTCGACGTCATCGTCCACGGCTGCAACTGCCAGTGCGCGATGGGCAAGGGAATCGCGCTGTCGATCAAGCAACAGTTTCCGGAGGCATACGAGGCAGACCTGCGCACGCCCAAAGGCGACCGCGCGAAACTCGGGAGCACTTCAGTCGCTGAGATCGAGCGTCCCTCGGCTCGCTTCACAGTCGTCAATGCGTACACCCAGTACCACTGGCGCGGCGAAGGCGTGATGGCGGACTACGACGCCATTCGTGCCGCGTTCCGTTCCATCAAGCAGCAGTTCGACGGGCGCAGGATCGGCTATCCCAAGATCGGCGCGGGCCTTGCGAAGGGCGACTGGACAACCATTGCAGCGATCATCGATCAAGAGTTGGCCGGTGAGGACCACACTTTGGTCGAGTTTGTGCCGGCATCGGATAGTAATACGGAGAATACGCGTTAGTCGGTAAGTCAACGACGAACGCTCATCCCTTTCTTGAAAGTATTACGCCATGAACAAGACCAACCCCAAGGTCGACGGCTTTCTCCGGAAGACCACGCAGTGGCAGGCGGAACTGCAGAAGCTGAGAACGATCATTCTCGACTCCGAGCTGACCGAGGACGTGAAGTGGCGCGTGCCCTGCTACACCCTTGAAGGCCGCAACGTCCTGTTCCTCGGCCGGCTCAAGGAGTCGTGCGTCCTCAGCTTCATCAAGGGCGCCTTGCTCAAGGATCCCAGGCGAATCCTCATCCAGCAGACGGAGAACTCGCAGTCGGTGCGCATCATCCGCTTCACCAGCGTCGAAGAGATTGTCGAGTTGGAATCCGTCCTCAGGGCGTACATCAACGAGGCCATCGAGATCGAGAGTGCTGGCCTGAAGGTGAAATTCAAGAAGGTCGACGAGTTCAAGGTCCCCGAGGAGTTTCAAGCGAGACTCGACAGGCAGCCGGCTTTGAAGAAGGCGTTCGCCGCGTTAACGCCCGGGAGACAGCGCGGCTACCTCCTTCATTTTGCGGGGGCCAAGCAGTCCACGACGCGGGCGTCGCGGGTGGAGAAGTGTGTGCCGCAGATTCTTAAGGGGAAGGGAATCGACGATGAGTAATTCGACGCTGCGTACGATCTTCCGCTGGATTCACCTGGTGCTGAGCATCCCGATCGCCGGCTACATTTACAGCCCGTTCGCCGACATCCCGCAGTACGCGCCGGCAGTTCGGTTCGTGTTCTTTCCGGCGATCGTGGTGACGGGCCTGCTGATGTGGAAGGGCCACGTGCTGGTGAGATGGGTTTCGAAGAAGCCGGCATGAACACCACGAAGTTCCCGCTCCATCCGGCATCGACGACGGTTCGGCACCGCCCGCGAACCCGGAACAATTCTGCAACCGAATCGATTACTCGGCGACGGGTCATCATCGAGCTAACTCGCGTCGCGGTACGGCGTTCCACGCAAATGACGGCAAGGTTACCGAATCGGCCGATTTGCGCCCCTTCGTAAAACCTTTCCGCGATCATGCAATTACATTTGGATAAAGCGGGTTATCTTTCCTGCATGCACGTGCGCGGACACGTGAACGCACGGGTGCGGACCCGTGCCTGCGGAATAAGGCTCATGTGAGGAGTTGCCATGCGGAACCAGGCACGTCGTGGATTTACGCTCGTCGAACTGCTCGTGGTGATCGGCATCATCGCGATGCTCATCTCCATCCTCCTCCCGGTGCTCAACAGCGCCCGCGAGAAAGCCCGGCAAGTGAAGTGCATGAGCAACCTGCGCAGCATCATGCAGGCCACCATCATGTTCGCCGCCGAGAAGAAGGGTCACCTGCCCACCTCGGCCACGTTCGGCAACATCTACTACATGGACACCAACGGCAACTACCAGAAGGTCACGTCCGCCACCGACCCGAACATCCAGAACCCGGTCGACTTCATTGCCTGGCGCCGTTCGATCGACCCGATCACCGGCCTGCCGCCATCCAACATCGTCGCTCAGAACATCACCTACAGCGGCCTGGCCAAGTACATGAACGTGAAGATGATCGACACCGGCACCAACGGCGTCGAAGCCAACAAGGCCAGCGACTTTCTCGACAACGTCTTCCGCTGCCCTTCCGACAACCTCGACGCGCGGCCCAACTCCACCGATCGCGGCGCCTACCGCTACAGCTACGGCATGAACACCTTCTACAGCGGCGAAAAGAAGGGCGGACGCTTCGACGGCAACTTCACCGGCCGGATCAGCTCGATCAAGGCACCTTCCGAGAAGATCTCGTTCATCTGCGAAGATGAAATCACGCTCGACGACGGCAACTTCAACCCGAACCCGACGCAGTGGGCATCGGGAAACATCAATGGCGTCGCCGCCCGCCACCAGGCCAAGCGAGCCGCCGCACGCAGCAGCACTGCCGCCTCCGGCAACGTCAACCAGGACGCCAAGGGCAACGTCGTCTTCTTCGACGCCCACGCCGAGTTCTTCACCCGCAAAGACGCCCTGCGCCAGCGCTACACCGGCAACCCGCAGCCCGACCCGACGGGCTTCTGATCCACGAGGCACAGATTGAAGGGGTGAACGCGATGCAGCTTCGGCGCATCGCGTTTTTCATTTACCTAGCCGCAGCGGATACATCGCCTTCGCCACGATGCGCAGCGCGCTGCGCATCTCCGGGTACGGCTGGTTGCAGACGTCGAAGAGGCCGGTGTTGAAGTTTTCGCCGTCTTCGCGGCCGGTGATCGACTGCGGACAATACGCGAACCAGTGGGTGCCGATGATCCGCGGGTTGTGCAGCGCGCCTTCGACATAATCCACGTACTTCGCCGAGCGATCGTAGCGATCGGAAGCCGGCCGCAATCCGGTGCCGAGCATGCCGGCATCCAATGCGCCGAAGTGAAACTCGCTGATCAGCACCGGCAGATCGGCGCCGAGCGCATCAAAATCCGCCACCGAGTTCTCGTAGCGATTGAAGCTCAGCACGTCGCAGTACTTCGCCGCCACTTCCACCAGCAGCTTGTTCTGCACGTGCATCCGGCAGCCGAGATACAACTGCCCCGGCGCGGCGGCGTGGATCGCGGAAGAGGCCGAGCGGAAATACCGCGCCGCGACATCCGCATAGAACGCCAGCGACAGCGTGCGGATCGGCTCCGATTGCTCGAGCTGCTCGGGCCTGAGCTTCTGCTGGGATTTCTCCATCGCGTCCCAGTTCTCGTAACTGGTGCCGAGCTGCTTGTTGAGCGCGGCGATATCGCTGTTCTGCGCGCGGAGCTGGGCGATGAACTGGCGCTTGGTGAACGCGTCGGGTCGGCTGGCCAGAAGGCTGGAAATGAACTCGAGCGGGTTCATTTCCCAGAGCAGCTCGTTGTCGATGAAGAACCCGATGCACCACGGGTCGCCCGCGGCCGTGCCGACGGCCTTCGCCACGCCGTCGGCCATGCGCTTCTCGAAGTCCGGCGCGTACACGTCCGGCACGCCGCGTTTCACGCTCGGCCACGCGGGATGCACCGACATCGTGTACGGCACGCGGTGCTGCGCGATGACGGCCGGGCTCGACCATCCGCCGATCGTGTTCAGCCCCCAGCTCTGCATGCGGTCGTTGTCGAGGCCGATCATCGTCTGGGCGAAGTTCGGGCCGAGCTGGCGGATGAGGTTGGACTTCAGATGATCGAAGCGCTCGTCGCCGTCGTTTTCGCGCGCCCACGCGGCGGCGAAGAGGCTGTCGCGGGGCGGAAGGTCGGCGAAGTAATTCGCACGGCCGGTGACGACCGTCGAGGCCGAGTCGGTCCCCACCGAGTTGGCGCCGTGCGACCAGAAGAGATTGCCCAGCGGATCCACGAGCCACCAGCGGTCTTCAACGCGCGCCACGCGGAAGAAAGTCGCCGGGTTCAGCTTCGGCCCGCTGCCGATGTATCCGCCGTACTCGTCGCGATCCGCGAGCGGCGGATTCTTCTTCAGGTCGTCGATCTCCAGGTTGTACGCGGCCACCAGGTCGGCGTCGGACTTCACTTTCTCCGGCCAGTCGGCCCAGCGGTACTGGCCCCACTTGTCGACGAACGGAAAGAACTTTTCGCCCTTCTCGCGCAGAATATCGGACACGACCGGCGAGCTGGCCGAGATGCCGTGGAGCACGAGGATCTGCGGCTTGGCGTCGGCGACGATCTCCAGATCGATCGCGCGGAGGTCGCCGGGGTTGATCGTCCGCCAGTGCGTCTGGAATCCGCCGGGCAGACAGCGCATGCCCTTGAACACCTTGAGCGCGGGGAACAGGTTCAGGTCCTCTTCTTTCCGATAGAAGTAAACGTTGAAACTGGCGCGCTTGAACGCGGGAATAAACCCCTGCGCGGTCGCCGAATCCAGGAAATCATTGCCGCCGGGATTCAGCACGCGGACGCGGATCTGCGCCGGCGAATCCGATCGGTTTTCGATGTCGAGCACGATGCGCGAGTAGTTCGACGCATCCCACGCGCCCTCGGCCGGACGCAACTTGACGGCGACGTTTTCGCCAGGCGTGGTCGTCTGCATCACCAGGCCGTCCGGCGTGCGCTGCGCGCCGCTGAGCTGCGTGAACACGAACGAAGGATCATCCGGCTTGTGCAGATCGCAGAACACCTTGTCCGCCCGCGCGCACGTGGCCGCACACGACAGCAGGCTCACCGTCGCGGCCAGGAGACGTTGATGTTCGCGCCGCAGTGCCATGTTCGATCGATCTTGTGCCCGCAAGTCATCACCGCTTGATTCGCGCGCTGCCGCCGCCGGCGACGTGCAGCAGTTCGTCGAGTTCGATCTGGCTGGTGTCGCCGCGCGTGCTCATCAGCATGGCGCCGTGCGCGACGCCGAGATCCACACACTCCTGCGGCTCCTTGCCGGTGAGGAATCCGTACGTAAACCCACTCGCGAATCCATCGCCACCGCCGACGCGGTCTTCGATCTCAAGCTTTGGCAGGTTGATGCCGTCATAAAACTTGCCACCTGCCCACATGATCGCCGACCAGTCGTTGACCGTAGCACTATGGACGCCGCGGAGCGTGGTTCCGACGATCTTGATGTTCGGAAAATCTTGAACGACGCGTTCCACCATCTTCTTGAACGCGGCCGTGTCGAGTTCATTCTTTTCGACATCCACGCCTTCCGCGTGGTAGCCGAGCACTTTTTCGAAGTCCTCCTCGTTGCCGATGAGACAATCGATATACGGCACCAGCGGCTTGGTGGTTTCGATCGCTTCCTTGCTGCTCCAGAGCTTGGAGCGGAAGTTGAGGTCGTAGCTGACGATGGTCCCCGCCTCGTGGGCGGCCTTCACCGCCTCGGCGACGACGGCGCGCGTATCGGCCGAGAGCGCCGCGAAGATCCCTCCGGTGTGCAGCCAGCGGACGCCCTCTTCGACAAAAAGTTTCTTCCAGTTGATTTCTCCTGGCTTGATGCCGGCGGTGGCGGAGTTGCCGCGGTCGTAAAGCGTCGTCGAGGCGCGCTTGCCGTGGCCGACTTCAGTGAAGTTCAGACCGACGCGGTCTTTCTTTCCGTAGCCGTCATATTTGCGCACGACGGCGTGGCTCATGTCCATGCCGACGGCCCGGCCGTGGTTGAGGATGATCTTGCCCATCGGGCTGGTGTTGGTCCCACCCACCCATCCCGTGCGCAACCCTAATCGGGCCAAGGCGTAGGCGACGTTGTACTCGCCGCCGCCCACCCACACTTCGAGGCTCGAGGCGAACTCCACACGGCCATGCCCCGGCGGCGAAAGACGGATCATGCACTCGCCGAGCGCTATCAGGTCATGCTTACACGATGCTGCATCACGGATCTTCACGGCCGGTCTCCGGTTGGTTGGTGAAACGGATCAGGGGCCGGCATCTTACGGACCCGCCTTCCCCATCGCGAGAGACGACCGGTCACACCTCGTTTTCCTGATTTTTCAGCCGATGTCTGATGGTCCAAGCCCGCTGAGAGTCGGGGAGCGTAGAAAAAGGGCTCTCATTCCGTTCCAACACGCTCCCGTGGCGAGCAGGGATGGACAACGTCAACCAGTGGATTCGCCCCCGTCGTGAAGGAACCGCCATCGGCGGCCAGCCCCTTCCTTCGCCGGTAAAGTCTCGCCAATCTCACGTTTGGTGCCCGATTTCGTGCCGGCATCAGGCGAGTACCGATACGCACGCGTGCCGCCACATTGGAATCTCAGGCTATGCCAGGAAAGACAACGATCAGCCGGTTGCTCGACAAAGTCGCACTCAGCACCCTCCTCGCCCAGGCCATTCTGACGGTGATGGTGTTGGGGTTGGGATTCGCGATCGGCTCACAGATAGGCCACCTTCCCTGACCGGCGAATCGATCCGGCAGGTGAACGGGGATGAACTTCAAGGGACGTTAAGCGATTTGGAGGTCGCAGTGGATCAACGAATCAGTGACTGGCTCCGCCGAGGCGAACACATCTATCACGAGGCGAAGAATCATTGCCGTGACATCGAGCGGCAGATCGCCGCCCTGAACGAGGCGCGCGAAGCACACCAGCGGCAATTGGAAGCGATGGAGCGGATTTTCCGCGGCGAACCGGCCCGCCCGGTCCGCAAGGCCGTCGCTCCGACTCCGCCGAGTCTACGGCATCTGGTTTCATCCGAAGCCGTTGCGCGCGCCTTCATGCCGGCGAACGGAAGCGCGTGACCGGGTCCTGCGAACGCCGATCGCCTTTCGACCTCGAGCACCGCGTGGGTCGCGTCGGTAGTGCGCCGCGACGTGAAGCACGCCTTCGACCTGCGGCAGCATCCCGCGCGTTGCGGTCACCGGCGCAGCAGGCGGCGATCGCGCGAACCGACCGCCCATCTCAATGATGACGACTCGTCGATCGGAATCCCCCGTCGAGCGCGGCCAGCTCGATTTTCCGGCCGTCGATTTGAATGTCAGCGAACGCCCCGGGGCGCAGCGCGATCGCCACGCGGCAAAATGAGGGCGCGACGGGCAAAAATCACCCGTCGCGCCTTCGCTTCCTGGCATGCGTCCCGAATCGATCAGGCGAGCACTTCCGATGCGACGCGATCGTGCGAATCGCCGATCGGCGTCGAGGAGAAGAGGCTCACGCCGTAGTTCTGCGCGGTGATGAGCAGGTCGTCGAAGTTCACCGCGCCGCCGAGCGAGTAGTTGACGTTGCCCTGCGAGAAGTCGTTGCCCGGCGTGTTGTAGTGCTGGGCGACGACCAGCAGGTCGTCAAAGTTCACCTTGCGGTCGTGGTTCACATCGCCGGCGAGGTAGAAGAGGCTGTTGCCCTGCGCGACGGCCGGGCCGATGTTGCCGTTTCCGCTCGGGTCGGCCACCGCGTTGGCGGCCATCGTGAAGCGGTAATCGCCGTTGCTGACGAAATTGCCCGGCGTGTTCAGGACGAAGGTGAACGCGTCGAGGCCAGGGTTCGGGATGACCGCCACCGGCGTGTAAACCGAGCCGTCATCGAGGTTCTCGACCAGCAGATCGCCCGGCGAAACGGTGCTCGGGTCGATCGGCTCGCTGAAGAAGAACGTGATCGCCTGGCGGAGTTTGTATTCGAAGGCGGTGCGGATCACCTGCGGCTTGACCGTGTCCTTGACCACGTTGACGCGGTAGTCCTCGACTTCGCCGTTTTTCGCCAGTCCCGTCGTGCCCAGGCCCGACACCGTGCTCACGCGGAAGCGGAGATAGGTCGCGCCTTGCGCACCGGCCGGCATAAAGAATGCGTAGGTGTTGATGCCGGTGGTGAGGTCGTCGGTGATGAACTGTTCGCCGGGGTCGTTCCAGTCGCCGTCGAGGTTGAGATCGACCCAGCCGTTGACGTAGCCCGGCGATCCGCCGCCGACGTCGACGACGACGCGGTTGACCCGGCCGGAAGTGAACTGAGAGTTTTCCAGCTTCACGCCGGCGGTGTCGAAGACGCCGTCTTCGTCATCGGTTGCGACGGTGTCGTCTCCCAGCGCGGTGACGGTCGGCTGGCCGTCCGATTCGCTGTCCCACAGGTTGCCGAGGATCGGCATGTTCGCTTCGCGGCCATGGCGCGCGCCGTTCTCGGCAAGCAGCGTCGGATAGCCGACCGCGAGCGGGAATCGCGTCGGCGCGTCGCCGTAGTCGAGCGGCGCTTGAATGGGGTTCTCATTGACGATCGTTCGATAGTCTTCCACTTCGCCGTCCTGTGCGAAGCCCTGCGGCGTCAATCCGCCGGCGGTGTTGATGCGGAAGCGCGAGTAGATCGACGCGCCGATCGGCAGCGTGGTGGGCACGAGAATGGTGAGCGACGTCGTGCCCGGCGGCAGGAGAAGATTCGTCGCGACCTGCTCGGACGGTTCCCACGTCGCGTTCTGGTTCCAGTCGAACCACGCATTGAGCCTGCCGGCCGCGCCGCCGTTGGTAATCGAGAGCACGACGGCCGCTCCGCGTGTGAACGTCACGGCGTTGAGCGCGAGACCGCCGACGAGCACGCCGTCTTCGTCATCGCTGGTGTTCAGATCGTCGCCGGTGGCTGCGACATTGGGTTGGCCGTCGACCTCGGCGTCGAGCAGTGCGCCCAGGCGCGGGCCGTTGGGTGCGATCAGGTGTCGCGCCGGGTTACCGACCGCGCCGCCGAGCGTCGTCGGGTACCCTGCGACGGCCGCGAACTCCGGGGCATCGCCGAAATCGAGCTGTCGGCTCGTGACGGGTTCGATGCGATTCTGGTAGTCCTCGACTTCGCCGGTGAAGCCGAAGCCGAACGGCGAGAGCCCGCCGTTGGGACTGATGCGGAAGCGCGAATAAGTGACCCCCGTGTTGGCAAAGGTCGGCACGATGAAGGTGAGGGTCTGCGTGCCCGGATTGACGTTGACGGTGTTGAAGATCTGGTCGAACGGATCGGTGAAGTTCCCGTTGGCCAGAACGTCGAGCCACGCGTCGAGCCGTCCCGCGGCGGTGCCGCCGTTGGTGACCTGCACGCGAACCGCCGCGCCGGGGATGAGCGGGTCGAGGAAGACGATTCCGTCTTCGTCGTCTGAGACGTTCAAATCGTCGCCGTCCGCGTTGACGCCGGGCTGGCCGTTCGCCTCGACATCGACCTTTCCGCCGAGCCGCCAGATGGTGGAAGGCGAGTGCCGCGCGCCGTTGGAGGCGAGCAGCGTCTGGTAGGTGTCGGGCGCATCGCCGTAATCGAGGACGGTGTCGGGGTTGCGGCGGATGCGGATGGAATAGTCTTCCACCTCGCCTTCGTAGCCGTACCCATCGTAACTCAAGCCGCCGTTAAAGCTGATGCGGAACCGCGCGAAGCTCGGCCCTTCGACGGCGCCCGCCGGGACGGCAAACGAATTGGGATGCGTGCCCGGCGGAAGCGCGATCGAATTGAAGATCTTCTCGCCCGCGTCGGCGAAGTCGCCGTCGCGGTTGAAATCCACCCAGGCGTCAACGCGGCCGGTGGCGATGCCGCCGTTGTTCAGGTCGACCGTCGCATTGAACCCGATGTCGATGTTCGAGGTGAAGGCGACGCCGTCTTCGTCGGCGGAGTTGTTCAGGTCGTCGCCGGTCGCACCGGCGTTGGGTTGGCCGTCGACTTCGATGTCGACTTTCGGTCCGAGGTGAAGCGCGGCGATGGCCTTGTGGCGCGGGCCGTTGCTGACGAGTTTGGTTCGGTAGGTGTCGGGGGCATCGCCGAAGTCGAAACGGTCATCCGACCCGCCGCCGCCGGTGGGATCCTGTATCTTGACCTGGTAGTCCTCGACCTCACCGAAATCGCCGAAGCCGCGTGGGCCGATTCCACCGGCTTCATTGAGTCGGAAGCGTCCGTAGGTGTTGCCGACCGCGGCGCCGGCCGGGACGATGAAGTTGATCGTGATGATCGACGCGGGGTTCATGAAGAGATCGGTCGCGATCTGCTCGACAGTGGGATCGAAATTGCCGTCGGCATTGAAATCGATCCACGCGTTGAGTCGACCGCCGCCGCCACCGTTGATCACATCGAAGCTCGCCGGCATGCCGGGGAACAGCGGTGTCGTAAAGAGCACCCCGTCCTCATCGTCGCCGCCCGTCGCGTCGTCCCGGTTTGCCAGGGCCGAGGGCATCCCGTCGGGCTCGGGATCGATGGTGCTTCCCAGGTGCATATTGGGCGTCAACAGGTGAAAGGCACCGCTGCTGGCGGCAACGGTCCCGAAGCTGTCGGGTGCATCGCCCCAGTCTTGAAGAAGCCCCCCTGCGCCGCTGAGCAGCCGGCGACATTCAAGGTTTTCGATGACCCGAGCAAGTAGACGACGTGAGCGCATCGCGAGCGACATGGCATTCCTCCGCAACAATGGCCACGCCGGTAGAACAGGTCGATCGCCCGTACGACGCGGCCAACAACCCCAAGGCGACCATTTCACCACGTTCGGCGAATTCAACAAGCCGATTTTCGAGGCGGAGTGCCTTTGGGAGTGCACACGGATTTGCCGATGCCGCCGAGTCTTCACAGGACATGAGTTGCTGCATCAAGACCGGCGAGCGCAATCAACCTGCGGAGTCTTCGTCTCCGCCGATGACCTTCGGCACCCTGAAGAACGGGCCGTCGCTCTCGGGCGCGTTCTGCAGGACCTTGTCCAGCGGCAACCCCGGCTTGACGACGTCTTCGCGCAGCACGTTGCTCATGCGGATCGCGTGGGAGGTAGGCTCGACGCCGGTGACATCCACTTCGCTGAGCGTGTCGACGTACTCGAGGATGGCTTCGAACTTCTTGGTGAAGTCCGGGAGCTTTTCCTCGGGAATGGCCAGGCGCGCGAGCTTGGCGACCTTGCGGACATCGTCAACGGTGATGATCTGTTTCGTGGCCATCGCTTTCGTATTTAGCTCAATTCGCGGCCAACGGCAATCGGAGATCGGCGATTGTCGATTCACACGCTATCTTCACCGCATGCGCGTCCTCGCGATCGATATCGGCTCTTCCTCCGTCAAGGCCGCCATCCTCGACGGATCGGCCCATCCCCCCGCCGACAAAACGGTCCGCGTGAAGTTCGACTCGAGCTACGAAGACGACGGCGTCGCGCCGCGCGCCCAGGCGGATGCCGGCGCGATCGAGAAGGCCGTCGTCGAAGCGATCGGCAAGCTCAAGGGCGGGGATAACGTCGACCTGATCGGCGCGACGGTCATGTCGCCGAGCTGGCTCGCGATGGATTCGAAGGGCCGGTCGCTCACGGCGGTGGTGACGCACCAGGATCGGCGCAGCGTGGCCGAGGCGCAGGTGATCGAGCGCCTCGTCGGCCGCGAGCGACACCTCAAATCCACTGGCAATCGCCCGTATCCCGGTGGCATCTCGTCGACGACCTTCGCGTGGCACCTGCTGAACGAGCCGGCGATGAAAAAGGCCACCCTCGTCGGGCATCTCTCCACCTGGCTGAACTTCTCCCTCACCGGCGAGCGCGCCATGGACCTCTCCAACGCCGGCTTCACCGGACTGCTGGCGATCGACGCCCACGGGCGCGACTTTGGCGCGTGGGATGCCTCGCTCATCGATGCCGTCGCCGAGGTCGGAAGGAGCAAATCCGCCAGGCTCCGCGCGATGATGCCGTACGTCTGCGAATCCAACCGCATCATCGGCAAGGTTCACCGCGCGGGCGCGAAGCGCTTCGGCGTGAAGGAAGGCACGCCGGTGCTCGCCGGCTGCATGGACGGCTCGGCGGCGATGCTGGCGGCCGGTGAGGCGGTTGCCGGCGGCGCCGCGGTCGGCCAGCTGACGCACATCAGCGGCTCGACCGACGTCCTGGCGCTCTGCACCGATCGCCCGTATCCCACCGAACACCTGCTCACCCGCCCGCTCGGCGTGGGCGCGAAGTGGCTGAGCATCGGCACGATCTCTTCCGCCGGCACCTCGCTCGACTGGGTGCACCAGACGTTCTTCAGTGAGCTCACCGACATCCACGCGTTCAACACGCGGCTCGAGCAGATCCTCAACGCTCGCAAAATCAGTACGAGAGTGAAGTTCATCAACGAACTCGCCGGCTCGCGCACCGCGATGGAGGCGCGCTACGGCGCGATCGGCAAGCTGAGCTTCAGCACGAAACGCGACGACATCGTCCGCGGCCTCGTCGAAGATCTCGCGCACGAGAGCGGCGAGCGGATGAAACGCCTGGAAGAACTCGGCGTGAAGCTGCTCAAGGACGTCTTTTGCACCGGCGGCGTGAACGAGCGCATCGCCCGCGAGATCCGCCGGGAGTGGCCGCGCCGCTTCACGTATCGAACCGAGTCCGAAGCGACCTCGCGCGGCTTGTTCAAACTCGCGGAGATGGCGATTCGATAGCATGCTCGAAACTCAAAATAGAAAAAGCCCAGGGATGGCAATCCCTGGGCTTGGACAATCCAGTTCACTTCAAAGGGTTCATTGACCTTCGAGCAGCGGGAACGAGTTCTGTTCGATTTCACGCTGCAGGATGATCGTCGGCTTGATCAGGATGAGCAGGATCTGTTGATCGCGGGCCGTGCCGCGGTTGGTGAAGAGCCGCTTGAGGAACGGGATCTTCGAGAGCACCGGCACGCCGGACTCGCGTTCGACTTCGCCCATCAGGGTCTGGCCGCCGAGCAGGAGCGTGCCGCGATCGGGCACGCTGACGGTGGTGGCCAGTTCGGTGATTTCATACTCCGGGAGCTGGACGAACGTCTGCACTTGCGTCGCCAGTCCGCCGCCGTTGCCGTTGCCGCCGGTGTTGGTCACCTGGCCGCTGGCGAAGGAGAACTGACGCAAGGCGATGATGCGCTGCAGTCGCGGGATGACGGTGAGGGTGACGTACCGGCGGTCGGCCGAGACGGTCGCCTGCACGCTGAGCACCACACCGCTCTGGAGCTGATCCACCTGCGGGTCGTAACCGACGACGCCGGTGCCGACGACCGGGTTCAAGTCGCTGACGTAGTTCTGAACGGTCGACACGCGGATGTAAGCGCGCTGGCCGTTAAACAGGGTCACACGCGGCGCGGTGAGCGTGGTGGCGTTCTGGCCGAGCTGAACCGCACGCAGCAGGAGCGTCGCGCGGAAGTCGTCGAGGAACGCCGACACCGAGGTCGAGAGGCCGTAGTTGTTGAGCTGCGACTCGTTGCCGAGGTTGGTATTCAGACCCGTGATCAGGTTGCCGGGGTTGGTGAAACCGGTCGGCTGGGAGCCGGTGGTTCCGACATTGTTCTGGCGGACCAGGATGGGCGAGAAGTCGCTCCGGGCGTTGGCCAGATCGGTGTTCGTGGAGACAAGATCCGAGTTGGCGTTGAACTGGAAGTCAAAGTCGACGCCGACCTCTTCCAGGAAGTTGCGCTGCACCGTGAGGAAGCGCGCTTCGACGTTCACCTGGATCGCGCGCGTCTCGCGGAGCTTCTCGAGCAGCTGGCCGATGGCCGTCTGGTTTTCCGGCGTCTGGGTGACGATCAGCTGGCCGGACAGTTCCTGGATGGCGCCGATCAGGCCGCCGTTGGTCTTCCAGGTGTCGGAGGCGATCGTGTCGGTGATCAGCTGGGTGATCTGTTCGACAATCGTGTCGCGCTGGCCCTGGTTGTTGTTGGTGGTGTCGTTGGCGGTGCCGAAGATGTTTCCGCCGCCGCCGCCTTCACCACCGGAGCTCGGCGTGAACTGCGGCGCGTCGTAGTCGGTGACGTTCACGAGCAGGTCGCGAATGTCGTAATTGCGGATCGAGACGTTCTTGGCGAGGTCTTCCTGCGTGCTAATGGTGATAACGCCGTCGTCGATCGTGTAACCGAGGCGGATGATGCCGCCGCCGGCCGATTCGAGGACGATGCCCAGCACTTTCGAGAAGCGGACGTTCTTCAGCCGGGTCGAGATCGGCGTGTTCTTGTCGATGCCGGCGCCTTCGATGGCCGACCAGTTGACGAAGATGTTCGCCTGCGTCGTGTCGCGAAGGAACTCGACGACGTCGACCAGCGGCACCGCGTCAAAGCGGAGTTCCGGCAGCTGTTTGGCGAGCATCGCCTCCACGGCCTGGTCGGTCGAACCGCCACGCTCGCGGGCGAGCGTCGCATCGCGCATTGCGGTCAGGTCCGGCCAATCTTCGGGATAGGTGAGCAGGTCGGGGATCGGCACGCGGGCTTCATCTGCCGCAGAGAGGATGTCGGTCGTGCTCCGCTCGAGCTTCTCGGCGATGCGGCGCTGGTCCTGGAACGACTTGCGATCCAGAACGAGTTGGCGGACGCCGACGGCGTAATCGTTCTTCGGGTCGATCGAGATGATCTGATCGATGATCTTGAGCGCGTCCGCATAGCGGCCCTGCGTGGTGAGCTGGCGGGCCTGCTTGGTCAGCGCGGCGATGGTTTCCTGCTTCTGCTTTTCCTGGGCCTGCATCGCCGTATTCTGGCGATTGATCGCTTCCTGACGCTTGGACACGGCGCTGGCATCTGCGGCGGCAGCTTCCGCAGTTGAGACGTCAGTGCGAAGCGAGCGGACAGTGGAATCGAACTGATTCAGTTCTTCGGCAGTGAAGATGAGTGGATCGCTGTCGCGGGCCGCCTGCGCCTTCAACACCGCACGGTTGGCGGCGACGAAATCACCCTGCGTCTTGGCGAGCGTCGCTTCTTCGACCGCCGCGTTGAACGAGAACCGGATCGCGTCTTTGCGGGCTTTGAGGATGGTGTCGGCGTTGGTGAGCGGGTCGGTCGAGCTCGGCGCGGTGCCAGACTTCTCGAGCAGGTCGGCCTTGCCCGTCTGGGCGGCGGCGTTGTTCGGGTCGAGCGCGAGCGCGGCGTCGTAGAGGCGTCCGGCATCCGCGAATCGCGAACCGGCCTTGGCTTCTTCGGCGTCCTTCACCAGCTTGGCAGCCTGGAAGGCGTCGTTCTCTTTCTTGATGCGGGCCGCATCGGCCGTCGCCTGCAGGGAACTCGGGACGTCGCCAGTCGTGACGACGTTCGACGGCGTCATTGGGTTTGGCTGGGGGTTCGGTTCGGCGGGCGGCGTGACGGTCGGCTCGGCAGCCGCGGGCGGCGTGACGGTGGGCGTCTGCGCCTCGGCCGTCGGTGCCGGCGTCTCCGTCGGCTGGGTGGGGGTTTCGGTCGGCTGGGCCGGGGTCTCCGTCGGCTGCGCCATTGCGGCGGCAGCGGCAGCGTTGTTGGTTTCTTCCTGCTGGCGCATCACCATCGCGGCACGCCTGGCGTCCGCGGCTTCCTTCTCGTTGATGCGGGCCAGCATCTTCTGCGGGCCGACTTCCCCGAGCCGGGCCTTGTAGCCTAGGTCGGCCGAACGCTGGAACTGCGCCTTGGCGGCGATCACGTCGCCGGCGGCGTAGAAGTCGCGGCCGCGAACGTACGCGTCGCGGGCTTCCTTCTTCACATCGACAGGGGCGGCGGTATCGGTCGGCGTCGCGGTGGCTGCCGGCGTTGCTTCGGCGGGCGTCGCTTCGACGGCGGGCGCCGAAGCCATGGCGGCTTCCTTGTCGGCGATCGCCTTGAGCTCATCCGCCGGTGACTTGTCGAGCACGCCGCCTTTGAAGCCGACCGCGTCGAGCGCGGTGAACTTGGCCTTGGCGTCGACGAGGTTGCCGGCGGCGAGGTCCGCCTTGGCGCTGTCGTAGAGATTCTTCGGCTCGCCGAGGTTGTTGAGCGCGAGGGTGGTCTGGGTCTGGGCTTTGTCGATGGTGGCGGCGTCGGCGAAGGAGTTTTCGCGCGCCTGCTTGTAGAACCAGATGGCCTTCACCGAGTCGCCGCTGGACATGGCGGCTTCGCCTTGCTCGAAGGCGGCGCGGGCGGCTTTGCGCTCGCCGGCGGCTTTTTCGGCTTCGGCCAGCGACGCCGTCAGCTGGGTTTTCTGTTCGTCATTGAGGTCGGCGGGCTTGGCCGCCTGGAGCGAGGCGAGCGCCTCTTCGTACTGCTTGTTGGCCAGTTGCTGTACGCCTTGCGCCAGCGCATCGGCCGAGGTGGCGGGCTGGTCGTCCATCAGGATCGAGAGCAGCGCCGGGACCTTGGTGTCGGCGTCGCCGGCGATGCCGGGCAGCGCGAAGGCGGAAATCGTCACGATCGCGGTGGCAGCCATCAGTCGGCGGCGACGCATGATGCGGGTGAGATTCCCCGCGGAGGAAGGATTCGTGGGAGAGATGGCTAGTGGCGAGTGAGATTTCACGACGCTCCTCCTGTGCCGCCCGAGGCGGCTAGAGAATCACATGTCCGCGCAGCCATTCCCTTCCGACCCGTGCGGCCGGCTGGTTGGGAAGGGGTGTTGCTCTGCGGGAGGAACATGCGGCGAATGAATCGCTTGGTTGAAAGACCCGGTGTTGATGCTCATTCGGGCGGGCAATCCGCTGATGGGCGGGTAACCGCTTTCGGGCGGCCAAACCGCTCCGATACTTCACTGCATGAGGCCCCTTCACGTACGTTTCATGAAGGGCCGCGATGGTTGGTGCGGAAGCTCGTCCTCTGTTTCGATCTCAGTTCGATTCGACCGTGCTCGGTAACAAGGCCGATCTCGACGCCTGTGCTCTGGCCCTGCCAACCCTGAATCGGCCAAAACACAAAACGTTTCCCCCGTGGAAAGCCTCCGGACAACATGAAGACTCGACGCCACAAGGTACTGGCGAGATTGACGTTGTGATCCGAGGGTATCGGACCCCAAAACTCCACCCGCCGCGGGGCGCGGATGCTAACCGACCCCTACAGGCGTTGCAAATAAAACCGGCCGCCCTGACGGTATCAGGCTCATGGTTCGCGCGTCCGCATAACTGCTACGCCACGAGCAGGTGAAGGTTCGAAACTATTCTCGGACGGTTCGCGCAGACCCATGCGCGGCTGGGCTGGAGTCGACGCATGTTCCCGGATGCGCGCTTCCGCGATGGGACTGCCCAGCGCCGTCGGCGCTTCGCCCGCCGGCTGGTGTTGGCGAGTGTTGTCTAGCATCGCCTGGCCGCCCTCCCCGATTGAAGGACGGAGGACCGACTCAAAATCCCTTGCGTCTGGAACCGAGCTAACCTGTCGCGTGCAAGATACTTGTGTTCACGCCGCCCGCCCGACGCGCTGCGCGTTTCCGCCAGAACGTGCGGCGCGCGCGGTTGATGGTCGAACTCTTTGAAAATCGAATACGCTGATGCTCACCCGCCCCCTTCGGCGATACCCATCGGTGCCCACAATTACCCATTCCGGAGCACTTTCGGGTGCCCTGTTTACCGCGCAGCGCGAAGGTGCAGACGGGGCCGAGAGTTACCGTTGAAACGGGCGCGGCCTCGCCGGAATCGAGACGGGCAACCTGCCCGCCGGCGACTCGTTGCAGATCGCGACCCCTCAGGCCTTCGACCGGGCCGCGAGGATCTTCTTTCCGCCCGGACAATGCTCAAGCAGCTTGCATTCCTCGCACTTCGGCCGGCGGGCAATGCAGATTGCGCGGCCGTGATGAATGAGCCAGTGGCTCCAGATCGTCCAGTGCTCACGCGGGACGATCGGGATCAGGTCCTGCTCGATCTTGACCGCATCGCTCTCGTGATCGGTCAGATCGAGCAGGTTAGAGAGCCGAGTCACGTGCGTGTCGACCGTGACGCCTTCGTTGAGGCCGAACGCGTTGCCGAGCACGACGTTGGCCGTCTTCCGCCCGACGCCGGCGAGCTCGACCAGCTCGTGCATCGTCCGCGGCACCTCGCCGCTGTGAAGCGCGATCAGGCTTTTGGCCATCGCGATGATCGACTTGGTTTTGTTGCGGAAGAAGCCGGTGGACTTGATGTCGGCTTCGAGTTCCTCGGGTTTCGCGTTCGCGTAGTCCTTGGCGGTCTTGTACTTCCTGAAGAGCACCTTGGTCACGATGTTCACGCGTTCGTCCGTGCACTGGGCCGAGAGGATCGTCGCGACGATCAGCTCGAGCGGCGTTTTGAAATCGAGCGAACACTTGGCGGCCGGGTACATCTGCCTGAGCAGCGGGATGATCTTGCCGACGCGGTCGATGCGGGTCTGAAGTTTCCTGGATGGCTTGGGCATAACTCATTCAACGCGGAGGCGCGAAGAACGCGAAGGAAAGACGCGAAGAACACAAATTGGGTAGTGGCCGATTTACGCCAATGGATTGCGCAGATCAGTCCTGCATTCTATCTGTGACATCGGTGTTCATCGGTGACTGTTTTTCTTCGCGTCCTCCTTCGCGCTCGTCGCGCCTTCGCGTTTCAATTTGAGCGCGATCACACGTTGATCTGCGTAAAGCTCACGTTCGCGCTGAACAGGATCAGGCCGAGCAGGAGAAGCGTCTGGAGGAAGAGCATGTTGACGTTTTCGCGGCCCAGGCGATCGAACTGGTCTTTCGCGTGATTCGCGATCTCGGGGTTGTCGGCCTGCTCGATGTAGGTCGCGCGGAACGCGAACAGCTTCGGCGAGACGATCCGCCAGTCGTAGATGAGCACGATCGTCGCGAGCAGGAACAGCGCCGTGCGAATGCCCGCCTGCAGCAGGCTATTTCCGCTGGGCCGGACGATGAGCCAGTGCCCGAGCAGGCCGACGAAGACGGCGATGACGCACACGAGCGCCACGCGCGTCATCGACTGCATGAGCCGGGCGACGATCGAACTCGCCAGCAGCGTTGAGTGCTGTTGATCGAGGTTGACGCTCAGCACGAGCGGCAATGTCGGATCATGCTCGCGCGTGACGCGAAAGATGATCGGCGCGGCGATGGCGATGAACAGCCCCATGCCGAACCACGTCGAGAGGCCCACCCAGAAGACCGTCTGCAGGAATTGGAATAGATTGAGCACGCGGGAAGGATACGGGGGCAAATTCGAATGACGAAATCCGAATGACGAATGATCGGACATCGAATGAATGTCGAAGGCAGGAAATCCGAGTGTCGAGACGGCAGGCATCCCCTCGTGATTTGAGCATTCGAAATCGGGTCATTCATTCGTCATTCGGATTTCGAGATTCATCATTCGCCCGCATCTCTGAGCGCTGCGACCACGACGTCTGCTCGTCCGCCCAGACTTCTTTCTTCCAGATGGTGACGGATTTTTTGAGCTCATCGATCAGGAACCGGCAGGCCTCGAACGCCTGCCCGCGGTGCGGGCAGCTGACCGCGATGACGATGCTCGGATGGCCGATCTCCACCCGGCCGACGCGGTGAAGCAGCGCGGCACGACAGATCGGCCAGCGCGTCCTGGCGAGCGCGACGAGTGATTTCATCTGCTGGGTGGCCATGTCGGCGTAGGCCTCGTAATCGAGCGCGAGCAGCTCGACCCCGTCGGCCCGCTTCTCGGCCCGCGTGACGCCGAGAAAGACGTCGATGCCGCCGGCATCGGGATGAGCAACCGAGTCGATCGCGGCGGCGGTGTCGAGGGACTCGGGGAGGATGTCGATGCGGTCATCCATAGTGTTTCTAGCCTCCGCTCACCGGCGGAATCAGCGCCAACTCGTCGCCGTCCCGAAGCACGCGTTCCGGTTTCGCGTATTCGCGGTTCACCGCGGGCGCGACGCGTGGCAGATAGATCGCGATGGCCGGCAACTCGATCGCGAGCCGCGCGAACGCCTCGGCCACGGTCGATCGGTCGGCGAGGTCCAGGTCGAACGCGTTGAGCTTGGCTTTGTCGCGCAGGATCGCGAAGAGTCTGACCTGGATCCGCATACCGGCAGTGTAGGGTTCGTTGGACGAGCCATCCAGACGCGGTTCGGGACAAGGAGCCTATCGCCCCGCCGCCCGCGCGATGTCGACGGCCTGTTTCGTGAGACGCGTGACTTCGTCCCACTTGCCGGCCGCGAGCAATTCCTTGGCGACGAACCAGCTCCCGCCGACGGCGAGGATCGGCTTGAACGCGAGGTAGTCGGCAAGCGATTTGTCGGTGATGCCGCCGGTGGGGATGAACTTCATCATCGCGTACGGGGCGGCGAGCGCCTTGATCGTCTTGAGGCCGCCAAACGCCTCGGCGGGGAAGAACTTCACGACGGAGAGGCCGTGATCGAGCGCGGCCTCGATGTCGCTCGGCGTGATGCAGCCGGGCGTGATCGGGATGTTGTTCTCGACGCAGTACCTGACCGTTTTCGGGTTGAAGCCCGGCGAGACGATGAACTTCGCTCCCGCGTCGACGGCACGCTTCGCGGTATCGGGATTGAGCACGGTTCCCGCGCCGACGAGAATGTCGGAGCGTTTGCTCATCGCCTTGATCGACGCCTCGGCGGCAGTGGTGCGAAACGTGACCTCCGCGAGCGGGAGGCCGCCGGCGACGAGCGCATCCGCAAGCGGGAGCGCATCCTCCACGCGGTCGAGCGCGATGACGGGAACGACGGCACAATGAGCGATTTGAGCGATGATGGATTCAAGCATGTTTTCTCCATGAAGCCGGGTCGCTTGCGACGCGTTGAGTGGCACGCCGAGCAAGCACGGCGGCCGAGTGGGGGTTCAGAGTCGCAGACTCGTCAGACCGCCATCGATCATCAAGACCTGTCCGGTGGCATACGACAACTCGCCGCGTGCGAGAACGGACACCGCCTTGCCGACATCCGTAGGCGTGCCCCAGCGCTTTTCGAGCGTGAGGCCGCCCGCGATGAGCTTGTCGTACTTCTCGGTGACGCCGCTGGTCATGTCGGTGGCGATGATGCCCGGCCGGACCTCGAAGACATCAATCCCGTACTCCGCCAACCGCACGGCCCAGAGCTGCGTCGCCATCGCGACGCCGGCCTTGGAGATGCAGTAGTCGCCGCGGTTCGCGCTCGCGACGCTGGCGCTGATCGAACTGACATTGACGATGACGCTCTTGAAGTGAGGATCCGCTTGACGCTGCTCGATCATCCATTTGGCGACGCTCTGGGTCAGGAAATAAGGCCCGCGGAGGTTGATGTTGATCAATCGATCGAAGCTCGCTTCGCCTGCCTCGAGGATGTCGGCCCGCACGTCCGGCGCGACGCCGGCGTTGTTCACCAGCACGTCGAGTCGGCCGAATGTCTGCCGGATCGAGGCGAGCATGCTCGCGTGATCGTCGCGGCTCGCGACATCGGCTTTACAGTAGAGAACTCTTGCCCCCAGGCCTTCGAGCGTCTGGATCGCGTCGGCGACATCGCTCGCATCGCGCCGGCCGTTGATGACGACATCAAAACCCGATCGCGCGAGCTCCTGTGCGACGCCGAAGCCGATGCCGCGCGATCCGCCTGTTATCAGTGCGACTCGTTTCATATTCGTAGCATGAGCGTCCCGCTCATGATTCCTAAGTTCAACATGAGCGGGACGCTCATGATACGAATTGGTTATTCACGCAAAAAACGTCAGGTACGGCCCCTTATCGGCAACGCGCTTCAGGTACAACGCCAGTTCGAGGAGGTGATAGTCGCCCCACATGCTGCTCTCATCGCACGGCACCTTGCGCCCCTTCGGCACATTGTCCCAGCCGTTGGGGTGGTGATACACGCTGTGCAGCAGCATCCCCTCATGCTTGAGGTTCGTCGACAGATACGGCTCACCCAGCAGCGTCTTTGTGACGGTGAGGCCGGCCTGCGTGTACCGCGTCCCCTTCTTGCCGAGATAGTTTCCGAGCCGCAGAAGTCCCTGCGCGGCGATCGCGCTGGCACTCGCGTCGACGGGCTCGTGATCGTTGTACGGATTCGCGGGCTTCGATTGCCAGTCGCCGAGCTTGTGAAGGTTTGGCGCCCCGTCGTCCCAGTACGGGATTCCATCGGCAGCGGTGACGTCGTCGATGTAGTGATCGCACGTGTCGATCGCCGCCTGTTCGTACGCCTTCACGACGTCCTTTTTCTTCAGGCCGACGCTCGCTTCGAAGGTCGCGTCGTCGATCGTCTGGAAGAACTCCAGCTCTTCAGCGTAGCCGAGCATCGCCCACGCCAGGCCGCGCGTCCACGTGCTGAACGGGCTGTAGCCCTGCTGCGAACTGCGACAGCGGAAGTTGCCATCGTTGCGGTTGAAGACGGCCTCGTGCGCGGTGCGGCCGCGAACGTCGTAGGTCTGGCCGGATTGTCCGTGGAAGATGATGTGTTGATTCGTCGTCAGGCCGTGCAGGACGAGCCGCTTGAGCAGGTCGGCAGCCTTGTCGTTCTCGTGCATCAGCTTGTGGCCGAGTTGCCAGGCGACGCCGAGGATGCGCGTCGTTCGCATCGTGTCGACGAAGAGCGAGTGCGGGCCGTTAAAGCTGTAGATGTAGCCCAGCGCCGGCGCGTGGGCCGTTGGTTCGAGGCCGGCCTTGTCCTTCGCCGGGTGCGTGCCCTGCCACCGCGCCGCCTGCACCGCGCCCGATGCCTTGAGCGCCATGTCGTAATACGCCATCTCCCACGCGTGCATCGGCGTGCGGCCTTCGAGCATCAGACGACGGAGGTTTCCGTACGTGCTCAGGTTGTTGAAGCCGTGATCGTGCACGCCGATGTGCGTCACATGATGAGACATGTGATCGATCGTTCGGCGCAGGCCCAGTTCGTGAAGGTGCTGATCTTCGGTGGCGTCGTACGTGAGGATCGCGCAGCCGTATTGGAACCCTTGCGTCCATTCCGTCCAGCCGCGCGTCGTGTACTTGCCGTTGACGGTAAAGACCGGCGTACCCTTGGACGGATCCCATCGCTTGTCGATGGCGCGGACTTTCGTCTGCGCGAGCTCGAACGTGCGCGTGAGCTGCTTGGTGAGCGATGCGGGCTTGATGGTGTTGTCGATCTTCATTCTCTATTCACCACGGAGGCACTGAGACACGGAGGATTGGTCGCGAAGGATCGAAGCAGGCGAAGAAACGCGAAGTCAAAAATGAACAAAACTCTTCGATGAACTCTTCGCGATTCCTCACTCACTTCGTCTCTTCGCGACCATGTCTTCCCATCTCCGTGCCTCCGTGTCTCCGTGGTGAGTTACTTCAAACGTGTTTCTGATATGCCGCCAGGATTTCGTGCAGATACGCGTGCTGGTCCTTGGCCCAGTGGATCGTGGAGAAAATCTCGCACTCGTTCAAGCCCTTGAAGCCAGCCGCTTCGACTTTCCGCCGGATTCCGCGAAGATCGATGCACCCTTCGCCCATCAGGCCGCGATCATTCAGCAGGTCGGCCGTATTCGCCTTCCAGTCGCAGATGTGGAAGCCGAAGAGTGTGCCGTTCCTGCCGGCCAGTTCGATCTCGCGATCCAGATCCGGATCCCACCAGACGTGATAGACATCGCACGCAATGCCGACCCACGGGCTCTTGAGAATCTCGCACACCTCGCGGGCTTCCTTCATGCGGTTGATGCAAGATCGGTCGGCCGCGTACATCGGGTGCAGCGGCTCGATCGCGAGCTTCACGTTGTTGGCCCTCGCGTGTTCGATGCACAGGTCGATGCCTTCCGCAACTTGCCTCCGCGCTTCCGTCAACGGCATGCCGACGACCGCGCCGACAACGAGCACGACCATCTCCGCGCCGATCGCGGCCGCCTCGTCGATGCACTTCTTGTTCTCATCGATCGCGGCTTGTCGCTTTGCCGGATCGAATGCCGCGAAGAATCCGCCGCGGACGAGGGCCGGCACTTTGAGCTTCGACCCGCGGACGATGCGTGCCGCTTCCGCGATGCCGATCGGCTCGATCACATTCCGCCACACCGAGATGCCCCCGACGCCGGCGCTCGCGTACGCATCGACGCACTGCGCGAGCGACCAGGGCTTATTGGTCATGGTGTGAATGGCGAGGTGGCTTAGCATTGTTTGCGTCTCTCGATGGTCGCGAAGAACGAAGGAGGCGAAGGTTCGCGAAGTTAGTTCTTGCGCTTTCGTACGACTCGCTTGATCCCATCTTTCATCAGTTCGACGTTGAAGTTTGCCAAGATTCCGAGTTCAAGGTCCAGCGATGCCAAGTAGCTTCCAACTTGCGCGCGATGAACGCCGAGTAACTGCTCCACGGACTTCAATTCAAGCACCACTCTTTTTGCTACAAGGACGTCGACGAATCCCCTACCCGCCAACGAGCCTTTGTAGAACACATCGATTTCCTGTTGCCGGTCGAACGGGATCCCGCGTAAGGAAAGCTCATGGCAGACAGTTGTCTCGCAAGTCGATTCAAGATGCCCCGGCCCCAAGTGGCGATGCACTTCGATGAGCACATCGACAATCTTCGTAGCCAGCGCTTCTGTCTCGTCTTCAAGCCGATTCGGATCGCGAGCACGGAAATCGAAGAAACTCTTCTTTTCTTCTTCGCGCACCTTCATTCCCTTCGTTCTTCGCGACCATCATCCGATCACAGTTTCGGCACGTCCACCCACTTGCCTTCTTTCCAGCTCTTCATGCCCAACTCGGCAAGCTGCACGCCCTTTGCGCCCTCACGCAGGCTCCAGCGGAACGGCTCGTTCAGCGCGACGTGACGAAGGAACAGTTCCCACTGGATCTTGAAGCCGTTGTCGTACTCGATGTTGTTCGGCACCTGCTGCCAGTTCTCCATGAACTTGATCGGCTGCGGCACATCCGGATTCCAGACCGGCTTGGGCGTCTCGGCCGCGCCTTGTACGAACACTTCACGCAATCCCGCAACGGCAGAGCCTTTGTCGCCATCGACTTGAACCGTCAACAGATCATCGCGGCGGACACGCGTACACCAACTGCTGTTGAACTGGCATACCGTGCCGTCTTCGAGAACGAAGATCGCGTACGCGCTGTCATCCGCCGTCGCCTTGAACGTGCTGCCGTCTTCGTTCTTGCGCTCGGGAATATCGGTGCGTCCGCAGGCGACGAGTTTCGTCACGCGGCCGAAAAGGTTGCCGATGACGTATTCCCAGTGGCAGAACATGTCGATCATCAGGCCGCCGCCGTCTTCGCTGCGGTAGTTCCAGCTCGGGCGTTGGGCGGGCTGTTCGTAATCGAGGCCGGTGAACACCCAGTAGCCGAAGTCGCCCTTCACACTGAGCACTTTGCCGAAGAACCCTAGGTTCTTGAGCATCTGGATTTTCCGCAGGCCGGGCAGAAAGAGCTTGTCCTGCACGACGCCGTTCTTCACGCCGGCATCTTCGCAGAGCTTGGCGAGGCGCAGCGCCTCAGCCGTGGTGACCGCGGTCGGCTTTTCGCAGTAGACGGCCTTCTTCGCCTTCACCGCCATCTCGACGAACTTCGCGCGCTGGAGCGTGCCAGACGCGTCGAAGAAGATCTCGTAGTCGCCGTGTTTGCCGTCGAGGGCACCCTGGATGTCGGTCGTGTACTTGAGCGGCTGATCGATCTTGTGCTTGATCGCGAGTTCTTTGAGCTTCTCTTCGCTGCGGCCGGTGAGGATCGGGTCGGGCATCAGCGTGAGTTCTGGGCTGACCTTCACGCCGCCCTGCTTGATGATGGCCAGGATCGAGCGGACCAGGTGCTGGTTGGTGCCCATGCGGCCGGTGACGCCGTTCATGATGATGCCGATGCGACGCGTTGCCATGTGTGTGCTCCTCGTTGGGCTCAAATGATCACCCGGAAGCGGCGATTTGTCATTTCCATTGGCGGACGAAGCGCTTTGCAGTTCTGGCCGTGGTCAGTGGAGAGTAGAGAGTGGAGAGTTTCAGAAAAACCGTGTTTTCTACTCCTCCTTCAACTCTCGGCTCTCCACTCACAACTCTCGACTGAATTACAGAGCATGCGGCCGCGAGCGATAGGTCGTCGGGCTTTCGCCGGCGAGGTGGCTGAACCACCGGCTGAACGTTGCGAGCGAGCTGAAGTGCATTCGCTCGGCGACGTCGCCGACGGTAGAGGCTTCGTACGCGAGCATCTGCTGCGCGAGCGCGAGTCGTTTGCGGTCGAGATACTCCATCGGCGCGATGCCGAACGTGGCGCGGAATCGCCGGGTGAAATGTCGGACCGAGAGATGCGCGGCGTGAGCCAGTTCATCCAGCGTCGGCGGCTTGAGGAGCGATTGCTCCATCAGCCGGAGCGAAGAATCGAGATCGCGGTCGATGCCGATGCCCGATGCGGGCTTTGCGCCGCCGGCCGTCGACTCGCCTGCGCCGGGCCAGAGCGCGATCGCCTCGGCCAGCCGCGCAAGACGCAGCAGCGAGCGTTCCGGCGAGCCGACGGTAAGCCGCCAGACGTCCAGCAGGGCCGACTCCATCGCGCTGCTCGCCGGCAGCGAGGTCTCGATGGCGGGCTGGAACCGAAGGGCCTTGCGCGCGGCCGCGTCGGTCCGCAGCCGCACGTGGAACACCCTGCCTTCGTCGCTGCCGGGCTCGAGGCTCATCTGGTGTGGCACGCGCGGGGGCACCAGCAGAAAGGTGCAGCCGTCGATCTTCGTCTGCCTCTCCGCGGCCGTCACCCGGCCGCGACAGTTCACGATCCAGTCGAACTGGATCAGGTCCTCATGCACGTGCGAATCGACCGAAAACCCGGCGGTGATCCGGTGCGCGCGGACGTGCTCGATCTGCGTGCCGGTAAAAAGCGATGCGCAGAGCGCCCGCGCGGTGTCGTGAAGGGCGGCCATCGCCACGGAGATTAACCGGCTTTGAGGCGCTGTGCCCAATGGCGCGGGCAAGCTTCAGGATGCGCAATCGTGCAGGTCACTTGAGCGCATCCTGCAATTTCTGCTTGGTCGCGGGCGTCAGCAGTTCGTTCTTGCCGAAGCCGGGGAGCGCGCCGTCCTTCACCGAGGCTTCGATCGCATCCGGGAAGTTGGTGATGAGCATCATCTTCACGTTCGGGTGCTGTGCACGCAATCTGCGGATGTAGTCGTTGCCGATCGCATCGGCGTATCCGTCTTCCATCTTGCGGTTCACCAGCAGGAGGTCGACGCCGTCTTTCAGCAGTTGCTCCACGCCTTGATCATCCGTCACGCGGATCACCTTCGCCTCGGGAACGGCCGCGCCGACGGCCATGGTGAGATGGGAACTGTCTGGCCGGCAATGGCCGACCAGGCCGACACGCTTCGGTGGGAGATCACTCATCGTTGGTTTCCTTCTTGGGTGGTTTCGCATCGCCCTTGCGGAAGATCGCCAGCACGCGATCAATATGGACGACGAACTGCCGGTTGTCGTGTTCCAGATCGACCGGGATCGCTTCCCGAGGATCGAAGAGGATCTTGTCGTACGGGCGAACGGTGACGTTCTCGTCATTCTGGATCTCGCGACTGATCGCGATGACCCGGCCGGTGATGACCGGAATCTCGTGCGAGTCCGGCAGAGCGATGCCGGAGCGGGTGACTCGCTTGTTTTCGTCCTTACGGACGACGAGTCGCCTGCCGACGGGTTCGATCACGTCGTAGTTCAGGCCGGGTTTGAGGGGCTTGCTTTCCATCACCGGGCGATTGTAGGCGGGCCGGCCGGAGACGCGAGGCGCCCACTAAAACAATGAAGCTACGGGACTTACGCGCATTCCGCGATCGTTGATGACAAAAAGAAATCAATGTGATATCACTTTGATACAGGTTTAGAAGGAGTTTGAAATGATCCGTGAGACCGAAACGCGTACGCTCAATGGCTTGCCGATTCTGCTGGGATCGCTGGCGGTGATGCTGGTCAGCGTGGCCGGTGTGGCATTGGCGCCGCCGCCGGTAAAAGTCGCCGGCGTCATCGTCCTCATCGTCTGCATCTTCCTGCTCGCCGGGCTGATGAACATCGCCCCCAACGAAGCCCGCGTGCTCCAACTCTTCGGCAAGTACGTCGGCACGGCCAAGGAGCCGGGGCTGCGCTGGGCGAACCCGTTCTACACCAAGCGCAAGATCAGCCAGCGCGTCCGCAACTTCGAATCGACGAAGCTCAAGGTGAACGATCACGACGGCTCGCCGATCGAGATCGCCGCGGTCGTGGTATGGCGCGTGGTCGACACGGCCGAAGCGCTCTTCGAAGTGGATGACTACGAGAACTACGTTCACGTGCAGTCCGAGGCAGCGCTGCGGAACCTCGCCACGCGCTATCCGTACGACGATCACACGGAAGTGAATTACGTCATTGCCACCGCGAACGCCGCCGGTGCCGCTGGCGGTACGCAGGCCGCCGAAGCACAGGTGCCCTCTCCTAAAATGAGTCTGCGCGGCTCGACGCAGGAGATCGCCGAGCAACTCAAAACCGAAGTTCGCGATCGGCTCGCCAAGGCCGGGGTGGAAGTGATCGAAGCCCGCATCAGCCACCTGGCTTACGCTTCCGAAATCGCCGGCGCGATGCTGCGGCGTCAACAGGCAGGCGCGATCATCGCCGCCCGGCAGAAGATCGTCGAAGGGGCGGTCGGCATGGTGGAGATGGCGCTCGATCTGCTCAGCAAGAAGGGCGTCGTCGAACTCGACAACGACCGCAAGGCCGCCATGGTGAGTAACCTCCTGGTCGTCCTCTGCGGCGAACACGACGCCCAGCCGGTGGTGAACACGGGGACGATCTACCAATGAGTCAGTGGAGAGTTGTGAGTCGAGAGTGGAGAGTTCATCCACGATCGAATTCAACTCTCCACTCTCCACTAACAACTCTCCACTGATGAGAAAGCCCTTCCTTCTTCGCGTCGATCCGAAACTGCTGGAGCAGCTCCAGCGGTGGGCGGATGACGACTTGCGCAGCCTGAATGGGCAGATCGAGTTTCTGCTGCGCAAGGCGCTGCGGGATGCTGGAAGGGAGAAGGACTCGCAGATGGACGCGAGCAGCACGAAGAAGGCGGAATGAGTAGGACAACCATCACGCAGATTACGTGGATTTGAGAGTGCGGCAACTGTCAATTCTTACAGTGATCTGCGCAATCTGCGAGATCTCTGTCTACTTCTTCCGAAACCCCGCCAGCGCCACATCCATCATCTCGCTCGTCCGCATCCCGCTCACCGCGTCGCTCGGACAGATGCCCTTTCCGCTCAGTTCATCGACGATCGACTGGATCAGGTTCTGGTGCACGTGCGGCGGATTCGGGTGATTGGTCGTCTGAACCGATGTCCCGCGCGCGAGTGTTAAATCGCCTCGCCCGAAACAGGACCAGGTCAGCCGCCCTTCCGTCCCGATCAATTCGATCGTGTCTTCGTTGTGATCGCTGGCGAAGTTCCACAGGCCGGTGCCGAGCGCGGCGCCATTGGTCCACCCAAGCGTGACGACTTCCTCGACATTGCTCGAGGGATGAACCCGGCCGGCGTTGCCGTCGACATTGTCGAACGGTCCGACGATGAACTGCAGCGCATTGATCGCGTGCGAGCCGAGATCGAGAAACAGCCCTCCGCCGGCAACCTCGGGATCGACGCGCCAGCCGTTCTCGCGGCGATGGGCGGGCAAGACCAAGCGATGGCTTACACTCGTCAGCGTGCCGATCGCGCCACTCTCCAGCAGTCGCTTGGCTTCGACGAACACCGGCAACGCACGGCGATAGAACGCGACGAACAGCTTCGTATCGGCCGCGAGAAACGCGTCGACCATCGCACGACATTCGCCCGCGTTCCGCGCCATCGGCTTTTCCACCAGGCACGGTTTCTTCGCGTGCGCGACCTTGAGCGCATATTCCAGGTGAGTCGAGGGCGGCGTCGCGATATAGATCGCGTCGACGTCTTTGTCCGCGATCAGCGCATCCGCATCGTCGTACCACTTCGGCACGTTATGTCGGCGCGCGAAGTCCTCGGCCTTCGCGCCATCGCGGCGCATCACCGCGACGAGTTCGCTGCCGCTAGCCTTCTGAAAGCCCGGACCGGCCTTCACTTCGCACACGTCGCCGCAGCCGATGATTCCCCAGCGGATCGCCATGTCTTTCCTCGTTCCCAATTGGATTCACTTCAGTTGGCCGACCGAAATTTCGGTCGTGTAAAGCATCTCGACGATGCCGTTCTGGTTCGTCTCGTCAAACAGCTTTCGGAGCGCGGTCAGCATCGGGCCGGAGCGCGGGTCTTCGAGCGCCGGTGCATAAGATGAGCTGAGGAGTCGCGAGCACAGCCCGTCGAAATCGAATCGCTGCGCGTTCGCCAGTTCGATGCGTTTCATCGCCGCCGGCGCGAAGAAATCGACCAGGTCCTTCTCGCTGATGTTGCGGTGGTTCACCGCCTTGTAGTCGATGGCGTGCGTGTGCAGGACTTGCTCGTAACCGTCCAGAAACGGCGTGCCGCCGGCCTGTCGATCGTTCCAGATCAGCGCGAGACATCCGCCGGGCTTGAGGATGCGAACCGCCTCGTGCCGGAAGGCATTGCGATCGAACCAGTGAAACGCCTGCGCCGCGACGACGAGGTGGACCGAGGCGTCCGCAAGCGCCGCCTGCTCGGCGGTGCCATTGACGGCGTGGAACTTCGGATTGCCGGCAAACGCCCGCTGGGCGGCGCTGCGCATTGCGTCGTTCGGTTCGACCGCGAAGACCTCGTTGCCGTTCTCGAGAAACAGGCGCGTGGAAATCCCCGTTCCGGCCCCGACGTCTGCGACGACCCAGTTCGAATGAAAGCCGACGGCGCGCGAAAGCGCGGCCAGCAACTCGCTCGGGTAGCCTGGCCGCGCTTTGACGTAGTCGGCGACTCGGTTGCTGAATCGCCGCGTGGGATCGATTTCGCTCACGCCCGCAAGCTTACTCGCTCTTGGCCGGCTGAGTCGATGGAGCTTCACCTTCGCCGGGCGCGGTTGTCGGCGCATCGAGCTTGATCGTTACGGCCCGGCCGGTCATGTACCGCTTCACGCTCAGCTTCAGTTCGTTCGAATCCTTTGCCGCCTTTTCGAACTCGGCAACGTTGTGCACTTCGATATTGTTCACTTGGGTGATGTACTCGAAGGGCTTGAGGCCGATGCGGCTGGCCTTCGATCCGGCTTCGATGTTCGAGATGATCACGCCCGGCGCTTTCGCATCGATCTGGAAATAGCGTCGGAGCTCGTAGGTCATGTCGCGAACGGTCAGGCCGCTCGCCGAATGGTCGAACTTCTTCGCGGTGTCATAGTGGGCGGGGCTGATCTCGACCGGCAACGGCACGCGCATCGTCTTGCCGTTCTGAACGAACTCGATTTCCGCCTGCTTCCCGAAACCGACCTTGGTGATCACCTGCGACAGCGCGCCATTCGCCGGCGGCCATGGGCGCGGCACGCGGTCGAAATACTGCTCGGGCAGTTCGGCGTAGCGGTCCCACGGGAATGCCATCTCGGCAAACTGGTACTGGTCGGCCGTGATCTTGATCGGCGTCGGCTTCGACGGGTCCCACAGTCGCAAGAGGATCGCGCCCGGATTGATGCCCAGCTTCGCCGCCGGCGAATCGGGATAGACGAACGTCACCAGCGCGCCGCTTTCGCCGTCGTCGGTCAGCTCGCTCACCTTGTTCAGGCGGGCAAGGTCGGCGGTCAGGCTCTGCAACTCGACGCCGAGCCACGCCGTCCGTGCTTCGTCCTCTTCGCTCAGCGGGATGTTGGATGAATCGGCCAAGCTCGTCGAATCCGCGATGACCGGCTTCAGGTACGTCGCGAGCAGCTCGATCGCATCAGGCGTCGCGTATTCGTTCCGGCTCGAGTCGCGGTGCAGGATCGGCAGCGAGACGAGCTCGCTCTTGTCGTTGAAGACGAACGTGGGCCGCTTGCTTTGGCTGACGGAATCGGGAACGAGTTGCCGGCGCCAGCCGAGCTTCAGATCGGCGATCCACCGCCGATCGAAATACTCGGTCCGCTGCTCGCCCTTCACTTCGATTTCCGCGAGATAGAGCGGCTGCGTTTTGAGCTTCGGCAGATCGATCTCGGCCAGCTTGATCGCGCCTTCGCGCGGCGCGGCCAGCTTGACGACGATCGCGCCGAAATCCTTGTAACTGGATTCAAACTCGGCGGGAATCGCCTTGCCGTCGCTGCCGTACGCGGTCACCTTTTGCAGCCGCGCCGTCTGGCCCTGGTTCAGCTCGGCAAGCACGATCAGCTTCTGCGGGCCCACCAATACGCCTAGCACGTCACGTTCGGTGGCGTTTTCTTCGTCGCCATTGTTTCGGCGATAGCGGTACGCCTCGTTCTGGTCTTCACCGGTCTTGGGGCTGCGGAACGAGAGGTGCACGCGGAGGATGGCGGCATCGGTCGTCTTCTTGATCGCCTTTAACGCCTCATCGACCTGCGCGGGGGTCGCGGTCGGCCACTCGGCGGGTGCGGCCTTCCACTTTCCTTCCGGGTCCAGCGCCCCGCCGAACGCCAGCGTGACCGGCGCGCCCGACTCATCCACCACCACGCTCGACGAATCGGAGTCGACAAACCGCTTGCCGTTCGCATCGAACGCGGCCGACTGCGCGATCCCTTTCACCGAATACTGCCAGCGGCCTTCGGTCTGGTTCGGCACGACGGCGAACAGGCTTTCGCCCTTGCTGGCAGAAAAGCTCAGCGGCGCGATGCCTTCGAGCGGCGAAGCGGTCTTCAGTTCGATCGCGCGCTGCGTGGTGAAGACCTTGTCGAGCGTCGCGGGCACGAGCTTCTCACCGACGCGGATGTTGACCGATTCGATGAACCGCGGCTGCAGCATCGGGTCGGCGAGGATGACGCGGTCGGCGCCGACGACAAAGCCGGCGATCTCCAGCGGCCGCTCGTCGTTCACCAGGCCGGTAATGGCGGTGGTGTGGTATTCGCCGCAGTTGGGGCAGCGCTGTCCCCAGCCGCCGCCGTACGGTTCTTCGCCTTTGTCGAACTTCAGCTTCACTTCGACCTGAACGATCGCCGGCGCGACGGCCTTGGCGATCGCGGCTTCGCGCGCGGCGCCTTTGTCGTCGGCGGGCGGCGCATCGGCGCGAAGGGCGGGCGTCAATGTCGCCAGCAGCACGAGCGACGTGAAAGCAGCGGATCTGAATAGATGCATGGGGGTCCCCAGGGTGAGAGAAATCGGATTCGTCGGAATCACGTCATCGAGTGAGGCAATTACTTCTTTGAATAGTCGCGCGCGAAGTCGAGCACGATCTGCCGTGTCAGCCCGTTGCGCAGAACGACGATCAGCGTGCGGTGGTTGTTTTCGACATCGGCGACGAGCTTTTCCTGCAGCGTCTTCACTTCGTTCAGCGTCGCGACGTCTTTGCCGTCGATCTGCACGAGGATGTCCTTCTCCTGCAGGCCGGAGGTGGCGGCGTTGCCGGGATGCTTCACGCCGGTCACGAAGATGCCGGACTTGCGCTGATAGAACAGGTCCGGATTGTCGAACTGGTTGATGGTTTTGACCGAGAAGTCCCAGCGCGGACATTCGAGCTGATCGCCCTGCGTCTTGCCCTTCTCGCGCGGCGTGATCTGGTATTCCTTCGTCTCCGTGCCGCGCTGGATCGAGAGCGTCACCGGTTTGTCGGCAGTCAGCTGCGCGAGTGTGCGACGGATGGCGGGAAGGTCTTCATCGGTCATGCCTTTGACCGGTTTGCCGTCGATGGCGAGCAGTCGGTCGCGCGATTGCAGGCCGATCATTTTCGCCGGGCTCTCCGGATCGACATCCGCGATCATCACGCCGGTATCGCCTTCGAAGTAGATGTCCTTGTTGAAGTCGTGCAGCGGCTGGAGCTGAAGGCCGGTGTAGCTCCAGGGTACGCGGCCGTGCTGGCGCAGGTTCGGGACGACGGCCTTGAGTGTTTCGGAAGGGATGGCAAAGCCCAGGTCGCCGCCGCCGCCACCGGAGCCGCGCGCGTTCAGGCCGATGATCTGGCCGTCGGTGTTGACCAGCGGCCCGCCGCTGTTGCCGGGCGAGATGGAGGCATCGGTCTGCAGCCAGAGGCTGTATTCGCTGGCTTCGTTGAGATAGCGATCGACGCACGAGACGATGCCGATCGACACGGAGCGCGAAAGGCCCCAGGGCGCGCCCATCGCCATCACAAACGCGCCTTCGCGCAGGACCGTCGAGTCGCCGATTTCGGCGAACGGCAGTGAATCAGTCAGCCCTTCGAGCTTCAGCAGCGCGATGTCGGTGTCCTTGTCGACGCCGAGAATCTTCGCCTTCAGCGCGCGTCCGTCGGCAAGCAGGCATCGAACGTCGACGGCGCGGTCGACGACGTGCCAGTTGGTGATGACTTCGCCGTCGGCCGAGATGAGCGCGCCGCTGCCGCTGCTTTCCACGTTGCCGCGGGCGCCGCTGTCGAAATCCTCACTGGTGACGCGGATGAACACGACGGCGGGAAAGACCTTGGACTTGGCCGCCGAGATGGTCTCGCGGAAGTCGACTTTCATCCGCTCCTGGACCGAGTCGGCGCCGGCGCTGAGCACCGTACCGACGAGAACGCTCGCCACTGTCAAACCCAGGATCGCCTTCCGCATACCCCACAACCCATGTTGGAGAAATCTCGCTGTATTCGTGTGCACACCAGAGCCGTAGCACAAAGAGCTTCGCCAGACCCGGCGCAGGAGAAAGCCGCAAGCGCTTTTACGGCGTTTCGCCCGGCGGAATTTCCGGGCCGGGCTCCACCAGGTCCATCCCGAGCCGCGTCATGAAAAAGACGAGTTCGTACTGCGCGATGCTCGTCGGCACCGGATCACGCAGATCGTACTGATGCGTGTGGTCTTCGCTTTGATCGTCGCGCCGGCTCTCGGCCTCGGTGATGATGTGATGCTCAAAGGTCACCGCATCTTCGTGACTCTGCACGATCACCAGCTCGCCCCACCGCCAGGTGAGGTGAACCCGAATCGATAGTTGATTACCCCAGGTCGAGACGCGATGGACGATGCGGTGCTTGGCCATCATCTTCACGAGCTCATCGACGATGGGGAACACGGCCTCCTTGAGGAAGGTCATGTAGTTCGCGTTGAACTCCTGCATCTTCTGAACGGCTTCGCGCTCGGCGGCGAGCTTTTCGGGGGCGACGTCGGCGTACGGGCCGACCCGCGTGATCCACCACTTGGAAAATTCTTTGTCGAACATGGGAGGGCCAAGGATAACCAAGAGCGGTTCGATTGCGACTTTGCGGCAGCACGGCGTAGAGGCGAATTCCGCGCGAATTCACCGGCGTCTTTCTGTCACACGTTTCACAAAGAAATGAAACTTGATGGATTCTGCGCCAAAAGACCAATCCGTGGTGTACATCGAGGTGAGAAATTGTCAAAAACGAATCGGCATAAATTTTTCGCGAATAATCGCATTGACGGGTTTATGACGCGCGGTACTGTTCGATCTGTTCTGCATGTCCTTGTCGCGTTCACCCTGTGTTCGCCGCCGCTCGCCACTTCGAGCCCCGACTGACACCTTCGGATGTCGACTCGCATTCATTCGCGCGTCGTTTTTTGTGGAGGTGCGAAATGATTCCTCAGCTCTCCGTCCCACAGGTCTGATCGTGTGCCGTTCTGACGCTCGGCAACCGCGCTATCTGATGCACGCGGTCCGCGTCCCAACCGCACGCTGAACAGACGCTTTCCTCAATCGTGAATCGTTCTCGGGCGCGCCGTGCGTCTCAAGTGGAGTGTTGTTGTCCATTCGCTTTTCTGGAGGACCGAACATGAAATTGACCTCGAAACAAATCCTGCCGTGCCTGATCGCCTGTCTCTTCGGTGGCGCCGCCGCGACCGCTGACTGGAACCCGGGACAACCGTACAAATATCTGCAACGTCCCGATGTGCAGGCCGGCATGGATGTGAACGCCACCTACAACGGCCAATTCCCGTTCGTCAAAGTACTCGCCGACGATTGGCTTTGCACCTCGACCGATGCCGTTCAGGACATTCATATCTGGGGGTCGTGGCTTAACGACCGACTGCCACTTGTTCCCGATGCGACGGGTGCGCTCGTACCCAATCCGAGTGCCGTTCGATTCAAACTGAGCATTCATGAAGATGTCCGTCCCGCCGGTTCCTATAGCCGACCCGGCGCGCAAGTCTGGTCACAAGTTTTCGCGCCCGGCTCGTTTGTCGCTCGGCGCTGGCCGTTCCCGTCGCAGCCCGAATTGTTCTACGAACCTAACCAGAACCAGATCATCGGCACGGACACCGAAATCTGGCAATACAACTTCGATCACTTCCTCAATCCGTTCATTCAACAGGGAACTGCCACGAACCCCAAAGTCTATTGGCTTGATGTCCAGGCCGAGCCGGTAGGCGTGGCAAATCCCGCTGTACCTCCGTCAATCTTCGGCTGGAAGACCTCGCGCGACAGCTACGCGCCCAACCCGTTTGGCATCACCGATGACGATGCCGTCTTCGCCGACACGACCAGCTTCGCCGGCCCTCTGCTTCCGGGGACGACCTGGAGAGACATGCACTATCCCACCGGGCCGTATGCCGGCCAGTCGATCAACATGGCTTTCGTGATCACGCCCGAACCGGGCACCGCGCTGTTGGCGCTCTCGGTCCTTCCGATGCTTCGCCGGCGACGATGAACGATCCGGTTCCGAGTTGATTCTCGCGCCGTTCAAAATCCCTCCGCAGCGGCGCAGCCAGGTCTGCTGAATCCGCACGGCGCGGGAATCGACGACGAATCGGCAAATGCGCAGTTGAGACAGATTCGTGTCTTGACCGCAATCAGGGCGCGAGCGCAGGAAGTGACTGCCTCGCGCCTTTGCCTTTTTGTCACACCTGCTGATAAACTCCTGATGGGATGAGCTCGATTTCACCGGAACATCTGGTGAAGTCGATTTCATTTGACGGTCCCCGAATTCCCTCATGAAATGGTGAGGTCGTCAACAACCGACGACAGGAGGATGCCCGATCGTGCTGGAGCATGAACGCGCCACTCCTCGGACCACAAGTGGGATTCGCCTCACACGGCGAAGTTGAAGTCCGTCCAATTCATCGCCTGGGTCAAAGGTGCGCACGCACTCGCGCCCCGGCCATGGCAAAATCAGCGATCAAATCAGGATGAGGGAATGATGCGAAGCAGAAATTGCGTCGGTAGTGGACATACCAACATTCGTCGTAGCGTCGGGTCAGTCGTCGAAGGCGTGGAGCAGCGTCGGCTGCTGGCGAGCGTGGCGGGCACCGTTTTCGCCGACTCGAACCGGAACACGCGGCGCGACCACGGCGAGGCGGGCGCCGCCGGCGGCGTCGTCTATGCCGACTACAACTACAACGGACGGCTGGACGCCGGCGAACCCAGCACGGTGAGCGGGCCGAACGGCGCCTATGCGCTCGATGTCGCCCTTCGCCCATTCGCGCTATCGCTCCAGCCTGCACCCGACACCATTCGTACCGCCCCAACCGGCGCGGGCGTGTGGTATTACAACCTCAATACCGACCGGACGGACATCGTCGGCTGGGGCAGCACCTTTGGCATCGCACCTGCCTCCATTCAATCAACGGCCGTCAGTGGGCGCGTCTACATCGATGCCAATCGCAACGGACTCCAGGACGCCGCGGAGTATGCGACGTTTCGCATCCCCGTGTTTGCTGACTACAACAACAACGCCTCGCTCGATGCCAACGAGCCCTCGACCGTCACCGACGATCATGGCAACTACACCGTGAATGTGGCGGTTCGCGCCTTTGCGCTGCGCATCGTCGCCCCCCAAGGGTACCTTCCCTTTTCGCCTGCGAGCGGCGCGTTCGCTTACACCGTCGCCTCGAACGGATCGCTCATCGGCGCCGGCTCGACCTTCAGCATCGCGACGGATCAGACGACCCTCGTCAGCGCGATCCTCGAGGGTCATGCCTTCTACGACACCGACGGCGACGGCTGGCTCGATGCCGGAGAAGCGATCGCCGGCGCGGGCCACCTCGTGTGGAACGACATCAACAGGAACTTCACATTCGAGTCGACCGATACCAATGCGACGACGGACGCGACCGGCTTCTATTCGATGATGCTCACCGGCGCGCCCTTTGACATGGTTTCGATTCAGGTGACGCCTGCAGCCGGCTACGTCACCTCGATCATCTACAACCACAGCATCATGATGCGGAACATCGCCGGGCAGACCTTCACGCTTGATATCGCGCTGCGACCTGTGGCGGCGACCGTGAGCGGGACGGTGTTCGCCGATACGAATCGTGACGGCCGACGCGATGGCAGTGAATCCGCACTCGCCGGCCGATCCGTCTTCGCCGACTACAACTACAATGGACTCCCTGATGTGAACGAACCCGCGGCGATCACTGACGCGAATGGCCTCTACAGCATTGCCACACGCGGCAGTAACGTGAGCCTCAAGGTAGTGCTTACCGCCGGCGAAGCCGTCTCGCTTCCCTACGGCGCGACGAACCTGTGGCTCGCCACCGTGAGCGGAACCGTCGCCGGCAAAAACATCGGTATCGTCTCCACCGTCCCGCCCACCACGACAACCATCACCGGCAGCGGCTACCTCGATACGAATCGAAACGGCCAGTACGATGCGGGTGATGAGATTTTCTCGCTTGGCGGCCTGGCGTACTTCGACCTGAACGACAACGGCATCTACGACGGAAACGACCTCCGCTCCAACGAAGAAACGCCGGGACAATTCATCATCCGCAACGTGCCTGTCGGCGCGCGCCACGCGGTTCGATTCCTCCGCGAGTACACCGATCGTCGCTACTTCACCGATCCGGGGAACTTTGGCACGCGATACCTTACGCCCGTCGCCGGCAACAATGACGTCGGACGCTTCGGCGTCACCTTCCCTGGAACCTGGGCCGCCCTCTATCTCTACGCCGACAGCAACAGCAACGGACGGATCGACGCCGATGAGCCCGAGGTGTTCGCCGATGCGGTATGGGTCGATCTGAATCGCGACAACGTCCGACAAGCCGATGAACCGACGTTCTGGAACGGCTACGTCGGCGCGAGCGCGAGCCTTTCGACGCGTGTGAACGGCAACCAGATCGCCCTTCCGCCGGGCAGTTGGCACATCGCCTACAAGGGCCGGAATGCCAACGGGCAACCGTTCAGCGGATATCGCGACGTGACCCCGAACGACGCGACGCCGCGCATCGCATTTGAAATCAACACCCGCACTACGTCATGACGGCGGCGCGGTTCCTCAATCAAAGAACAGGGGTTTTCGATGAATAAGCGTAATTCAACCCGGAACACCGCCCGGTGCGAGCCGATCGAACGCCGGCAACTGCTGGCAAACGTCACCGGCACGATCTTCAATGACATCAACCGAAACGGCAGACTTGATGCCGGTGAAGCCGGACTTCTCATGCGCACGGTGTATGCCGACTACAACTTCAACAGCCGATACGACACCGGCGAACCGCTGGGGCACACAGACGTCGCCGGCCACTACACGCTCGCGACGCGGGCATCGAACGTCAGCCTGCGCATTGATCTAGGCAATTCCGAGCACGTCTCGCTGCCGTATGGCGCGACCAGTATCTGGCTCCCGAACGTCGGCACGAATGTCGCGGGTCAGAACTTCGGCATTCGCACCGGCCCGTCTACCACCACCATCAGCGGCCGATCCTACTTCGACGTGAACAACAACGGCGCGTTCGACACCGGCGAGACCTCGTTTGATGGCACCGTCTACGCCGACATCAACAACAACGGCGTGATCGACACCGGCGAGCCGCACTTCGGCACGTCAACTACTTCGGGGGGCTTCTACCAGCTCGTGGTTCCCGTCGGAATCGCGCTGACGATTCGCCTCGACGACACGATGGGATACGTGCAGACCCAGCCGACCGGTTTCGCCGGCCGACCGTTCGTGACTAGCAACCAGAACATTACCGACGCCGACTTCGGCACCACCGCCGTCGGCGGCACGATTCGCGGCTACCTGTTCGACGACAAAAACCATAACGCCACACGCGAAGCCGGCGAAGGCGAAGTGGCCGCGAGCCAGGTCTGGATCGACCTCGACCGCGACAACCTCAAAGACCCCGGCGAACCGATCGCGTTCTACGCCACTCAGGGCGGCACGCAGCCCGGCGATATCACCGGCGTCTATCTCCGCAAACTGCCCGTCGGCACCTGGCGCATCGCGATGCGCAAAGTCGCCGATAACGACGCGCTCGCCGACGGATCGACGGAAGTCAACGTCGCCGGCAACAACGCCGAGTTCCACTTCGCGATAGCGGTAGCCACGGCACCCGCGCCGACGGTAACGGGCGTGATCTTCAGTGACACGAATCACAACGGCCGACTCGACGCCGGTGAAACCCGGCTGATCCATCGGACCGTCTTCGCCGACTACAATTTCAACGGCCGGTTCGATGCGGGCGAGCCTTCTGCCCTCACCGATTCCGCCGGCTCGTATTCTCTCGCCACACGTTCAACCAACGTCAGCCTGCGACTCGTGGTGAACACCGGCGAAAACGTCTCGCTTCCCTATGGCGCGACCAGCCTCTGGCTTCCGTCCGTCAACGGAACCATTACCGGCAAGAACCTCGGCATCGCGAGCGCCCTTTCCCGCATCAACTTCACGTTCTTTGCCGACTACAACCTCGACAGCATCCGCCAGAGCGACGAAGAACCACTTGCGGGAGGCGGCTTCTACGGCTGGCTCGATCTCGACGGCAACACCACCCAGAATATCGCCGCCGGCGAACAATCCATCTCCATCGGCGAATACACCGGCGGCGGCAACTTCTACTTTGCCGAACTCGCTCCCGGAACTCATCGCTTCCAGATTCGTAGCTTCGGCACCTCGACGTCTCCGTACACCAATGGCAGTTCGATCCGGGTCACGGTCGGCAACACGCCGTCCAACTTCGAGATCGGCATCCGAAACGTCGCGCCCGTCGCGGTCGATGTCTTCGACGACGTGAACGGCAACGGCGTCTAGGACCACCAATCGGGCGAACTCGCTTTTGGCGAGTTCGACCCCTTCTGGGCGCTACATATCCTGTTCCTCGACGCCAATGGCGACGGCATCTGGCAAACGGACCGTGAGAGCAGCATCGGCGTCAGCCACTACGGCAACGGCCCGAAGCAGCTGCCCTTCGGCACCTACACCGTTGGCGGCCTGAAAGCGGGAGAACGATTCAGCACGTCGCGCACGCTCGTGGTCGGTCCGCACGGGGCACGCCTCAGCGTCGGCGTCGTGGACGGACGCAACTACCGCGTCAGCGGATCGGTCTTCAACGATACGAACCGCAACGGCCGGCTGGACGCAAGCGAAACTGGCCCCACCGGCCGCACCGTGTTCGCCGACTACAACTTCAACGGCCGCTTCGACGCCGACGAGCCGTCCACCACCACCGGGCCCGGTGGTTACTACGTCCTCATCACGCGCGGCACCAACGTCAGCGTGCGGCTGTTGCTCAACGCCGGCGAGACCCTCTCGCTGCCGTTCGGCGCGACCAGCATTTGGCTCCCGATCATCACCGGCGACGCCACCGGCAAGAACATCGGCATCGTGAGTACCGCAGCAAGCACCGGCCTGCTGGCGACATAGTTCTCCGCGCGGCAATGTTGAATGGTTGAGAATCGATCCGCGATCCAGAAGCGAGCGTCGAAGACGTCGCTTGTGGGCCGCGGACCTTTTTTGGTTCATCCAGGATTTGCGGGAACGATGCGGTAGGCGGAGCCTTCCCTGGTCGCGAAGAACGAAGTCGTCGAAGGGACACGAAGAGAAAAACGCGCCGGAGTCGATGCACGCCCAAGACACTTTCAGCCGCAACCGATCACTTCACCACATTGAAGTACTACTTCGCTTTCTTCGTCCCTCGCGACCGTTCTCCGGAATTGTCGGATGAGCCTGTTTTCTCGTCGTACCGTGCACAACATGCGATCGTCGCAGTCGGCTGCGAGTCGACGGAAAAAGAATGACCACAAAAACTCCGGAATTCTCATGAATTGAACGGCCGTTTCGCTCAAAATCCCAGCCGGACATGGGAACTGGGAGAAAATGATGATGCATGAGCGTTCAAATCGGCGGCTACGGGTCTCGGCGTGTCGTCATGTTATCGGAGCTGCTCAGTCGCGACCTGCCGCGGTCGAACGGTGCGAGCCGCGCCAGTTGCTCACCAGCGTGGCCGGCACGGTGTTCAGCGACACCAATCGCAACGGCGTGCTCAACACCGGCGAAGCGAAACTCGCGAGCCGCACCGTCTTCGCCGACTACAACTACAACTCCCGCGTCGATGCCGGCGAGCCCTCGACGATTTCGAATGCAAGCGGCGCGTACACGCTGACAACTCGCGCCACGAACGTCAGCGTCCGCCTTGTCGCAAATGCCGGAGAATCCGTCTCGCTTCCCTACAGCGCGACCAGCATCTGGCTTCCCACCGTCACCGGCGCACTGACGGGCAAGAACATCGGCGTCGTCGCCAGCGCCGGCAGCTACGCCGCCCACTTCCGTGTCTATACCGATTACAACGCCAACGGCCATCTCGACGCGGGCGAGCAGACGAGTCTCGCGCCCACCACCGGTTTCTCCGGCTGGCTCGATCTCGACGGCAACGCCACGCAGAACTCGGCCGGCGGCGAGAAGTCCATCCTCGACTTCGACGGCGCGCTCCTCGAAGACTTCTCGATCTTCGATCTCGCGCCGGGCGCCTACCGGTTCAAGCTCAAGGCGAACCGCGCCGGCACGAGCCTCACCACCTCCGCAGCGCCCACGATTACAATCGCCAATGGCGACGTCACGGTCGATGTCGGCATCTCCGGCATCGGGCAGATGCCGTGGGTCGTCCTCTTCAGCGACGTGAACCGCAACGGCGTACAGGACACCGGCGAGACGACGCTCAATGCGTCGTGGGCCGGACGCTCGCTCTTTCTCGATCGCAACAACGACGGCGTCCGCCAGGCGAATGAAGACCTGCTCAAGCTCGACGCGCTCGGGCCACAGACGACGAACACCGGCTCGTTCAAACTCGCCGGCCTGCAAGCCGGTGAGACGTTCACCACGCCGGCCGCGATCGACGTCGCGGCGGGCAGCCAGACCAAGACAATCATCTTCGGCGTGCATCTTTCGTCGACCTCGATCGTCAACGGCGCAGTCTTCGCCGACACGAATCACAACGGCAAGCTCGACACCGGCGAAACGCGCCTGCAGAACCGTACCGTCTTCGCCGACTACAACTTCAACGGCCGGCTGGATGCGGGCGAGGCGTTCACCGTCTCCGATGGCACCGGCAACTATTCGCTCGCGACCCGCGCCACCAACGTCAGCCTGCGCGTCCGGCTGAACATCGGCGAATCGATCTCGCTGCCCTACGGCTCCACCAGCATCTGGCTGCCCAGCGTCGTGGGAACGGTAACGGGGAAGAACATCGGCATCTTTGCCTGATACACTCACCAGCGTTGGGCGCTCACCACCAGAAGGAACTGATCATGCGAAACACCCTGCGATCCGTGATGGAAAACATCGAACCGCGTCGACTCCTCTCGACCGTGACCGGAACCGTCTTCGACGACGCGAACAAGAACGGCCGACAGGATGCGGGCGAAGCCGGACTTGGCGCACGCACCGTTTTCGCGGACTACAACTTCAACGGCATCGTCGACGGCTCCGATCCGATCGCGTTTTCAGATGCCTCGGGCAACTACTCACTGGCGACGCGCGCGAGCAGCGTGAGTGTTCGCGTCGTCACCCGGCCGGCCGAGGCGATTTCACTTCCGTATGGCGCCAATGACATCTGGCTTTCCAGCGTGAATGGAACGGTCACGGGAAAGAACCTCGGCATCGCGACGACGGTGACGAGCGGCCCGAGCGTGACCGGCACCGTCTTCACCGATGCGAATCGAAACGGGCGACTCGACACGGGCGAAGCCAGGCTCGCCGGGCGAACGGTCTTCGCCGACTACAACTTCAACGGCCGGCTCGACGCCGGCGAAGCGAGCGCGCTCACCGACGCGGCCGGCGCGTATTCGATCACGACGCGAACCAGCAACGTCAGCCTGCGGCTCGCGCTCAATGCCAATGAGAGCGTCTCACTTCCGTACGGCGCGACGAGCATCTGGCTTTCGAGCGTGAGCGGAACGGTCACGGGGAAGAACTTTGGCGTGATTCGATAGCTCGATGTGGGTGCAATGCGTTCGGATGGTGATTGTGTCATCCCGAGGTATTCCGCCGCGTGAGATCGACCTGCAATTCAACTTTCGGGACCGCGAACAGAGAATCGTAGCGATGTCGCACGGGCCTCCGGCACGTGGTGCTCGGACCCATGTGCCGGAGGCCCGAGCCACAAAAAGTGGATTCGCCGCGACGATTTTTGTGCCCTGAGCCAGGGCGTTTCACTCCGTTTCATGGTTATCGATTTTCGCATCTTCCTCATCGCGCATCATTCTCGGATGTTTCCACACGTGGTTGCCTCGCTTGTGGTCGCCGCAGATCTGTCGCGAGATGCGGTCGAATTGAAGCTCGGATCGGACCGGCAGCAGTTCACACCCCTCGTTCCACAATCCTTCCGGCCGAATCGGGTACGCGAGCAGGGCCGAAACGCGCTTGCAGTCTTCAATCGTTGCCCGCGCGTTTCTCTCATCGGGATCGAGCTTCATCAGCGTGTGGACGTGGTTGCTGCCGATGCTCAGGCAGCGAATCGCGAGCCGGCGACGCGCGCACAGGTTGCAGATGGCACACGCGAGCGCGGGCCGGAGTCGAGACGGGATGACGACACGCGGATCGTGCCGGAGCGGCTGGTCGCGCAGCGATGGGTCGCAGAACCCGCCGCCGACCGGAACGCGGATGCGCTTCGGACGAGTGACGCGCGGGCTCGCAGCGGTTTTGGTTCCGGGCGTGCCCCAGACCGCGTGGTACCAGATCGTGTCCGGCGAGGAATACGGGTCTGCCTGCATCATCGCGACGTTCTGCGCGGGCTCGAGAAGAATGACCATGTTTGACCTCTATTGGTGCGTTTTCGATTGCAAACTCGGACCGGACATCGCTGCGAGCTTCATCGCAATTCGGATCAAGCGTCATCGCGCTTCGGACTTTGCTGCGTCTCTCACTTTTCGCGGCAACCGAACGTACTTGGTGACCCGTTTTCACTGAGTTTTCAGGGCGCGGGTCAGGGGTACCTGCCCCGGGGCACCCTTCGATGTTTCATATGCATTTCGCATTTCGCATTTCGCATTTCGCATTTCGCATTTCGCATTTCGCATTTCGCATTTCGCATTTCGCATTTCGCATTTCGCATTTCGCATTGACCCGTCACTCCTCCACCGACTGATACTTGAACACCGCTTTCCACACGCCGGTGATTTCCTCGGCCAGGGTGGTCTTGGGGCGGTACTTCTCGTTGCGCGGCTGCAGGCGGATCACGTTCGCGCCGCTTTCATCTTCTTCGAAGAAGACGCGCTTGAACGTCGTCTGGCCGTCGTTGAATCTGACGAACGCGTCATCGCCGTTCTTCACGGGCGCGCGCGGCGAGAAGATGACGATGTCGCCCTGCCGATACTTGGGCGTCATCGAGTCGCCGTGAACGCGCGCGGCGAAGGCGTCCGGGTCGGAAACGTCCGGGCAGGAGAGGTAGGTGTCGGCAGCGCCTTTCGGATAGCTCAGGTCGGTGAAATCCTTCGGGTAGCCGGCGCTCACGCGGTTGATGACGGGGACGACGTTGGTGGGGATCGTCTCGACGTTGCCGGCCGACTTATCGACGAACTCGCGGAGCGCGCCCGAGAGGTAGAGGTCATCGAGCGCGACGCCGAGCTTGAGCTTGCCGTTCTTTTTCGGTTCTGCATTCTTCGTAGATTCGCCACTGGCCGATCCGTTTACCGTGCCGAGTTGCGGCGTTTCGAGCAGCGCGGTGGACCGGTCGAGCAGTGCGGTGGCGGCACTGTCGGCGCCATGGTTTCCGCCGGCCGCGAGGAGTTGGGTGAGCATGGCGCGGACGTCGCTGGGCGTGCGGTGGAGGTGTGCCTGGGTGAGCAGTTCGCCGGTCTTGAAGCCGAGGACCTGTTCGAGGCGGGAGAGTTTTTCGTCGCTGGGCGGATTGGGAACTTTGTCGGTTTCGATGAGGGAGAGGTACGGCTTGCTGATGCCGCTGCGGGCGGCGAGGTCGTCGAGGGTGAAGCCCAGACGACGTCGTTGCCGGCGAATTTTCGTTCCCATGGGTTCCATCTGCACCACCTTGCTCGTACCTAACAAAAGGGTTACTCGAACCCGGCGAGTCTAGCAAGCAGAAAACCGTACAGAATCCGAACAAACGACCCGTTAAAGCGTATAGGACGTAGCCCACCGTGGACTTTTGGAAAAAGGGAGCATTTCGCGGGACATGTTCTATAATCTTACACAAAGACCGGGCTTCTTTGCATAACCACCCAGACGACTCCGCACCAGGACGCGCGCCATGAGCACACTCCCCGCCAACCCCACGCCCACCGCGTTTACACGCCGAAAAACCGCGCCATGCAACGAAATGCAAGAGAATGCAAGACTCTGCAGAGCGGCTCCGCACTCTTGCAGCCGCTCCCGATCAACGGTCGAAACCCTCGAATCCCGCCAGCTCCTGGCCGTGATCGCGCCGACCGAGATTTACCCCGGCGTCCCCACCTCCACCGGCATTCCGACCTACAACACCCCCGTCCCGAACGTTCGCTGGCAGCCGGTCAGCGGCGCGAGCGGTTATGGGGTCTTGGTCAGCAAGCTCGTCGGTAGCACCTACACCACCGTCTACAACTCCGAGGCGTCACAACCTTTCCCGTCGCCCATCGTCGGAACGAGCTTCACCCCGCCGGTCGCGCTTGGCTCGGGAACCTTTCGATGGCAGGTGCGCGCGTTCGACAACACCAACACCCCCGGCGCGTATGCGCCGCCGCTCTACTTCACGCTCAATTCCAGCGGCTACAACCGGGCGGTCGGGATCGACATTTCCCACTATCAAACCGTCAGTTCCTGGGCGACGGTCAAAACCAACGGCACCAGCGGAACAACCACCGACGACACCGCATTCGTCTACGCCAAAGCCACCGAAGGCTTCACGTATGACGATCCATCTTTCTCCAGTTTCGCCAGCGGCGCAGCCAACGCGGGCATCCCTTTTGGCGCGTACCACTTCGCCCGGCCGGGAAATAACTCGGCGATCACCGAAGCGCAGCATTTCTACGGCATCATCTCCAGCCGACTCACCGTGGGGAACCTGGTACCGATGCTCGACTTCGAAGACGGCGCATCCAACACGGTCGCGCTCGGCCGCGCGGTGCTGTCTCAATGGCTCAACGATTTCTGCGATGCGTTCTACGGCCTGAGCGGGCTCGTGCCGATCGTCTACACCTATCCGTCCTACGCGACGAGTTTCCTGGACGGTTCGGCCATCCGCTATCCGCTCTGGATGGCGACCTACCCGAGCGGCAACCCCGCGAACCCCGCGATCCCGCTCACCAGCGGAACGCCCTCGACCTCACCCTGGCCGAGCGGCGCCTGGTCGATGTGGCAGTACACCTCCAACCGCACGGTGGCCGGCATCAGCAGCGGAAACGTCGACGCGGATGTCTCCAACTCCGACATCGCCACGTTTTACGGGATGTTCAAAATCCTCTCGAACACCAGGGGATCGATCGCAGGCACGCTCTTCGACGATGTGAACCAGAACGGCACCCGCGACGCTGGCGAGAACGGCATCGGCGGGCGGACGGTCTATCTCGATGCGAACAACAACGGCGCGCTAGACACCGGCGAAGCCCAGCAGACCACCAGTGCAGGCGGCGCCTACACGTTTACGAACCTGGCACAGGGCACGCATTTCGTCCGCCAGATCGTGCCCGCCGGCTTCGCGGCGACGGGCGCGAGCGTACGGACGATTCAGCTCGCCGCCGGGCAGGTTGCCACTACCAACGATTTCGGATCGCGCGCGATCGACGTCACCCCGCCGTTTGTGACCGCGGCCACGTACGACTACGAGACCGTGCCCAGCCCGATCGTCATCGTGTTCAGCGAAGCGTTGCAGACCGCGCCTGTGACTGGCGACTTCGATCTGGTAGACACCTCGCCGCAGCCGCAGGGGTACGCGTACACGCTCACCTACAACTCCGCCACGCGAACCGCCACCATCACGCCGACGGCGCCGCTTCCCAACGGGAACTATCGGGTCGGCCTCCCAGCCGGCACGGTGCAGGACCCCGCCGGCAACGCGAACATCGCGTACTCGTTCGATTTCTTTGTGCTGGCCGGCGATGTCAATCGCGACCGTACGGTGAACTTCGATGACCTGCTGATCGTGGCGCAGAACTACGAATCGACGGGCATGACCTACGCACAAGGCGACCTCGACAACAGCGGCACCGTCGACTTCGATGACCTGCTGACGCTGGCGCAGAACTACGAGCAGACGGTCGCGTTCATTTCGGCTTCGCCGGGCGCGCGATCAATCCGGCGCAAGGCGCGCAACGATGTGCTCCGGTGAGGGATCAATGCTCCTTCATGCGATCGCCGGTGTAGACCTCGCCATCATACAGTTCGTTGTTCCCAAGGTTGGCTTCAACCACCTGCCGAAGCGTGTCGTCTGATGTGACGCCTCTGGACTCCATGAATGCCTTGTCGATGTTGCGGAGGGTGATGTGGTCCTGCTCGATGTCGACGCGCATAATGATGTGGCTGTCTTCGAGCGATCCATCATCCGGCAACGCGCGGGCATGGACAAAACGCACGCCGGCCACCATCGTCGAATCGGCAGTGAAAACGAGCGGCTTCTCCTCGTCCTGACCCTTCCAGCAGACGCTGTAGAAATGGTCGTCGACATTCCGCACGTAAAGGAAAACCGCCTTGCCCTCTTGCGACTTCAGCTCCCAGTCGCCGCAGAGCGCGCGATCGACCTTGGCATCCGCGACCGGCGACAGGCGGAAGAGCGTCTCGTAGCAGCCGAGCGATCCGGCCAGCATCGTCAACGCGACAAGACCCAGCAACGGCAGAGCTTTTCGGTTTCGCATGGTCTCTCCGGAAAAGGACGCTCCGACAAACGGCCTGCCACAAGGCGGGCACATTCAACGCCGGGTCGGCCGCTTGTCGAAGCTCATCTCGATCATCCTACCGAGAATCGGCCAGCGCAGTCGATGCGGATACGCAATCTCGCAGAACGCCCGCGACGATTCGCCACGCGACAGGGCGTCAAACTGCAGGCGCAGATAGAATGGCGACGGGTCGATCACGCGAGGATTCGTGAGCCGAAGTTCATCGCCGAAGTTCAGGACCCTCGGATAGCGCAGCATCATCGCCGGCCTAGAAGCGAGCGACCAGTCGGACTCGACGCGCTCCACCGCGATGTCGCGGGCGCGATTGCCGGCGACCTCGACCAGATGCGTTTCCGCCGCACGTGCACTCGACTTCGGCTCGGCATGATGAAAGGTGAGCACGCGCTCGCCGAACATCGCGCGGCCCCAGATCCAGCGATGAAGGCCGGCGCCGATCGGCGCGGTGCCGAAGTTGTGGTCGTGATAACCCGGGCCGGCGAGGGTGAAGGAGTCCGGACCCGAATGTTCGCGGTGGATTGCGATCTGCGCACTCACCGCGCAGCTTGCCGATGCGATCGTCCAGTGATGGTCCGCGCCGGTCATCTCGCGCGACAGGAATCGCCGCTCGACCGGTTCATGTCGATGGCTCGGCGAAAAGCTCAGCCGCACGCGCATCCGCTGATCGGCCTCAGTGATTGGCCCGCGCGCGGTGAGATGCCACGGCGAACCTTCCATCTCGAGCTGGTAGGAGCCGAACTCATCCACCCACAGCCGATTCGGCCCGATCGTCACATCAGCACGATCTTCCGCCGCAGAAGAGTCTTCTCGCCGATACTGGGTGAAGAACTGCTTCCAGATTTTCCCATCCCGGTAGACGCACGCGTAAACACACGGGAAGTCGCCCGCGGTCGGCGGCGAATGTCGGGTCGGCCGGCGCATGAATCGTCGATAGGCGCGGAGATACCCGGGGTGAAAGATGAACCCGTGCATCAAGATGGCGACGATCTGCGTGTCGGTGGCGAGATCCTCTGCATCGAAGTACCACCACTCGTATCCGCCGGGCGAGAGGACGTTGTGCCATCCATCCGGATGGGCAGTGGGATCGAACAAGGGCAGCGTTGGCATGTGAGTGGGTTCGACTCTACTTTATTGGAACACGTCCGGCACGTCGTCGCCGAGTTCGCAGCGGCAAAGCCGCATCGCGGCAGGCAGGCGCCGAAGCTTGGCGAACGTGGAGAGCGAAGCGCGGCGACGGAACACGTCGTACTCAAGACCCTCGATCGCGCGAAGAATTCCGCCATACACGACGGCCATCACGCTCGCCGTGAGCCGCGAGCCGTCGTTGGCGATATAGCCGATCCCTTGTGCGCCTTCGCGATAGAGCGCTCGTGCCCGGGCGACTTCGAACTCCATCAACTGGGCAAACGCCGGCGTCCAGCGGCGCTGCGCGAGCTGTCGCGGGCCGATCTTGAATCGCTGCAGGTCTTCGGCGGGCAGATAGACCCGTCCTCGATCCATATCTTCCCGCACATCCCGCAGGATGTTGGTGAGCTGCATCGCGTTCCCCATGGCGACCGCGTGCGCCTGCGCCGCCGGCGAAGTCACGTCAAATACCTTGCACATGATCAGCCCGACCACCCCGGCGACGCAGTAGCAGTATCGCTCGAGTTGCTTCCATGTGTCGTAGCGAACGACGGTGAAGTCCATCCGGCAACCCGCGGCCAGGGCGTCGAAGTGCTCCCGCGGAATCTTGCACTGCTTCACCGTGTTCGCAAACGCCCGCGCGACCGGATCATCGAACCCGCACATGTTGCGGCCGTAGATGTCCTCGAGCAGTCGCGTGAAGCGGTCGATCGCTTCCGGCGAGCCGGCAATGTCCGCCGCGTCGTCGAGCTGCCGACAGAAGGCGTAGACCGCAAACGCATGATCGCGCTTCGGCCCGGGCAGAAAGCGGGAGGCGAAATGAAAACTCCGCGCGTGCGACCGGCAAATCTCAGCGGCGGCGCGGTACGCAGGGTCCAGATCTGGAGGAATCGTCGCGTTGACGGACATTTACAGTCACCGAATCATGGCGGTTCCCGGGTTGCCAGAACGGGCGAATCGCCGATACTCGTTATCTATGGGATTATTCGACAAACTACGCGGCAAGAAGGCCGACGAACCTGCCAATCATTCATCCGAACCGGCGCCACCCTCGCCGCCCGCGACCAATGCCGTTCCGCCACGGCGCGAACGGTCGAAGCCAACTGCCCATGGGTCATCTTCTGCGCCGCCTGCAGCAGATCAAGTTTCCACAACGCACGGCCCACCGATCGGCGTGCCGGTCATCGATCCGACGCAAGAGAACGCCGCCGTGCTGATGGCGATCCACGCGATCGTGTCCGGCGACACGCCCGCGGCGCGCGCCAATCTCTATCAGGCGCTCCTTCAATCGACGTTGTACCTCGTCACGCTCAACCACGAAGGCGAAGGCTCCGGGCCGCTCGAACTCAAGGGTGGAGAACAGCTCCAACTCGCCACGATCCGCTCGCCGGACGGCAAGACGTATCTGCCGGCATTCACCGATGTGCCGCGACTGCAGGTTTCGCTACCTCCCAAGGGACGATACGTGCCGCTGCCGGCGCGGGCCGTTTGCGGCATGCTCCTCCAGGGCGATGCCGAGGGCATCGTCATCAATCCCGGCCAGCCGCCGAGCGGCCTGGTGACCAAGGCCGAGGCCCAAATCCTCTCGCAAGGTGCGATACCGACCGTCGACGCGGGCGGTCAGCTTACCGGCGAAGCACAACAGCAGATCCAGATCAAGATCCAGAAGCCCACGGCGCCGCCGGATGAGAGCTTCGTCAACGCGATCCAGGATGCGGCAAAGTCCATCGCCGATATCGAAGAAGTTCACCTCTTCTCGGCCGGCATCGAGAATCAACCGATCAAGCTCGTCATCGGCATGCTCATGCGCGACGGGCTCGAACCGCAGGAGATGCAGCCGGCATTCGAGGCGGTCGGCAAGGCCGCGCATGACGCACGCGGCAACACGGAAGAGTTCGACATGATGCCGCTGAGCCGCGACGTGATCGACGCCATCACTCCGCAGGTGAATGGCCTGATCTACAAGCGCGAAGTCTAGCGGTTCAACGCGACGCAAAGCGGAGCGCGTATTCGACGACCGACGCGTCGCGCGTACTCCGCATCGCGCCGTGGCTGACCGCTGGCCTCGTTTGTTATGCCGAGAGCATTGAATCGATCTGACCGACCTGCGAGGCGACATCACGATCGACCTTGATCGAGCGATCGATCGAGCGGACGCCGTGCAGCACGGTCGTGTGATCGCGCCCACCGAAGTACCCGCCGATTTCTTCCAGGCTGTAGCGCGTGTGCTTACGCGCCAGGAACATGCAGATCTGGCGCGGGAACGCGATCGACTGGTTGCGCTTCTTGCTCTGTAGATCGCTGAGTTTGATGTTGTAGTACTTGGTGACCACGTCCAGGATGTGCTGGATGGTGATGCGCTTTTCCTGAGAGGCGTCGCCTTCACCGAGCGCCTGCTTGGCCATTTCCAGATCAATGACGCCGCCGGTGAGCATCGACTGTCCCTGCAGCTTGGTGATCGCGCCTTCGAGTTCGCGGGTGTTGCTGTCGATCCGCGCAGCCACGTAGCAGATCACGTCGTCAGGAAGGTTGAGCCCGCGCATCTGCGACTTCTTCCGAAGGATGGCGACACGCGTCTCATAGCACGGCTTGTCGACCTTGGCGACCAGGCCCCAGTTGAAGCGCGAGACGAGCCGCTCTTCCAGCTCAGGGATCTCGCTGGGCGCGCAATCGGCGCTGAGCACGATCTGCTTGTTGTGCTGGTGAAGGGTATTGAACGTGTGAAAGAACTCTTCCTGAGTCCGTTCGTGACCGGCGAGGAAGTGGATGTCGTCGATGATGAGCACGTCAACGTTGCGATAGCGGTGGCGGAACTGGTTCATGTCGCCGCTGGTGACGGAGTTAATGAACTGGTTCACGAAGTTGTCGCAGGAGAGATAGAGGATCCGCGCGTCCATGTCGCGCTCGAGGATCTTCTGGCTGATGGCCTGCAGCAGGTGGGATTTGCCCAACCCGACGCCGCCGTGAATGAAGAGCGGATTATACGCGCGTCCGGGCTGCTCGCTGACGGCGATGGAGGCTGCGTGGGCGAGCCGATTGCAGGGACCCATGACGAACTGTTCGAAGGTGTAGTCGGGATTGAGCGGGAGGGGCGCGTCGCTCTCGGTGAACACGCCGCCGCGCGGCAGGTGCTCGCAGTGGAAGCTGACGGCGACAAGTCGGCCGGTGATTTCCTGAGCGGCGTGCGTGAACGGCTGCTGGAGCTGCGTCTGTGAGAAGTTCAGCTGGGCCAGCGTCGGTACGGTGACCTGGATGACGCCATTGGTGAGTTGGCGCGGCACCATTTCATCGAACCAGCTTCGGACAAGGGTGGGATGTACCTGACGAACTTTCGCCAGGATCCGATTCCATGTGTCGGTATCGAGCAAGGTAACCTCGCCGATCTTCCGGTTAACAACGGGACGAGACACAATTCCGTTTGTGGCAAGATTCGCCGACGTCATGTGGATCTACCGATTACAAAATGCCCCGGGCAGCGGATGTCGAGTTGATTCACCCCTAACGAGATGAATGCGGAAACAACTCGCCGGCGCCACCTGAAGCCGGTTTGCTTAAATCACTTGACGAGCGAACGCGCCGCGTAAAAAGGAAATTCCTTTCGACACGGCTCTCTTCCTGATCTCTTATCGATTGCACAAATGAAAATCGAAGACTGGCGGAACAGAGATTGGTTTCACATCCACTCGCACGGCGGAGAACATAGCAGACTTTCTCCACAAATCATCTCCCACTTTCGGCGCTTCTTTACGCAACGCTCACAAGCTGCAGAAAAAACCGGCGCTTGCGCGAGCAAAAAAAACTTTCGCGACAAACGCGCTGATGTCACATGCGACGCTCGCATTTTTCTCGCGAACTCACGCGCCCTTTTTCAATCCGAGTTCGGCCATCACCTGCTTCAAGTCCGACCACACTGCCGCTCGTGTTGCGTCGGTGTAGTTCCGCAACAGATAGGCGGGATGATACGTCGGCATCAGCTTGATGCCGCGCCATGCGTGCCATGTGCCACGCAACTTCGACATCGAGTTCTTCGTCTGCAGCATGTACTGCGTGCTCGGCAAGCCGAGTGTCACGATCACACGCGGCCGAATGATCTCGATCTGTCTTTCCAGATAAGGCGTGCACGCGGCGACCTCGTCGAGCGCTGGCACGCGATTATCCGGCGGACGGCACTTCACGATATTCGCGATGAACACCTGCTCGCGCGACAATCCCATCGCCGCAATCTGCTTGTTGAGCAGTTCGCCTGCGCGCCCGACGAAAGGTCGGCCCTGTAGATCTTCATTTTCGCCGGGCCCTTCGCCGATGAACATCAATCGTGCATCGGCATCGCCTTCGCCGAAGACGGTGTTCGTGCGCGTTTTGCAGAGGATGCACTTGGGGCATCCCTTCACTTCGTTCATGTCCATCGCGGCGAGCAGTTCGATTTTTCTCGGCTTCAATGGTTCAGCCGAATCGAAGGGCGCCCGGTGTGGCCCGAATGGCGGTGTCGCGACGTCTTCGACGCCGAACAATCCGCTCACGGGCGCCGTGGAAATTGCAGGAGGCGATGGTTCTGAATCTGGACGAACCTCGGGCGACGCGTCGGGAATGGCGGACTCGTTTTCCAACGCGATCATCGGCACGCCGCTCGCGCCCATCAAACGCTCGGCACGCAGCAACAGCCTCACCCGCTGACGAAGTTGATCGGCCTCACTCACGCGGTCCATCCTATCGATTCAAATCTTCGGCGTGAAATGGAACGCCCCTGGGCAGAACTGCTCACTTGACGTGCACGCCGATTCTGTAATGATTCCAAGCGTCAAAGCCACCAGGCCTCTGCAATGGCGGAAACTTCTTGAAGAGAGATGTTCCGTAGCGGGCCGCGGTGATGTCGTTTGATCCTCTCGTTTCGATCAGCATTCACCGCGAAAACAAATTGAGCGTCTTTTTTACTGACGCGCATTCCGCGCATACGATTCGGCTTCAAGTCGATCCGAGTTCGCGAAATGAAGACAAGGAGTTGCCCATGTCACAGGAATCCAGCTTCAACGCCACGCCCCTCAAGGCCAAGCACGCCGCGGAGAAGGCGAAGTATCTCGACAAAGTCATTCAGCACATCGACATCACCAAGAACACGGGCATCGTTCCGCTCGTCGATGCGATGCAGCACATGGCTTTTTCTTCGCGCGACCTCTGGCGCGCCGCGGACATCTACGACCGCATGCTCAAGGACAAGGGCTGTGCGGTCATCCTCACGCTCGCGGGATCGATGATTTCTGCAGGGCTGAAAAAAGTCGTCGTCGACATGATCCGCAACAACATGGTCGACCAGGACTTCTTCGAAGCCCTCGGCTTCAAGCACTACATCGCCAGCGAAGAGCTCAAGAGCGGCCTGTACGACACCCCGCTCCGCGAGCATGCCATCGACCGCATCTACGACACCCTCATCGATGAAGAAGAGCTGCGTGTGTGCGACGAGACCACCAAGAAGATCATGGAAGAGATGCAGCCCGGCGCGTACAGCAGCCGCGAGTTCTTCAAGGAGTTTGGCGCCTACATCGAAAAGAACGGCGGACCCAAGGGCGACGGCAACTCGATCATCTACGAAGCCTTCAAGCACGATGTCCCGATCTTCGCCCCGGCGTTCAGCGACTGTTCGGCCGGCTTCGGCCTGGTCTCGCACGCGGCAGAGCGCGGCGACGCGCCCAAGACCATCTGGGACGGCGGCAAGGACTTCCACGAACTGACCAAGATCAAGATGAAGTGCGGCGACACCGGCCTCTTCATGCTCGGCGGCGGCGTGCCGAAGAACTTCACCCAGGACATCGTGGTCTGCGCCGAAGTGCTCGGCATGGACGCCCCGATGCACAAGTACGCCATTCAGGTCACCGTGGCTGACGTCCGTGACGGCGCGCTCAGCAGCTCGACGCTCAAGGAAGCCAGCAGCTGGGGCAAGGTCGACACCGTCTGGGAACAGATGGTCTACAGCGAAGCGACGCTCGCGTTCCCGCTGATCGTCGGTTACTGCTACCACAAGGGAAGTGCCAAGGCGCGCAAGGGCATGAAGTTCTCGCAGATCTTCGAACCCGCGACGGTGTGACCAACATCACATTCCGCGTGTAGCCGGCGAGCCTGCTCGCATTGGATTTTTGAACCACGAGGGCACGAAGTAAAACCAGACGCTTGCGAGTCGATAGGCTCGCGAGCGTTTTCACTTTAATTCCGGCTGAAAACCGAACGCTCCCCTACCGAAACTCCCGCCACTCGCTGATCGACAGCCAGTTCCCCGTCGGGTCCTTGAGCAGCAGATATTCCGTCGCCGGATCGAGCCCCTGCGTCGCCTGGAACGGGATCTCGCGCTCGATCAGCGCCGACCGCAAGTCCCGGAGTGAAGGCACCTCGATCGGCGTCGGCGTGATGTCATCGCGGTTCAGTGGCGGCTCGAGCACATCAAACACCACCGCGTGATTCTCGGCCCGGTACGTGAGCGCGTTCACGCGGTCGTCGGACCGCTCGAACTTCAACACCTCGACATAAAACGCGTCCAGATCGCGCTCATACCCCGCCGCCGAAGGCAAATGAACATCCGCCACCGCGAGCAGTTTCACGGCCGGCGGTTCGGGCATGTGGGGCCGAAGGTCGGCCTTGGGCGTCAGTCCCGTCGAGGGTTCGAGTTCGATCGGTTCGTCATCCGGCATGCTGCGATTATTGGTGCCGCCGCCGTTGTTGTGAACGGAAAAGCTTAAAATTCGAGTGACGAAATCCGAATGACGGATGAAACGCGAATATCGAATGAGGGAAAAGGCTAAACGCCGCAGCGAGATCGCCATCTCAGGCATTCGTCATTCCGGCATTCGAGATTCATTCTTCATTTCGATTTCGGACTTCGTCATTCCACCGCAAGGCTCGCCTTGGTCAGGTGCTGCATCAGCGAGTTGGCGAGCAGCCACTTCACGTGTTCCATTTGCGGCGCCCGCATGCCGAGCACTTTGCGCAAGGACGTCACCGGGCGCGTGCCCAGGCCGCAGGGATTGATCAACTCGAAGTATTTCAGGTCGGTTTCGACGTTCAGCGCGATGCCATGCATCGAGACGCCGCGCTTGATGCGGACGCCGATCGCGCAGATCTTCGCCAGTTCATTCCGGTCGCGCACCCACACGCCGACCGCGTCGGGATCGATCTCGCCCTTGAGCATGCAGCGGCCCAGGCAATCGATCACCGCTTCCTGCAGTGTCCGCACATATTTGCCCACGGTCAGCCGATGCTCGGCCAAGCGCACGATCGGATAGCAGACGACCTGTCCGGGGCCGTGGTAGGTCACGTTCCCGCCTCGGTCGGTCTCATCGAGGTCGATTCCGTTCTCGGCCAATTCTTCTTTCGGGTAGCGGACGTTGCGCAGCGAGACCTCGGTCTGCCGACCGAGCGTGATGACGTGCGGGTGCTCGACGACGAAGATGATCTCTTCGGCGCCGCGCAGCACCTTTTCGTGGGCTTCCTGTTGGATGGCCCAGGCATCGCGCCAGCGCATATTGCCGAGATCGACGATCTGCATCCGCCGTATTCTACGATCCGTCCAGCCGCAGGCGAACGCCTCGGGCTAAGCCAGGGGCGGAAGCTGGGAGACCCTTGCGGCCTCGATCGCTTTCAATTCGGCATAAAGCGATGAGAGCGCCGGCAGATTCGATACGCCTGACGCCTGCGCCTGACGGATGGGCTCGCCCACGATCGCTTCGACTTCCATCGCCCGGCCGGCGAGCCGATCCAGGTGCATGCTCGTCTTGTACGCTCCGACGGTCGCCGTACGGGCAATCTGAAAGTCGATCAGCTTTTCGTCGAACGTCACGCCAACCGCCGCCGCCGCGCGAACGACGTCGCGCATCACGGCGCGGACCGCCTCGCGACCCTCCTGGTCGGCGAGAAGTTCGGCACAGTCCTTATTCCTCGACGCGCCCAACCCGTTGAATGCGATGTTCCACACCTGCTTGTGCCAGCGGTGATATTTGAGGTCCTCGACAGCCGTCGCGGGGATTTTCGCCGCCCGCATCGCATCGACAAGGACGTGCACCCGGTTCCCCGCGCCTCGCCCGAACTCGCCGACTTTCAGGTCTCCCTGGGCCGAGTGGTGGATGCGGCCCGCGCCGATTCGGTGAATGCAGACATAGGCAATCGCGCCAAGCACGCGTTCAGCACCAAACTGCTGCGCCAGGGCCTCTTCATTGCCCAGTCCGTTCTGAAGGGCGACAATCGTGGTGTCGTCCTTGAGCAGTGGCTCGATCAGTTCGCGATACTGGTGGCGGGCGGTCGATTTGAGCGTCGAGATGAGCCAGTCGGCTTTCGGCATCGATTTCGGATCGTCGTACGCATGGATTCGATCGGCGGGAATCGTGAAGTCGCCATGATGGCTCTTGGCGCGAAGGCCGAGCGTCTTCAGCGCGGCCGCGTCGGATCGGGTGTGGAAATGCACATCCTGTCCGGCTTCGGCAAGTCTTCCGCCGTAGTACAGGCCGACGGCGCCCGCGCCGATGATGGCGATCGATCCAAGTTCGTTGACCACGCTTTGAGGGTAGGCATTTCGAACCGCGAATCCACGAACCGATGGTCGGGAGTTTGATCCTTACGTTTCCCGAACTAAAGTGGTCCGACCAACAACCAAGGAAAAGAATGTCCGAAGCCCCTCCTCCCATTCCCCCGCTGCCGAACGCAACCCCGCCGACGCCCGCTGCCGTTCCGCCGCTGCCGGCGCAACCGGCCGAGATCGTTTACGACGACTTCGCGAAGGTGCAACTCGTCGTGGCGACCGTCCTTGAAGCCGCGGTGCATCCCAACGCCGACAAGCTGCTGGTCCTGCAGATCGACGTCGGCAACGGCGAGAAGCGGCAGATCTGTGCCGGCATCAAGGCGTGGTACGACCCGGCAATGCTCGTCGGCAAGCAGATCGTCGTTGTTAAGAATCTCGCCCCGCGCCCGCTGCGCGGACAGGTGAGCCATGGCATGCTGCTGGCCGCGACCGATGCCGCGACGGGCAACGTCGTCGTCCTTTCCCCGAGCGTGGCGGTGGCGGCGGGGTCGGCAATCAAATGACCAAGCCCAGATGACCCCCCGATGCCCAATGACCAAATGCCAATGCCGTTCCCTATGGGTCATTGGGTTTTGAGCATTCGTTGGTCATTGGTTCCTGGTCATTCAAGACATGCTCCGCGAACTTCACATCTCCAACCTCGCCGTGATCACCGACGCCCGCGTCGAGTTTGACCTGGGGCTCAACGTCTTCACCGGCGCGACCGGGGCGGGAAAATCGCTCGTCATCGGCGCGATCGAGCTGCTGCTCGGGCTGCGCTCGCCGGCCGACATGCTCCGCGCCGGCTCCGACGAAGGACGGGTGACCGGCGTCTTTGAGATCCGCGACCGTGACGCGCTCAAGCGCATCGACGCGATCACCGATCTCCCCGTCTCCAACGATGGCGGCGAGCTGCTGCTGGTTCGCAAACTCCACTCGTCGGGCCGATCCTCGGCCGCACTCAACGGCAATCCGATCACCCTCGCCATGCTCAAGTTGATCGGCGAAATCCTCGTCGACGTCCACGGCCAGCACGATTCGCTCTATCTGCTCAAACCGTCGAACCAGCTCGAAGTGATCGACCGATACGGCAACCTCTCCGAACTCGTCAACCGATACCACGACCTCTACCTCGAACTCGCCGACGCAAAACGCAGGCTCGCCGAGTTAAGCACCGGCGATAAGCTCCGCAAGCAGCAACTCGAACTGCTGAACTTCCAGGCCGACGAGATCGACAAGGCCGAGCTCGACGCGGCGGAGCATGCCGAACTCGAAGCGCGCTCCAGCATGCTCGCCAACATCGAGCGACTCCGCCGCGAGTCGACTGCGGCCCATAACGCGCTCTATGACACCGACGGCTCCATCGTCGACCGCGTGAAGACCGTTTTCGCCATTGTCAGCGACCTGGCGATCCTCGATCCGCACCTCAAGAGCGTCGAAGAGACGATCAAGAACGGCGTCATCCAGCTCGAAGAAGCCGCGTTCGATCTGAGCCGATACATCCAGAAACTCGAAGGCGATCCCGAGGAATTGGCCGAAGTGAACGACCGGCTCAACACCATCAACCGCCTGCTGCGCAAGTATGGTGGGAACGTCGAGGATGTGCTCGCGTTCCGCGCGGATGTGCAGAGACAGATCGACGAATTGAGTAACGCATCGAGCAATGCCGACGAGCTCGCAAAGAAGATCACGCCGATGGAGACGCAGCTCGGAACGCTTGGGAAAGAGATCACCGCGAAGCGGCAAGCCGCGGCGAAATCGATCGCGCCGCGGGTACAGGCACAGCTTGCCGAGCTCGGCATGGAGAAGGCGACATTCGCCGTGCAGATCTCGCAGATGAACGAGGCCGGCGCATCGGGCTTCGACGCGGCCGAGTTCATGGTGAAAACCAACCCCGGCCTGCCCGAACAGCCGCTGCGGCGCATCGCCAGCGGCGGTGAAATCGGGCGGATCATGCTGGCGATCAAGAGCGTGCTGGCGGCGAGTGGAGACGGCGTGACGCGCGGTGGATCCGTGGGCTCCGGCGGTCCGACCGCAAGCGTCCTCGTCTTCGACGAAATCGATTCCAACATCGGCGGCCGGCTCGGCGCCGTCATCGGCAGCAAGCTCCGCCAGTTGGCGGCAAGCCACCAGGTGCTGTGCATCACCCACCTCCCGCAGATCGCCAGCTATGCCGATCGACATCTCACCGTTCGCAAACTCCAAAGCGGCGAGAAGACCCAGACGAGCGTCCGCATCATCACCGGCGACGAGCGGGTGGAGGAAATCGCCGAGATGATCGGCGGCAAGTCGATCACCGCGACGACCCGCGCGCAGGCGCGCGAACTCCTCGAACACGCGGCCGGCGAATCCGCACCGTCGCGCAAGCCGGTTGCCCCACGGAAGAGCGCAAAGAAGTGAGACAGGTCGTACCTCGAGGAGAGCGCACACCGGTATCGCGCCACGCGCGCCCGCAGAGGCTGGTCGGACGCGTCACGAGCAGCTTGGCGTTACTCCTTTGCCGTGTGCGCGTATGACTCGAGGTACCCGCAAGCCGGGCACCGATAGGTCATCACGGGCATGACATCGCGGTCTTTGGTCTTGAGGCCAACCCAGAAGCTTTTCTCAGGATGCCCGTCGACCCACTGCGTCACGGTTCGCGCGTTATGGTCGCCGGCTTCGAGCAGGTAGCCGGGGGCCATCTGGGTCTTGCAGCGGATGCAGTTGGGCGCGCGGTTTGACATGGCCGCAATTCTAGAGCGGGGAGCGAAACGTGTCGCGTGCGGTGCCCCGGGGCAGCCGCTGCAGCAATACACGCTCGGCTCTGGCGGTGAGCCGGCAGGAGGACGAAACGCTCGCGGCGCAAAAAGAACCGAGCCCCGGCGATTGCCGGGGCTCGGTTGGTTTCTATCCGAATCAGACCTGGTTCTCGAATCGACGATCAGTCGTCGTTCGGGAGCAGGAACGAGTCGTTCGCATCGTAAGGCGAGGTCTTGAAGTAGGTGGAGTTGTTGTAACCGAAGACACCTGTCGAGCCACCCGCGGTGGTCGTGGTGACCGTGCGGGCGGTGAAGATGTTGTCACGCTGAACGCCGACGAACGGGTTCTGCATGAACTCGACGTGGCCGTCACCGTACAGGACGTTCTGGCCGTCCTTGTCGTGGTTCGAGCTGTTGCCCTGACGGGTGTTCCGGGCGGAGTCGGTCGAGGCGACGCCGGTGACGCTGTCGTTCGAGCCGGTGACGCCGGGGTTGATGTCCGACATGACCGCGAACTCGGCCGAGATCGAGTTGTTGAGCTTGAAGCCCGAACCGATGGCCGTCGTGGTCGGGTACGGGTTCTGGT
>JANOBD010000235.1:0-292246 GCA_031411495.1 Phycisphaerae bacterium | reverse complement strand
CTGATGCGGTGGAACATCATGGGTATGACAATGTGCTGCCGGATGTGACGCTCGATGCGATTCGCAAACATAAAGTCGCGCTTAAAGGACCGGTGACGACGCCGGTGGGGAAGGGCTTTAAGAGCGTCAACGTGCAACTCCGCCAGAAGCTGGGCTTATATGCGGCTGTGCGTCCAGTCCGCTCCCTGGCTGGCGTGAAGACGCGGTATGAAGACGTCGATATGGTGATCGTCCGTGAAAACACGGAAGGGCTGTATACCGGCATCGAAAACGAGATCACGCCCGGCGTGGTGACGAGCATGAAAGTGGCCACGATCACGGCGTGCACGCGCATTGCGCGATATGCCTTCAAGTACGCGATGTTGCGCCATCGCCGAAAGGTCACGGTGTTCCACAAGGCGAACATCATGAAGCTCACCGACGGGATGTTTCTGAACGCGGCCCGCGAGGTGCATCAGAAAGAGTTTCCGCAGGTGGAGTATGACGAACTGATCATCGACGCGGGCTGCATGAAGCTGGTGCAGGACCCGAACAAGTTCGACGTACTGCTCATGGAGAATCTGTACGGCGACCTGGTAAGCGATTTGTGCGCCGGCCTTGTCGGCGGGCTCGGCGTGGTGCCGGGCTCGAACATCGGCGAAGAGTATGCGGTGTTCGAAGCCGTCCACGGCAGCGCGCCGGACATCGCCGGCAAGGGCATCGCCAACCCGCTGGCGGTCATCATGAGCGGCGTCATGATGTTGAACCATCTCGGCGAAACCGGCGTAGCCGAGAAGATCAAATCTGCGTACAACCGCGTGCTGGCGGAAGGGGCGACGCTCACCCGCGATCTCGGCGGCAGCGCGACGACCGACCAGTTTGCCGATGCGATCAACAAGGCGATGAAGTGAAGATCAAGCTGTTTCACACAACCCTCGTTCAATTCGCGGCCCTGCTTCCGGCGACCTTCGCCGGCGCGGCGCTCGCACAAACCACCATGCCCAACACCTTTCAACCTGCTAAGATCGAGCACCAGACATTTCACGACTGGGCCAAGACGCCGCCCATGGGTTGGAATAGTTGGGACTGCTTCGGCACGACGGTGACCGAGGAACTGACGAAGCAGAATGTCGACTACATGGCAGAGAAGCTGCTGGCGCACGGTTGGAAGCTGATCACCGTCGACATTCAGTGGTACGAGCCGAACGCCACGGGACACGACTACAAAGCCGGCGCGCCGCTGACGATGGACGGCTTTGGCCGACTTCTTCCCGCACCGAACAAGTTCCCATCCGCGACGAACGAACTCGGCTTCAAGCCGCTTGCCGACTACATCCACTCGAAGGGTCTCACGTTCGGCATCCACCTGATGCGCGGCATTCCAAGGCAGGCGGTCGAGAAGAATCTGCCGATCAAAGGCACGCCCTACCACGCAAAGGACATCGCCAACGTTGACGACAAATGCCCGTGGAACCCGGACATGTTCGGCGTCGACATGACCAGGCCCGGCGCGCAGGAATACTACGACTCGGTCTTTGCGCTCATCGCCAGTTGGGATGTCGATTTCGTCAAGGTGGACGACCTGTCACGGCCCTACCTCGATCATCAGCCCGAGATCGAGGCGATCCGCAAGGCGATCGACAAATCCGGCCGGCCCATGGTGCTCAGCACCTCGCCCGGCGAAACTGCCCTCACCTCGGCCGACCACGCCGCGACACACGCCAACATGTGGCGTACCAGCGACGACTTCTGGGACAACTGGAAGCTTCTCAAGGATCAGTTCGCCCGCGCCCGCAACTGGGCGAAGTTCAGCGGGCCGGGACATTGGCCCGATCACGACATGCTCGCGCTGGGTGCCATCCGCATGACCACGAAAACCCCGGGCACGAACTTCACGCGCGATGAGCAGATTACGCACATGACCTTGTGGTCAATCGCGCGCTCCCCGCTCATCTTCGGCGGCCATCTGCCCAAGAGTGATGAGTGGACGTTGTCCCTGCTCACCAACGATGAGGTGATCGCGGTGAACCAGCAAGGCGAGAACGCACACGAACTGTTCGATCGCGACGGGCTCATCGCGTGGGTGAGTGACGTGCCGGGCTCGAGAGACAAATATGTCGCACTCTTCAACACGCGCGATCGCGACACCAAGAGTGATGAAATGCTCGACATCCACGTCGATCTGCGCACGCTAGGATACACCGGCGATGTCTTGATGCGCGACCTCTGGCAGGCCCGCGATCTGGGTCAGGCAATGGGCATCGTCAACACGCCGGTGCATTACCATGGAGCAAAGCTTTTGCGATTGCACCCGGTTTTACCGTGACGCAAAATTGAATCATAGAAAAGACGAAGGGCTGTCGACGTCGCCAGCAGCCCTTCTGTCACACTTCTCCCGCTCCATGGAATCAGTGTGACCTCTCCATTGTCGCACATTGAGGTTTTGGAGGTCCGCAGCTTTGTAATCGAACCTGCCACACACGATATGGGGGCTTCACTGATCAGACTTCCAGGTCGGAAGACGTGGGCCTGGATCGCGGACTCCGATTGGAAGCGGAACTGAAGTTCCTTCGGCAGAGCCGACGCTTTTGCGGCGTGAAGGTCAATGATGTTGTGGATCAGAGACGCGCGGGAAGAGATCCCCTTCGAGTCGTGAGCCGATCGCAAGATCAAGCCCATGCGTGCACACATGACGCGAACCATCGTAGCGCGTGTCGGCCGGCATGTAGATGATCGCAAACGCCTCGCGCGCCTGGTCACTCTTGTTCGGCCCGGCGAAGTGAAACGTCAGCCCGTTGTGGAACGTGACGCTGCCTGCACGCAGCGGCCGCGGCTCGGGCTTCACTGGTTTGATGTGCTTCGCGTGTTCGAAAAGGTCTTCAGGGTTGTTCAGATCGACGGCAGGCAGCGCGCCGAGCGTGTGCGTTCCGTTCACGAATGCCATGCAGCCGTTCTGAACGGTCGCGTCCTTCAGCGCGATCCAGATGGTCGTCTGTCGCCACCGGTCGACGTGGGGCCAATAGACCGCATCCTGATGCCAAGGCGTTTTGTTGTTCCCTTTGCCGGGCTCTTTGAAGAGCGCCTGGTCGTGCCACAGCCGCATCGGGACGCCTTCGAGCCGGGCTGCGATGTTACCGAGGCGGCGACTCGTCACGAACGTCGCGACCTCGGGATATTTGCGCCAGAGGTTGACCTTTTGAACGAAGATCTGCTCGTACGGTGTTGGCGTCCGGTTCGGATCCGGCGGCGATGCCACCTTCTTCACTTCGACCGCGGACGCGATCGCGTCGCGCAGTGTTGTGAGTTCATCGCCGACGAACAGGTCATCGAACTGGATAAATCCGTTGCGGCGATACTCGTCGATGTGCGCCTGCGTGAGTTTGTCGGCCGTGAGAATTTGAGTGCGGTCGTCCATCGATGCTGCATTGCAGGAGATATTCGCGATGGAGTCCATTCGCAGAATCACAATCGGCGCGGATGCGTATGCCAAATGAGAGGCAATTCCGGCGTCATTTCACGCCAATCCCCTTGCCTTGGCTAAAGCCCACCTGTTGGCAAATGGCTGTTTCCCTTTCTTGACGCGAAAGCGATTACAATCGAGTGCGCCCTCGGCTCAGATTCGCCGATGCCGTTTCTGATCGTCGAGCCCTATTGGAGAGCCCCATGGTCGAAGACCGTCACATCGTTGTCGGTGTCGATTTTTCACCCGGCGGACTTGCCGCTATCCGAGAGAGTGTTCGCATCCAGTCTCTGGGGTTGGCAAGCGATACGATCGCCGTGCGCGTCGTGGAGTTGCCGCCGAACACCGCGCTTCAAGAGGGCCTGGCGCCCACACCCATCAGCGTCCACGATCAGACTTGCAGCGAAACTTCTGAGCAGTGGGTCCGCCTGGAGAAGCAACTCGGTGCGCTGCCGAAACTGCATTGCCTTAAGCCCGTGGGCTCGGTGGCGTCGACGCTTCTCGACTACACGCAGCCGCTGCGCCACACCCTGCTCATCCTTGGCATGAACGGCACCGATCCCTTCCTGCGCGGGGCGGGAACTGTCGCCGCGCAATGCGCTCGCTATGCGCAGTGCCCGCTGCTGCTGGTGTCGCCCAAAAGCCCGGGACCCTTCAAGAAAATCGTCCTCGCCACTGATTTCTCGGCGACCGCGGCCATCGCCTGTCGCTGGGCGGACGAAATCGCTAAGCGATGGGACACGACCTTCGTCGCGCTGCACGCACTGAGCGCGCGCGACACCAGCGAGAAAGCCGCAGATGAGCGGCTTCGCGCCTTTCTGCGCGATCACGCGCCGCACACCGGCGCAGCGGCAAGACGCGTGATCGTGAGCGACGCCGACCGAGGCCATGCGATCGCGGCATTCGCCAACGCTGAGCAGTGCGACCTGTTGGTGATGGGCCGCCGTGGCCATTCGCCGATCCGGCGCTTGTTCCTTGGCGCAACGGCCGAGCGCGTGCTGAAGCAGGTGGAATGCAGCCTCTTGCTCTTCTCACCGCACGCCGGGTGATCCCGGTTCCGAGTTCATTCTCGCGGCGGCTCAATCATCTCCCCTGTCGACGAAGTCGGCGATTGTGTGCCGTATTCAACGGTCCTTGCGGCGCGAAGATTTACGATGGACCGTATGAGCCGATACCTGAATGGTTGGCCCCTACGTACGGGCTCCCTCAACCGTTTAGCCACTGTGAGGGCTCGGGCCGTTAGGCTAGTAAAACGATCGTCACGGCGACCCGCTCGCCCGCGCTTCATCCCACTTTTTGTGTCCGGCCCAGTCGATGTAGTGAAGCATCGGGCGTTCTTTCGCATATCGCGCGTAGAGCGCGACCGCCATCGGATCCTCGAGTACGACGACCTTCGCGATGCCGCCTTCGCGAAGGACCGGCGCGGTGCTCGGCGCGTTAGTCACATCGCCGATGACGACGGTCTCGAAGTTGCCGCGGTGGATGATCTGCGCGCAGCACACCAGGCACGGCGTGAGCGTGGTGAACATGACTGCCTTGCGAAAATCGACCGGACCCAGTCCATGAAGTTTCGCGACGCGGCCTGCATCCCGGAGCGCGGCCGTTTCACCATGTGTTGTCGAGTCGTTCTCCTGCCCGAGCGTGTTGTGGCCCTTGCCGAGGATCTGGCGGGTGGTGGCATCGATGATCACGCCGCCGATGGGGCAACCGCCTTCGTCGAACGATTTCTGCGCGAGCAGCGTGGCGAGACGCATGAAATCGCGGTCGGTGAGTTTGGCGAAGAACTCCGGCGCGGCGAGCCTTGGCAGGAACTCGGTCGGAACATGCGCGATGACGTTGAGAATCGAGTCGTTGATCGACGTGAAACCATCGAATATGGGTTTGATCGACATGGTTTGATCTCGATCCAATGGTGCAGCCGGGAACTTGTTCGTGCGTCTATCGTCGAACGCTCACGCGAGCAAGCTCGCGGCTACACAGGCTTCATTCAGCCGCCCTTGAGGATCTTCCGCAACACCGTCTGCAGAATCCCGCCGTTCTTGTAATAGTCGAGCTCGACGGCCGCATCGATGCGGCAGATGGTTTCGAAGGTCTTCTCGCCGGCTTTCACATAAATCGTGTCGTTGGGCTTCAAGTTGTCGTCGATCTTGATCTCGAAGACTTCTTCGCCGGTCAGGCCGAGCGATTCACGCGTCGTGCCCGGCTTGTAGACCAGCGGCAGCACGCCCATGCCGACGAGGTTGCTGCGGTGGATGCGCTCGAAACTCTCGGCGATCACCACCTTCACGCCCAGCAGCATCGTGCCCTTCGCGGCCCAGTCGCGGCTGCTGCCCATGCCGTAATCTTTGCCGGCCAACACCACGAGCGGAATGCCCGCGGCCTTGTACTGCACGCTCGCATCGTAGATCGGTTCGACCTTGCCGGTTAGCAGGTTCTTCGTCACGCCGCCTTCGGTGCCGGGCGCGAGAAGGTTCTTCAAACGGATATTCGCGAACGTGCCGCGGACCATCACCTGGTCGCCGCCGCGCCGCGCGCCGTACTGGTTGAAGTCGATCGGCTTCACGCCGTTGTCCATGAGGTATTTTCCCGCGGGCGAGTCCTTCTTGATGTTGCCGGCCGGCGAGATGTGATCTGTCGTCACGCTGTCGCCGACGCTCACCAAAACGCGTGCGCCGCTGATCGGCTTGATCGAGAGGTCGGTGCTCGCGAGGTTGTCGAAGAACGGCGGGTTCTGGATGTACGTGCTGGCCGGATCCCAGTTGAAGAGTTCGCCGCCCTTGACGGGGATCTTGTTCCAGTCGTCATTCTTCTCGCCCACGCCGTCGTAGGCGTTGCGGAACATCGCCGGGTCGATGGACGAATTGATTGTGTCTTCCACTTCCTGCTGGCTCGGCCAGATGTCCTTGAGGAAAACGGGCTGGCCGTCCTTGCCGGTGCCGAGCGGCTGGGTCTGCAGGTCGATGTCGATCGTGCCCGCGAGCGCGTACGCGACCACGAGTGGCGGGCTCGCGAGGTAATTCGCCTTCACGTGCGGATTCACGCGGCCCTCGAAGTTGCGGTTGCCGCTGAGCACACTCGCGACGGCCAGATTGTCCCTTTCGACAGCGCTGCTGATCACGTCCGGCAGCGGGCCGGAGTTACCAATGCAGGTCGTGCAGCCGTAACCCACCGTCTGAAAGCCGAGCGCGTCGAGGTAAACATTCAGTCCCGACTTGTTGAAGTAGTCGGTCACGACGCGCGAACCGGGAGCGAGAGACGTCTTCACATGCGGCTTGCTCGTGAGGCCCTTCTCCACCGCCTTCTTCGCGAGCAGGCCCGCGGCGAGCATCACGCTCGGGTTACTCGTGTTGGTGCAGCTGGTAATGGCGGCGATAACGACGTCGCCATGCGTGAGCGTGATCGGTTTGCCGACAAAGCCAGTGTTGTTGGTGGGATCGACATTCGGTGCGGTCGTGAGGCTCTTGACCGCGCCGGGCTTGAAGTCGCCGAAATTCGCTAGGTAGCTGTCGCGAACCTTGCTGAGCACCACGCGGTCCTGCGGACGCTTCGGCCCGGCCATTGCGGGTTCGACGGTGGAGAGATCGAGTTCGAGTGTGTCGGTGAAGACCGGCTCGAGGCTGTCCTGCCGCCAGAGCCCCTGCTCCTTGCAGTAGCGCTCGACGAGATCGATCTGCCCCGCATCGCGGCCGGTGAGTTTGAGATACTTGATGGTCTGCTCATCGACGGGGAAGAAGCCCATCGTCGCGCCATACTCCGGCGCCATGTTGGCGATGGTCGCGCGATCCGCGAGAGACATCGATGACATGCCCGGCCCGAAGAACTCGACGAACTTCTCGACGACGCCCTTCTTGCGGAGCATCTCGGTGATGCGGAGTACGAGGTCGGTCGCGGTCGCGCCTTCGCGCAGCGCGCCGATGAGTTTGAAGCCGATCACTTCGGGCGTCACGATGTAGATCGGCTGGCCGAGCATGCACGCCTCGGCCTCGATGCCGCCGACGCCCCAGCCGACGACGCCCAGGCCGTTGATCATGGTCGTGTGGCTGTCGGTGCCGACGAGCGTGTCCGGATACGCGACGCCATCCTTCGTCCAGACGACTTTGGCGAGATGTTCGAGATTGACCTGGTGCACGATGCCCCGTGCCGGCGGCACGACGCCGAAGTTGTCGAACGCGTGCTGGCCCCACTTCAAGAACTCGTAGCGCTCGATGTTGCGGCTGAACTCCAGTTCGCTGTTCTTCAGAAGCGCGAGGGGGTTCGCGTATTCGTCTACCTGCACGCTGTGATCGATGACGAGATCGACCGGCACGAGCGGGTTGATCTTCTGCGGGTCGCCGCCGGCGTTCTTCATCGCGTTGCGCATCGCTGCGAGATCCACCACACAAGGCACGCCGGTGAAGTCCTGCAGAATCACCCGCGCCACCTTGAACGGCACTTCCTTGTTGCCGACCGCTTTCGCGTTGTAAGCCAGCAGCTTGTTCACGTCGTTGTCGGTGACGACGAAGTTGTCGTGGTTGCGCAGGCAGCTCTCCAGCAGCACCTTGATCGAGAACGGCAGCTTAGACGTGTCGCCGAGCGCGGACAGCTTGTAATACGTGAACTCGCCGGCTTTGGTGGAGAGTTTCGCGGCGGAACCGAACGGGTTGTGTTGGGGCATGATGTCTTTCTTTCGAGAGACGCTTCATTCTAAGGATAGGGGTGTCGCACTCAAGGACGGCCGCTCGTCCACGTTTTCGCCGGTTTCTTGAGTGATTGAGTGGAATTGTCACCCTGAGGTACGCCGAAGGTCTCGATTCGCGCTCCGGGATTCACGCCTGGTACTCCGCGCGAAATGATTCGGGAAACCCTTGCATGACCGCCCCTCTACCCATTGAATCAACCCCGTCATTTTCGGAGTGGCTACCCGCTTCCCGCCCCAAAAAAGAAAGGCGCGGCCCGGGAACTCGCGGGCCGCGCTGGACGACGCTTTGGTCGTCAAAAACTGGAGGCATCGTCCGGGACGAAGAAGACTCTATCGCCGGCGAAGCAGCACCACGCTCACGAGGCCGATTGTCGCCAGGCTCGTCGGTTCCGGCGTCGGCGTGCCGGTTACGCTTACCGTGAACGTCGAGGTGGGCCCGAAGGTGAAGCTGTCGGTCGAGACCGGCTGGTTGGTGATGTTGTCGTAGAAGGAGACGAACCCGCCGAGGCGCACGCCGAGGTTGCCGGGGTTCGCGCCGCCGCCAGCCACGTCGGCCAGCAGCTCACGCGTGATGTGGAAGCGGTTCTGCGCATCGGGCGCTTCGAAGAGCGTCGCGTGGTCCGAGGTCTTGGTGAGCGAGACGATGCCTACGCGGGCCGGGTTCAGGAAGTTCACTTCCACCATCGGCACGCCGCCGTCCGGGTGGGTATTGCCCGGCTGTCCGCCGGGAGGGGTCGGGCCGAACTCGTCTTGATAATAGCGATCGGTGCTGGCAAAGCTGATCAGCACGGATTCGATGTCGGTCGGGTTGGCGAACGGAAAGGCGACGGGATTGCCGCCGAGCTTCCAGCCGCCGGCGACGACCTGGCTGTCGGTGTAGGTGCCGAAGGGCGCGATCGACGCGAAGTCGATTGACTGCGTCACGGTGATCGCGGCGAGCGCGGAAGTGGAAACGGAAGCGACCGCACCAGCGGCGATAAGACGGGACAACATGATGAATCTCTCCCTGCGTGTTAGTGGCGCGTTTGATTCGCGCCGATTCGAATGACCTTCAGGACAACCGCCGGCACTCGCCGTGCACCGCAAGCCACTCTCGATAGCGGGAAAGACACCAACGAACGGACGAACCCTTAGACGATTTTGTCATGGAAGCGATGCCAATGCGCAACATCGCAGAGGTGATCGCCCCGTTTCTGACCGGGCGTTTCGCCGTGCACCGAAAAGGCGAGCGTGCGTGCGGGACTGGGTGCAGGATCGGACGTAAGGGGGGATCGCGTTTGGAGGTTCGAAGTCAGAGGTCAGAGCCGGAGGTTGGAGTCTCGTCGACCGACGACCTACGACCCACCACTCCGCGCCCACCCCCCTGCCCACCGCAAAGCATACAGCGCACAAACGCAACCCGCCGGGAACACGACTGTCCGGCGAGTTGCGTTTACAACTCAGTGAGACGGCAACGATTCGCGGTACTACTTTGCGACGCGTCATCCGCCTCGCCAGTAGAAACACAAACCCTTCATCTCACCCTCAGGATTTTTCTCGGAAGTCGGTCGTTGCGTCGGACTCTCAGCGACCCGCCTATTTCAGGCGGTATTTCCACCCCAGCCACACGCCGCGGACGAACAGGACGAAGCCCACGTACATGCCGATAATCGGGAGGATCGTCTGGGCCTGCGACGCGAACCGCGCCGAGAGCCCCAGAAGCAGCATCCCCAGCGACATCAGCGCGCGCGAGGCATATTTGGGATCGTTGAAGACGGACATTCGCAGAAGAGAAGATACGCGATGTGAGCCCGGATCACCTGACTTATGACCGAAAAGTCTCCTTTCTTGGACGCGACAGAATTGCACTTTACATCCACTTGGAATCGCTACGATGCGAGCGTCTTCAGGTGGTTCTGTTTCACGAAGGAGAGAGATTCATGCGTCGCTTCATAATCTTGTCGGTGCTCGCTTGCGCAGGCTCAGCCGCTTCGACCCAGGCCGAGATCTTTAACATCGACTTCGGCGATCCCGGCCAGCAGTCCGCCTATCTCGGGTGGAACAACATTGTCAGCAACGCATCCGGCGGATCGTCGCTCAACCGCCTCGTCGAAGGGTCGGGCCCCCTCAGCACCGTTTCGTTGACGATGACCGACCCCTTCTATCCCGGCTCCAACCAGAACGGCACCACCACGGCCTCGAGCGCCATCGCGTTCATTTTTCCCCCTCAGGCCACCGGCGACAGCTTCTTCGGTTCGGTCGTCTCGGTCGGCGGAGTTACCGAACCGACGGGCGGCTACACTCTCGCCGGTCTCGATCCAACCGGCGCCACCACCTACACCTTCAATTTCTTCACATCGTACATTGGCGCCACCGACAACCGCGAAACGGCCTACAAGCTCGACGGCGCCAACTCGCGCACCGCCTATCTCAATCCCTCCAACAACACGAGCGAGATGGGCACCGCTACGGGCGTCGTCCCCGACGCGAGCGGCCATATCACTCTTACGGTCAGTCCCGGGCCAAACAACAACAACCCCTCCGGTTTTTACTATCTCGGCGCGCTGCAGATCGTGAGCGTGGTGCCTGAGCCGGCTTCCATATCGGCACTCGCACTGGCGGGCGCGTTCCTGCGGCGAAGGTTACCGCGCGATGGGCCCGCGCGGGAATGGCTCTCGTAAGGTCGGTGAGACGCACCGTGTCTCGGCGGCGGCGCATTCCGCGCACCTTTCCACGCTCCCGACGCCAGTGACTCTGCATAGGGACGATCGCCGATTGGAGGGACGGCAACCTCGCCGGTGCGGGCACCGCAAGCCGCGTTGCCGCCATCGGCTCGGCCGGAGCCTCGCCCTCCCTGTTGCTTACCGCCTACCACCCACTATGTGAACTCCGCCGATCGATTCGACGGTTACGCGAAGACGGTCGTATACGCCGCCGGGACCGCGGCGGACTTCGCGCCCATTTCTGCGATCAGCCTTTGGGCGAAGATCTCGCTCTGGTCCGGCTCGCCGTGCACGACGAACGCTTTGGTGTTTTCCGTCACCGTGGGCTTGAGGAAGCGGACGAGTTCATCGCCGTCGGCGTGGGCGCTCATGCCATCGAGCCGTTTGATCTGGCAGCGGACGTTGTAGTAGCGGTCGAAGATACGGACGCGCTGCTCGCCGTCCTGCAGCCTTCGGCCGAGCGTGCCGGGCGGCGTCCAGCCGACGAAAAGGACGACATCCTGCGGCCGCTCGATGCTGTAGCTCAGGTGATGCAGCACGCGGCCGAAATCGCACGTGGGGCTGGAGGCGATGATCACGCACGGTCCGGGGTCGGCGTTGATCTGTCTGCTCTGCTGTGAACTGCTGGCGAGCGTCACGTTCTTGATGCCGAAGAGGTCTTTCTCGGTAATCAGTTTCTGCGTCTCTTCATCGTAGCTCGACACGTCTTTGAGGTACGTCTCGGTGAGTTCGACGCCCATGGGGCTGTCGATGTAGATGCGGATGGGGTCGATCTTTTTCTCGACGATGAACTTGGCGATGTACCAGAGCATCGTCTGCGTGCGCCCGACGGCGAAGCTGGGGATGATGAGCCGAGCCTTGCTCGCTTGAACCTGTTTGATGAGGTCGATGAGGACAGGTTCGATGTGAGACATGTCGCCGTGCTTCTTGCCGCCGTAGGTGGACTCGGTGATGAGGAGGTCGCAGGGGCCGGGCGGAGATTCCGGGTCCTTGAGAATCGGCGTGTCGTAGCGGCCGACATCGGCGGTGAAGCAGAGGGTCTTGGTCTTACCGGATTCCTCTTTCCAGTCGAGCCAGACGTGCGCGCTGCCGAGGATGTGCCCGGCTTCGAAGAAGGTGAAGCCGATGTCAGAGCCGAGGTCGATGCGCTTGCCGATGCTGGTGTGCTTGAATTGCGGACGCATCCCGAGGACGTCGCCGGTGGTGTACATGGGTTTGGCTTCGGGTTCGCCGGCACGTTTGACGCGGCGGTTGAGGTAGTCGGCATCTTCCATCTGGATCTCGGCGGAATCCATCAGGACGGTCTGGGTGACGCCGTAGGTGCCGGGGGTGCAGTAGATCGGGCCGCGGTAGTTCTGTTTGAAGAGGACGGGGAGTCGGCCACAGTGGTCGAGATGGCCGTGCGACAAGATGACGGCGTCGAGGCAGGTGATGCACTCGGGCATGGTGAGGTTTCGCATCAGGGCTTCGGCGCGTGGACCCTGGAACAGGCCGCAGTCGAGCAGGATCTGCTTGCCGTTGACTTCGATGAAATGGGCAGATCCGGTTACCGTCCGCGTCGCGCCGAGGAATTGAATTTTCATTGCGGTAGAGTGTGCGGCGAGTCGGCACGGCGAGCAAGCGATGTGCGGAAATCAGAACATTGTGACCACTCGTTCGAAACTGGTAACCGCCCCGCTCGAAATCTCCGCCTGGTTTGGAAACGCTTTTAGCTTGTGAATCTCCGACGATCCAAGAAAATGGTTCCTCCCCTCCAACAGAAAGAGGCAGCGATGAGACGAAATGCGGCATTTATTGGTAGTGCGATCGCAGCAATGTTCGCGTCCCAGCACGCCTTCGGACAGGTATTGGCCGATCACGTTCCGGGCGACGCGATCGTCTACGTCGGCTGGGCTGGCGCGGACGCGATGCAATCCAAAGATTCGGGCACCCATTTCGAAGCGCTGCTGAAGGAATCGCGCGCCAACGAAGTCATGACGACCTATCTCGACCAGGTCGAAGCACAACTCGCCAAGCAGCCGCCTGAGGCGCTGCAGGCATTCAAGATGTTCCGTTCGCTCGCGACGCCGCTCTGGAAATATCCTGCAGCGTTCTACGTCGCCAAGCCCGATCTCACCGATCAACGCATGCCCCACTTCAAGATCGCGATCCTTTCGAAGGCCGGTGACCAGGCCCAGGCGATCGCTGCGGACCTGATGAAGAAGCTCCCGAAGCAGCGCGCCGGCGAGCCGAGCGTGACCGCGCTCGCCAAGGATGGCCTGCTGACGTTCTGCGTGAGCAGCGAAGCCGACCCAATGCTCGATCTATCCAAAGGCGCGCTCGCCGCCACCCCAACGTTCAAATCCGCACTCGGACAGGTTCATCCGGATGGAATCGTGACGACGTTCGTCGACTACCAGGCCATCATGTCGGCCGTCGAATCGGGAATGGCGATCCACGCGCCCGAGCCTTCGGCAAAGGTGAAGGCGTTTCTCGACGCTTCAGGCCTTCGCGGCCTGAAACAACTGGTGGCCACTTCTGGCTTTGAGGGCAAGGACTGGTACACCGACGTCTTCGTCGCGACCGACTCGGAACGCACCGGCCTGCTCAAGGTCTCGCCTCCGGGCGCGCTCAACACCGACATCCTCAAGATCGTCCCGCAGGATGCGACGGTGGTTCGCACGCTCCGCTTCGACCCGGCCGTCCTCACCGCCGAGTTGCGGAACACGATCGGCAAGACCGATGAAAACGCGCTTCAGAAGTACAACGCCGTCTTTGGTTTCCTGCAACAGGCACTGGGCGCGAACGTAGAGCAGAGCGTGCTGACACCGCTCGGGTCCGACTGGGTGGTCTATTCGGCGCCGGAAATTGGCGGGGGCAGCCTGCTCGGCATGGTCGTCGTGAACAAGCTCGACGACGCCGCGGCCATGCAAAAAGGGGTGAATACCGTGGCACCGAACTTCACGCGGTGGGTCAACATCGCGATGAAAAAGGCGGGCCTTCCCGTTCCGATCAATCTGCACGGCGCGACCACGAAAATCGGCGACGTGACCGTGAATTACCTCGCCACGCCCCTTTTTGCGCCGTCTTACGTCATCGACGGTGACTACCTGTACATGGGCTTCTATCCCCAGACAGTCGGCGCCGCGGTGCGGCAGGCGCACAAGGGGAAGGGCTCGATCCTCGACAATCCCAAGTTCGTCAAGGCCGTGAAGGTTCTCAAGCACGACAAGTACGACGCAGTAGGCTATTACGATCTGCCGACCTCGGCGCGGTACGGGTCGATGTACTCGATGCTTCTGCTGGTGACGCGATACGCCGGCATGGCGGACCTGTTCGGAATCACTTTGCCCGAACCGCTCATGCCGCCGCTGGATGTCATGCTAGAGCACTTGGAACCCGCGGCAGATGTGAACTGGAGCGATTCGGCCGGCTTCCACATGCACTCGGTGATGAGCTTCCCGGGCGCAGTGATGCTCAACGACCAGGCCGCTGCGATGAGCCTTGGTGCGAGTAGTGCGGGTATGATCGCGGCCGTGGCGATGCCCGCGATGCAGAAGGCGCGCTTTCAGGCGCAACATGTCCAGAGCATGAGCAACCTCCGACAGATCGGCGTGGCGATGATGATGCACGCCAACGACAATGGCGGAAAGTTCCCAGACTCGATCGCCCCGCTTCTCACCACCCAGATGCTCACCCCCGAAGTGTTCGACAACCCGGCGAATGGGCCGATGGAGATTCCCGCCGACATCCGCAGCGATCCCGAAGCCTTGACGCAGTTCACGGTCGACCACAGCGACTACATTTACGTCGGCGCCGGGAAGACGAGCCAGAGTGGGCCAGACGAAGTGCTCGCGTATGAGAATCCGGAAGGCGCGGAAAACGGAATCAACATCCTCTTTGGTGACGGACACGTCGAGTTCCAGCAGATGGAACAGGCACTACAGACCATCGCCGATATCAAGCCCAGGCACGGTGTCTGATCGATCATTCGCCGGCCATCAGGGCCGGCGCTGGTCAGATTGGCCGATGTTCACGCGCTGCGCGAAAGTTTTTTGCGCAGCGCGTTTCGTTGGTAGATCGAAAACTCATGTTATATAACCACCTCCCGTACCGATGGCGTTGAGCGGTCGAGAGTCGGCGCGAGCGATCCATCTGCCAAAGGAAGTCGTCCATGAGCCTGCTGATCGACGGCGTGATTATCGTCGGGTACTTCGTTTTGATCGTGTTCATCGGGCTGCGCATGGGTCGACGCGACGGGTCGCTGCACGACTTCGCGCTGGGCGGCCGGCGTGTGCCGTGGTGGGCGGTGATGGCCTCGATCATCGCCGCCGAAACCTCCGCCGCCACCTTCCTCGGCGCGCCCGGCGAAGGCTTCGACAAGCTCTCGCTCAGCTACGTCCAGCTCGTCATCGGCGTCATCATCGGCCGGCTCATCGTCGCGTTCCTCTTCATCGGGCCCTACTACCGATACAAGGTTTATACGGTTTATGACTACCTGGAGATCCGCTTCGGCCCGGCGAGCAAGTCGTTCGTGAGCGCCCTGTTCCTCATTTTCCGCACGCTCGCTTCGGGGGCACGGCTGTTTATCCCATCGCTGGTGATCGTGCTCGCGTGGCAGCTGTTCATCGGCCGCCACGAGTCGGTGAAGTTCGCCATCGTCACCGATACCGCGCCTTACTTCTGGGCGATCGCGGCGCTGATGATCGCCACATGCCTTTACACGGCGATCGGTGGAATCAAGGCGGTCATCTGGACGGATGTCATCCAGGCGACGCTCATGTTCACCAGCGCACTCGTCGCGATCGTCATGCTCCTGCTCGACATCGGCAATCATTCCATCTCGGCCGGCATTTCGACACTGCTGGAACATGCGCCCAAGCTCACGCGGCTCGAAGGGTATTTCGTCACCGGATTCGAAGGCGCGCCGGCTGGGGCAAACTGGAAGGACTATCTTCGCCTCCTGCTCGCCAACCAGTACACGATACCGGCCGCCGTCATCGGCGCGTCGGTCGGGAACATGGCCGCCTTCGGAACCGATCAGGACATGGTTCAGCGCCTGCTCACCAGCCAGACGGCGTCCAAGGCACGGCGCAGCCTGATGACGGCCGCAGTCATGGACCTGCCCATTGCCGCCGCCTTCACCTTCATCGGCGTGCTGCTGTACGTCTACTACCAGATCGATCCGACGCACCTGCCGATCGGCGCCAACGGGAAACCGATGACGCAAAATGTCTTCGGCAGCTACATTCTCAACGTGATGCCGCCGGTGATTCGAGGCTTCGTACTGGCTGGAGTGTTCGCGACGGCGATGGGCTCGCTCAGCGCCGCATTGAATGCGCTCGCGACCAGCGCGACCAACGACTGGTACCTGAAGTACCGCGCCAAATCGACGCCGCGCGAGCAGATCACCGCAGCACGGCTGTCGACCGTTATCTTCGCAGTGTTGATGGTCGGCGTCGCCACCGCGTTCGCGGTCGCGACGGTGAAAGATCCCACGATCCGCCTCATCCCGCTCGTCCTGGGCATCGGCAACTACATCCTCGGGCCGATGCTCGGCGTATTCATGCTCGGAATGTGCACGAAGCGCCGCGGAAGCGACACCGGCAACATCATCGCCGTCGCGACGGGCCTGGTCGTCACGTTCATGCTCGGCGGTCTGCACGTCGACTTCGCGAATCTGCTTGCAAAGGTCGTTGACAGTCCAAAGGTTTACACCTTGCCCCCATGGTGGCCGGTGGTGGCGTTCACGTGGTACGCCATGGTCGGGGCGGCCGTCGTGTTCATCGTCGGGCTCTTCTTTGCCACACCGCAAAGCGCGCTCGACAACGCGCGCCGAATCGAGTCGGCATCAGACGCGGGAGACGACAGGCCCGTCGGACAACGCACCGGCTCCCAGACGGGCGTGGGCTTCGACGTCAGTCCACAATCGACGGATCGAGCTCGCCACTCCTGAGCCGTTCGCGATACCACGCCACGGTGCGCCGAAGTCCTTCATCGAGCGGCGTGAGCGGGCGCCCGATGATTCGCGCGGCATCCGTCGGGTCGGCAGCGCGGACCTCTTCAGCGATCCGGTCGTCCACCGCGCCGAACACCGGGCCGTCGGTGGAGCCGGCGAGCTTGGCGATGCGCTCGGCGACGCTGCGGACGGTCGTGAGCTGTCCCGTGCCGACGTCGATGGTCTTTCCGAGCGTTGCGGGATCGGACGCACTCGCCAGGAGTGCATCCACGACGTCCTCGATGTACACCCAGTCCACCGGCCTCACCCCGCTCGAGACCGATGCGCGCCGTCCCGAGAGGAGGGAAACCGCCACATACGGCACGAGCTTGCGCACATCCGGCTGGTCCGGACCATAAACCATGAACAGCCGAGCAATGGTAATCGGCGTCTGGTAGAGGTCGAAGCACATTCGTGCATACATCGAGGCGGCATTTTTCGCCGCAGCGTACGGCGAACTCGGCGCAGCCGACTCCTCGAGCGAACCCGCGAGAACGATCCGCCGACAGGTCGTTCCCGTCACATGACGAAGCAGGTGAACCGTCGACGCGAGGTTACTTGAAAACGTCGGCTCCATCTCATCGATCGATCGTGAACCGCTAACACGGCTGGCCAGATGAAATACATAATCGGGCTGAGCGTCGGCAATCACGCGGGCGACGTCCGCCTCGATCGACATGTCGGCCACGTGTTGATGGCTGATCGAAATCGTCGCCTCGCGCGGTTGTCGCGAGATCGCGTGGACAATCGCACCCGCTTCGGACATTCGTTGGCACAGGTGCCGACCAATAAAGCCGGACGAACCGGTCACGAGGACGCGCTGGTTGGCGAACGAAGTTGGTACTGGGTTTTGGCTCACGATCAACGCGTAGTCGGAGTGCGGCCGTCGGCGGCCCGAGAGGCCGCATTTGAACGCCAAGCGGCGGCAGCGGCGCAGTTCCGGCCGAGTCTCCGCTCGCTGCCGCAGATCGGCGCACAAGAACAGGCGATGCCCGGATGTTTTCTCGGAAGCGGCATTTTCATCGGGCAGTTACTCTCACGCGGAGCACGCCGCGACACAAGACAAATCCGATGCGCACGCTGACCCCGGGCGGTGTGAGCGAATGCGATTCTTCGGACTTCGCGGGCTGTATGGGCCTTTCGGTACCGCTTGTCGTGCCTCTTCCGCTGCATAGTGCGCTGCCAATATGAAGGAAAACGTCAAGCCGCCAGAACATATGTGGTATGACGACGCGCACTTCGCTCCTGCCATGGAACGACGCCGGCGCCGGCGATTGGTGACGATTGGCCGGCAATCGATAGAATCCATCCACCGCGTGAGCACTCAGCAGCAGACCATTCAATTCTCACTCGAACAGCTGCGCCGCATGCCGTGGCCGGAGACGCCGAGCGGCTTCGGCAACGAGAACACGCTTGGTGGCGCGAACAACGTCACCCGCGATCTCGAGGAAGTCGCCGTTCGAGCCTCCCGATGGACGTGCACGCTCCGGGACCATTCGCTTGTCCTGCACATGGCGCGAGGGCGCGAAGGGCCGATCCTGATTCACGGCCTTGATGCCGATCTTGCCATCCCGCTCCAACTGTATTGGATGCTGCGTCATCACGACCGGCTCATCGAACTTTGCGCGACGCTCAAATCCCGCTACGGTGTCGATGCTCGCCTGGTGCTTCCCGGTGATCTGCCTTCGAGGTGGGCGAGCAAATTCAAACGCGTGCCCGGGATCGAGTGGGCCGATCCAAAATACCCCGCCGCTCATCATCGGATGCTGCCGCACGTGCTCGGCATGGCCACGCGGCGGCCGCTCGTGCTCGATGCGGTTGCCGGCGTTGATCTGGCTAACGCGCTCTCGGGTGATGAAACGAACCTGCGTCCGATCGCCATCTGCGATCTCGATCGATCTGAACCGGTCTGCTTCAAAACCGCGTCGCGGGACGATTCGATTGCCGCGCACCTGCACACGAGCGACAACCCGCGCTGGATTGCCGGCCCGCGCTGGCGGCGACGCGTGATCGATCCGCAATCGGCGGTCGGCGACGGCGAACTCGTGTTCCATGCCGATCGCGTGCCGGCCGCCAAACAGTCGCCCTGCGTGCGGTGCGGCTGGTGTGAATACATCTGCCCGACGCGGTGCAGCCCGGCCGAGTTCCTGCGCGCGCAGCGCGATCATGATCAAGTCCGCGCTAAGCGCGCCGGCCTGGACTCGTGCATCGACTGCGGCCTGTGTACGAATGTCTGCCCCTCTAACCTGCCGCTCTTCGAGTTCATCGATCGCCTGCGCACCGGCTCTCCCGAAGTGACGGCGCCATCCGGGGAGGCGTCATGAGACTTCCGCTCAACGCCCGCGGCGCGCGCCGGCTGAACAACCGCTTCGCATCGGTGATCATCATCGCGATGGCCCCCGGATTGATCGTCTTCGGCTGGCGTGTGTTGCTGGTCGTCCTGGGACTTCTCGTCGCGACGCATTTCGCGCGAAAGTTCATGCGGCAGGAATCACTCCCCCGCCCGCGCACTTGGCCGATCACCTTGCCGGTGGATGCGCTGCTGCTCATCTGCCTGCTTCCGGTTGAAGTGGCGGGCGGATCGATTGGCAAGGGGCTCTCGCATCAGCTTTGGCCCGTCATCCCTGCAGCGGGGATCATGCTCGTGCTGCTGCAACGCCTGCGCAGCGCTGCGCCGTGGCCGGCGTTTGATCCGGTGGTCGCCACCATCATCGTGCTTCACCTCGTGCTCGGCTCGGCGATGTCGCCGCAGGGTTCGCTGCAGCGGAACCGCATCATCCTCGGCGACGTCATTTCGGCCGATCAATCGGCGAATCTCGACATGCCCTGGTTCCAGCGCGACGCGGTGTACGGCGAGCATGCGCTCAAAGCGCCTTACGCGGCAGAGCAGATCAACGAGTACCTCGCCGGTAAGCTCTCGACGACGAAGCAGGCGTCGAGCCTCGATTCGCTCATTCGCGATGATCTGCCGCCGCTGGAAGACCTCGCCCTCGCCGGTCATCCAATGCCGATCGGCCAGGCCAGCGGCATGGCGCTGATCGGTATCATCCTCTGGGCCGCATTCCGCCGGACGATCGATTGGCGGATTCCCGTCATCTCCCTCGCGGTGTGTTACGCGATGCTCGTTCTCCTGCCGACGCCGACGTCGATCCTGCCCGATGCGCGGCTCTATCGGTTCTTCCCTTCGGTTCAGTCCGCCATTGGCGCCGCGACGGGCCTGACGTTCGTTCACTACATGCTCTTCTGCTCGAGCGCGATCTTCTCGCTGGGCCTGCTCGCGACGCGCGGCGATGTGAAGCCGCTTCACGGCCGGGCAATCGCGCTCTGGTCGATTTCGCTGGGCGCGCTGACCGCCATCGGCATGATTTATGTCTCGCTCACGCTCGGGCCATTTCTGGCGCTGCTGATCGGCCCGTGGTATGCCCGGATTCTCGATCGCTGGCTCGCGCCGCGGCCGATGAGGTTGGAGGGCGAGGTCGGCGAGCCAGTTCCGGCTCCCTTGGCCGCGGTGAAAGGGGACCAGAATTGCCGATAACCTTCCGGGCGTGATCGCTTTGCCTGCCCGCGATATCATCTGCACTTCTTGAAGCCCCGACGCGTCGCCATCCTCGGCTCTACCGGTTCCATCGGCAACAGCGCGCTCGATGTCGTCCGGCATCTGCCGGATCGGCTCTCGGCCGTGGCGCTCTCGACGCACAATCGCGTCGATCTGCTCATCGAGCAGGTGGAGGCATTCCATCCGAAGTTCGCGGCCATCACCGGCGCGACGCCGAGCGAGGCGCAGCGTAAACGGATCGAGCGCGCAGGTGCTACGCTGCTGCTCGGGCACGAGGCGCTGTGTGAGATCGCGAAGTCGGCGGAGGTGGATGTCGTGCTCCTTGCCATCGTCGGGTCGACCGGCGTTCGCGTGGCGATCGAGACGGTTGCCCAGGGAAAGACGCTGGCGCTGGCCAACAAGGAGACGCTCGTCATCGCCGGCTCGATCATCATGCCGCTCGCCAAGCAGCACGACGCGGCCATTCTGCCGGTCGATTCGGAACACTCCGCCATCTTCCAGTGTCTCGCCGGCGCGAAGCGCGAGGATGTTCGCCGGGTGATCCTGACCGCGTCCGGCGGGCCCTTCCGCACGATGCCGATCGAGCAGTTCCGCAACTCCACCGCAGCCGATGCGATGAACCACCCGACCTGGAACATGGGCGCGAAGGTAACCATCGACAGCTCGACGATGTTCAACAAGGCCTTGGAGATCATCGAGGCGGCGTGGCTGTTCGACTTGCCGGCCGAGAAGATCGAGGTCGTCATCCACCCGCAGAGCGTGATCCACTCGATGGTGGAGTACGCCGACGGGTCGACGATCGCGCAGCTTTCGCCGCCCGACATGCGACTGCCGATCCAGTACGCGTTGACCTACCCGCACCGCCCCGCCGGGCCGGCGAAACGGATCGATTTCAGCAGGAGCCTGAACCTCACATTCGAGCCGCCCGACCTGCAGCGATTCCCGTCCCTGCGCATGGGATTTGAGGTGATCCGTCGCGGCGGGACCAGTGGGGCCGTCCTCAACGCCGCCAACGAAATCGCGGTGGCGGCCCTGCAGGCGGGGCAAATCCGCGTCGGGATGATCTACGACGTGGTCGACCGTACAATCGAACGACATTCGGTCCAGCAAAATCCGACGTTGGACGATTTACTGAAAGCAGACCGCTGGGCGAGAGAGACGGCGGAAGAACTGATCGAAGAAATGACCAAAGACCAATCACCAATAAGAACCCAATGACCAAACGTCCAATTGGTCTCTGGTCCTTGGTACTTTGTTGGTAATTGCGGCTTGGTCATTGGAAATGGATTACGAATGCTGGCATACATTGGCGCGATCCTGGTGATGATCCTCGGCTTCGGCTTCGTGATCTTCTGGCACGAACTCGGCCACTTCCTCGGCGCCCGCTGGGCGAAGATGCGCGTCGAGCAGTTCGCCGTCGGGATGGGGCACGCGCTGGTCTCGTTTCGCAAAGGGATCGGCTTCAAATTCGGCAGCACGCGCGATGAGTTTGAGAAGCGCACCCGCGCTGAGTTCGTCCGACGGCAACGCGATACGCTCGGCGTCTCCGACGTCACGATCGAGCCGACGCTGCGCGAGCAGTATGACATCGCGAAAGATCTCGGGATCGGCGAGACCGAATACCGCATCGCGTGGATTCCGATCGGCGGCTACGTGAAGCCGACCGGGCAGGACGATCTCCGTCCCGCCGCTCAGGCCGCCAAGGACGATCCCGGCAGCTATGCCGCCGCGCCCGTTCACAAGCGAATGGTAATGATCTCCGCGGGCGTGATCATGAACATCATCCTCGCCGGCATCCTCTTCTTCGTCCTCTTCCGCTTCGTCGGCTTCAACGCGCCCCGGGCGATCGTCTCTTCCGTCCAGTCGAACTCGCCAGCCGCGCAGGTCGGGCTCAAGAGCGGCGACGAACTCATCTCGATTCACGGTCATACGCTTCACGATTTTACGAAAGTGCAGATGTGGGCGGCCCTGATGCCGGATGATGACAAGGTGGAGCTGAAGTTCCGCCGCGACGGGCAGGAGATGACGCGGAACGTGATGCTCCGCCACAGCCGCGAGAATGCCGGCATGCTCTCGCTCGGCGTCGCGCCGCCGCTGCTGCTGCGGGCCGTGCCGTCGGAGAAGGTGATCCAGGAGAACCTCGACAAGCTCGACGCCAATGAGAAGGCGGTGCTGCCGGATGAGCGGATCGTCGCCGTGAACGGACAGAAGGTCGGCGACGAAGATTACGCAGTCTACGACCGCGCGCTGCAGCAATCGTTCGGCACGCCCGTCGAGCTCACCATCCAGAACAAGGCGGGCGAAACCCGAACGACGACGATCAAACCCCTCGTCTATCCCGCCTTCGACGGACAACAGATCAATTTCGCCGGATTGACCGCGCGAACCATCATCGGCGACGTGAATGACGAGTCGTGCGCCCACGGCAAGCTGAAGGAAGGCGACATTGTTCTCACCGTGACGCGCGAGGATAAGTCGCTCAAGGTCGACCAACCGTCGAACGACCTCTTCCGGAAGGTGATCAACGACGCCGGCGCCGCCAAGGCGCCGCTCGGCTTCACCGTCCTGCGCGATGACAAGCTGACCATCGTCGAACCATTCGTCCCCACCACTGGACTTGAGAGCGGCAAGGTGGGCCTGGGCGTCGTGCTCAAGTCCGACTACGGCCACGCCGTCGTCGCGCTCGACGACTTAACCGCCAAGCCGGCCGAAGGCGCGATTCCCGCCGGCGCGATCGTGACCGCGATCGACGGCACGGTGGTGTCGAGTTGGATGGACGTGCACCGCGTGCTCGCGAAGTACGACCACCCGAGCGAAGTCTTCGTGGCCGCGATCACGCCCGGCGGACAGCAGACGTTCAAAGTCACGCTCGACGAGCCGGCGATCGCCAGCCTCGCCGCGATCCGCTACGCGAGCCCGCTGGCGATGCTCGACAGCTGGACGAAAGTCCGCGAGACCGACAGCGCGCTCACAGCCGTCGGCTGGGGCGCGGGCGAGACGCGCGATCTGGTGTTGCAGACGTACGTCACCCTCCGCCGCGTGCTGGGCGGCAGCGTGCCCGCATCGAACCTGAGCGGCCCGATCGGCATCTTCAAGACCGGTACCCTGCTCGCGCAGAAAGGCAGCGACTGGTTCATCTGGTTTCTCGCGCTGGTGAGTGCGAACCTTGCAGTCGTGAACTTCCTGCCCGTCCCGATCCTCGACGGCTGGCACTTCCTGAGCCTGCTCAAAGAGAAGATCACCGGCACGCCGGTCAACGAACGCGTACAGGAATACGCCAGCTGGCTCGGCCTGGCGCTGATCCTGAGTCTGCTGATCTTCGTGACGTTCAACGATCTGACGCGGCATTGAGGTTCAGGTGAAGGCTGTGTGTCAGCGAGCCCTGATTGTTTCTGGCAGACGCTGTGCGACCTACGTACGACACATGAAATTCGGCGTGAACTCATGTCGTTTATCGAGCGCCATCTTTACGGACCTAGCGCCTTCCTCGCCGAGGCGAGGGCAACCCGCGCGCTACTCAAGTTCTGCACAGAGCATCAATGTACCCACCCGGCCCTACTTGACTTGCGCGCTTGCCTGGCCGCGTTGGAAACCGGCGAGAAGTCGAAGGCAATAGCCACGTACTCACGCATACCGCTCACGAAACATGGATTCGGAGATTGGTGGCCGCCCTCGATGTCCGAGTTAGAGGGCGAGGAATACGCGTGGGCGGTGTTCGAAGCTTTGAGAAATCGATGGTCGCGTTTGATGGATGGTATGCGCCCGCGGTGAAAGCGAAACCAAATCACTACTTCGCCCCCAGTTCCTTCCCCCTTCGCTCCGCCGCTTTCAACGCGTCAACAACCATCGGCTCAAACTCTTTGGAATGCATGTACTCGATCGCGGCCTGCGTCGTGCCATTAGGGCTGGTGACTTTTCTGCGCAGCTCGGCCGGGGAATCCGCCGAGTCGACGAGCATCTTGCCCGCGCCCAGCGCGGTCTGCGTGGCGAGCTGGTGCGCGATGGCCGGATCGAGGCCCATCTCCACGCCGGCCTTCACCATCTGCTCGACGAGGAAGAAAAAATACGCCGGCCCGGAGCCGCTGAGCGCGGTGACGGCGTCGAGCTGATCTTCGCGCACCTCCACCACCTTGCCGACGCCTTCGAACAGCTGGCGCGCCTGATCCAGGTGCGCGGATGTGGCGAACTTGCCCGGCGCCATCGCGACGGCGCCGAGGCCGACCATCAGCGGCGTGTTCGGCATCGTGCGGACGACCGGCCGCGGGGAGAAGTATTTCTCGATCGTGGTGCTGGTGATGCCTGCGGCGATGGAGACGATCATCGCGCCGGGGTTCACGCTTTCCGCCATCGACGCGAGCAGGGCGTTCATCGTCTGCGGCTTAAGTGCGAGGAGGATCACCCTGCTGTCGCGCCCGACGCGCACCGGGTCATCGACACACTCGATGCCGAGCGATTGTTGGAAGAGGTCGCGCCGCGCGGCGACGACGTCGGTGGCGAGGATCTGGCTCGCGGTGAAGATGCCGGACTTCAGCACGCCGCGCGCGATCGCTTCCGCCATGTTGCCGGCACCGATGATTCCGAGTTCAAAAGTCATCGGCGTGACTCTACGGACTTCGAATCAGAATCGGAAGATGGCCGAGAAGATGGTTGGTCGCCAAGAACGAAGGAAGCGAAGGCCCGCGAAGCAAGACCGATCAAACCCGCTTCCATCAATACTCACAATGAACTCGAATTGTATCCCTACGCGAATCTTCGCTCACATCGTTCTTCGCGACCATCGATTTACTTGCCGATCTGCTTCTGAACGGATCGCGGCGCGGTGACGATGAGTGTGCCGTTGAAGTAGCGGATGCGGGCGAAGCCGCCGTTCTCGACCCAGACGTTGGGCTCGACGAGTTGCATGACGAGGTCCACGATCTTCTGGCCACGCTCTTCCATCGTTTCGTTCTGGTTGTTCTGGGTGTCGTTGGAGCTGCCGATGATATTGCCGCCTCCGCCGCCGGGGCCGCCGCTGGAAGGGGTGAACTGCGGCGCGTCGAAGTCGGGCACGTTCACAAGCAGGTCCTGGATCGGATAGATCATGGTGACCATGTCTCGATCCGCGAGTTCCTTGGTGGTGACGTAGACGATGTTGTCGCTGATGTACCAGGTGAGATCCGGGCCGCCGGCAGACGCCTGGCTGAGCGCAAGATCCATCACCTTGCCCATCTTGATGTTTCGCAGCTTGAGGGCAACCGGCGCTGAGCGGTCGATGCCGGCAGCTTCGAGGGCGGGCCAGTTCACATAGAGGTTCAGGCCGGCAACGTCACGCATGAACTCGAAGACGTCATCGAGCGGGACATTGGCCAGTTCGACGTTCGGGACGCGCAGCTGCATCGCGACGTTCATGGAGACATCGCCGCGTTTGATCGTGTTGTCGGTGTCATTGCCGCGCGGCGTCGTACCGCCGGTGGGCGGGCCTGCGTAGATGAACGAGGCTGAAGTGACCGCCACGAACGCATACAGCATCAGTCGACGCATCGCGCACCTCACCCTGAAACGTGTCGAACCATCAACCAGACCGCCCTCTTCATACGACAGACGTCAAGGAAAGGTTCAAACGGTCGGCGGATTGGCCGGGGGCTTCGGCGGGGTGCCGGCGCCATCGACATCGTCGGTGACCTCGCGCAGGCCCTTCTTGAACTCGACCACGCTCCGGCCCAGGCCCTTGGCCACGTCCGGCAGGCGCTTTCCGAAGAGGAGCAGGCCCAAACCGGCGATAATCAACATTTCAAACGGCCCGGGCATCCCCAAGGCCAGAATCGCTTCGTTCATGACATCCTTTCGCGCGGGAATGGTCCGCGACGACGTAATCAATTGTAACCACCGTCCCGGCCGAAGTGAAACGTACCAATCTGCCGTTTAGTTTCACATTGGCGCGATTTGGTGCTGCGGCGCTGATTATTCATCACCTTTGAGCACCCTTTCCAGCTGCAGAATGTCATCCCGAAGGGGCGCTTCGAGCATCATCGTCTGCAGCGTGACCGGGTGGACGAATTGAATCTGATAGGCGTGCAAAGCCTGCCGGTCGAACCGGAAATGTGTGGGCGATTCCACCGGGTCGGTCGTTTCCACCACCCGGCCGCCGTAGAGCGTATCGCCGACGATCGGATAGCCGATGTGCGACAGATGGACGCGGAGCTGGTGCGTCCTGCCGGTCTTGGGGGAGAGCTTCATCATGGAGAACTTGCCCGGCGGTTTGGGGTTCTTCTGGTCCTTGGGGAAGTCGCCGTTGTGCAAGACGAAGGACGAGGGATGAGGGTTGAGGGATGAAGTAGAAGGGATGAGGGATGAGGGATGAGGGATGAAAACTGGAGATGGCGCGCGTTCATCCCTCCGCCCTCCGCTCTCATCCCTTCCCCCGAACGACTCCACCACCTCATACCGCGTCACCGCTTCCTTCGCCCCGCTTTCGAGTTTTCGCACGGCCATCTTCTCGCGGACGAACTTATCCCGGCCGATGGGGAGGTCGATGATGTTCGCCGGGAACTCCGGGACGCCGTGGACGATCGCAAGGTACGTCTTCTGGATGGTGCGGTTCTCGAACTGCCGCGCGAGCCGCCAGTGAGCCTCATCGCTCTTGGCCACGAGCATGATGCCGGTGGTGTTCTTGTCGAGCCGGTGCAGAATGCCCGGCCGCCACGGGCCGTTGATCGTCGACCATTTGCTGCCGTTCACCTTGCCGTAGTGAACGAGCGCATTGACGAGCGTGCCGTTCCACTTTCCCCGGGCGGGGTGGACGATCAGGTTCGTCTGCTTGTTGATCGCCAGGAGGTGGTCGTCTTCGTAGACGACCGTGAGCGGGATATCTTCGCCTTCGATGGTGGACGCACGCGGGGGCGGCGCCTCCATCCGCACCATGTCGTCTTCCTTCGGACGATAGCTCGATTTGCTGGTCTTCCCGTTGACGGTGACGAACCCTTCCTCGATCAGCCGCTGCACTTCGTTGCGCGAGAGATAGCCGACCCGGTCGACGAGATACTGATCGATCCGGCGCGTGAGGTCCTTCCCCAGCCGCCACTCGAAGTGGCGCATCTTGGCATCGTCCGATGCGCCCTCTTCCGCGAGGGCGGGATCATCGGGTTCTTCAAAGGGTGCGTCGGCGGGGTCTTCGGTCATTGAACCGCGTATTGTCGGGTCAGTGCGTTCGTCCGCAAGCGGTCAATCGTTGTGCACCCCTGACGCCGGCAAGTTTGTTCGCCATCGTTGATTCTCTCGGCGTGCAGGCACGCCGACGTGCGTTGCGCCGGGCCAGCGACATCGGCACGCCACGAAATCGCGGATCACGATTCATGATTCGCACGCGACGATGACCGCTGGTAAAGCTCGTGTGAGCTATGGAACCACAGCGTCACCAATGGGTCACCGATTTTCGCCGATAAGACCTGGACTCATTCCAAGGCTGACATCGGTGACCAATCGGTGTGGATCGGCGACTCCGCATGTGTTACCGCCAGACGAGCCGCGCCTGAAAGGGTTCGATTGACGACGAACTGATTCGCTCAGTGCGTCCAGCTGTAGATGACACTCCAGAACGGGTCGTTGCGGGAACCATCCGAGTAGATCGCGCCGCCCTGCCCGACGTGGCTGTTGCCGACGCCCAAGGCGAAGTAGTATGCCAGCGACGAGAGGTTGGAAAGGCCCAGCGCGGCGGTGTTCACTTCGCTGGCCATGCGGCCCTTGTCGGAGATGGACTGGACGTTCCACTCGCTGATCATCATCGGCTTGCCGGCGAACGCGGCCTTGGCATCGCGGGCGCGCTGAATGACGATCGCGCCGCTCTCGCCGTACGGATGGAAGTTCGCGTAATCGCAGTAATTGTTATAGCCGGCCGCCACCATCGTGCGGACGGCATTCACATCCCATGACACGCCGCCGCCGACCACCGCTTCGCCGTACGGATGAATCGCTTCGTACGCGGGCTTCATGTAGTTGGTGACGAAGGCGGAAAGCGAGCTGTTCCAGAACGGGCCGATGTTCGGCTCGTTGCCGATCTCCCAGTAGTCGACCGCGGCGCGGGCGGTCGAGTTGGAGGCGAGACGATCGAAGTACGCACGCGCGGTGCCCTGGTCGGTGACGCGCGTGGAAACCAGCGCGAGCATCACCGTGAACCCGGCGTTCTTGTAGGTGAGCGCGCGGTTGATGTCGCCCATGTTCGGGCCATCACTCCACGAGTTGATCGAGTACCAGAGGCGGACGCTGGTCATGCCCAGTGCGCGCAGCGCGGGGATCGCCACGTTCGGCGAAACTTCGTTCTGGACGATGCCCTTGAGTGCGGCGCGGCCGCCGGTCGGCGGAATGGTCGGGGTCGTGGGCGGCGTCGTGGGCGGGGTTGTCGGGGGCGTGGTTGGGGGAACCGTCTCGCCGGTCGTTCGTACGTTCGTCAGCACCGCGCCCGACGAGCCGCCGGTGTTATACGCCATCACGCGGAAGGTGTAATTCGTGTTCGCGGAAAGTCCCGTCGCGGTGTAGAGCGTCGTATCCGCCGCGACCGTGCCAAGCGAAGTGAAGTTCGCTCCATCCGTGCTGCGCTCGATGCGATAACCGGACTCGCCGGCGACATTCGCCCACTGGAGCGATGCGGACGTTGAGGCGGTTGACCACGACCAGAGATAGCTGGGCGCTGCCGGGACGGGCGAGGTTGGCGGCACGACCGGATTGTTCGTTCCGCCGCTGGTGATCGACGTCGCGAGCGCCGCCGACGAGTTCCCGGCACCGTTCCTGGCAGTGAGTTTGAACGTATAGCGCGTCGCTGGCAGCAATCCCCAGGCGGCGTATGCGGTCGTGTTAGCGGCGAAAGTGATCGGCGTGCCAAAGTTCACGCCGTCGGTGCTGGTCTGAAGCGTATAGCCGGTCTCGTTGGCGACATCCGCCCAGGTCATGCCGATGACGTTGGCGCTCTCGGCCCATGCAGTGAATGACGCGGGCACGGCGGGCGCGTTCCCGGACGTTCCGGCAGAACGGATCGAGAGGCTGTTGATCTTGTTGTTCCACGCGAACGCGCCGCTTGAGACGGTGAGCCGTCCATCATTGACGGAGACGGTGCCGCTGCTGGTGATGAAACGGCTCGCGGTTGTCGGTGCGCCGCTGAGAACCTGTGTGTCCTCAACTTTGAGCGAGTAGTAACTGTCGATGGAGGAAGGATCGCCAGCGGTAAGCGTCACGTTGTACGTGCCGTTGGGAACGGTGACTTCCCACTTGGATGCGCCGCGGTCGAGATAAGCAAAGGTATCGAGCCGGTCTTCGGCAGATGTTTGTCGATCGACGGTGTTGGCGGCGTTGTTCGAATTCCATCCGTATTCGTTAGCGCCTTGCCAGCTAAACGCCTTGCCTCGGTCTCCGGCGTAGCCGGCAGGGGTCATGGCGGACGGCGTCTGGAAGTCGACATCGAGCGAGAAGCCTGCCATCAGGCGACGCGATTCGAGCGTATCGAAGGAGATGGCGCGACCCAGCGAGGAGGCGCGACCGGTAACCGGGAAACGACGACGGACTGAGAGCGAGTACGACATCTTCTTTGCCCTCCCAGGCAAGCCGTCCTTGGCGAAGAGTTAAAAATGAGGGGGCTCGGCCAGCGCCGAACCCCCCTGCCAGAATTGTTGAGCTGCCTAAACCATTTGAGATGCGATCGGCACGTCGAAGCATCGACTGCAGATCAGTCGAGCCAGCCCTTGACGGCTTGGTAGAACAGCGAGTTCTTCGAACCGTCGTATCTCAGCAGACCGCCATTACCCACGTGCGTGGCGCTCTGCTTGAGTGCGAAGTAATAATTGATGTAAGCGATGTTGGAGAGGCCGACCGCGGCCTTGTTCAATTCAGTGACCCACCGGTTCTGATCCGAGACGCCTTGGATGTTCCACTCGGTGACCATCATCGGCTTATTGTTGAATGCAGCGCGGGCGTCGCGTGCACGCTGAATCACGATGTCGGCCGATTCGCCGTACGGATGGAACGCGGCAAAGTCGCAGTAGTTCAGGTACCCATAGCTGGCGAGCTGACGGGCGACATTGACGTCCCAGCTCGGGCCGGCGCCGACGACGGTTTCGCCGACGGCGTGGAGCGCTTCGTACGCGGGCTTGAGGTTGAGGTTGACATACTGCTGAAGCGAGCCGTGCCAGAACGCGCCCATGTTCGGCTCGTTGTTGATCTGCCAGTAATCGACAGAACCCTTGAGACCCGGAGAGTTCGCAAGCCGCGTGTAGAACGACTTGGCCTGTGCTTCGGATCCCGGCGCATTCGGGTTGAGGACGGCGAGCATCACCTTGAAGCCGGCCGCCTTGTACTGCAGGACGCGGTTGATGTACCAGGCGTCGGGCTGGGCGTTCCAGTTGGTGAACGAGTACCAGATGCGGACGTTGCTGATGCCGACATCGTTGAGTGTGCCGGCGTACTTGGAGGCGGGATCGCCGTTGGTGTTTGCCGAGATTCCTGAGAGGGCGAACTTGTTCGAGATCGTGCCGCTGCTGCCGCCGGTGCTTCCACCCGAATTGCCGCCGTTGTTTCCGCCGTTGTTGCCGGTAGCGGCTGCGGTGGTGAACGAGGTCACTGCGGATGCGTGCGAGTTGCCCGCCGAGTTATAGGAGGTGACCCGGAAATAATACCGAGTGGACGGTCCGAGGTTCGAAATCGCGTACTGGGTCGTGTTCGCACCGACGCGGGCGAGCTCGGAATAGCTGCTGCCGTTGGTCGAGCGTTCGATGATGAAGCCGCTCTCGTTGTTGGAGGCGTCACCCCACGTGAGCGTGCCGGCGCTGGAGCTGCTTGCGGTCGAGTTCGTCCACGCCGGCGATACTGGCCTGGACAGAGTGGGATTCGAATTGGTCGTCGTGGCGGCGGCGCTGGTCGTCGCGTTGGCGCCGGCCGAGTTGTATGAAGACACCTTATAGTAATACCGGGTGCCCGCGTTCAGGCCGCTGTCAGAGTAGCTGGTGACGTTCGAACCGACGCGAGCGATTTCGCTGAAGTGGCTGTTGTCGACGCTGCGCTGAATGATGAAGCCGGTCTCGTTCGATGACACATCACCCCAAGTCACTTTGAGTGAACTGGACGACAGCGCCGAAGCGGTGATCCAGCTGGGCGTGGACGGCGCGGACGGCGTGTTGGTCGGCGCGGAGAGTGTCCTGACGCGGGTCACCGAGCTCGTCGTCGAGCCGTTCGAGTTGTACGACTTCACCCGATAGTAGTAGCTCGTGCCGGCGCTGAGCGAGGAGACGTTGAGCTGCCTGGAATTGGCAGGCAGTCGCGAGATCTCGCGATACGCGGTGCCATTGGTGCTCTGTTCGACGATGAATCCAGATTCATTGCTCGATGCATCGCCCCATCCCAGGACGAGCGAGTTGGAGGTGACGCTCCAGGTGCCCGCCCACGACGGCGCCTTGGGTGCGGTGATCGCTGCGCCGCTGGTGCTGCCGCCGGTGCTGCCCGACAACTGCGTGATCGAGATGCTGGTGATTTTGTTGTTGTAGGCGCCGCTGCCGCTGGTGACGGTAAGCCGACCATCGGCGACGGTAACGGTGCCGCTGCCTTCGGACCAGCGGTTGCCGGCGTTCGGCGTCTCGTTAATGAGCGTCCTGCCTTCGACGTTCAGGACGTAGTGAGCGCTTGTCGAGGAGGAATCGCCAGCGGTGACCGCCACGCGATATTGGCCGTTCGGAACGGCCACTTCCCATTTGGTCGCGCCCTTGCCAAGGTAGGCGAAGGTGTCGTAGCGGGTGTCGGCGCTGGTGAAACGGTCGACGGAATTGGCGGAGTTGTTGGCATCCCAGCCGTACTGGTAGTTGCCCTGATTGCTGAATACGTTGCCGGTGTCGGCGGCGTAGTGAAGCGGCACGCTGGAGCGGGCCGGCTGGAAATTGAAGTTCGCGCTGAAGCCCGCCATGAGTTGGCGGTTTTCGAGCGTTTCGAGAATTTGTGAGCGTCGAACGGCGGGGCGACGCGAAGAAAACGATTTAACTGTCATCCTCTTGCCCTCCAAGGCAGAAAAGGACCAAGATTGACTGGTCATCCGGCAATTGCCGAAGCCAGAACCAAACCACACGATGTAAGCCGGACATTGCGTTCCGGCGATTGAAGTGGCCTTAGTCGGCCACTGCTCGATGGATTCACTGAAAGGTCCGAAGGACCGCCGGCGAATCCGAGCCCCGCTTGTCTGAGAAACCTTTTAGTTTCCCATCCTTCCCCGTCAAGCGCGAAGATCCTGTTATCGGTCCTGGGAAACCGCATCAAAACGCGCCCGAGGAAGGCGCAAACTCTGAAAAACAAAGCAGATGCGAAGACTCTCAAGTCCGGAACAGCATGACCAAAAAATTTTAATTTGTGACCCTGTTCACAAACCCTGCCGCACTTGATTTGAGCAAGGGACACCTATCAGTGCTTGTCCTACTTCCCACTTCATCCAGAATACTCTCCCCAGCTTGTCGCAACGATGAGTCGCTCCTCATCGCGCCGCGGGCTCACTCATCGATCTCGAATTCGGTCGTCCTGCCTGCAACCCAAGAAATCGAAAAAGTGAAATCCACCGATCCCCCGCGGTTTCCGTTCTTGCTACCCGGAGTAATCCCCGCAGAATTTGACAACAAGATGACAAACTGCTTATGCGAGCGACTGCGGCGAAGCGGTGTCGTTCGGCGGGACTTCGCAGCTTAGCCTGACGGCAATTCGCCTCACCGCTGTGGTCGCGGCGCCGCAGGCTGTGTTCGTATCCGCAAGATCGAATGCCGTCGGCGAAAAGACGGTACGGTCACACCGTCGTTCGAATCGGCGAAGTTTGACACGCCTATAGACTCCAACCACAATCGGGTCGGCATTACATCAAGTTGAGATATCACCGGAAGATAGCCCGGGACGCGAACATGGATTTTCGCGTCTCGTCAACCCCCTGGAGACCACCGCGATGAACCCCCAAATCAATCGATGGGCGCGCCTGGCGTTGGCGAGCTGCGCCGCCGCCGTCGTCATCGGCTGCGATAATTCTGAAAGCGCTTTGCTCGACCAGCAGGCCAACGCGCTCGCCGTTCGCAGTTCCGGCGGTTCTGGTACGGAAGTATCGGAGAAGATCACGGGCGCTGCCGAAGGGTCTCTCCCCGTCAATGTCCAGTCGATCGAACTCGTCGCGCAGGCGCGCCTGAGCGATGCGCGCGGCTTAGCCGATTCTCTGGCAGTCAAACAGGCGCAGACGGATGCGCTGGTCTCGCGGATCAGTTCGCTCGCATCCGTTGCGGGCACCACCGCCATGGTGACCGCAACACAGAACGGGCTCGATCCCTCGAAAACCATCGCCCACATCCAGGATCTCACCGCCAAAACGCGCGGCGATGGCAATGCGGCGGCAGTGACGGACGTGCCCGGCACGTCGATCCCAACCCTCAACGCCGTCAAACAGGAAAAGAGCCGCCTAGAAGGTGAACTCGCCACAGCGCAAGGTCAACTCCAGGAAGCCACGGCAAAACGGAACGACCTGCTCACGCAAGTCGGAAATCTGTCAGCCCAATCCGATCAACAGCGCGGCGAAGATAAGCTCAAGACCGTCACCCAGGCTGCCGACCTTCGCCAGCAGGCGGCCGTCGTCTCGCGAACCATCAGCGATCTCGAATCGGCGATCAACCGGCTCACCGCGGACCTCGGCGTGCAGACGCAACTCGAAACCCAGCTCGATGCCGCGGTAAAGAGTTTCGACACGCAGCAGTCTGCCCTCGCCGGCAACTGGAAAGAGACCAAGGCGAAAGTGGATCTGCAGACCGCGTTCGCGAAATCGGTCCTCTCGGCCGATGGTGGCGACAAGGGCGAGGTTTCGGTCAAGACATTGATCAATGAACTTGTCGAAGCCCTCAAGCAGGCCGGCGAGACACGCGAGCAGGCCGTCACGGCGTTCGAAGACGCGGTGACGAAGTTCTCAGACGCAAAAGCAAAGGCGGATTCGTTCGGCTCGAGCGTCAGCAGTGCCGAATCCGGCGGACGAAACGCGCCTGAGAAGGCCGCATGGTCCGCCCTCACCGCAACACTCAACGGCGACCGGATTAACCTCCAGAAGGCTATCGCCAAGCGCGAAGAAGCGGGAATCTATCGGGCGCACGCGCAGTCCCTGCTCCACATGGCGAGCGTCGCTGAATCGCTGGAACAGATCTCCGAAGGCCTCGCCGCCGTGCCCGAACCGTTCAATTCGCAAAAGCTCATCAAAGAGGCGGGCGATGCGGTGACGAAGGCCGACGAACTGCTCGGCGAAGCCAAGGACATGATCGAAGGCATCACCGGCGCAGGCGGAGACACGACGTCGATCAAATCGCTTCAGTCCACCACAAAGATCTTTATCAACTACGACCGCGCCCTGTTGAGCCAGCTGGCTTCGAGTGCCAGCCTCGCCGGTGACATCGCCAAGGAACAAACGTACACCGACTCGATCGAGGGCGCGAAAGCAGCCATCCGCGAGGCGCGCGAAGGCTCGCTCGCGGTGCCAAACGTTCCCGCGGCGATCTACGTCGAGCCGCCGAAAGTGGTCGAAGAAAAGCCGGCAGAAGCAACTACCGCCACGACGGACTCGCCGACGGTGCTCGAAGTCAAGCAGTCACTCAAGGACCTGGTGACGCAGCTTGCCGCGACGCCGGATGATCCGTCGATCATCGAGCAGCTCTTCAATCGCATCAAGACGGATGAAACGTCCCAGCCGCTGGTCGCTCCGGTGCGCGAGCTCGCTGAGCTTGGTGTGCGGATCAACAAGGCCGTCAAGGAAAAGTTCGGCGACGAAGGCGTTGCCGCCATCAAGGAGTTGGGGGTTGCGGCCGTTCCGAACGGCCAGGCGATGGACCCAGAGGCGGCAAAAAAGAAAATCGACGAATTGAAAATGACCTCCAGCGATGACACGCACGCCGCGCTCGCGCTGCCGCTTCCAGGCGACGAACAACCGACGTTGAAGTTCCTCAAGGAAGACGACATCTGGAAGCTCGACCTCACCGGGCTTCCGCAGGGCTTCACTGCCATGGGCGGGATGATGGTTGGTGCGATGGGACCAATGAAGGATAAGCTCACCTCGCTCGCAACCGATATTGAAAACGGTACGATCGACACGATCGAAAAACTGAAGGAGCGAATGGCGGCACTCAAGCCCGGTGCCCCGGCTGAAACGGCCCCCGCGGCGCCCCCTGCCGAGCCTCCCGCCAGTGGAAACACACAAGGCACCGGCGCGCTTCCCGATGATATCGGGACCCCCGCCGCTCCTCCGCAAACCCCGCCAAGCGAGCCGACCAAGCCGTGACGCGTTGATCGGATATTGAGATATCAGTTATTGGGGATGCGTATCGACGGACGGGCGATACGCATTTTTCTCTCTTGCACTCAGTAAACGAGGTCCCGAGTCGCGGAGTGTCGCGCAGGCTGGAAATCTGGCCTATCGCAGCCGAATCGTCGCCAACGCGAAGGCCGCAAGCATCGCGCCGATCAGCCAGAAGCGCACCACCACCTGCGTCTCGCTCCAGCCACACTTCTGGAAGTGGTGGTGCAGGGGGCTCATCCTGAAGATGCGCCGGCCTTCGCCGTAGAGTTTGCGGGAGAGCTTGAAATAGCTCACCTGAATGATCACGGAGAGCGCCTCGGCCACGAAGACGGCGCCGACGAGCGTGAATAGGATTTCCTGCCGGATGACGATCGCAATATAGGCCAGCAGGCCGCCAAGCGCGAGTGAGCCGGTATCTCCCATGAAGACGCGGGCGGGGTTGCAGTTGAACCAGAGGAAGCCGAGCGATGCGCCGCCGATCGCGCCCGCCATCACCGCGAGCTGGCTGCCGGCAGGCAGATCAGGATAGAGCAGAATTTTCGCGAGCTGTTCGTCGCCGATGATGATGCCGAAGATCATGAGTACAAACGCCGCGAGCGCGGTGCAGCCGCTCGCAAGGCCATCGAGCCCATCCGAGAGATTAACCGCGTTGCTGAACCCGGTAATGAGAAAGGTCGAGAAGAGCACATACGCGATCGCCGGCAACCGCAGCCAGACGCCGGATTCCTCCTTGAAGAACGGGAAGTAAAGCCGGGCATTCTGTGGGAGTTCCTGACCGTAGTCGTACGTCAGCCAGGAGATGACCAGGCCGAGGATGATCTGGGCGACCAGTTTTTCGCGGCCGGAGAGACCCTGCCGGGACGCCGTCTCCTTGTTCTTCGCGGCCAGACGGTGGCGATTGAGCTTGATCCAGTCATCAGTCGCACCCAGCAGCGCGAGCAGGCTCACGCAGACGATGGCGAGCCAGACGTAGTAGTTCCGCAGGTCGGCCACGAGCAGCGTCGTGAGAAGGATCGCGCCGACGATCAGCAGCCCGCCCATGGTCGGCGTGCCGCGCTTGTCGGCCATGATCGCGTTCATGTCGGCTTGATCGAAGTCCGGATTGTCGCCGATTTTCCGCGCGCGGAGCCAGCCGATCACCGGTTTGCCGAGGAGGACCACGATGAGAAAGCTGAGCAGGACCGCGAAGGCGCTCTGAAACGTGACGAACGAAAAGACGCGCAGGAACCCGAAGCCGTGGGCTTCGAGCGAGGGGCCGAATCGCGCGTAGAGTTCGGGAAACACGTTAGCTCCGAAGGTTGGTTGAGGGCTACTGGGACGCAGCCCTCTCATCGCAAGTCATGTCGTGCAGAGGGAGCCTCGGCGACCGAAGCATCTCGGAGTCAACGTCGTTCGGCGCCGATTGTCCTTCTACGTGGAGATTCTTCTTCGGCTAGTTTTCTGGATGACAGTTCGGCCCTTACCCCGCGGCCGACTTGAGCTTCGTTCCGCCGACCATTTGTTCCACCACCCGTTCGAGCCGAATGCCGCGTGAACCTTTCACCAGCACGAGGTCGCCGCGCCTGACCTTCTTGGCAATCGACTTGGCGGCCGCTTCTGAGTCGGCGAAGCGTTCGATCGGGCTTTTGAAGCCGTGAGAGACGGCGTCTTCGACGATCCACTTCGAGCATTCGCCGACGCAGTAAACCTGGTCGATCTCATCTTTCAATTCCGCCAGCAATCGCCCCACTTCACGATGATAGCGCTCGCTGGTATCGCCGAGTTCGCGCATGTCGCCGAGGACCGCGACGCGCCGGCCGTTGCGGCCGACAGGTTCGAACTCGAGGAGTGTTTCGATGCCGGCCCGCATCGAGGCGGGATTGGCGTTGTAACAGTCGTTCAGGATCATCACCCCGTGAGCATCCATCCGCTGCATGCGCATTTCGGGCTTGCTGCTGGTGGCCATGGAAGCGATCACTTCTTCTTCGGGCAGTCCGAACCGCTTGGCGACCGCGATCGCCGCGAGCGCATTCATCGCGTTGTGTCGGCCGATCATGGGCACGAAGACCCGCGTCGTGCGATTGTTAAGCCTGAAGCTGGTCCCGTTGTCGTGGACCTGCACGTCGGTGCCGAACACGTCGTTACTGGGCAGGAAGCCGAACTTCACGGTCCGGCCTTTGTAGCCCGAAATGGCTTCGAGCAGTTCCGGGTCGTCGCCATTCACCACCAGCAGTCCGCCCTCGCGGATGCCGTCGATGACGGATGCGTTTTCGCGGCGGACGCCCATCACGTCGCCGAGCCCTTGCAGGTGTTCCTCACTGCAGTTGGTGATGACCGCGATATCCGGCTTGGCCATGTTGGTGAGCAAACGGATTTCGCCGGGGTTGTTCGTGCCCATTTCGAGTACGAGGTAATCCTGGTTCGGGTCGGCCGGGAAAATCGTCAACGGGACGCCGATGTCGTTGTTGTAGCTCTTTGGCGAGATCGAGCCACGGAGGCGGCAACTGAGCGCGGCGGAGATGAGGTGCTTCGTGGATGTCTTGCCGTTGCTGCCAGCAACGCCGATCACTTTGCACACGCCAAACTGCCGCCGAACGTACGTGGCGAACTTTCCCAGCGCTTTGCGCGTGTCGGACACGACGATGAACTTCATGTTCGGCAGGTCGATAGCCGGCTCATGGTCGACAACGGCGGCGACAGCCCCCTTGGACGCCGCATCAGACAGATAGTCGTGGCCGTTGTTGTGATCGCCGCGGATGGCGAAGAAGACGCAGCCGGGTTCGATGAATCGGCTGTCGGTGGATGCGCCGCGGACCTGCGTCGTATCGGTGGTGCGGTTGAACATCGCGCGCCCGCCGACCGCTTGCAGAACTTGTGAGAGTGGGAGTCGATTCATAGTGACTTCTTTGGACGTGCAGGTTTTTCGAACCGTCATCTCGTCCGCGACTCATTCGCGTGGGCGAGTCGTTCGCGACCCGCCACATCCGGATCGGCCTGCTGCGCTTCTTCGACGTCGTCGAAGTGCAGTCGGCTGCCGCCAACGATCTGGTACTTCTCATGCCCTTTCCCGGCGATCAGCACGACATCCTGATCATCGGCGTCGCTGATGGCCCGATAGATCGCGGCACGGCGATCGGGTTCGACAACGACGGTCTCACGTTCATCGGCCGGCAGACCTGAAAGAATGTCGCTGATGATGTTATTTGGATCTTCGGAGCGCGGGTTATCACTCGTGACGTAAACCGCGTCTCCAAGACGCTTTGCGACCATTGCCATGCGCGGCCGCTTTGTGCGGTCACGGTCGCCACCACAGCCGAACACTACCCGTAGCTTTCCACGGGTCAGGGGCCTCAACGCCTTGAGAACATTCTCCAGCGCATCGTCCGTATGCGCGTAGTCGACGAGGATTGAAAGTCGCGGTTTGCGCGCGTTGCTGACGCTCTGAAGCCGCCCCGGGGCGCCTTGCGCGTCACCCAATGCATCGGCAACAGTGTGCAACGAAAGCCCGAACGCCTCGACCGCGATGGTGGCGGCTGTCATTGCGTTCTGGATGTTGTGACGTCCGACAAGGCGCATGTTGACATCCGCGATGCCGTCGCGACTGCGAATCTTGAATCGCGTGCCGCTCGCATCGATCAGGATGTCGGTCGCACGGTACATGCCCAGTGCGCTCGCCTGGCTGGCGCCTTCGATGGTGTAGTTGACGATACGCGCCCGGCTTTTCGCAAACACCCGCGGCGACCAGACATCGTCGCCGTTCACGACGCCGACCGAATTCGGATCGAGCGCGGTAAAGAGCCTGGCCTTCGCGTCCGCGTAGCTCTCCATCGTCTTGTGGTAATCGAGATGATCGCCAGTAAGGTTCGTGAAACCCGCGGCGGCGTAACGGATCTCGGCATCGCGCTGTTGGTCGAGCGCGTGGCTGGAGCTTTCCATCGCGACGGCCTTGCAGCCGTTGTCGCGCATGCGCGCGAGCAGCCAGGCAAGTTCGATTGCGCCAGGCGTCGTCATATCGGACTCGATGGAGGTCGTCCCGTCGTCGGTCTCTACGGTGCCGATCAATCCGCATTTGATGCCGGAGGTATTGAGCAGATGACGCAGGAGATAGGCGGTGGTGGTCTTGCCGTTGGTACCGGTGATGCCCACGACCTTCAGCGAACGCGCCGGCCACCCGTGGAAGGCGTGGGCGAGCTTGGCCGTGGCGGAGGCGATATCGGAAACGACAATACGCGGCACGCCGATGTCGGCTTGGATCGGATCTTGTGAAACGACGGCGACCGCGCCGCGCGCGACGGCATCGGCCACGAATGTCGAGCCGTCGGACTTACTTCCCCGCCGGGCGACGAAGAGAGAGCCGCTTCGCGCCCGGCGCGAATCGTCGCAGATGTCGGAGATTTGAAGTTCGGGGGTTGCTTCGCTGCGATAGCCAATTCCGGCCTCACGCAGCAATTGGTCCAGTCGCATCGGGACCTCCTATCCCGTCTCCCAGGCGATGGTTCAAAGTCGGCGACTCCGCGCCGTCAGGTGGGAGGATAACGATCGGCAGCCTACTGTCCATTCTCTGCGCTGGCGCCTGTCGGAAAAGGATGGCATCCGAGGCCGTAATGAAGTCTGAAACGCACCGGTCCCGCGGCCGATCCCGGTTTTCGCCAGGTTGCTCGCCCCGGCCTCAATCGAAGAATCGGACCTGCGTCACTCCGATGGCGGATATCGCACGGGCGGCGGAGTGACAACTTCCGTCAGCAAACGGCAAAGGTCCGCGCAACAGCGCGGACCTTTGACGAATCTTCATTCACCCGAATCTCGCTGTTACGCGGCGGCTTCGGTCTTGTGCTTCTTGAGGATTTTCGTCGCGAACTCGGCCTTGCGGGCGGCGCGTTTGCGGCGAAGGCCGGAAGGCTTGCGGGCCGTACCCTTGGGGGCCTCGCTCGTGCCGACCAGTTCCAGCTGAACCAGCATGCCGCCATCGCCAATGCGATGCTTGGCGAGCTTGATGATGCGGGTGTAGCCGCCGTTCGTGTTGACGAACTTGGGCGCAACTTCGTCGAAGAGCTTCTCGACGACGCTGCGCGAGCCCTTGCCCTTCTCGACGAAGTCCTGGTTCTCATCGACGAGTCGGCGATCGTTCATCATCGACACGACCTTGCGCCGTGCGTTCAGCTTGACGACCTTCGCGTCTTCGCCTTGCGCGCTCACGCCCTTGCGGGCGGCAGTGATGAGCTTCTCAATGAAGCTTTGAACTTCCTTGGCCTTGGGAAGCGTCGTCTTGATCTTGCCATGCTCGAACAGGCTCTGCGCCAGGTTACGGCGAAGCGCCTTGCGGTGTTCGGAATCACGGCTGAGCTGTCGGCCTCGCAAACGATGTCTCATGGGTCACCTGTCTTCTCTGACTTTTGAAATACTCAGTTGTTTTCTGCCGACTCGTCGCTCAGTCCGTCGGAACTGCTGGCCACCGGCGAACGCGAGATGCTGGTGAGCTCATCCTCGGTCATTCCCAGGCGAAGCCCCAGATCCTGCAGACGACGCTTCACTTCACGCAGCGACGTCTTGCCGAAGCTGCGAACCTTCAACAGTTCGCTGTCGCTCTTGAGAACCAGATCGCGGACCGTCTGGATGCGTGCCGATTCCAGACAATTGTTGGCACGGACCGAAAGGTCCAGCTCCTGAACGGTCATGTTCAGCTTCTGCTCGATCTCCGGATCCATGGTGGGCTTGGCAGCTTCGCGGAGCGTCGAAACGGCTTCGTCGCTGGCGAGATCGGTGCCCATCTCAAAGTACTGGACAAACGGATTGAGGTGCTTGCGGAGGATCTTGGCGGCCTCGACCAGCGCGTTCTCGGGAGAGACGGTGCCGTTGGTCCAGATTTCGAGTACCAGGCGATCGTAATCGGTCTTCTGGCCGACGCGTGCGTCTTCGGTCGAATAGCGGACGCGCGTAACCGGCGAGAAGACGCTGTCGACATGGATCATGCCGGCTTCGACCTCATCACCCTTGGGCGTGTTTTCCAGCGCGGTGCGGTAGCCACGGCCCTTCTGAACCGTGAAGAGGATCTCGAACTCGACGTCTTCGGTGAGCGTCGCGATCACCTGGTTCTTGTTGACGACAGTGATCGAGGGGTGGGCCTCGATCGAACCCGCAGTGACAACGCCGGCCTTGTTGGCGCGGATGACCATCTGGCGCGGTTCATCGTCTTCAAGGCGGACGATCATGCTCTTGATGTTGAGGATGATGTCGGTGACATCTTCCATCACGCCGGTGAGGGAGCTGAACTCGTGTGTCGCGCCCTTGATACGGACGTTGGTAACCGCAGCGCCTTCCAGGCTCGAGAGCAGGATGCGTCGCAGGCTGTTGCCGACGGTGGTGCCGAAGCCGCGTTCGAACGGTTCAGCGGAAAATCGTCCATAAGTTTCGTTGGAGACCCGGTCGTCGCGAATCACGCGCGACGGGAGCTCAAGTCCACGCCATTTCACTCGCATATTTTACTCCTTGCCTCGGATCTCGAATTGCCGGCAGTTCCCGTCCTCGACATTGAGGACCATCTGTACGCCAGCCTCGTCGGGATGAGGCGAATCAGTTTTCAGTTGTTAGTCGAGAGTCGAGAGTTGTAAGCGAGAACATGGATCGATTGAACTTTCCACTCTCCACTGCCCACTCTCCACTGCATCACACACGTCGCTTCTTCGGCGGTCGGCAGCCGTTGTGCGGAAGCGGGGTTGTGTCTTCGATGCCGGTGACCTTAAGTCCCGCGTGCTGCAAATTGAGGATCGCTTGTTCGCGGCCGGCCCCGGGGCCCTTCACGCGAACTTCAAGTTCGAGCATTCCATGCTTCTTGGCTTCGGTCGCCGCCTTTTCGGCGGCACGGCCCGCGGCGAACGGCGTGCTCTTGCGCGCGCCCTTGAACCCCATCGTGCCCGCCGACGCCCAGGACAGCGTCGCGCCGTCCAGATCGGTGATGGTCACGATCGTGTTGTTGAACGTCGAGCTGATGAACGCGATCCCTCGCGTCACGCCTTTGCGGACTTTCTTCTTGCCAGCGGCTTTCGCGCCGGTCGTCGCCTTGTTCTGTGTTGATTCTGCCATTGTCTTCCTTTTGGATCTAGCCGGTCCGAACGCCTGAACATGATTGCCGGGCGACGGGCCGTAACCTTGAGGAGCTGCTCGTGACGAGTGGCGAGTGACTGGTCATTCCTAGCCACCAGTCACTAACCACGAGCAACTCTTATTACTTACCGAGTTCCTTCACGCCCTTCTTGCCGGCGACCGTCTTACGCGGGCCCTTGCGGCTGCGTGCGTTTGAACGGGTGCGCTGGCCGCGGACGGGCAGGCTGCGGCGATGACGCATGCCGCGGTAGCTGCCGATTTCGCGAAGACGCGTGACGTCCTGGCTGGTCTTCCGGCGCAGCGCGCCTTCGACCAGGATGCCGCGATCGATGATCGCGACGATGCCGGCGATCTCCTCTTCGGTCAGCACATCGGCGCGCTTCTCCGGATCGATGCCGGCTTCCTTGAGGATGTCCATGGCGTTGGTCGGGCCAATGCCATAGATGTAGCGCAGGCTGATCTTGATCTTCTTCTTCGGGGGAATATCGATACCGCTGATACGGGGCATTTGTCGCCTCAGTTGAGAGTTGAGAGTCGAGAGTGAGAGTTGAAAAAAGTCGCATTCGCGACTCTCCACTCACCACTGACAACTCTCCACTACTTACCCTTGTTTCTGTTTGTGCTTGGGATTGGTGCAGATCACGCGCAGCACGCCCTCGCGCCGCACAATCTTGCAGTTTTCACAAATCCGCTTCACGCTTGATCTTACCTTCATGGCTCACCTGTGATAATCGCCCCGAAAATACGGGGAATCGAAGACATTAGCCGAACTCTGCCCATAACTCAAGAACCTTGAGTTGTTTGCTTGACATTTCGCGCCCGGATGCGTCTTTCGGACATTTTTCGCCCTGAACTCACAATCCCCAGGGCTCCCGGCCATCCGTCAGTACGTCCGCACCGTTCTCCGTCACCGCGATCGTGTGCTCGAAGTGACAGGCAGACCGGCGGTCCTCCGTGACGACCGTCCAGTTGTCCTCCAGCACTTCCACATCGCGCCGGCCGGCCACTACCATCGGCTCGACCGCGAAGGTCATGCCCGGGCGCAATTTGAAATCGTGCTTGAGCTGCTCGGCCGTCACGAAGTTGGCCACTTTCGGGTCTTCGTGCATCGAGCGGCCCACCCCATGGCCGACGAACTCTCGAACGCAGGAAAAGCCATTGCTTTCGACCATGCGCTGCATCTGCCGGGCGATTTCCGACCAGCGGACGTTCGGTCTCACCAGCCGCAACGCCAGGTCGAGCGTCTTGCTCGTGACTTCGAGGAGTTTCTGGTTCGCGGGCGAAATCGTTCCAACCGGCACGGTAATCGCCATGTCGGCACAGTAGCCTTCGTGCTTGAGCGCGAGGTCGAGCGAGACGATGTCGCCGCTCTTGAGCGCCCGGTTGCTCGGGATGCCGTGAACGACTTCCTCATTCACGCTGATACACGTCTCGGCCGGATACCCTTCACCCGCCTTGTAGGTCGGATAGTTCTTACTGGTGGCGACGGCGCCGACCTCATCCAGGCCGATGCGGGCGATTTCGTTGAGATGGAAGGTGGTCACTCCCGGGGCAACCGCCGCAGCCATCTTCTGCAGAATGCCGTAGCCGATGCGGCCGGTGCGGCGCATCATTTCGATCTCACGGCGAGATTTGAGGATGATGGGCATCTCGGAAGACAGGGATGAAGGCTGAGGGACGAGGGATGAATTGGCCTTTCATCCCTCATCCTTCATCCCTCCGCCCTTCCTAATAATTCCTGCCTCGGATTCGCTTGCCGCCTTCGCCGAGGAAGCCGCCATAGTTTCGCATCATCAGGTTGGCTTCGATGCGCTGCACCATGTCGAGCGCTACGCTGATGACGATGAGCAGACCCGTGCCGCCCAGGAAGCTGGCGACTGTGTACGGGATGTTCATGGCGCTGGCGATAACCGTTGGCAGGACCGCGATGACGCAGAGGAAGCCGGCACCGACGAACGTGATGCGATACATCACGCTCTCGAGATAATCGGCCGTCCGCTTGCCCGGGCGAATGCCGGGGACAAAACTGCCGTAATCCTGAAGCTGCTTGGCCATTTCCTTGGGCTGGAACTGCACCGTCGTCCAGAAGTACGCGAAGAAGTAGATGAACCCGATCTCGAGCAGCACGTACAAGAGCTGACCGGGACGAAGGCGATCATTCAGCCAGGAAAGGCCCGCGTGTACGCCGCCTGTGGAAGATCCACCGACCGGCTGAGTCCACTCCGAAAGCTTGGCGATGATGACGCCGGGGAAGAGCATGACCGACTGTGCGAAGATGACGGGCATCACGCCACCATGATTCAGGCGAAGCGGAAGGAACTGCTTCTGGCCGCCGTAAACCTTCTGACCGCGGGTGTACTTGGCTTGCTGGATCGGAATGCGTCGTTGCGCCTGCGTGATCAGGATGGCAAAGCCGGTGACGGCGATAAACGAGGCGATCAGGAAGATGACGTCCGCGGTGCCGATGGCGGAGGTGCTGGCGGTGGTGCTCGGATCGAACGTTCGAATGACCGTCGCGATCGCTCCGGGGAGCTGCGACAGAATGCCGGCCATGATCAGCAGCGACACGCCGTTGCCCAGGCCGTACTCGTCAATCTGTTCACCGAGCCACATCAGGAAGATGCTTCCGGTTGTCAGGATGATCAATCCCATGGCCCAGAACGTTCCCGCACCCGGCCCCGCGAAGTAGTTCGCTATCAGCCCCTGCCCCGCGATGTATTTGAGCCAGAAGCCACCTTGGATGAGACCGAGCAGGACGGTTGCGTAGCGGGTCCATTCCTGGATCTTGCGTCGACCGGTTTCGCCTTCCTTCTGCATTTTTTCGAGCGAGGGAACGACCGTTCCGGCCAGCTGGAAAACGATGGAGGCGGAGATGTAGGGCATCAACCCCAGACCGAAAATGGTCGACTGGTTGATGTTGCCGCCGGAGAAAATGGAGATATACGTGGCCACGCGACTGGCGGCGGTGGTTTCGCCGGTCGTCTGTTGCTCGGCGATCTTCCGGAACTGGTCCTGGTCGACGCCCGGAAGCGGGACGCTGAACCCGATGCGATAGATGGCGATCAGGAAAAGCGTAAACAGGATCTTGTTACGCAGTTCCGGCACTTTGAAGATATTGATCAGCGTTTGGAACATAGAAGAGTCCGTGGCCAAATGTGAGCAGCCATTAGTGAGTAGTCCGCAGGCGGCAGTCCGCTTGCCTGGGGTAGCAAACGACGGACTACTGACTACGGACTACGTGCTCGATCCTTGATCTTACTTCTTCTTCGGCTTCGCGACGACCTTCGGCTTCGGACGCGGGAAAGCGAAATCAGCGCCCTCCTCGTTCTTCACCGAGCCGCCGGCCTTGGCGATCTTGTCCGCGGCTGACTTCGTGTACCAGCCCGCCTGGACGGTGAACTTTTTCTTGACCTCGCCGTCGCCAAGGATCTTCACGGGCAGCTTCAGATCGGGAACGAGCCCGGCATCGTGAAGCGCGACCTTGTCGATTGTGGCGCCGCTGTCAAACTTGGCTTCGAGGTCTGCCAAATTGACAACGTTGAAGTTGTTGGCGAAGTCGAAATTCGAAAAGCCGCGCTTCGGGAAGCGTCGGTAAAACTCGGTCTGGCCGCCTTCGTAGCCTCGGCGGATGTACTTGCCGTTGCGGGCTCCGCTACCCTTGGTACCGCGGCCGGCAGTCTTGCCTTTGCCGCTGCTGTCGCCGCGACCCTTGCGCAGTGCCCGCTTGTTACGCGGGACGGCGGAGGTGATGTCGTGAATCATGGTCATGATAGTGTCCAGTAGAGAGTTGAGAGTCGACTGTGGAGAGTCGAGCGAGAGCATTGAACTCTCCACTCTCCACTGACAACTCTCGACTGCCTTAAATCTTTCCAGCGCCCTCAGCGAGTTCAACGTTTCGGTTCTTGGCGACGTGTTCAGCACTGCGGAGCCGGCTGAGCGCATCCATGGTAGCCTTGGCAAGGTTCTTGGGGCTCGTCGAGCCGTAGGCCTTGGTGAGGATATCGGTAATGCCAGCCAGTTCGAGCATCGGACGAACCGATTTGCCCGCGGTGACGCCGGTGCCCGGGCGGGCCGGGACAAGCGTGATCGAGCTGGCGCCGGTCTTGCCCTTGATGAGATGCGGAATGGTCGTTCCGACCAGTGGCACCTTTACGAAGGCGCGACGGGCTTCCTTGGTTGCCTTTTCGACGGCCGACGGCACTTCATTGGCCTTACCGTAGCCGATGCCGACGCTGCCCTTGCGGTCGCCGGCGACGACGAGCGCGCCGAAGCTGAACGTACGACCGCCTTTGACGACCTTGGCACATCGATAGATGCGGATGACGCTCGACTCGATGCCCGAGCCGTCGTCTTCGCCTCCGCGACGGCGATCGCCGCCGCCTCGGCCGCCGCGCTGGCCACCGCCGCGCTGTCCGCCGCGACCGCCACCGCCGCCGCCGCCACCACCGTAGCCTCCGCCGCCTCCGCCATATCCACCACCACCGCCGCCGCCCTGGTGTGAACCTTGGCTTGGGGCTTGTGGTGCCGGTGAAGTTTCAGGAGCAGCCGGGGCGCCTTCGGACGCGGCCGGAGTCGTCGGTTGAGTTGTTGGATCTTGGCTCATGTTTCTTTCTGTTATCCCAGTGCTCGTATGTCACCAGGCTCTCTTTGTGATTCGATTTCGATCGATTCACAGTGCGTTTGATTCACTCGGCGAGCAGCCCCGCCGGCTAAACGTTTTTAGAACTGAAGCCCGGCTTCGCGGGCGGCGTCGGCGAGCGCCTTGATGCGGCCGTGATACATCCGGCCGTTCCGATCGAACGCGACCTTCTTCACGCCGGCGGCCTTTGCCTTCTCGGCGACCTTCGAACCGACCGCCTTGGCCGCGGCCACGTTCGCCCCGTGCTTGAGGCCGAGTTCTTTCTCGACGCTCGACGAAGACGCGAGCGTCTTTCCGGCGAGATCGTCGATCACCTGGGCATAGATGTGCTTGCCCGAGCGGAACACGGTCAGGCGCGGACGCTCTGGCGTTCCCGACAGGTCGCGGCGGATCTGATACTTCCGGCGTTGCCGCCGCTGTGCTTTCTTGATCAGTTTGTCTGACATCGTCTCTTCTCAACTTTCAGGCCGCTCGTTCATACGAGAGGCGGTTGACCTGGGCTTTCACCCTTAAATCAGTGAATAGTCTGTGGTGAGGAGTGACTGGCCACATTGCACCAGCCACGAGCCACTATTCACGAAACACTTACTTAGCACCCGCACCAGCGAACGCCTTGCCGGGACGGATCTTGACGAACTCGCCCTCGTAGCGAATGCCCTTGCCCTTATATGGCTCGGGTTTGCGGATTTTGCGGACATCGCTGGCGAAGGCGCCAACGGCCTGCTTGTCAGCGCCGCTGACGGTGATCTTGTTGGTCATTTCGCCGGTGCCGGGTTCGACCAGCACGGTGAGGTTGGCGGGTACGTCCCGGGTGATCGCATTCGCGAAGCCCGCGGTGATGACGAGTTTCTTCCCCTTGAGTTCTGCCTTGTAACCGACGCCGCGCATCTCGAGGACGCGCTTAAAGCCGGTGGTTACCCCGACCATCATGTTGCTCAGGATGCGCCAGGTCGTGCCGTGAAGGGCCTTGCTGAGGCGCTCGTCATCCTTGCGCTCGACGACGACATTGGCACCATCGACCTTGACGGTGACATTCGGATGGGTGTTGAAGGTGAGCTTGCCGCCCTTGCCTTCGACGGTAACGACCTGACCGTTGACGGCGATCTTGGCGCCGGCGGCAACGGGGAGGGGCTTCTTTGCGATTCGGCTCATGTTTCACTCGCGTCGGTCGTTAGTCTGCGTCGGCTGATTCACAGATCAGCGTTCGGGTCCAGGACGCCGCGCTCCTTTAGGTTTCCTACGCGAGCAAGCCCGCGGTTACACAAAAGACGGCGAGCAGGCTCGCCGGCTACACGTTGCTCAGCTGATGACGCAGAGCAGTTCGCCGCCGATGTTCGCCTTACGGGCATCGCGGTCGCTCATCACGCCCTTGCTGGTCGAGACGATGGTAATTCCCATGCCGTTGAGGACGCTCGGCAACTCGGCGACCGCCTTGTAGACACGGCGGCCCGGCTTGCTGACGCGGTCGATCTCATGGATGACCTTCTCGCCCGAAAGTGAGTAGCGCAGCTTGATTCGGATCTGGCCGAGGATGCCATCATCCACCAGGTCGAAGTCGTCCACGTAGCCTTCGCTCTTAAGCACGGCGGCGATACCCCGGCAGATCTTGCTGTTGGGAATCGAAACCTGCTTGCGGCCGGTGCGGTTCGCGTTGCGAATCCGGGTCAGCATGTCAGCGATTGGATCTTGATTGTTCATTTCTTGAAACCAGTTTGCAGTTCGCAGTTTGCGGTTTGCGGTCAGCACTCCGGTTTGCACACGGCAAACCGCAAACTGCAAACCGCAAACAACTCGTTACCAGCTCGCCTTCTTCAATCCGGGGATCAGACCACGAAGCGCCATCTCGCGAAGGACGTGGCGGGAGATCTTGAACTTCCGCAGAGTCGATCGCGGGCGGCCGGTGATCTGGCAGCGACGACGGCTACGCGTCGCGCTGCTGTCGCGCGGAAGGTTTGCCAGCGCGGCAAAATTGCCTTCCTTCTTCAACTTGCGTCGAACCTCGGCGAACTTGATCACCAGGGCTTCACGCTTCTTCTGTTTTGCAATCCAGGCTTTTGTGCTCATGTGTTTCTCAGTTGAGAGTTTGAAGTCGAGGTCGAGAGTTGCGAGCAGAGTATCGAACTCTCCACTCTCCACTTTCAACTCTCTACTTACTTCAGTTCTTTTCCTTCGACTCCACGCGGAACGGCATTCCGAACTGCTTGAGCAGCTCGCGGCCTTCCTTCACGCTCTTGGCGGTCGTCACCATGGTGATGTTCATACCCTGCTGAAACGTCACCGCGGCCGCATCGACTTCGGGGAATACCGTCTGCTCCGCGAAACCGAAGTTGAAGTTGCCGTCCGAATCGAACGCGTTCGGATTCAGCCCGCGGAAGTCCTTCACGCGCGGGATGGCGAAGGTGATCATTCGATCGAGAAACTCGTACATTCGCGTTCCACGCAGCGTGACCTTCAGGCCCGTCTCCATACCTTCGCGGACCTTGAAGTTCGCGACGGCCTTCTTGGCCTTGCAGCGCTGCGGCTTCTGCCCGGCGATCTGCGTGAGCTCGCGCTCGACGGTATCGATCTTGGCCTTGCCTTCGCCGCCGGCGGTGGCGAACTTGCCGACGCCCATCGAGATCACGATCTTCTCGAGCCTGGGGACGGCGAGTTTGTTCTTGTAGCCGAACTCATGGATCATCGCCGGGATGACCTTTTCGGTATAGGCGACGCGCTTGCGTGCCGTCGGGATTTCGCCAGCGGTCGCGTCGGCGGCAGCGCTTGAAGCGGCCTTGTCGGCGTCCTTCTTGGCTTTGTTCTGCGCGGCGGCGGCCTTGCGTGCGGCGATTTCCTCGTCGCTCAGCTTGCCGCCCTTCTTGTTGTCTTTTTCCTTTGCCATCTGCTTGCTTCTCTCTTTGCGTAACGATTACCAACCGTCACTCGCCCGTCGCAGGCGACGGGGTTAAACACCTTATCGCTTGCTGATCTCACCCATGCTCGCTCCGCTCTTGGAGACGCGATGCTTGACGCCATCCTTCACCTGGAAGCGCACTCGCGTGCCCTTGCCGGTAGTCGGATCGACCGGCATCACGTTGCTCAGGTGCACGGATGCTTCTTTCTGAAGACGCCCGCCTTGCGGGTTGCGTTCCGACTTGCGGAGGTGCTTCCACACTCGGTTGATGCCTTCGACGACGACGCGATCGGCCTTGCCGTCGATCTCAAGGACCTTCCCGGTCTTGCCTTTGTCGCCGCCGCTGATCACCACGACGACGTCACCTTTTTTGATTCGAGCTGCCATTGCTTTGTCCGTAGTCAGTAGTTCGTAGTCGGCAGCCCGTTCTCAGCGATCCTCTAGGGAACACCGACTTACGGGCTACTCGTTTGCTTTACACAACTTCACTCGCCAGCGACACGATCTTCAGGAAGCCCTTTTCGCGGAGTTCGCGGGCGACGGCGCCGAAGATACGCGAGCCGATCGGTTCGTTTTCCTTGCTGATGATCACCGCCGCGTTCTTATCGAAGCGGATGTAGCTCCCGTCGGGGCGCTTGATGATGTGCCGGGTGCGGACGATGACCGCACGAACGATCTGGCCGTCCTTGACTTCGCCATTGGGCAACGCCTTTTTGACGACGCACATGATGATATCGCCGACGCCGGCCGTCTTGCGGACGAACTTGCCGCGCGGCGTCGATCCGCCGAGCACTTTCATGCACATCGCGGTCTTGGCGCCGCTGTTGTCCGCGATGTCGAGATAGGATTGTTGTTGAATCATGTTCTTCTCAGTTCAGAGTTAGGAGTCGAGAGTCGGGAGTTGAAGACAAACTCTCCACTCTCCACTGAAAACTCTCCACTTGCCTTCAAGCCTCGATCTCGCTCGGCTCTTCCGCCTTCACGGCCGCGTTGCCACGGCTGACCACCTTCAGCAGGCGGTGATGTTTGGTCTTGCTGATCGGCCGACACTCGGCAACGATCACGGTATCACCCTCGCGCGCATCACCCTTTTCGTCGTGGACGTGCAAGACGCTGCGACGATTGAGGTACTTCCCGTACTTCGGGTGCTTGATCTGATAGGTCACGGTGACCTTGATGGTCTTGGCCGTCTTCGCGCTGGTCACGATGCCTTCGATCGTGCGAAGGAGCGGACGCTCAACTTTGTTTTCTGTAGCTGCCATATTGAATCCAGTTAATAGTTCCTAGTGGATAGTTGATAGTGAGGCTTTACAAGCTGATTCCGAGCTATCAACTATCAACTCCTAACTATCCACATCCTTACTTCTTCGCCTTCGCCAGCTGCTTCTCGCGAAGCAGTGTCTTGATTCGCGCGATCTCGTGACGCGTGTTCTTGCCCGCGTGCGGATTCTCCACCTTCTGCGTGACCGCCTGGGTACGAAGCGCGAAGACCTGCTTCTGCTTCTCGACCAGGGTCTGCTTCAGGGCTTCGACGTCCTTCTCGCGGAGTTCTTTGACTGCGTTCTTCTTCATGACTTGCTTCCAGTTTCAACTTCATCTGATCAGGCAACCGTATGACGACGCGCGACGAGCCGGCATCGGATCGGCAGCTTGTTGGCGACACGGGCGAGGGCGCGCTTGGCGGTGATTTCGTCGACACCGCCGATTTCGCAGATCACCGTGCCAGTCTTGACGACCGCACACCAGAACTCCGGCTCGCCCTTGCCGCTGCCCATTCGCACTTCCAGCGGCTTGCTGGAGACGCTCTTGTGCGGGAAAACGCGTGGGAAATAACGCCCGGTACGTCCGATCGCATGCGAAACGGCAACGCGTGCCGCCTCGAGCGTCTTGGCCGGAATCCAGCAGCTTCCCAGCGCCTGCAGGCCGAACTCGCCGTAAGCGACATAGTTGCCGCGGGTGGCGTTCCCCTTCATCTTGCCGCGCTGGCTCTTACGGAACTTCACGCGTTTGGGCATCATTGCCATAAGTCACCTCGATCGATTCCCGATTTCCAGTTTCTTCGCTGTCCTGCATTGCCGCTCCGTTCGGAAATCGGCAATCGGAAATATCTCAACGTCGGCCACGACGAACCGGACCGCCCGGGCGAACTTCCGTGTCGTACACCTGATCTTCGTCGCCCTTCATGCCGCGGTAGATCCAAACCTTTACGCCGATCGTGCCGTAGGTCGTCTCGGCGACGGCGTAGCCGTAGTCGATGTCGGCCTGCAGCGTTGTCAGCGGGACGCTGCCGCTCGTCTGCTTCTCGGCACGGGCGATTTCCGCTCCGCCGAGTCGGCCACTCAGGCCGATTCGAATGCCCTTGGCGCCTGAGCCCATGGTGGCTTCGAGGCGCTGTTTCATCACACGGCGGAAGCTGGCGCGGCGCTTGAGCTGCTCAGCGACACCTTCGGCCACGAGTTGCGCGTTCAGATCCGGATTCTTCACCTCGATGACCTTGATCGGAGCGACCTTCCGGTGGATCAGATCCTCGACGCGCTCACGGAGGCGGTCGACGTTTTCGCCCTTGGGGCCGATGACCAGACCCGGACGCGCCGTCTTGAGCGTCACGGTGACTTCCTCACGCGTGCGATCGATGAGTACATCGCTCACGGCGGCGAACGGCGGCTGCCGGTTGAGCGCCGAATCGATCAGCTTGCGGATCTGGTAGTCCTCGATGAGGAACTGGCCGTATGCCGTCTTGGGCGCGAACCACTTGGAGCGCCAGTCTTCACTGATGCCGACGCGGAACCCGGTTGGATTGACTTTTTGACCCATGTTCTGTTTCCGATTTTCCCGTGGCGGCATTAAGGACCGCTCGCGGCAAATTATTCCTGACCGTCCTCTTCGACTTCATCCTCGGCCTTCACCGTCACCACGAGGTGGCTGGTGCGCTTCATGATGTTGTATGCCTTGCCGCGATCCTTCGGCATGAAACGCTTGATCGTGATCCCAGGATCCACGCGGGCTTCGCTGATGACCAGTTCGCCATCGGTTTGCTCGACCGTCTGTTCGTTGTAGTTGGCAACGGCGGACTTGAGGACCTTGGCGATCATGACGGCGGCCCGGCGCTTGGAGAACTGCAGGACGGACATCGCATCATCGACCTTTCGGCCGCGGATCAAGTCCATCACCAGCCGCGCCTTACGCGGGGCGATTCGGGCGCCACGATAGATTGCTGTCTTTGCCATATCTGTTTAGTCGAAAGTTGTCAGTCGGGGTTGGGAGTTTTAGTCCTCATCTACCCGTTACTCACAATTCTCAACTCTCCACTTTCTCACTTGGACGGTGATTCGGCTGATTTGGCTCGGTGGCCCTTGAACGTACGGGTCGGGCTGAACTCGCCGAGCTTGTGGCCGACCATGTCTTCCTGCACGAACACCTTGATGAACTTGTTGCCGTTATGCACTTCGAACGTGTGCCCGACGAACTCGGGGATAATGGTGCACGCCCGTGCCCAGGTCTTGATGGGCTGCTTGGCCCGGCGCTCATTGAGCGTCGAGATTTTCTTAAACAGCTTCTCGTCGACAAACGGACCTTTTTTTGCGCTTCTGCTCATAGTAGTTGCCAGTTGCTGGTTACTAGTGACTAGTCGAATTGCATGTCGCATCTAGCAACAAGCCACTCGCCACTAGCCACCGTCTTCTTTACGCCTTCACCGTCTGCGGACGCTGCTGGAACTTACCCATCTTGCGACGACGCAGGATGAGTTTCTCGCTCGCGGCCTTGGGCTTGCGGGTGATGCCACCCTTGGCCGGGACACCCGTCTTGCTGACCGGGTGACGACCGCCGTTGCTGCGACCTTCACCACCACCCAGCGGGTGATCGATCGGGTTCATGGCTTTCGCACGCGTGTGCGGGCGAATGCCGCGATGGCGGTTGCGTCCGGCCTTGCCGATGTTGACGTTGATCCAGTCGCCGTTGCCGAGCTGACCGATGGTCGCACGGCAGGTGTTACGAATGCGACGGATTTCACCGCTGGGCAAGGTGATGACGACATAGTCGCCTTCCTTGCTGGTCAGTTTGCCGACGCTGCCGGCGGTGCGGATCAGCTTGCCGCCCTGGCCAGGATTCATTTCGACGTTGTGGATGTCCACGCCGCCGGGAATGTTGATCAGCGGGAGGGCACAGCCGATGTCGAACGGCGCGTTAGGGCCGCTCGAGATCTTCATGCCGACCTTTAGGCCCTCAGGGGCGAGGATGTAGGCCTTTTCGCCGTCGGTGTACTTGATCAGTGCGATGTGAACGGAGCGGTTCGGATCATATTCAATCGCTTCGACGTTCGCCTCGATGCCATCCTTTTGCCGACGGAAGTCGATCAGACGATAGAGTTGCTTGTTGCCGCCGCCGTGATGCTTGGCGGTGATCACGCCGTGGTGATTGCGACCGCTGGGGCGCGACTGGCCGACGGTGAGCGACTTTTCCGGCTTGAACTTTGTCAAGACGGCTTTGTAGTCGATGACCGAGCCTTGACGGCGACCGGCGGACGTGGGCTTGTATTTCTTGATTGCCATTTCGTTTTCAGTCGGCGGTCTGCGGTCGACGGTAGGCGGTTTTCACTGCCCACGGCCCACTGCTCACTGCCCACTCCTCATCAGAACAGTTCGATTTTCGAATCACCTTCGAGCTTGACCATTGCCCGCTTCCAGACCTGCGTGTGCAACATTCCGGTTCGGGTGCGGCGAGGCTTACCCTTACGGGTCAGCGTCCGGACATCTGCAACCTTCACGTTGTAGAGCGTCTCGATCGCCGCCTTGATATCCGTCTTGCTCGCCTTGAGGTGCACGCGGAACGAGTAGGTGTTCAACTCGTTACTTTGGAACGTGCCCTTTTCGGTCACCAGCGGCCGAAGGATGATTTGTGTCGCGTCCATGTTTCTTTTTCACTTTCCTATCAACGACTAGAGCCTCGCAACCCTTCCGGGCTTCGAGGCTCCGCTTATTCATCCGATCAACTTGTTCAAACCGTCTTTGGTAATCACCAGCGTGCGATTGCGCAGGATGTCCCACGCGTTGAGCTGCGAAACCGTCGATACGGTGGTACGGTCGATGTTGCGGGCGGCACGGTAGATGTTCGGATTGTGCTCAGCGGTTGCGACGAGAACGCTGCGATCAATCCCGAGCGCCTTGAATACCTTGGCGACGTTCTTGGTCTTGGCTTCCTTGATGTCGACCGTGCTGAGGACCTTGATGTCGCCGCTCTTGATCTTGGCCAGGACGGCCTGGTTGCGGGCGAGTCGGCGCTGCTTGACGGGCATGTCCTGGCGCCAATCCTTCGGTCGCTTCTGCTTGGCGTGGCCGCCGCCGACCTTGATCGGGTTGCGGATGCCGCCGGTACGGGCATTACCCGTGCCCTTCTGTTTGAACATTTTGCGGGTGGAGCCGGCGACTTCGCCGCGAGCCTTCGTCTGGACGGTGCCCTGACGCTGATTCGCCTGGTAGTACACCAGCGCCTGCTTGAGCAATGCCGGATTGACATTGCCCTCTTCATCGGCGCCGAACTTGGCCGGGTCGAGATTCACTGATTCGACCTTCTGGCCATCCTGGTTGTATACGGGAACTTCGATCATTTGAGTTACCAGTTAGATAGCCAGACTTACTTGGCGGCTTTCGCCGCCGCGACACTGCGCGACTGTTTGATGAACAAGAGCCCGCCGATTGCGCCCGGGAGCGGTCCCTTGATGACGAGCAGGTTGTTCTCGGCGTCGATCTTGATGATCTTGTGGCCGGAAGCGGTCACCTGTCCGCCGCCCATGCGGCCGGCCATACGCAGGCCCTTCTTCGGCTTGCCGCTCTGACCGCGCCAGGTGGCGTGGGAGGCGATCGAGCCGGGCGAACGGTGCTTGCGTTCGGTACCGTGCGAAGCACAGAGACCGCCGAAGTGATGGCGCTTCATAACGCCCTGATAGCCTTTGCCTTTGCCAGTGCCGATGACGTCGACAACGCTGACGCCTTCGAACACCTTCACGTCAATGACTTCTCCAACCTTCTTGTCGGAGGCGTTTTTCAGACGAACTTCGCGATAGAAGCGCTTCGGAGCGGAACCCGCCTTGGCGGCGTGACCCATCTGGGCCTGGTTGCTGTTCCGAGGCTTGATTTCCTCGTAGCCGATCTGAACGGCGTTATAGCCGTCCTTCCCGTCGACGGTTTTTACTTGCGAGATAAGGCAGGGACCGGCCTGGACGATCGTCACCGGCACCATGGTGCCAGCCTCGTCGTACACGCGGGTCATGCCCACTTTTTTGCCTAGCAATGCTGGGGTCATCTGCGTCGGACAGAGCATTCCGGCCCACATTCTTGTGAGGGGCCGGAAGATGGTGTCCGCCTCGGTTGAGGTTTCTCGTCTTCCGCCCGACCTTGCGGTCGATTGAGAGACGACTTGTATTGCCGATCACGATATCCCGCGTTCGCAGGACTCAGCGGGTTCTTGGATGAACCCCGTGATCGGACCAACCATGATCTGCCCAAAGGACAGATTGGGATTGGCAGTAATTTTTTCAGACCGCCAGATCAGACAGACACCGATCAGGTGTAGGTCTTGATCTTGACGAACACACCCGCCGGCACAACGAGGCGGTTGAGTGCTTCGACCGTGCGGGCCGTCGGCTCGGAAATATCGATCACACGCTTGTGTGTTCGCATTTCGAACTGTTCACGGCTCTTTTTGTCGATGAACGGGCTGCGAAGGACCGTGTATCGCTCAATGCGAGTCGGAAGCGGAATCGGGCCGAACACGCGGGCGTTCGTGCGCTTGGCGTTCTCGACAATCTCCTTGCAGGAGCGATCGAGTGACGCGTGATCGTAAGCTTCCATTCGAATTCGGATGCGATCCATGAGCTTTACCAGTCCTTCAACACCTGTTCGCCGATCAATCTCTTACGGGAATTCCGTAAAGCGAGTCGGGCAGTTTACAGAGCATGAAGCGCTCGTCAAGTTTACGGGTTGCTGTTGTGGCGGTTTTTCTTGGAATTGGGCCTTACCCGATACAAAAACCATCGAGACGCGGCAGGTTCCGTGCCGTCTCTCGCGAACTTCTAAAACCCGCAAAATTCAGAGCTTAACGGTGTTCAGCCCGCCTGGGCCGTGAGGCCTCCCGACTCATCCTTCGCGTCGGGCACGTGGAAATCATCCAATTCCCTAGAGCGAAGCAGAAAGATTGTCGTCCAGATGCATGCCAGCACGAGCACGCACCACCCTTTATGCCCGATGACCAGCGACCATTTCACGATAGAGTGATCGTCGATGTGAAGAAGGCCGCGTTTCTGCAGATAAAATGGCAGCCCAGCGGGAACGGCCAGTCCCGCGAGGAGCAGCAGGCTTGCCCAGCCAGGCCACCACTTGAGGTTTCTGGCCAATCCCGCGCATACGGCCGCCAGCAGCGGTAGCAGGATGATCGCGTCATAAGTGCGGTGATAGACCGGCATCAGTATCAGCAGCCCGACGCAGACGATAGCCGCCAACGTCGATTCCTGCCGCCTGCGGCTCTTGAGCAGCCCAACGAGCACGAACACCGCGAGCACTCCCCAGAGGCTCAACGTCAACTGCTGCGTATAGGCGCGATCCTGAAAAATGCGGTACACGCCGACCTGAAGATTCACCAGGTCATCCGGATTCTTCGCCGCGACGTAATCGTTCAGCCCGCCGGCGCTCTGCATCTTGCGGACGTTTTCGACCCAGCCGGCCAGCCACTCGACATTCGCCAGTTCCAGTCTTCCGACGGCGACGCCAGCGATGATCGCGGCAACCACCATTGCGGTCACGCTCGCGCGCCATCGACCCAGCAGGAGCCAGAGCGCGAAGATCGGCAATCCCAGTTGAAGCTTGCACGCGACGCCGATGCCGATCAGCGCGCCGCCGATCACCTGCGAGCCTTTATTGCGCCAATGTGCGATGAGGTAACTTCCGATGAGCAGCAGCGGCGCCGCGAGCATCGTCGGGTTCCCCGAGTAGAGCCCCAGCGACGCCGGCACGCTGATGAGAATCGCCGCGATATACAACCGCCACGCGTTGTCACTGCGAATGTTCGCCCACTGCCCGCAAAGCCACGCGCTGATGCCGGTGAGAATCGTCGTCACAATGAGATACAGGTACGCGCCGATCGCCACCGGTAATGCCGCGAAGGGCGCGAGCACTGCCAGAGTGGTCGGCGGGACGATCGCGTAGAGCCACGAGATGTCAGGCGTGATCCCACGAGCGCTTCCGCGATCGATCCAGCTCTTCTTGACCAGCTCCCAATCAAACGGGTCCTGCCCGTGAACCCAGAGATACGAGCTCGATGCGCACACCGAGAAGTCCCACAGCCGGTTGCCGTTTGGATAGATGGGTCCACGGAAAACGAAGTAGATGAATGCCAGAAAGAGAGCCGTCCAGCTGAGCAGCGCGAACGCGTAATCGTGACGCTTCTTCTCGCGTGCTGGTGAATGATAGTCGAGCGTGTTGGACATGGCGTATTGACAGGTTCCCGGCGCGGGCATCGCGCCAGTGAACTCATTGTGTCGAGGCAGCGTGTGTACTAGTCGCTGATTTCGCGGCCGGGACGGCCATGCCGCTTGTCGTATCACACCGCAACAGGATCATCACCGCATACGCCGTGCCGTAGGGCTTGTGGTAGTCCCACATCGCGTAGTCCCACCAGCTCCCGTCGCTTTCCTGCAACGGCAGGATGAGTGACTGGAGCCTTTCCTGCGCCTCCACGCGCTGCGGCTCGGGCAGGCGTTCGATGATCCTGGCAGCGTAGTAATGGCCGAAATAGAAATAATAACCGCTCGTCTGATACCACGCCTCGTGCGGATAAGGCCGCTTGCGGCCCATCTCGATCCACTGGTGATTGTCGAAGAACGCTTTGAGCCCTTCGACGGCCTGCTGCTGCCCGACCTTCTTCGAGTTGTACAGCCAGAGCGCATAATTGTTCGACTGCTGCCGGCCGATGCTGCCGTTAGACCGATTCGCAAGCAGGCGCGGGATGTATTTGTAGTCGCTGCCGTACAGATAGGAACCATCGGGCATGCGCGTCTCTTCGACGCGGGCGATCGCCAGGTCGATCATTTTCTGAGGCACAGAGACACCCGCCTTGCGCGCTTCATCGAGCGCGACCAGGCCAGCCGCAGTCTGAAAACTCGTCGGGGCGAGCGAGGGCATTTCCGTGTGGGCATGGAAGTCGTAGTAGTTCCAGCCACCGAGGTAGGTCGCGTAACGTCGCATCTGATCGACTTGAAACTCGGCCGCGGCTTTCAGCGCCGGCGATGGGTGATACCGCAGCTCGACGGCGAGCGCCTGCAGCGCGTAGATGTGCGCCCATGTGTTGTAAAGCAGTGGACCATTGTCGCGGCGAGCTTCGCCGTGCTTGATGAGGTAGTCGAGGCCGCGATCGTAGGCGCGCTCGAGATTCGGCACCTTCCGGCCGGCGCGAATCGCTTCGCCGAGGGCGAGTGTTCCCAGGCCGGAGGTGCCGACGCGATACGCATCGTGCGAACCGGGAACCATCGAGTAAATCTCGGTCCCGCGCGTCTGCAGGCCGGTGCCCCACGATCCGTCGGGGTTCTGCGTCTTGAGGAGAAACGCGACTCCCTCGTCGATGGAGCGATCAATAGGCCGAGCGTAAATGGGATCTGGCGTTGCGTCGCTGAGGGGTTTGATTCGCGTGGCCGCACACCCGATCGCATTGGCCCAGATTCCGAGAAGGAAAAACAGCAGCCAAACGAGTGTCCGCCTCTGTTCAGCGGACCGGGTGATGGAGATGTCAGATTTGCCCGCGGAACTCATCGCCGAAGATCGAAAAGGGGTCATTTCTCTCGGCTTCCGCCAATCGGGCGCAACAGCGACACAAAACGCATCGTCGGTGCGACTTGACCCCGCTGGAGAGCCGCCAGGCTCCGGCAATCCGTCCGCTGAAGTTCGCTCGGTCACTTGCTCTCCTGCAGGTCGACTTTCACCTTCATCCCGGGCATGAGCCGCGGGTCGACGTCGCTGAGATCGATTGTCAGCGGGTAGGTGCCGTCTGCGCTCGTCAGCGGCGAGAGCGCGGCCGTCTTGCCGGCGATCTCTGCGCCGTCGATGGCGATCGGCTTGACCTTTACAGCTCGGCCCGCTTCAAGGTTAAGCACCTTCGACTCATCAACCTTCGCAATCGCCTTCAGCTTGCCGGGCGCGACAACGATCATGAACGTGTTGGTTGGGTCGAGCTTATCGTCGACCTTGATCGCGTCGACCTTGCTCCCCTTCCACGCGCCGCCGTCGAATGACCCGAAAAGCGCCGTGCCATCGGTGCCGGCATTCACTGTCATAGCCGCCTTGTCTTCTTCGAGTTCGTTGAGCTTCTTTTGCGCGTTCTTGAGCGCGACGTTCGATTTGAGCATCGCCGAGGCGCGCTCCACCTTTGAAAGTTCCTGCTGTGCCTTGAGCGCTTCGAGGCCCTGCTTGGCGCTGAAGAGCTGACGTTCGATCAGCTGCTGACGATCGACGAACTCGGTCGCCTTGCGATGATCGACATCGCCTTTGGTGATGTCGAGCATTACCTTCGATTGCTCGAGCTGCCGAACGGCGCGTTTCACCACAATGTCGGCGGTCGCGTTGGTCAACTCTTCACTCTTGTACATTTTCTTAAGTTGATCGAGCTCATCGGTCTGGTCTTCGACGCTGAACTCGCTGTTCTTGAGCTGGAGCTCGAGTTGCTTGAGAAGCTTTGGCGAATCGGTCTTGGTCCACCAGTCGAGCGCGAGTTGTGCATCCGCGACGGCGTCGTTGGCGATCGCCATCGCCTGCGTGTCGTTCTGCTCGCCGAGCGTGTTGTCGATCTGCTGTTTTGCGTTGGCGACCTTGGCCACTTCGAAGTCGCTCGTGGCCATGACGATCGCCTCATCGACGTCGGTGGTATCGAATTGCACGAGCACGTCACCTGCCCGGACGGACGCGCCGTGCGCGACGACGCTCTTGACCTTGAGCGGCCCGGCAAACTGCTTGAGTTTGATCTTCGCTTCGAACGGGTCGACCGGTGCAAGATAGCCGTCGACCGTCACCACCGCCGGCGTGGTCGCAGGACCCGTAACGGCGGGCGCGGTCGTCGGCGTCGTTTGTGCAATCAGCGGAGAAACGGACGCGAACCAGAGCGAGACAGATAATCCCAGCACCGTGAGTTTTGCTTTGCACATAATGCCCGCCATTCTGCCCGACGCCTGTTTCACAAGCAAAAGGAAACAGAACCGCCAAATGAGAACGGGACGATCCGAAGATCGTCCCGTCTGATGGTTTTCAGTGTGACTCACGCAGCCCTGCATTGTCATGCGGGGTTCGCGAGTTACTTGTTCATGCCTGCTTCTTCGATGATCGCTTTCGCCACGCCTGCCGGTACGGCGGCGTACTTGAGCGGTTCCATCGCGCTGGCGGCGCGTCCTGTGCTCATCGAACGAAGGTCGGTCGTGTAACCGAACATCTCGCTCAGCGGCACTTCCGCTTCGATCACGACCGTATTCCCGCGCTCGTTGCTGTCGATGATCATGCCGCGCCGACGGTTCAGGTCGCCCGTCACGTTGCCGACGAAGTCCTTCGGAGTCGTGACGACCACCTTCATGATCGGCTCGAGCAACTGCAGCCCCGCCTTGGGCGCGGCGGCCTTAATCGCTTCACGGCCGGCGAGTTCGAACGCGATCTGGCTCGAGTCGACGTCGTGGTAGCTGCCGTCGGTGAGCGTGACCTTGATGTTGATCAACGGATAGCCGGCGAGAATGCCGGTCTTCACCGTCTGGCGAATGCCGTATTCGACCGAGGGAATGAACTCCTTGGGGATCGTGCCGCCGACGATCTTGTTCACGAACGCCATGCCGTCTTCCCAGCGGAGATCCTTGAGATCTTCCGGTGGGAGCGGGTTGCCGGCGCCGTCGGTGCCGTCGAACGGTTCGAGCGTGATCCAGCAATCGCCGAACTGACCACGACCGCCCGACTGCTTCTTGTGAACGCCACGGATGTCCTTGGCCGTGCCGGTGATGGTTTCGCGATAGCTGACCTTCGGCTTGCCGACGACGCACTCGACCTTGTAGTCGCGCGTCAGGCGCATCTTGATGATTTCCAGGTGAAGCTCACCCATGCCGGCAATGATCGTCTCGCCGGTTTCCTGGTTGTAGTTGCTGCGGAACGTCGGATCCTGGCGGCGCAGCTTGGTAAGCGCTTCGCCGAGCTTGTCCTTCTCGCCGGCGCTCTTGGGCTCGATCGACATGCTGATGACGGGCTCGGGAAAGCTGGGCTTCTCGAGGATGATCGCGTTTTCCGGATCGCACAGCGTGTCGCCGGTGACGGCGTCCTGCACGCCGATGACGGCGACAATGTCGCCGGCTTCGGCCGTGTCGACCGCAATGCGGTCGTTTGCCGACATGCGGAACATGCGGCTGATGTTTTCCTTGCTGTTCTTGTTCGCGTTGAGTACCCGGGTGCCCTTGTTGAGGATGCCCGAGTAGACGCGGACATAGGTCAGCGTGCCGTGCTGATCGTCGACGATCTTGAACGCGAGCCCGCAGAACGGCTGATCCGGCTGCTTTTCGCGGGTGAGAATCTTGTCGGTGTCCTTCGGATCGACGCCCTTTACCGGCGGCATGTCGAGCGGCGAGGGGAGGAAGTCGACGACGCCGTCCAGCACCTGCTGCACGCCGACGTACTGGTACGCCGAGCCGCAATAGAGCGGATGGGCGCGGAAGTCGATCGTGCCCTTGCGCAGTGCCTTGCGAAGCTCGCCCTCTTCGAGCGATTCCGGATCGGTCAGGTACTTGCCCATGAGATCGTCATCGAGTTCGGCGATCTTCTCGAGCATGATCGCGCGGTACTTGGCGTAGTTGTCCTGATCCGACTGATCGAGTGACTCGATCGGGACGATCTTGACGGTCTGGCCTTTGTCCTTGTCGTCGCCGTACTTCTCAGGCATGTAGGCGACCTTGGCGATCATGTCGATGACCCCCTTGAACGTGTCGGCCTTGCCGATCGGGATGACGACCGGAATGGCCGGCGCGCCAAGGCGATCGAGGATCGTCTTGTAGCAGAAGTCGTAGTCGGCCCCGACCTTGTCCATCTTGTTGACAAAGCAGATGCGCGGCACGTTGTACTTGGTGGCCTGGCGCCAGACGGTTTCGGACTGCGCTTCCACGCCTTCCTTGCCGTCGAACACTGCGACGGCGCCGTCGAGCACGCGCAGCGAGCGTTCGACTTCGGCGGTGAAGTCGACGTGGCCGGGCGTGTCGATCAGGTTGATGTTGATCGTCGGCGCGTTGTTGTTCTTGTTGAGCCAGGTGCCCTTGCGCCATTCGCAGAACGTGGCGGCCGAGTTGATCGTGATGCCGCGCTTCTGCTCTTCGGGGTCGAAGTCCATCACGGCGGTACCTTCGTGCACTTCGCCGATCTTGTGCACGCGGCCGGTGTAGTAGAGAATTCGTTCCGAAGTGGTGGTCTTGCCCGCGTCGATGTGGGCGGCGATGCCGATATTCCGGATGAGCGTAAGGTCGCGTGCCATAAAAATTTCCGTCTAGCGAAAGAACACCCGCATCGACCGGCCCGATCCAACGGGCCGCAGCATGGTTGCCACATGTCGTGCAGGAAACGCACTTTTAGGCATTCGACGGTCAGCGCCGGCTGCCAAAAGCGAGTCCGAAGATGCTAAGGATCGTGCCAGCCCCGTCAAGCGGACGCGATTCTGAAGTCAATAACCGCGGTATCGCAGCCATTCCGGGAACAAGCCGGGAGACGTCACGAGGTGATCCCGAGCGGCTGGGCAGTTTTCCACGCCCCACGCGTAAAGTCCGGGAAATCCATCGCCGCAGCCCGCTTGGCGACCGAATTACAACTCAGTTCGACGATGCAGCTCCAACTCGCCCCATCATAGACGGTCATGTCAAGCGGCAGCCCGCGGCGCAGACAATCGATCAGGCGGTACGCCATCGTGTAATCCATTCCGCCGTGACCGCCGGCCTTAGCGCCCTCGTGCGTTTTCGCGAAGAGCGGATGCTGGTACTGCGTTTTGAACGCGGTGACATCGCCCCACTTCTCGCCGATTCCGACGCGGTCGGGATAGCCGCAAAACGTCCCCTCGGTGCCGACGATACTGTTGATCCGCGAGTAAGGGCGGATGGTGTTCGTGTCGTGCTGGACCATCAACGTCTTTCCCATTGCCGTCTGGATGAGTGAGGTGTTGACGTCGCCGAGCCGATAGGACTCCTTCGCGCGGGGGTCGTCGGGGCCGAACGTTTTGCGCGCATAGATCGAGAGACCGCGCGGCGGCCCGCTCATCGACACCAGGTAGTCGAACTTGTCGCCGCGGTTAATGTTCATGCACTGTGCGATCGGTCCGAGCCCGTGCGTGGGATACAGATTGCCGTTCATTGTTTGCGAATATTTCCGCCGCCATGCGCCTTCGCTATCGGCGTCGAACTTCACTTCCTGCAGGCAATGGAGGTAGCCCCCTTCGCCGTGAAGAACTTCGCCGAACGCGCCCTGTCTCACGGCATTCAGTACCGCCAACTCCGTTTCACCGTAGCAACAGTTCTCCAGCATCATGCAGTGCCGGCGGGTCCGTTCGGCCGTCTCGATCATCTTCCAGCAGTTCTCGACCGTGAGCGCCATCGGTACCTCGACACCGACGTGTTTCCCCTTCTCCATCGCATCGATCGAGATCGGCACGTGCCATTCCCCCGGCGTCGCGTTGATCAAAAGGTCCACATCGTCGCGACCGTTCAGCCGCTGGTACGCGTGATCGTCCCCGGCGAATATCACCGGTTTGGGTCGTCCCTGTTCAACGAGGAAGGCGGCGTTTTGCGCGGCGCGATCTTCCCTTACATCGCACACCGCGGTGATCTGCACGCCCGGGCAGCGGACGAACTCGCGGATCAGGCTGCTCCCGCGTCCGCCGGTTCCCACGAAACCGACGCGTACGGTCTCCATTGGCGGCGTTACGAACTCGATGAGTGATGCGCTGGTCATGGGCGATTTGGATCTCGATGATTCCGGTGGCCGGTCGCTTGTGCATCCGCCAACCGCGATCGCGGCACCAAGTGCCGCCACATCCTGCAGAAAATCGCGCCGCCGGATCGGAGTTGTTTCCATCGAGGCAATATACAGCCGACTGGGGCGTGCTTCGATTGACGATACAGTCTGATGACGTTGTTGATGGCCGCATCGTTCGCGGCACTCGAATCTTGTGTCGATCTCGCGATATCCCGACTCGTTTTCAACTTCACTCAAACCCGATCGATATACCGCTTGGTCAAATCCCCATACGCATCCACGCGCCGATCGCGCAGGAACGGCCAATGCGTCCGGCTGAACTCGACGCGCGCGAGATCGACCGGCTGGATGATGACTTCCTCCTGCTCGACGCTGCCGCGGTATTGAATTTGTCCGTCCGGTTTACAGACGAAGCTCTGCCCCCAGAACTCGATGCCGTCGTCGTTGACCGGTTTCCCATCGACGCCCAACACGAACTCCTTGCCGATGCGGTTGGGCGCGCAGACGTAGCAGCCATTCGCGATGGCGTGGCTGCGCATGATCGTCTCCCAGCTGTCGTGCTGGGCGTGGCCGAACTCTTTTTTTTCGCTCGGGTGCCAGCCGATCGCGGTGGGATAGAAGATGATCTCGGCGCCCTGAAGCGCGGTCAGCCGCGCGCCTTCGGGGAACCACTGGTCCCAGCAGATCAGAACGCCGATCGTGGCGAATTTCGTCTTCCAACTCTTGAAGCCCCCATCGGGTCCACCGTCGCCCGGCGTGAAGTAAAACTTCTCGTAGTAGAGCGGGTCGTCCGGGATGTGCATCTTGCGGTAGACGCCCAGCAGCGAGCCGTCCGCGTCGATCACCGCGGCAGTGTTGTGGTACAGGCCGCTGGCGCGTTTCTCGAACAGGCTCGCGACGATCACGACCCCGAACTCTTTCGCGATCTTCTGGAATCGGTCCGTGCTTGGCCCGGGAATGGTCTCGGCGGTATCGAAGAAGCGATGGTCTTCCACCTGGCAGAAGTACTGGCCGCGATAGATCTCCTGCGTGCAGAGGATCTGGCCGCCCTTGCGCGCGGCGTCCTCGAGCAGCTTCGTCTGCTTGGCGAGATTGGCGTCGAGGTCCGCGCTGCAGGTCATCTGAGTGAGGCCGACGTTGATGATGTTGGTCTTCATTGTGCGGCGCGATTCTAGCAAATCCCCACGCGCGATGACGAATCTTCACCGTTAGAACGCGAGGCATTTTCACGACCGACTCTGACAGAATGCGATGAGGCACGACGAAACTCGTCGTGCCTCGTGCGATGAATCGGCCGTGCTCTACTTAGCGGATCCGACGGACGCCGACCGGATCGGGATACCCCTCCTGATCGCCAATCTCCGTCACGTCGGCAAACACGCGCGAGGGACTGATACTCGAACCTGCCATGGCTGGCGAGGACATCGCTGACAGCATTGGGATGGAACGGCCGTAGGACTGGGCGAGGATCAGCAGGTCGCTGAAGTCGACCTTGCCATCGACCGATCGATCGAGGTTGCCCTGCGTGAAGGTCTTGCCGCTCTGACCGTAGTTCTGTGCGATGATCAGCAAATCGCTGAAGTCGACGACTCGATCGCGATTGACATCGCCTGCGAGCACAAAAAACGACCGCGTCGCGTTGTTCGATGTGTAGCCATCCAGATTGTGGACGTGGCTGCCGAGAATCGTCGCGCTGTAGTTACCGTTCGGCAACGCAGTGAACGTGAAGGTGGCCGTCCGCGACTGGGCATTATAGGTGGCGGTGTACCCACTGCTCGGGATCGTCTGACCGGTGGTGGTGTTCACGAGTTGAAGCACCTCCGCCCAGTTCGAGGCGCTGACGTCCTGCGAGAACTGCGCCGTGACGCGATTCGTTTCGAGATCGTAGTTGAAGCTAGTCACCGACGGAGGAGTCGTGTTCACGTTGGTCAGTGTGATCGAGTACTGACCGGTCGCGCCATTGCTTCGCCCGACGATCGTGTCGAACGGTGCGTTCTGGTTCGCCACATGGCTCACCGCAATGAAGTAGCGTCCGCCGAATTGCGAGCTGAAGCGCAGGTAGCTGTCACCGGCATTGAGCGTTTCGCCGGGCGCGAAGCCGTTGTCATTCGCTCCGACGAAGCTGATCGGGAAGCCGAACATCGTGTCGTAGACGCGAATGTAGGTATCGAGCGAACCGACGACGTCAATATCGATGTCGACGGTCTGGCCGGCGCTGACGTCAAGAGAGTACACGTCGATATCGGCGCCGCCGATGATCTCGTCGAGACCGAGCTTGGCGAATACCGATTCGCCAAGGTGCATCGTGTGCGGACTGATCATCACCCAAGACGCGCCGTTAAAAGACAAATCCTGTTCCGACTGAAGCACCGCCATCTTGCTCGGGCTGAAGACGCGATTGTCGACCTCGTCCGACTCGGGGACGTTGCTGTTGATGTCGAGCACCGGCGCGACGAACACGGTGTTGCCTGCCGTGCGGTACGGGTCGGTCAGCGTCGGCAGTGCACCACTCAGCGTGATCGACTGCCCCGGCGCGAGCGCCTGCACACTGAACGTGAGCAAGCGCGTGTCGTTTGTGTCGACCGATGAGTCGCCTGACAGGTAAACCGCGCCCGTGCTCGCTGGCGCTCCCGTCAGGAACGAGTTGTTGGTAATGGTGATCGACCAGGTCCCGCCGTTATTGTGCAGGACATCGCCGCCGACCGAGAAAAGGCTCGTGATGAGGTTTGCCTTGGTCACGTCGGCGTAGAGTGCATCGCGCTGCGCGTCGAGGCCGCCGTTGATCGGGTGCATCGTCCCCAGCGTGTTCTGCATGTCGAGCGCGGTGACGAGGTTGCGGTTGCCGAGCGGTCCTTCCATCCAGCACGAGTCGTAGGCGGTGCGGAACCAATCGCCATAGCCGTGATTGCCAAAGGCGGCCAGGATGCCGTCGACATAATTCCATCCAAACTTCGCCGCCGCCTGGTGCATGGTGGTGATGAACGCGGGCATCACTTCGGTCACGAGCCGGGTCAGTTCGTGCCGATCGACTTCCGAGCCCGGCAACACATCGCCGATGATTCCCTCGGCGATTTGGCCGTCACTCTGCTTAGTCAAATCGGGATATTCTGCGAGGTAGACCTGGTTTAAGTTCGTGAATTGCGAGAGTCTGGCGGCGAGCGCGGGGTAACCGTTCGTCGCCAGGTTCGTGACATTTTGCAGCGAACGGTTGACGATCTCGGTGATGCGGTCTTCGTAATTCCAGATCGGGTTGAGCGGATCGTTCTTCACGAGATCGGCGAGGATGTCGCCGAAGCCCAGGTCGTTTCCGCCGATCGACATGAACAGGCTGTCGATCGTGCGGCCGGTAGTAAGTTCCTGGAGCCGATCCAGCTGCGCCGGAACAACGCCGGGCGCGCCCGGATCGCTGCTGATGCGCGGGTTGAGGACGCCGTCGAGAATCGTCGATCCGGTGTGCGGCAGGAATACGAAGGTGACGCTGGTTTTCGGGTCGGCGTTTTCGATCTCCAGCGCCATTTGGGCGATGCCCGCCTTGGTCGAGCGGTGGGCCATGCGGTTGCGGAGGGATTCGAGGTCATCGCCACCTTCCGCCCAGATCGCGCCGCGGGAAGCGAAGCCTGCCCAGTCATACTGCGCGGCCGAGTGCGGGTTGCCTTCACCGCTGGCGTAGCTGTCGCCGATGGCGGCGATGAGGAAGTTTCGCACGGTCACGGTCTGCGTGCTTGTGACGCTTGCGCCGTCGGCGCTGGTGGTGAGCGTAACGGTGTAGGTGCCGTTGGGAATGTTGTACTGAACGGTCGCGCCTGACGAGGTGTAGTTGGCCTGGTAGTTCGCGCCGACGATGCTGTAGTTGTAGGTGATGTTTCCGCCGGTCGGGCCGCCGGGGACGGTGAACTGCACGGGAAAGCGCGGCGTTTCGACGCCGTTGATCCACACCGGGTCGGGCATCACGTAGTCGCGCGTGTTGGGCGCGACAGGCAGGCCAAACTGGTCGACCGAACCAAATCGTCGCGGCATCGAGTAGTCGAAGTTCGCCGTGAGGGGCAGGACGTCGAACGTGTAATCGGGGCTGAGCGCGCCGCCGACCTTGACGAAGTAGGTCGCGCCGGCCTGCACGGGAAGAGTGACACGTTCATAGTTTTGGGTGTTGGTTGAGCTGTTGGAGTAACCGATCTGTGCCTGGTTTGCGTCGTAGATGGTGAGCGCGAGATTGCCGCTGCTGTGGATGAAACTGAGCTTGATGCTCACCGTGGTCGAGGTCGGCGCAACAAACTTGAAGTAGTCGAGATCGAGGCGCGTTGGCGAGACGCGGTGAATCGTGCCGCCGTTGCTGCTGAAACCGGCAAGTACCGTCGCCTGGCTGAACGAGTCGTTAGGCTCGTTGTCGTCTGGAACGATGGGATCGGGATCGGGATCGCCCGCACGCAGTCGACGATCCTCCAAACCTTCGAGAAGGGTATAAACGCTTCGTGACTTTCGAGCTTTCGAACCGCGGTACATCTTGGGTCTCCTTGTAGAACCCGCAAACAAGCCGGGCGGGTCGGAGCCATGCGTAGATGGGGCATTTCGGCTGCCATCGCGCCATTCGATTTCGTGGGGAAGACGATAAGTCTCGTGAACTGGTGAGTTTGGCAGTCGCTGCTTAGGATGGATGTTGCATGCTGACTTTCCAATGTGGGGTATGCCGAACCATGCTGCAGTCGCCGCCGGAATCGGTGGGCAAGGCGGTTCGGTGTCCGAAATGCCAGACAACCCTGCGCGTGCCCGATCCGGCGCCGGTGGCTGCGGCCGTCGTTGACGGCCCGAGCGGTCACCTGCCGCCGCCCCCGCCGGCCCTCACGACAATGACCTCGCGCCCCATGGGCGGCCGTCGATACGGCTTCAATTGTCAGTACTGCTCCTCGCGCCTCGAAGCCGTCGAATCGATGGCAGGACAGGAAGGTTCCTGCCCCACCTGCGGCAACGCGATCATCATCCCCATCCTCGACCGCTACGGCCGGCTCATCGATCCGATGACCGGCAAAGTTGTGAAGCAGGATCCCCACCCCGTTCACGCATACGCCGCCAACGGCGACCGCGCGCCGCGCATCCTCCGCCGCGACGACGGCAGCCAGTCCATCCAGTGCGCCAAGTGCAAATCGCTCAGCCCGATCACCAGCAACAACTGCAAAAGCTGCGGCATGCCCTTCACGATGGAGGGCACCACCGCCGAAGCCAGCGGCGCGACCAACGGCTTCTCTGTCGCGAGCCTGGTGCTGGGCATCATCGGCATCCCGGCAGGTTGCACCGTGATCATCCCGCTGCTCGGATTGATCTTCGGCATCATCGGCTTGTCTCAAAGCAATTCCGAGGGAGGCGGCAGCGGACGCGGCATGGCCATTGCCGGCATCATCTGCAGCGTCATCGGCTGCGGCATCGGCGTGCTGAACATTCTGAAGTGACCTGAGGATCGCATCGACAACGACTGCGGCGACCGTTTCGATCGGCGACCGAACATCGATGACTACTTCGACTTCCCGCTCGATAGCACCATCCGCGCGTTCCGTTGAAACTGCTGTAGCTTGACTCTGCGCGTCGAGGATCGTCGGGTGGCTTCCCAATACTGCTCCTGCGACCACCCAAGGATTTCGTTCGCGTCGATCACGGCGCTGCGTTTCGGCTGAACATCATCGAGCAGCGCGAACGGCGCTTTGCGATTCCATGGACAGACCTCCTGGCAGACGTCGCAGCCGAAGACCCAGTCGCCCATCTTTTCTGACAGTTCCGGCGCGATCTCGCTCTTGTGTTCGATCGTCAGGTAGCTGATGCAGCGCGATGCGTCGAGTTGATACGGATTCGTGATCGCCTGTGTCGGGCAGGCGTCGATGCATCGCGTACAGGTGCCGCAGCGATCAACCGCCGGCTCATCGTACGGCAGGTCGAGAGACGTGAAGATTTCGCCGAGAAAGATCCAGCTGCCGATCCGCTCGTCGATGACGCAGGTGTTCTTGCCGACCCATCCGATGCCGGCTCGGGCGGCGAACTCGCGCTCGAGGACCGGCACCGTATCCACCCCTCGGCAGGTCTTTGCACCCGGTACCGTCGTGCGAATCCAGTCGGCCAGTAGTTCGAGTCGGTTCTTGAGGTGATCGTGATAGTCATTGCCCAGGGCATAACGCGCAAAGCGCGCGGGATGCTCCGCCGATTCAACTGGCGGCAGCGGGACGTGGTAGTTCAGCGCGACACACACGACACTGCGCGCCTCGGGGAAGTATTTCGACGGGTCGAGCCGTTCCTCGGCGCGGTCATGCATATAGTGCATCTCGCCGGCGCGGCCCGCGGCCAGCCAGTCGCGATAATAGTCGGCGTAGCGGCTCGGTTCGGCGCTGGCGATGCCTGCCAGGTCAAAACCGGTCTCCCGCGCCTTCTGCTTGATGGCGGCCGCTAGTTGATGACGATCCGTCACGCTCATGAAGTCCTGAAAAGAGTCCCACCACTCTCTGGTTTATCCGCGTGACGCAACAGGCATTCGAAGCAATATCTGCATCACCAGCCGCTTCCATCCGGGTCACTTCACCTTGAGCCGGGCCAGCTCGCTCCCGAGGTCCAGAGGTGAATATCCGTGCTGGACGACGTTGGTTCCCAACGTGTTCAGACGGCGAATCATCTCGTTCGCCTGCGGCACAAGTACATGCAGCTGCTCGGACGAACTCGCCTGGCGGATCTGCGACAGTAACACATCGATTGCTTTGCGGTATTTGAACTCATCTGGAATGACATCGTTCTTGCGGAGCAGGCGGATCGCCCACCAGGCGAGCCGGGCGTTCTCGTCCGCCGGCATCGGCTCCAACTCCAGCGGTTTGCCGGCGCCTTCGAGGTGATCGAACTTGCCATTCTGGATGGCTTCTTCGATTTTGCGATCCGCCATCCGCCGCAGGGCGGAACTCATGTCCACGTGTTTGAACATCTGACGCGATTGTACCCCGTATTCTCGGACGTTGACACGTTGTTCAACCGCTCCGCGATCGGACCGATCAGAGAGGTGGCTGGTTACTCGACCGTTTGGTCGAACGGCCAAGGGCTGGTGCTACGGCGAACACCGGCCCTCTTTTATGCGCGGTCGCCTTTGCCTCACTTCGCGATGAACGCCGGCTCGATCCAGTAAAGCTGGTCCTGCACGTCGAAGTTCTCGCCAAAATCCACTTCGAGCGTGAGCGTCCTGGCGGCACCGACCGGCGTCTCGAACACTTCGGCCGGCGTCTGGCTGGTCAAGCCGCCCTTGTCGAGCACGTTCTTTCCGTCCAGCCAGATGCGCACCCGGCAATTGGCGAGCGCGCCCGTCGGCGCGACCGCGAAATGCGTCTTGAACGTCGCCTGATTTTCCGGGATCGCCCAGGTGATGCGCGAGTAAGGTCGAACCGCGATAAATGCGCCCGTCTTCGCATCTCCGATCGTCACCCGCTCAGGCACATCGATCGTGTCCTCATGGCCGATGCGCGGGAAATAGGGCGCGTATTCACGCGAGAGCACCGGCAGCCGCAAGAGGAGCCTGGCTCGGCCCGCGAGATTCTCTATCGACACGATCGAATCGATGCCGAGCTTGTTCTTCGCGCTGCCACGCTGCACGACGCACATCTGCTGACTCACCGTGACGGAATCGACATCGCAGACCGATCCATCGGCCAGCGAGACGCGCCAGTTGCCGGAGGCCGAAGGCGCATCGCCGGACTTGGCGAGGTGAACCCTGCGGACATTGGCCCACTCGATCGGAACGGTCGCCCCATCGGCGCCTTGGACCGTGACCGACTTGTTGTCCATCGCGACGATGATGCCGCCGGCGCGGTCGCCGTTGGCCAGCAGCAGCACGTCACGCGTCTGTTCGTCGGCGCTGAGGGTTACCGAATCATCATCGCCGGCGAGAGCGATCTGTTCGATCTGCGCCAGCGGCACTTCGCGCTGGCCAAGGATATTGGTCATCCATTGAACCGAATCGTTCGCAAGGCCGACGGCATTCCCAGTCAGGCGCTCGCCGTTGCGGAGCACGAGTTGGAATCGCCGCACGGCGCCGGGCGGACTGGGTGACGCCGCCGGGCGATCGATCGCCAGCAGATCCTGCAGCGCCACCTGCACCGGGCCTTGGGGGGTCGAGCCGCGCAGGCCGGCCGCGTCGAGTTGCTGCAAATCGACTTCCACGCGGTTCAATTTCGCATCGAGCACGGTGACGGTCGTCGCGCGCAGCGCATGAGAAGTTACCAGCAGCGCGATCGCCGCGCACGCCGGGAGACGCAATGGCAGGTTCACGAGCCTGGCCCCTTTCCACTGAAGACCGGCAGGTAGCGTTTGGGCATCTGCAGGATGATGAGCGACATCGCGGTGGCATATTCCTCGCTCACATCGCCGTTCCACATTCCGTTGTTCGTCTGGTTGTGAAGCAGTTCTTCGCGGATGGCCGGGAACCACTTCTGCCAGTGTTCGCCACCGGCAAGGAACATCGACTGGACGGCGTAGTAGTGGCCGTAATAGTAGTGGCCCATCATGCCATCGTTGCGGGCACCGCCGCCGTCCTTTCTGGGGGTGAACTGCTCGACGTAGGCGATCCCTTTTTTCACTTCCTCGCCGTCGGTGACGCCGGCGTAGAAAAGTGTCGCGACACCGGCGGCCGAGCGGGGGAAGATGCTCCCCCCGCCACCACTGGCCATGTAGCTGAAGCCGCCGTCGTCGTTCTGGCACTTCTTCACGTAGTCGATCGCCTTATCGATCGTCGCCTTCTCGACCTTGATGCCCGCATCGCGCGCGGCGCGCAGGGCCATCACCTGGCAGATGGTGACTGAGATGTCGGCATCGACCGGCTGCGGCGTGTAGCGCCAGCCGCCTTGCGGGTTCTGCGCCTGATGGATGAGCCGGATGGCTTTCTGAAGACGCTCCTTGACGTTTTCGTCGCCGCTCATGCCGTACACCTCGGCGAGGAAGAGTGTGGCGAAGCCGTGGGCGTACATGTTGCTGTTGGATTCCACGCCGCCGAGCATGCCGGATTCCTGCGCCTGGCTCAGGACGTAGTCGAGGGCGCGCTGCACGTTTTGCCCGTACTTGCCGCGCCCGGGCAGGTTGCCATCGGCCATGAAGGCGATGCCCGCGAGCGAGGTAATAGCGACATCCGCGCCGCCGCCGTTGAACGACCCGTTGTCCGCCTGTCGCTTGGAGAGTGCTTCCAGCCCTTGCGCAACGGCACGGTCCAGTTCCGGCGTGATCTCGTCGCCGCGGACCTCGCTCTTGGCGGCCGTTGCAGGAGCGGCGGGCGCGGACGCTTCCTGTGCACTCGCGATGAACACGAACATCGGTGCAAGCACGATGAGCGTTGCGAACGTGAGAATGGAGCGCAGTTTCATTTGTCGGGCTCCGGTTGGGGCGCCGGCGTTGACGGCGTAGACGATTCCGTCTTTCCGCCGCTGGCTTCGATGCTCACCGCCTGAGTGTAGTCCTCGATCAGTCGGCGATAGCGTTCGATGATCGTCTCATCGCGCGATTCGAGGATGGGTCCGCGCAGCCGGGGGCTGATCTTGCCCCACTCTTCGGCGGTTTCGCGGATGTCCTTGCCGGCGCCGGCTTGCGACGTGTTGGGGCCGCCGGAGTTGGAGTTCGCCGCCGCCTGTTGCCCGCCTGGCTTTTGATTTTTACCGCTGTTCTGTGCCTGCTGCCCGGCAGGATCGGGTTGCGGTGCCTGCTGACCCTGATTCGGTTTCGGGCTGCCGCCGCCGCTGTTCTGCTGGCTGCGCGCCTCTTCGATCAGCAGATCGAAATCTTCCAGGATTCGTTTCTCGATGACCTGCGTCACGCGTCCGGGATTGCGGTCGATCTCCAGTCGCTGCCGGACGCGTCCCATGCGGTCGCCGATCCGGCGGACGTCGATCTGCTTGTCCTTTGAACCCGGTTTGCCGGCGAGCAGTTCCTGCTCGAGTTCCTTGTCGTCGATCTGCTGCAGCGTCGCCTCTTCGGGCAGCGCCTCGCCGTCCTTTGGTTCGGGCCCGAGCGTCGTCTGCCCGCGCGTGGCGGCGGACATCAGGTCGCTGAGCAGCTTGCGGATCTCCGACTCGCGCCTGCCGAGCGCGACGAGCGATTCATTCTGTTCATCCGTCTTCTCCTTCGCACCGGCAACCGCGTCGTCGATTTCCTTCGTCTGGCTGTTGATCGAGGTCTGCAGCGATTTCATCAATCGCAGTTCGGCCTCGGGCGGCATCGGCTGCTGGCCACTGCCGCTGCCTGAGCTTCCGCCACCGCCGTTTTCGAACTTCTTCTCGCGGGGGTTGACCTTCAGGTTGTCGATCATCGCCTGCAGATCATCGAGCACCTGCTTGTGGCGACGCTGTGTGGGCGCGCCAGTCTTCCTGCCGGCGAGATCGGACTTGATGTCACCCATCTGACTTTCGATCTGTTTGTTCGCCCACGTGTAGACCGTCGACTTCAGGCTCACGAGGTCGTCGGCGATCTTGTGGACCTCGTCCATCAGCTGCTGTTGTTCGGTGGGCAACTGGCCAATGCGGACGCCGTCAGCGCGGTTGAGCTGGCCTTGCGGATCGCGCGCGCTTTCCAGCCGCACGGTTTCGTCCGCGAGTTTCTGCTGCTCGGTGCGGATCCGGACGTACTTCTGGCGGATCGCTTCCTTCTTATGGTTCTCGAGTTCCTTGTCGACCTTGTCCTTCTGTTCCTCGATCAGTCGCCGCGCGTCCTCGAGAGTGACCAGCGCTTCCATCTGCGGCGGCTCGTACGCTTCGGCGAGCTTCTTGTCGCGGATGTAGACTGCGGCGCGCTCCATCTGCGTGGCGGCACGCGTGAGCCGCGATGCCGGCTCGGCGCCGTCGGGAAGATCGCTCGCCTTCTTGCCGATGTCGCGCGTGTTGCGCTCGGTCTGGCCCTGTGCGCTGAGCAGGCGAGGCAGTTCAGGCTTGTCCTCCGGCTTTTTGCCACTCTTTTCCAAAAGCGCTGCGACGACTTCCTTCTGCTTCGTCAGAATGTCCGGCCCTTGAAGCGTGAGGTTGTCGACGTTGTGACCCGACTGCCGCCGAATCAGGATCTCGATCTGCTGCTGCAGCTCGGCCAGCTTCTTCTGCAGCTCTGCCAGCTTGCGCTTCTGCGCATCGCGCAATTCGTTGAGCATCACTTCGAGCCCGAGCTCCGCCTGCTGTTGCGACTGCTTGGCATCGCTCTTGTTCTGTTTCATCTGCTGCGACGCCTGCTTCTGCGTCTGCGGGACGTTCTGACGCTGGCCCTGCTTCTGCGCGGATTTCATCGCCTCGGAACTGGCCGGGTCGGATTTGCTGAGCTGGTCGGCGGTCTTGCCGAGCCGGTCCATCGCCTTCTGCGACGCATCCGCGAGTTTTGCCTGTTCGGCGGCGAGATCTTCGAGTTTTTTGCGATCCGCCGGGTTCATCTGTTCCGGAGACTTGCCCATGTTGCGCGACGTGACATCCCGCGTCTGCTCGGTGAGCGCGCGCTGCGCATCCAGCATCTTCTGGATCGAATCGATCATCGCATTCAGCGAGCCGATGTCTTCCAGCCGCTTGAGCGTTTCGGCCAATTCATCCGATGCGGCTTTCTGCGCGTCGCCGGTCTTGCTCAGCGCTTCGTTTCGCTGATTGGCATCCGCGTTCTTCTGCTGTGCCGAGGTCATCGCCCGCAGCGCGGACTTCATCGATCCCTCGGCCGTCTGATCCAGGCGATCGCCGACATCTTTCGCGAGCTGGCCGAGATCGGTCGAGCTCGACTTGTTCTCCCGCATGTTCTTCTGCACGTCGTCGAGCCGATCCGCGAGCGACTTGGTCGCGCTGGCCACGCTGCTCTGTTGCTGCTGGAGTCGGCTAGCGACCGAAGCATCGGCCTCGTCCAACTTCGGCTTCTGCGACACATCGCCCTTGAAGCTTTCCGTCTCGGCGGCGGTGCGGTCATGCTGCTGCTTGATCTGCGTGAGCTGGGTCTTCACCTGTCTCAACTCATCCGTCACGCGATTGGAAAACTCTTCCTGCGAAATGATCGTGATCCGCAGCTTCGGCGACTCCACCGGCGGGTGCCGCTGGCCATTGAGTTCGTAATTGTCGGTCACGACCAGACCGTACTCGAGCACGTCGCCGCTCTTGAGCTTCGCATCCTTCATCGCCGCCAGCACCCACGGGTACTCGGCGCGAAACCGTTCGCGATCGGTCGCATCGGTGAGCTTCGTCCACGCGACGCCATTTGCGTCTGCCGCCACCTGGCCATTGGCGATGAGCGGGACGGTCCAGATCTGCGCGCTCTGGCCGAGCCTGGAAATCACCAGCGACACATCCCGCACGCCGGCATCGTCCTCGGCCACGCCTACGAGCGGGATCGTCGCGTCCGGCGTGCGCTCTTCGCTCTTGCGCGGGTTCTCGACGAACACGGCGGGCAACTGGTCCGGCTTGGCGATCAGCTCGAAGTTGGATTGCGTCGCGACATCGAAGCCATCCGCATCGGCGGCATCGACGCGGAACTGGATCGAGTTTTCGAGCTTCATCTGCCCACGGATCGTCTTCGCGTCGATCGCCTGCCAGGCAATGGACGGCGCGGCGGTCTCGTTCATCGAGATCAACTTCACGGCCGCGACATCCGCGACCGGCTTGCTGAAGCCGATCGTCAGGTCGACGCTCGATCCGACAAATCCCACCGCCTGCTGGCTCAGAAGGTTGATCGGCGCATCCGCCGTGCGATTGAGATAGGGCGGCGGCGTGATGGCGGCCGCAAATGTTTCGACACCCAGCCGAGGCACGATCTGTACGTTCGCGTCGCGGGTGCGGTCGTCGCCGGCGACGATCCAGACCTTCATCGATCCGCCGCGCGTCGGCGATTCGGTTCGCGCGTCGAGGCTGGCGGTGTACCGTCCGTCATCACCGCGCGAGAGAAACTCCTGCCGCACCCCGCCCGTCTCGTTCTGATAGAAAACGATCGGCCGCATCTTCGGCGAGTCGCCCCGTTCGAGCCGGATCGCGACATTCACGCGCCCGTTCGCCGGCACGCGCGCCGGGATCGGTTCCAACATCGCAATCTGCACGCGCTTGGGCCACTGCACGCTGCTGAACGGATTGAGCACGCGCGAAAAGAGGATCGACCGCGTCGCGCCGTCGAGCGCGAAGAGGCCGAGCGTGATCGCCGCGATCACGCACAAACCCAGCGCGAGCGAGCGCAGCGCCGGGCGGAAATCGATCACATCCTTCAGCGGAAGCGTCGAGGCGAGGTTGACGGCCTGTTCAACCGTCGCGGCCTGCATCGTCGCCGAGTCGTTCGTGGGAGACTGGATGAACCCGACCGCGCTTCGCAGCCGATCTTCGAACTGCGGGAACCGCTTTTCGATACGGCCGGCGATGTCGGTCACCGGAAGTTTGGATTGCAGCGGCACGAGCAGCGCGCGAAACACCGCCGCGCCGATGAACCCGATTCCACCCGCCAGGAAGAGCGCCCGCCAGATCTGCGAGAGATGAAACGTGTAGTCGATGAGTGCGATGGAGACGAACACGCCGCCCAGCAGCGCGAGAATCACGCCCAGGCCATAGGTCGCCGACAGCCGGCGCAGGCGGCCTCGAAACGAGCCGAGCAGATCGATCAACATGGCAGGCGTCATTCGCTTCCTTGGTCAGGACTCCCGTTGACGGAAAGAGTGTATCCTGACATTGGACGCCCGTCCCCCGAAACGGTTCGCAAACGCTGAAGAAATCCCAGTCGATGCGTTGATTCCCGCCTGCTCCACATGGCGACCACTTGCCTCCGCAGCGCCCTCGCAAATCGGCCATCGTCCCTATAGGCAACACTGTCGGCATACGTGGTTCGGGCGACGCAATTGCTGATGACGTCAACTACGTTTGTGATAGAATCCCAAATATGGTCGTCATCAAAGCCCATTTCGACGGAAAGGTGATCGTGCCGGACGAGCCGGTCTCGTTTGCGCCGAATCAGAAGTTGCGAATAACGGTCGAACCCGCCGATCGCGGCATCGTTTTCTCGCCCCATGCCGAATCGACCGTCGAGCTCATGACTGGCGATCCGCTCAACGAGCGCGACATCGTCAATCCCAAGCCTCTCGATTCCGTCCCCTCCGACTTCGTACGCAAGCCGGGAAGCGGAGCGGGTGAGATCAAAATGTCCGATGACTTCGATCAAACACCCTCAGGCTTCGAGGACTATCGGTGAAATCGGCGTTGCTCGACACTCATACTTTGCTCTGGCTCATCGACAACAGCCCGAAGCTGAGCAAGGCGGCGCTCGATCTCATCTCCCAACCCGGCATTGAACTCTTCTTCAGCCATGCCGGCGCCTGGGAAATAGCCATCAAACACGGCTTGGGAAAGCTCGACTTGCCACTACCGCCCGAAGCCTACCTTGAACGACATCTGACGCTGAACAAGATCCGCTACCTGCCGATCTCGATCCACGCAATCTTCATCGCCGGCACGTTGCCTCACCACCACGGCGACCCGTTCGACCGGCTGATGATCGCACAATGTCTCTTCGCCGACCTGCCGATCATCTCGTACGACGACACGTTCGATCTCTACGGCGTCCGCCGAGTCTGGTCCTGAAGAGGCACGGCGACCGACGAATGAACCCAAGCGCGCACGGACGTCCCTGGAAGTGAATAAAGGGAGTATTTTAAGCAGCCGTAATCTGGCGGCTGTCAACGCCGGCGAGGCGACGCGAGCGTTGGGCCTCAGACTCGCAAAGAGCTGAAACGCAAAGAGCTACGTCCCCTTTGATTTCCCCCAAATCGAAATGCACACCCACAACGAGTACTTTCCGGCGACGAATCCGCGTCACACCAAACCCCTGCCGTTTTCGCACAATCCACTCCGTCGAGATCAATGCCGTGAACAGCACCAGCATCAATGGGGCCGCCCACAGGGGCCCGCAGGTGATGAGCCGGGTGCCACACTTCGCGGTACGCCGCGATGTGTGCAAAGCGAGCGATTCACGCATACATCGGCGAGTACGCCGAAGTGCGGCACCCGGCACACCGCTTTCAACTCGAACGAATTGGTGTGCCAAGGCACACCCTACCCGGCTTGTCGATCTCAGGATTCGAACTTTCGACAACGGCGCAGCGCCGGCAACAGACCGATGAAGAGTGCGCAGAACGTCGGTTCCGGTACAATGGAGATGAAATACCTCAGTGATGAACCCGCCGGCGGCTGATGGTTGTCTATCGCAATCACGTCGAACAAATAGCCGCCGGCTTGAGCGCCGGTCAGATTGTCGGCATGTAGCCGGAAACTCCCAGGGTTTCCATCGAACGACTGAAACTGCATGAACTCCGGCGCGAAGCCGGCAGTAAAATGAACAATGTCGTTCACATCAAAATCGACGGCGGTGCCGGTAATTTCGAAGTTCCGCTGACCTAGATCGAGACGAACGACGACCGGGGACGGCGTGTGCGAGGTGAAAACAGGCGGGCCGTTCGGAATGGGACCGCCTTTGGCCAACGCGCCGGTAGTAAGCGATGCAGTCACCAGCGCGCCGAGGAGCAGTTCAAAACGTCCCATGTGGTGTTATCCCTTCCCTGAATCGATGCGGCCCAAACTGCTATGAAGCTATCGCGCATTATGGACGCTTCAGCAGAAATGCGTATTCCTGCGTCCACGATTCGTTCCGACTTTATTTTCGTCGGAAGCCAGAGCTTCCGCGTCGGGTGATGCGCTCAAGATCCATTATTCCCGGGGACGAATCCACCGCCTCACACCAATCCCTGCCGCTTCCGCACGATCCATTCCGTCGAGATCAGCGCCGTGAACAGCACCAGCATCAATGGCGCCGCCCACAGGGGCCCGCTGGTGATGAGCGGGATGTCTTTCTTGGCGGACGGGATGATCTTCGGCAAGTCCGCCGCGTGGTCGAGTTCCACGACCTGTCCGCCGGTGCCGGTTGCGATTCGTGCGAGGGATGCGCGGTCCACCTTTGGTTCTTTCAGTTCCAGCCTTGGCACCGACACCTCGACGGGCAATGTGAGGTCTTCCAGACCCGTGGCCGGCGCGACGAGCCTTGCGGTGAGCCGGCCCAGTCGGTCGGCGGTGAAGCCGCCGGTGTAGATATCGCCCTGCCCGCTGCGGCGGATCAGGCTCAGGTCGCGGATGATCTGGCCGCGCTCGTCCTGCACCTGGACGCGGAGCTCATCGGGAAGTTGCATCAGCAGCTGCGGGTCGAGCACGCGAACACTGAGCCGGGCGCTCTCGCCCATCTGATAGACCGGCCGCTCGGAGGCAAAGGTCATCTTTCGCTGGCCGAGCTTCTTGCCGCGGGCGAGGTAGCGGAGCGACTGCACCCAGTAGCTGTCGAAGATCTGCTCGCCGGTGTAGTAGCGCCACCGCCAGGTGTCGTCGATGGCGGAGAAGAGCGTCCGCCCGGTTCCGAACCGGCCGACGACGAGGATCGGCGCGGGCCGACCGTCCGGCCCGGTTTCGCGCGGGTGGAATGCCAGCGTCTCGCCCACGCCGGGCTTGGTCGTGATGCCGCGGCAATACCAGAAGAGCTGCTGAACCTTTCCTTTCAGGTAGTCCTCGTTCACCTGCGGGTCGCGGAAGAAGCGGAAGATCGAACTGTCCTTCCCGTCCTCGGTGAGCGCGAGCCGGAATCCCTCGGCCACGTTCTGGTGTGCGAACGCATCGGCATCGACGCGCGTAATGTCGACCGGCAGCAGCGGCTCGATGGCGGTGTTGCGGAACTTCTGCGGCGCGAAGCGGACGCCCGCCACCATGCCGAATCCGCCGCCGCGGCGACTGACGAACTCGTTGACCAGTTGAAGCTGCGCATCGGTGAATTGGCGCGGATCGACGTCGCCGAAGACGACGGCGTCGTACTCCATCAGTTCTTCCAGCGTCTCGGGGAAGCGCGTGATCGGGATGTCCCCTTCCTGCGCGAACGATTCATCCGCGCTGGTCAGCAGGCACGAGATTGCGATCGTCTTGTCGCGAATCAGTTCCTGCTTCAGATAGCGATATTCCCAGCGCGGATACCCCTCGACGTAGAGCACGCGGATGTTCGCATCAAGCACGGCGATCTGGGCCGAGCGGGTGTTGTCCTTTTCGTCGATCTCACCGGCGATGGGCACGGCTTCCACCTGAAGATCGGCGGTGCCGTTTGCGGCCGGAACGAACTGAAGCTCCGCCTGTTCCAGCCCGTCGCCGGCGAAGACGACCTGCGACTCGACCGGCTTGCCGTTGTCGAGCACCGGCGTGCCGGCGCCGTCCTTGAGCACGAGTTTCACCGGCGTCCCCGCGGGCACGCCCGCGCCGCGCAGGCCGACCTTGATGTTCACGATGTCGCCGGCGAAGACGCTCTCCTGCACGGCGAGCGTCTCGATCTCCAGGTTGCGCAAGCCGACGTCCGTTCCGACAGGGACCGGATAGACCTTGGCGCCAAGCTCCGAGAGCTGCGCCATCGTCTGGGCGTCGCTCGCATCGGTATCTCGACCATCCGTGAGCAGCACGACGCCGGCGACGCGCTGGCCCTGCAGCTCGCGGACGACCGTCTGCACCGACTCGATCACCCGCGTCTGGCTGCCTTGCGCATCGATGTCGGTGAGCGCGGTGATCGCCTTGGCGGTCGATTCGACATCGACCGCATGTGGAACATCAATCGGCAGCGCATCCTGGCTGAAACGGTAGAAGCGCAGCTCGTGGATCTTCGCCAGTTCCTTGATCAGCTTGGCATCGCTCCCCGTCAGCGCGCTCTCAACGGCAGCGAGACGCGTCTGGTTCGATTGGCCCTGCTGGATGTCGTTGAGCCGCATCGAGAGCGAATCGTCAATGAGAATCGCCAAAACCGACGGCTCGACGCGCGATTGGGTGACGGTGAGTTGTGGCCGGTTGAGGAGGACGATGACCAGCGTCAACAGCGCCAGCCGCATCGCGCCGAGCGTGATGCGGACGCGTTGCGATCGGCCGTCGCGACGATAGATCAGCCAGACCATGCCGACCGCGAGCGCGAGGAGGAGGATGTTCCACGTGAACGCGCCGATGTAATCACTGAGCGGCCAGCGCGAATCGAACGAGACGGAGAGTTCGCCATCGCGGCCGAGGAAGCCGCCGTCGAGGCCGAGCAGCCATTCGATGAATCGCTTCATGCCTGCCCCTTTCCGCTCGTTGAGGGGGAACCCCTCGCGCCAAATCTCCAGGCCATGAAGGATTCCGCCAGCAACAGTGGAAGGAGCAGAAGCAGAATGGGCCAGGAGAAGTCATTGGCGGCGCGGGAGGCTTCGTCCAGCGGCAGAGAATCGCCGATCAAGGTGAAATCGATGTCGCCCAGCGCGTGGCGGATGCCCGGCGCATCGAGCGTACGCACATCCGCCTCCTGCGTCGGCACGTTGACGGCGACCGGCCACTTGAGCGCGCCGGCTTCGACGCTGTAGAGCCCGGGCTTGTTTATCGGCAGGCTGCGCCAGACGAGCGTGCCGTCGCCGCGATCAACTCGAGTGAGCGGCGTCGTCTTCTGCGTGCTTTCGCGCAGGACAGGCGCGGCGGGGAGATTGATCGAGAGCGGCACTTCGATCGCGTCGCCAACGGTCCGGTTCAGCCACTGCTCGCCGCCGCCGACCGCGCCGCCGAGCAACTCGTGGACGAGCGTGACGTACGCCGGCTTCGCGACCATCGTCGACCACTCGGCATCGGGGCTGGTGGCGACAAAGATCACCCGGCCGCGTCCGATCGATTGGACGGTGATGGCCGGTTCGGCTTCCGCATCCGCGGACGTCTTCTTGAAGTTCAGCACGCGCTGCACGTTTCGCGCGGGATCGATCTGCACGCGCCAGTAAGTCGTGACCTGGATCGAGCCGAGGCCGCTGTTTTCGATGTTGCGGAACGCGCCGAGGATCGGGTGCGGGTTGGTCGGATCGAAATCGAAGGTGTATCCCTTGTCGCCGGCGGTTGAATCGACGCGGGAGACGAGCGCGCCCGGCAGCATCCCTTCGACGCCGAGCGAAGCGTTGTAGCTCTCGCCGTTCACGCCTTCGCCCATGAAGATGACGACGCTGCCGCCCTGCTCGACATACGTGCGGAGCTGATGTGCGGTTTCCCGGGTCATCGCGCCCGCACCGGCCAGCAGGACAGAGCGGTAATCGTTCAGCGGCTTTCCGGCGAGTTCGAGATCGCTGATCGCCGTCGGCGTGACGTAGCGCAGTGCGCTGGAAGTCGCACCCGCATCGCTCGGCGGCGAAAGTGCCAGCCGCAGGAACGAACCGCTGCCTTCGAGCGCGCCCAGACCGCGCTTCCCTTCGACGATGAGCACTTTCATGTCGCCGACGACGTCAATGACGCGGCGGCGGACGTCGTCGATGCGGAGACGGTCGGTCGAATCGACCGAGACCTCGGCCACCACCGGTCCCGCCGCGTCGAAGGATGCCTGCGTCTGCGTGATCGGCTCAGGCTTGGGGCTCGGCTGGACGTTCGACGTGCCGGACAGCGCCTTGTCGCCAAGCTTCCAACTCACGTTCGTTTTTGATGCGCCGAAACCGACAACATCCGCCTGCAGATCCGACCCGAAGCCCAGGCGAACGAGTTGATCGCTCGCACGAACATCGGCAACCGCCTGGTTCCACTGCGTCGCGAGACCCAAGTTCTGAACCACCACGCGGTACTGGCCCGCGACGTTCTGGCTTAGCGTCGGAAGCTGCGGGTCGAGCGTCATCGCGCTGTTGGTGCAGTCGGTGAGCAGGTAGAGCGTTTTCGACGGGAGCGACTTCGCGTCGTTGGCAATCTCGCTCGCCAGGCGCAGCGCGCCGGACAGATCGGTGGAACTGAACGACTGTTCGATGGTATCGATCGCATCGGCGGCGGCATCGAGGTCGTGCGTCCGGCGGACGAGCACGCGCGCCGGCGTCGACGCCGACACGATCGCCACCTCCTGCGAGCCCGATTCGAGCCGCGCGATCACACCCTTGGCGATCTTCTTGGCTTGGTCGAGATGTGTCTTGGTATCCGCGCGGCCGCCTTCGTAGCCCATCGAGTAACTGTCGTCGATGACCAGCACGTGCAGCCCGATCTTGCGGCCGGCGAACGCGGCGAGTGCGGAATCGTTGCACCCCAGCGGTCGCGCCAAAGCCAGGCCGATGAGCAGGAACGCCGCGCACCGCGCCGCGAGCAGCAGAAGCGATTCAAATCGCAGCCGCCGGCGATTCTTCTTCATCGCCTCGAGCAGATATTTCATCGCCGCCCATTCGATGGTCTTGTAGCGCCGCCGATTCAACAGGTGAATCGCGATCGGGATCGCCATCAGCAGCGCGCCGGCGAGAAAGAATCCTGGTGTGAGAAACGACATCGACCATCCGTGAGAGTAACGATCACATTCGCGCCATTCGGACTGCGAGGAACGTGCTCAACTGAGCATCGAGCCCCGCGCTGGTGTCGAACCGATGGTAGTCGATTCCCATCGATCGGCAGACGTGCTTCAAACCTTCCGTGAAGAGTTTCAGCTGCTCGAGATAAGCCTCGCGCAGCGCCCGCGGTTCGGTAAGCAGCTGTCCCATTTCCTCCAGCCCCTTGAACAGCGTGACCTCTTCAAACGGGAACTCGATCTCCTGGTGATCGAGCGTCTGCAGCACGATCACTTCGTGCTTGCGGTAGCGCAGGTGACGCAGGCCGCGCTTGAGCGATTCGAGGTCGTCGAAGAAATCCGAAACGACGATCACCAGGCTGCGGTTGGTGATCTTCTCCGCGATGTCGTCCAGCACCTTGCCGGTGTCGGTCTTGTTCCACTTGGGGACGTGCGTGAGTTCTTCGATGACTAGTTTCCACTGCGTGGCCGCGTTGCTCGGGCGGAAAAATCGCGAGAGCGACTGATCGAAAATCGCCAGGCCGACGGCATCCTGCTGCTTGAGCGCCAGGTACGCGAGCGCGGCCGCGATCGCAGTGGCGTGATCGAACTTGGTCCAGCGGTTTCCCCGATCGTCCGTGAGCGAACCGAAGCCCATCGATTCGCTCGCATCGACCACCAGCAGGATCGGCAGATTCGTCTCTTCTTCGAATTGCTTGATGTAGATGCGATCAGATCGGCCGAAGACGCGCCAATCGACCCGGCGGATGTCATCGCCCGCGGCATACTGCCGGTGCTGCGCGAACTCGACGCTGCTGCCCTGGTACGGCGAGCGATGCGTCCCGGTCATCAGGCCTTCGACGATCTGCTTGGCGCGCAATTCCAGCCCGCCGACTTTCATGAGCGTCTGCGGGTGAAGGTACTTGCGGTAGGTGTCGGAGGATTCGGCCATGAGTTATGCCGCGGGCGTATCTTTGAGCATCTTCGCCGTCTGCGGGTCGAGCGCTTCAAACTGCTGCGCAGGCACCGATTCGATCAGCTTCGCGACGATCTGATCGGCACGCATTCCTTCGGCTTCCGCGTTGAAGTTGGTCACGATGCGGTGTCGCAGCACCGGCTGCGCGACGGCCTTAATGTCGTCGGTGCTCACATGGTTGCGGCCACGGAGCAGCGCCCGAGCCTTGCCCGCGAGCACCAGCGCCTGCGACGCGCGTGGCCCGGCGCCCCAGTTCACAAACTCGTTGATGAATGCCGGCACGCCGCCCTCGCCGCGACGAGTGAGACGCACGAGCTGAAGCGCATACCGAATCACGTGATCGGCGACGGGAACCTTGCGAACCAGTTCCTGAAGGTCGAGCACCTGATCACTGTTGAGTACCGTCTTCACTTCCGCCGGTTTGCCCGTCGTTGTGGCGCGCACGATGTCGAACTCTTCATCCGCACTGGGGTAGCCGACGTTGATCATGAACAGGAACCGATCCAGCTGGGCTTCGGGCAGCGGATAGGTGCCTTCCTGCTCGATCGGGTTCTGCGTCGCGAGCACAAAGAACGGCCTGGGCAGCGGCAGCCGCTTGCCGCCGACAGTCACCTGTTGTTCCTGCATGGCCTCGAGCAGCGCCGCCTGCGTCTTGGGCGGCGTGCGGTTGATTTCATCCGCGAGGATCATGTTCGCAAAGACCGGCCCGTGCACGAAACGCATCGTCAGGCTGCCGGTGCCCGGGTCGCGCTCGATCAGTTCGCTTCCGGTGATGTCGGCGGGCATCAGGTCGGGCGTGAACTGGATGCGGCTGAAGGTCAGCCCCAGCGCGCGGGCCAGCGTGTTGATCAGCAAGGTTTTGGCCAAACCGGGTACGCCGACCAGGACGGCATGGCCCCTGCAGAACAGCGCGATCAGGAGTTGATCGACCACTTCATCCTGGCCGACGATGACCTTGGCGATCTCGGCCTTCAAATCGCGATACGCGCCGCGAAGCTTCTCGATTCCAGCCAGTTCGTCGCGATTCAGGTCGTCTGCCATGCGTGCTCCTTCGTGCGTGCGTGTCTCGATGTTATTGTGATCCTAGCCATCGCGTGCGGAGTTGATAGTCGATAGCCGGGAGTTGCCGATGCACGGGATGACTTCCTGTCCAGGCACGATCATTCGACCACGAACTTCCGCGGGTCGATCTCCACTTTCGGATACTTCGGGTTCATTTCTTCCAGTGCCTTCACGATGATTTCAGACACGCAGATGTTGCGATACCACTTCCGGTCCGACGGGATGACGTACCAAGGCGCGTAGTCGGTGCTGCACGCGTTGATCAGCTCTTCGTACGCTTCCATGTACTTGTCCCAGTCCTTCCGCGCATCCAGGTCGCTCGGGTTGAACTTCCAGTGCTTGTCCTTGTCCTGTTGCCGCGCGATGAGGCGCTCCTTTTGTTCGTCCTTGGAGATGTTGAGGAGGAACTTCAGAACGGTCGTCCCTTCATCCACCAGCATCCGTTCGAACGCGTTGATGTGCTCGTAGCGCTTCTTCGTCTGTTCTGGCGTGATCCATCCCTTCACGTGAGGCACGAGCACGTCTTCGTAATGCGATCGGTTGAAGATGCCGAACATTCCTCGGGCCGGGCAGTTCTGGTGGACGCGCCAGAGGTAGTCGTGCGCCAGTTCGGTCGACGTCGGCGCCTTGAAACTGGTGACCTGGCATCCCTGTGGATCGACGCTGGAAAAGACGAACTCGATCGTCCCGTCCTTGCCGCCGGTATCCATCGCCTGGAGGACGATCAGCAAGGAGCGTTTCGCTTCGGCATACAGCTTCTCCTGCAACGGCGCCATCTTGGCGACGTTTGCCTCCGCGGCGCGCTGGCCCGTCTGCTTGTCTTTGAAGTTCCCGTTTTCGCGCGTCTTGAACGCGGAAAGCTTGTGTTTCTTGCCCGGCTTGGCCAGGAAGGGTGAATCGATGAGCATGCGGCGAATCCTACTGTCTGGCCTCAGCTAAGACGCGGCCCAGTTTCGAAAGTTTCAGCGATCTTTTCCTGGCTCGATGACCTGTGCCGTCTGGATCGACCCTTCGGCCAGAATCCGCAGCACACTGCCCACTTCAAACAGTGGCTTCTTCACCAGCGCCAGCCCGATCGAGGCGCCCGATTTCACCGGGCTGATCGTGCTGCTGGTGACGATTCCGACCGGGTTGTTCGTTTCGTCCAGCACCGCCGCGCCGGCGATCGGCTGGGCGTCGCCGTTCATCTGGAAGCTCACGATCTTTCGCGCCACCACTTTGCGCGAGTACATCCGCGCCACGATCTCCTGCCCCAGGTAACACCCCTTGTTCACATCGACGGCGCGGCCGAACAGTCCCGTCTCGGCCGCAAGGATCCCGCGCGTGGACGGGTCTTCCGGTTCATCCGGCGCGGCCTTCTTTCCGGGAACGCTTGGCGGCGCGGGTTCGTAATCGATTCCCAGCATCGGCAGACCCGCCTCGATCCGCGTCGTGTTGAACGCGCTCCAGCCGACCTTTCGTAGCCTCCGTTTATTCGATTCGCGCCCTTCTTCCGCAAACGCGTCGACCAGCCCCTGCCACACTTTCGCCGCGTCATCATTCGCCACGAGCAGTTGCCAGCCCGGCGAAATGGTCTGGTCGTCGCGCCAGGCTTCGATTGGTACGCCCAGCAGCGTGATCGAGTTCGAGCCGAAAGGCGGGAGCGTTGAAAGATCGACCCCACTCGCGTCATACAACACCGCCGCCGCGCCAGGTCCGTGGAGCCCGAACCGAACGTGCGTCCGCGAACGGTCCACGAGCTGCACCTTCTCCGCGAAGATGTACCGGTCGAGTGCCGCGCGGATCGGTGCGACAAGCCGGCGATCCATGTCGATGAGTGTCCGCTCGCCGCGCTCGATCACGATGAGGTCGGCCGCAATGCGACCCTTGAGATTCAGCAGGAACGCGTTCACGCCCGTGCCCACGGCAAGGCCCGCCCGGGTCGGCTTGTCCCACGTTTTGTTGGTGATGAGATTGCCGAGAAACTCGTGACGGTCTTTGCCGGTGACTTCGAGCACGCCTCGCCAGGTTTGATCCAGCAGGCCCGATGACTTGTGATTCGCCGAATACTCTGCACGAACATCGCCATAGGTGGTGACGAGCGGAATTCCGCCAAAATCGGCGAACTCGGTGAGATCGCCCGGGTGAAGTTCGGCCAGAGGGTTGGGGAACGGGTCTAGCATTGCAACCGATCGTAGCCGTTGTTTGTCACCCAGAGGAGGCTTGCCGACGAAGGGCCTGGAGATGACATCTCGCATCCGCGTTCGAAACGGGTCACGCCCAGCCGCCGCAAGACACTTCGCGAGTATGTTCCGCGTGCCATATACTCGCATTCGGCCGATGCGAATCTCCGAAACCTTCTTCTCCCTCCAAGGCGAGGGCAAACTGCTTGGCGTGCCGAGCGTGTTCGTGCGCGTCAGCGGGTGCAACCTGCGCTGCACATGGTGCGACACGCCGTATGCGAGTTGGAATCCGGAGGGGCCGGAACGATCGATCGATGAGATTGTCGCGTTCGTGGGCCAATACGTCTGCCGCCACGTGGTTCTCACCGGCGGCGAGCCCATGATCATGCCCGAGATCGTCGACTTCGCGACACGCCTCGACGCGCTGGGCCAGCACATCACCGTCGAAACCGCCGCCACGGTCTTCAAGCCCATCGCCTGTCACCTGGCGAGCCTCTCGCCGAAGCTGAGCAATTCGACGCCCTCCGAGCGCGAGGGCGGCCGATTCGCGGCAGCGCATGAAAAGCAGCGCCTCCGGCCGGACGTGATCAACCAGTGGATCGACCAGCAGCGCGCGAACCGGAAAGATATTCAGCTCAAGTTCGTGGTGTCCGGCGGGCGCGACTTGTCGGAGATCGATGTCCTGCTTGGACAAATCCAGACGGTTGACGCGAGCGACGTCCTCCTGATGCCGGAGGGGACCGATGTTCTCACGCTGCGCGAGCGGGCGGGCTGGGTCGGCGACGTGTGCAAGGCCCGCGGCTTCCGGTTCTGTCCGCGGCTGCACGTCGAGCTGTATGGGAACAAGCGCGGGACTTAAAGCGGCCCGGGGGAGACGCAAATGGCGTCTCTTGCAATGACCCCCCGCATCATTAAGATCATCGCCCCATCGGTCGATAGACCGGTGTGTCGGTCGCCAAGCCGATTGGTCTGGTCAGGTAGCTCAGTTGGTAGAGCATGCGACTGAAAATCGCAGTGTCGCCGGTTCAATCCCGGCCCTGACCACTTCAAGCCACCCTTCGCCCGGCCTTTGCCGGGCGATTTTGTTGTTTTTCGATCGTAAATGGGAACCGCAAAGAAGTCGCTTACCCGCGTCGTGAACCGAGGTTAGCCCTGCAGAGAGTCGTTCCCGCGCTGCGCGTTTCCGCCACAATCGCGCAGCACAGCGGCGTAAGGGGAGGCGTCTCGAACATGGAATCATTCCTTTCGGCACAATCTCGGTTCGATGCATGTGGATTTGAGGTATCGAAGGTCGGATGCAATGAAATGCGAGACTTTGCAAGACATGCCGCGCGAATGGAACCGACGCAAAGCGGAACGGGAATCACTGACAAACCCAGTCAGAAGAAATACTTAAAGCTCGGCCAGCGATCGCGGCGATTCGGTGTTAGCTCCGGGCGTTCAAAACCGTCTTGCACCGGATCGTTCAATGCCTTGGAGCGGAATGACCGGCCGATTCTGCATTGCACCAATCCATTGGGTCTGCAGGGAATAGTTTGGACCCACGGGCGTTAGACTCTTCAGGACGGAGCATTTCTATGCGTATTCAAAAAGGCTTCACTCTGATCGAACTGCTCGTCGTCATCGGGATCATCTCGGTGCTCATCAGCATCCTTTTGCCCGTCATGGGGAAGGTACGCGAATCGAGCCGGCGCGTGGCGTGCCAGGCGAATCTGCGAGACATCGGGAACCAGTTCCAGATGTATCTGAACGAGAACAAGCAGCGCCTCCCGCGCGTCAATCCGGATGGCGCCACCTATCTCACCGATCACGAATTGGTCCCCGGCGCCTTGCCCATCGCATTGCTTCTTAAGCCGTATAACGGCGGCGCGTTCAAGGTCTTCTGGTGCCCATCGGACTACATGGCCAACCCGGAGACGACGCTCGAAACGAATGAGGACGATATCACCGTCAACGGCGTCAAGGTGAACCGGAACGACATCGACACCTGGTACGAACGCCTCGGCTCCAGCTACGAGTACAACGCCCAGTTCAACACATTTGCGGTGATCGACGACAACCGTAACTTTATGGAAACCTGGCCGGCACGGCTTGCGGAACTGGGAAAGAACAATCGCCGACAGCCAACGGAGATATGGCTGTTCCGCGACTGCGACGTGTTCCACGGCAAGCGCGACACGGTGAACAATCGCAACTACCTCTTCGCCGACTTTCACGTCGCCGACCGCCGAAAAGACTAAAAGGGAAGCATCATGTCATCTACTTCAATCAACCCATCGACGCTCGACTTCATTCAGAAGGATAACGCGCGTCGCTCGCGCATGAGGAAGATCACGATGGCGGTCGGCGCGCTGCTGATCGCTGGCATCGCGACCGCAGGGTACTTCGGCGTGCGTGCGTGGAAGGTCTCGTCGCAGGAGGCGAAAGCGAAGGAACTGGCCGCGAAGATCGTCACCCAGGGCCCCGGCGGGTTTGAGGAAATCCGCAAAGCGGTCGATTCGGGTCAGATCACGCGCGAGCAGGCGTGGTCCGCCGGTCGCGAGGCGATGGAAGCCCGCATGCAGAAGGAGATGGACGGATTCTTCGGCACGCCGGCCAAGGATCGCGACAAATACCTCGACAAGCTGATCGACGAGATACAGAAGCGGATGAAGGAAATGGAAGCGCGCCGAGCCGCCGAAGGCCCGACGACCCGTCCCAACTGGGGGGGACCGCCACGCGACGGCAACGGCCCGACAACCCGCCCCGATCGCGGCCCGGGCGGCGGCGGTGGCCGAGGCGACAACGCTTCCCCCGTTCAGCGCGCCCAGCGCCAGGAGTTCATGGCCGCGATGATGCGCCGCATGCAGGAGCGCGGTATCCAGATGGGACGCGGAATGGGCATGGGTGGATGGGGCCGAGGCGGTGGCGGTGGCGGCCCTGGCGGCGGCAATCGTGGGAACGGCGGCGGTCGATAGCACCGCTGGTTCAATCAGGAATACGTTGGGGGAGGAGCAGGTTCTCGAATCCGAGAACCTGTTTCGCTTCGCGCGATCCTGCGATCATGATTCACGATCCATTCCATCGCGACCTCAACTTGAAAAACAGCCCCCGATCCCGACGATGAAGGATCGCATGGAGGCATGATGGTTGACGAAGAACAGATCAAGACCGATGAAACCGCGGAACAACCCGACGGTGTCGTCGAGCCTCCCGAAGTCGAAGCCGACGACGTTGCGACCTCGGCCGAGGCCACCAACGACGTCTCGCTCGCCGACCTCGAAGCGATCCTCTTCTCGACGCGTCACCCACTCACCGCGGGCAACCTCGGCACATTGCTCGGCCTGCCCAGCACCAAGCCGATCCGCCGCGCGATCAAGGCACTCAACGACGACTACGAATCGACCGGCCGCACGTTTCGGATCGAGCAGGTGGCCGGCGGCTACCAGATGCTCACCCTGCCGGAGTTCGGCGAGACGATCAAAAAACTTCACCAGACCGATGCCGACGCCAAGCTCTCCAAGGCGGCGCTCGAAACGCTGGCGATCATCGCCTACAAGCAGCCGATCCTGCGGGTGGATGTCGAAGGCATCCGCGGCGTGGCGTGTGGCGAAACCATCCGCAACCTGATGGAGAAACACCTGGTAAAGATCGCCGGCCGCGCCGAAGAGCCCGGCCGCCCGATCCTCTACGGCACGACCAAGCGCTTTCTCGAAGTGTTCGGGCTCAACTCGATCAACGATCTGCCCACGCCGGATTCGGAGTTGCGTCCGAAGTCACCCGCATCTGTACCATCTCCGCCGCCGGCGGAAACCTCAGCACCAGCGGATGAAACCGCGGCCCAGGCGAAGTGAGCGAAGGTGTTTCGGCTTTCTGTTGCCTCGCGCGTCAACTTCGCTATCGTTCCAAAGTTTGCAGTCGAGGCAACGCCATGGCAGATGTGATCCCTCCAAAGCAGGATGTGTCGTTCGTTCACCAGCCTGTCGGCGAGGTGATGGTGGTCGAGTTCAAAATCCCGTCCCTGATGGACCCGATCGTTCTCGACGACACTGCCAAACGCCTGTTCGCGCTGATCGACGAGCAGGATCGACGCAAGATGATTCTTGATTTCGAAAGGGTCCAATACCTCTCGTCCCAGGCGATTGGCATCCTGCTGACGATGAAAAAAAAGCTCGACGCCCTGCCGAACAGCAAGTTCGTCCTCTGCGGCATCGGTCCCCGATTGGCGGAACTGCTCAAGATCACCCGGCTCGACAAGGTGCTGACGGTCAAGCCGACGCAGAAGGAAGCGCTCGCACAGTTCGTGTAAGAAGGGATGAGGGCGGAGGGATGAGGGATGAACTCAACCCGATCCTCTGGCTTTTTCATCCCTCATCCTTCATCCTTCATTCCTTCTTATGGATGCTTTAATGATCGGCGTGTCCGGCCTGCGCGGCACGATCGGCTCGACTCTCTCGCCTGCCGTCGTCGTTCGCTGGGCATCCGCGTTTGCGGCGTACCTCAAGCAGAACGAGCAGCCCGCGAATGGCAAACACTTCGTCGTCGTCTTCGGCCGCGACTCACGCCCATCCGGCAGCTTCGTCCGCGATGCCGCGATGAGCGCGCTAACCGCATCGGGCATCGAGGTGATCGACCTTGGCGTCGTCACCACTCCCGGCACCGCGATGATGGTCGGCAAGCTCAACGCCGATGCGGGCGTTGTCGCGACGGCCTCTCACAACCCGATCATGTGGAACGGCATCAAGTTCCTCAACCGCCGGATGGTCGCCCCGCCGCCGAGCGCAGTGAACAAGATCATCGAGCTCTATCACGCCAGTGCGACGAGCTACGCGAAGGTCGAGCAGCTCGTTCAGCCTTCGGAAAACTCGGAGACGAACACGTATCACGTCAACCGCGTGCTGCAGCACGTCGACGTGCTCGGCATCTCGACCAAACGGTTCAAGGTCGTGCTCGACAGCGTGAACGGTGCGGGCTCGATCAGCGGCGCGACGCTTCTGAGCAAGCTCGGCTGCTCGATCATTCATCTCAACGCCAAGCCGGACGGCCAATTCGCGCACGAGCCGGAACCGATCGCCAAGAATCTCACCGGCCTCTCGGACGAGGTGAAACGACAAAAGGCCCACGTCGGTTTCGCGCAGGATCCGGATGCAGATCGCCTCGCGATCGTCGATGAGAACGGCCTCTTCATCGGCGAGGAGTACACGCTCGCCCTGGCCGCGAAGTACATCCTGAGCAAGAAGCCCGGCGCGATTGCGGCCGCAAATCTCTCCACCAGCCGTATGCTCGACGACATCGCCGCTGCGCATGGCGGAAGAGTCCTCCGCACGCCCGTCGGCGAAGCGAACGTGGCCGACGCGATGCTGCGTGAAGGCTCGATCATCGGCGGCGAAGGCAACGGCGGCGTGATCGACCCGCGCATCGTCCCCGGCCGCGATTCGCTTGTCGCGATGGCGTACGTCCTGGCGCTGCTCGCGCGAGAGAACAAGCCGCTGTCCGAGATCGTCAACAGCATCCCGCGCTACCAGATCATCAAGGACAAGTTCGAGTGCAAGCGCGAGGATGCCAACCGCGCCGTCGAAGCGGTGAAGGCCGCGTTCGCGAGCGAAAAAGTCGATCTTCAGGACGGCATCCGCATCGACTGGCCGGATAGCTGGGTCCACGCCCGCGCCAGCAACACCGAACCGATCATGCGCATCATCGCCGAAGCGCCGACGAAGGAAGTCGCGGAAGAGCGAATTGGCGCGGTGAAGAAGGTCGTGGATCAGACGCTGGGAAGGTGAGGGGCCAGTTAGCCGCCCCGCTTGCGGGGCGCTCCCGCGCGTCGCGAGCGACGCGGCTAAATCTGCGATTAATGGGAGAATGTAGCTCATGGCCGACGAAATCGATCTCCCCCTCCACGCGAAAACGCCCAAGACCTGGGCACCGATGGCGCTTCAAGACCCGATGGCGCTGCTCAACGATCACGCCCATCTGGAAAAGAAGGCCGCGACCAACGCGTTGGAACTGCTCAACCGCTGGCCGGAGCCGAATCCGCCGGAGGAGTGGGTCTCGCAGATGACGGCCGTGGCGAGTGACGAGGTGGAACACCTGCGCGTGGTCTGCCGGATCATCGCGCGTCGCGGCGCGAAGCTCACGCGGTCTCACGCGAACCCATACGCATCCGAGCTGCACAAGCAGGTCCGGCGCGGGCTGGGGACGGAAGAAGTCGTCGATCGATTGATGATCAGCGCGCTCATCGAGGCGCGAAGCTGCGAGCGGTTCTTCCTGCTGATCGACGCGTGCGAGGATGACGAGCTCAAGAGGCTCTACAAAGGCCTCTGGGCCAGCGAGCACGGGCATTATCTAACATTCATCCAGCTTGCGGAGAAGATTTTACCGGCGAAGGTGGTATCGAAGCGGTGGAATGAAATGCTCGACGCGGAAGCGAAGCTCATCAAGAGCCAGTCGCCGGGGCCGCGGATGCATTCGTGGGGGTGAGTTGGCTGAAACCAGGATTTGTCACTCTGAGGCAATCCGAAGAGTCTAGAACCGTGGGTTTGGTGCAGTCCACCACATCATCCAGCCCTCGCAAGTAGATGCTTCGTCGGCAAGCCTCCTCTGCATGACAAAACGCTGCGTTTCATCGAAACGGCCGGCTATTATTCCCCGCCATGGGCGACGACCCCGACTACAAGTCCATGTTCGAGCAGGTCACGCGGCTGACCGACCGTGTGTTCGTTCAGGCGCTCTCGCTCAAGGAGCAGAACGAGCAGCTCGAAGAGCGCGTCCGACAGCGGACGGCCGAACTCGAACAGGCGAACCTCGACGCGATGTACATGCTCGCCACGGCCGCCGAGGCGCACGACACCGACACCGGCCAGCACGTTCGACGCGTGGAACTCGCCAGCTACTGCACTGCCCGCGCATTGGGATTTGATGAAGAAGATGCTCGCGAAGTCGGTCGATCCAGCGTGCTGCACGATGTCGGAAAGCTCTTCGTGAGCCTTGCCTTGATCACCAAGGAAGGCCCGCTCACGAGCGAAGAGCGCGTGGCCATCGAGCAGCACACGATCGCCGGCGAGCGGCTGATTGCCGATCGACCGTTCTTCGCGTGTGCCCGACGGATCGCCCGTTCGCACCACGAGAACATCAACGGCTCCGGGTATCCCGACGGGCTCTCGAGAGATCAGATCCCAATCGAAGCGCGAATCGTACGTGTCACCGACTGCTGCGACGCGCTGCTCAGCGTGCGGCCGTACAAAGACGCGTGGCCGATCGAGCGCGTCGATGCGTATCTGCGACATGAGCGCGGCACGTTGTTCGACCCCGAGGTCGTGCAGGCGTACTTCGCCGCGCGCCGCTGTCCAGAGTCCGAGGCGACGGCGGAGTGGATCATCTGAAGTCGATCGACACCGGCATTGGCAATTCACGGCGTTTCTTACCCTGCTTCCACACGGTTTCTTCCGCGAATCGAGTTGGACTACAATCGATGACAATGAAAATCCTTCTCGCCAACCCGCGAGGATTCTGTGCCGGCGTTCGCATGGCGATCCAGGTTGTGGACGAAGTGCTCCGTGTCCATGGAGCACCGATCTACGTGTATCACGAGATCGTTCACAACAAGCACGTCGTCGACGACTTCAAATCGCGCGGCGTCGTTTTCGTCGAATCGATCGACGAGGTACCCGAGGGCGCGATCGTCGTCTTCAGTGCCCACGGCGTCAGTCCGGCCGTGCGCGCGGCGGGCGATGCGCGCAAGCTCCGCCCGGTCGATGCCACATGCCCGCTCGTCACCAAGGTTCACAACGAGGTCATCCGCTACGCCCGCGACGGGTATCACATCATCTTCATCGGCCATCGCAATCACCAGGAGGCCGTCGGCACGGTCGGCGAAGCGCCGGGCAGTATCACGGTGGTGGATGACCCCTCGGAAATCGATCACCTGAACTTCCCGCCGACACTGAAACTCGCCTACGTGACGCAGACGACGTTGAGCGTGACCGATGCGCAGCGGACGATCGATGCACTCAAGGCCAGGTTCCCATGGATCCGCCAGCCTCCGAGTGAAGACATCTGTTACGCCACCACCAATCGGCAGGAGGCCGTCAGCGTCATCGCACCCGAAGCACAGCTGGTGCTGGTCATCGGTTCGAAAAACTCCAGCAACAGCAATCGACTGGTGGACCGCGCTCGCGATGCCGGCACGAACGCGCACCTCATTGACGACGAGACCGGCCTGAAGAACGAGTGGTTTGCGGGCGTCGAAACCGTCCTGGTGACCGCCGGCGCTTCTGCGCCGGATCACCTGATCGAAAACGTCGTGGGCAGGTTGATCAAAGAGCTCGGCGGCACGGTCGAGACGCGGACACTGGTCGAAGAGAACATCGCATTCGCGCTGCCAAAGAGCGCGCGGAACCTGCTGGTCCTCCCGTGATGGACAGTCTCAGCGCAATCGCGACCGTCGAAACGCGGGAAGCGCCGCAAGAGCGACAAACATCGACGGCTCGGGCGTGATGCTCAAGTCCAGCTTCAACACGAACAGGCCGCCGTTGATGTCACTGACGGCGATATTTCCGCTCGGGAAGAACGGGTAATTGTTCCAGGTGCCATTGAAGGTCGCTGAATCGTCGGGCAGATATGTATCGAACGAGCCGACTTCGTGCATCCAGTCATCCGGGTTGGTGCTGGCCAGGTTGTCGAGCGCGAACACGTGTACGCCACTTGTGTAATTGCTCATGTAGACCAGGCGATCCTTGATGTAGAGGTTGTGGTCGATCGAACCTCCCTCGTGCGTGTAGAAGCCTTTGTAGACCGGGTTATCCAGGTCCGACACATCCCAGAAGTGCGTCCGTGTGTGGCCGGCGGTGAGGCCGTTCTTTTCGTCGAGTTCGTCGTTCATCAGGAAATACTTCTGATCGTCCGTCAGCCATCCCTGGTGCGTGTAGCCGGAGGCGCTATACCCCTTACTGGAGAGGCGGACGACGGCGGACTTGTTGGTCACATCGACGATGCTGAAGCGATTGGCTGTCGGGGTGGACGATCGGCCGTTGGAACTGAACGAGATTTCGTGTCCCCGATAGGCGACGTCGGGCCCGTTGTAGGCAACTACCTGATTCTCGTGGGTGTAGCCGTCGGTACTCCAACTCGCGGCGACGACCGGCGCGAGCGGGTTGGTCACATCCAACACCCGCACGCCGCCGCTGGCAAGGTTGCTACCCTCGGCATAAAGGTAGTTGGTCCCTTTGCTGATCGAGAGCGTGTGAATCTTGGTGAGACCGGTGTAGAGCGCATCCGGATTGAGCGTGAGTGTCGTTCCGGCGTAAGCGCGAACGCGCGTCAGGTCGACGATTTGCATGCCCGCGCTCGTGCCATCCACGCCGACATACATCGTGTTACCGATCACTTTCGGTTCGCGCCAACTGGTGGCGGCGGTTCCGGCCTGTATTGGAACGTTGGCGACGTACTTCGGGAATGCCGGAATCGTGATGTCGACGATTGCAGTGCCGTTGGAACGACCCATCAGCGCATATTCCCGACGACTCTGCGGATCGACCCAGCCGTAAAGCGATGCGCCCGCGCCGCCGCCGATGCTGCTCAGAGGAAGGTTTGAAAGCATTCGGATCGACACGCCGGGCTGCGTCTTCGCGCTGGCTGGTTCGTAAATCACCGGGACCGGCGCGTGCCCGCCGATGTAGTGGGGGTCCAGGCCGTTGGCGTTGATGTACTGCGGGCTGCAATCCAGCGGCGTACAGACCGAAAGTCCGAAGCACGCGTGGACGGCCGACTCCGACGAGCCGAGCAAACCGACACCAATGATTGAAACTCGTACCAAACTCCCGCATGATCGCCGGCCGTTACGCATCGTCACATAATAATCGGGTTTGCTGAGGCGGCAACGCCAGATGTGCAGGCAAGTTCGCAAGGTGGTGGCGATTTACTCGCCGTGGCCGTCTCGTCCCATTTTCTTTTTCGCGGTTCGGTTCTGACCGATGAAGGCTTCATGCGCGTGATCAGTCTCGACATACCGGACGTGAAGCTGATCTCGCCGAAGAAGTTCGGCGATCATCGCGGCTTCTTTTCCGAAGTGTTCAACCAGTCCGCGTTGAAGGAAGCCGGCATCGATCATCAGTGGGTGCAGGACAATCACTCGCTCTCCGCCGCGGCCGGCGTGGTGCGAGCGCTCCACTACCAGCTTCCGCCGATGGCGCAGGCCAAGCTCGTGCGTGTCGTGCGCGGTCGGATCCTGGACGTGGCAGTAGACGTCCGGCGTGCGAGTTCGACGTTTGGAAAGCACGTCGCGTATGAGCTGAGTGCCGCGAACTGGCAGCAGATGTACGTGCCGATGGGCTTTGCGCACGGCTTCGTCACGCTCGAACCGAACACCGAGGTCGTCTACAAGGTGAGCAATTACTATTCGCCGCCGCACGAGCGCGGCATCCTCTGGAACGATCCCGGCCTCGCGATCCGCTGGACGATCAGCCCCGAGAACGCGACGCTCTCGGAGCGCGACACGAAACATCCCACGCTCGCCAACACCAAGGATTTGTTCTAAAACGCTTGTCAGAGGAGTCGATCAAATGAAAGGCATCATCCTGGCGGGCGGCGCGGGGACGCGGCTCTATCCGCTCACCCGCTGCATCAGCAAGCAGCTTCTCCCGGTCTACGACAAGCCGACGATTTACTATCCGCTGTCGGTGCTGATGCTCGCGGGCATCCGCGAGATCCTGATCATCTCGACCCCGCGCGATCTGCCGATGATCGAAGCGCTGCTCGGCGATGGCACGCAACTTGGGCTCAAGCTCTTCTACAAGGTTCAACCCGAGCCTAAAGGGATCGCCCAGGCGTTCACGCTCGGCGCCGACTTCATCGCCGGCGATTCGGTCTGCCTGATCCTCGGCGACAACATTTTCTACGGCCACGATCTTACGCAGCTTGTCACCCAGTCCGCATCGCTCAGGGACGGCGCGTGCGTGTTTGCATACCAGGTGCGCGATCCGGAACGCTACGGCGTGGTGGAGTTCTCGAAGGATGGCAAAGCGCTCAGCATCGAAGAAAAGCCGAAACAGCCCAAGAGCAACTGGGCCGTGGTCGGGCTCTACTTCTACGACGCAAAGGTCGTGGAGGTGGCCCAGAACCTGAAGCCCTCGCCGCGTGGAGAACTCGAGATCACGGACGTGAACCGCGCCTATCTGGCGGCCGGCACGATGACGGTCCAGCCGATGGGCCGCGGCATCGCGTGGCTCGACACGGGAACGTATGACTCGCTGCTCTCCAGTTCACAGTTCGTGCAGACGCTCGAAGAACGCCAGGGCCTGAAGGTCGCGTGCATTGAAGAGATCGCCTTCACGCAAGGTTACATCGACGCGGCACAGCTCCAGAAGCTCGCCGACGACGCCGGCAAGAGCGACTACGGCAACTACCTCCGCCGGGTCCTCGCAGACGCCCGCGCCGGCGGATAAGCATTCATTTTCTCGTCGGACTCGCATTTTGTTACGGTTTTAGGACGATAGGTCGTCTATGGGTTCTCGCACGATTCTCGTCACCGGCGCGGCCGGGTTTATCGGGTCTAACTTCGTCCGCATGCTGGTGAGTCGGAACGAGCCGGTGAAGCTCGTCGCGTTCGACAAGCTCACCTACGCCGGCAACCTCGCAAACCTGAAAGATCTGCTCTCCGAAAGGGTCGTGTTCGTCAAAGGCGACATCTGCGACGTCGATGCGGTCAGCCGCGCCATCGATGACCACCAGGTGACCGAGATCGTTCACTTCGCGGCCGAGAGCCATGTCGATCGATCGATCCTCGGCTCCGGGCCGTTCGTGCAGACCAATGTCGTCGGTACTCAGGTGCTGCTCGACGTCGCCAAGGCGAAGAAGATCGAGAAGTTCCTGTACGTGAGCACGGACGAAGTCTACGGCACGCTGCCGGAGAACGACCCGACCGCCCTTTTTACTGAAGAGACACCGATCCAGCCAAACTCGCCTTACTCGGCCTCCAAGGCCGCTGGCGACTGCCTGGTCCGCAGCTATTTCCACACGTTCCACATGCCGCTTCTCACGACGCGCTGCAGCAACAACTACGGGCCGTACCACTTCCCGGAGAAGTTGATCCCGCTCTTCGTCACCAACCTGATGGAAGACAAGCAAGTGCCGCTTTACGGCGACGGAAAAAACGTCCGCGACTGGCTCTACGTAGAAGACCATTGCGACGCGATCTGGACCGTCCTGAACAAGGGCAAGTTCGGCGAAGCCTACAACGTGGGCGGCAACAACGAGATGACCAATCGCCAGATCACCGAGATCATCCTCAAGGCGATGGAGAAGCCGTGGGACAAGTACGTGAAATACGTCCAGGACCGCCCGGGACATGACCGTCGGTACGCGATCGACGCGAGCAAGATCAAACGCGAACTCGGCTGGGAGCCGAAGTTCCGCTTCGAGAGCGCAATCAAGACGACGATCCAGTGGTATCGCGACAACGAAGCGTGGTGGCGATCGATCAAGAGCGGAGAGTACCTGAAATACTACGAGGCGCAGTACGCCGGGCGGTAAGCCGCTCCTGATCTCCAGGGCATCGCCCGACAATTTCCAAAGCTTGCCGAACTACAAAACCTGATTTCCGTCTCAGGCAATCCCTGATATCGTCGATTTCCCTAGGTAGTTGGGAGCGATGCATGATTCAAGGATGGCTAATCGAAATGCTGAGCGGCAACACGGTTCTCGTGGGGCTTGAGCTTCTCATCCTGGGGCTGTTCTTCGCGGCCATTGCCCACCTCCTTGCCACGCGCGCCCGTGGCTACGTGTATGTCTGGGCCGCCCGCGGCGGTTGGGAAATCACCCGCTGCCGGCGCTGTCTTCTGGTCGCGGGCGGACAATTCGTCCTGCCGGGCATGCCGGTCTATCGCGTCACGCTCCGCAGCCGATCCGGCCGCGAGCGCGAGGCCTATATCCGCGTCGGAAACTACATTTTAGGCGCACTATCGGACGAACTTGCCATCCAGTGGGTAGAGACCGCTGGTCGATAAGCTCTTTCATGGCTTTGCTCGATTCGATCCTGATCACCGGCGGCGCGGGGATGCTCGCGCATGCGTTTGCCGAGGTCTGCAGAGCGCGGGGCGTGAAGGCCAATGTTGTCTCGCGCGCCCAGTGCGACGTCACGAGTGTTCCAGCGATCCTCTCGGCGCTCGACCAGTTCAAACCCGCCACCGTCGTGAATTGTGCCGCCTATACCAAGGTCGATCAGGCCGAGATCGATCGAGACGCCGCACTGACGATCAACGGCAAAGCGGTCGGATTCCTCGCCGAAGCGTGCCGGCGCCACGGCGTCGCGATGGTTCACTTCTCGACCGATTACGTCTTCGACGGAACACTGATGCGCCCGCTGCGGCCCAACGATCCCGTTAGACCGCGGTCGATGTACGGCGCATCGAAGCTGCTCGGCGAACAGATGCTCCGGGAGTTTGCGCCGGCGAGATGGCTCATCCTGCGAACCGCGTGGCTCTACGGCCCCGGCGGCCCGAACTTTCCGCAGACGATGCTCAATGCCGCCCGCGCTGGCAAACCGCTGAAGGTCATCCGCGACCAGGTCGGCTGCCCTACCTTCACCTTCGACCTAGCCGAAGCCACGCTCAATCTGCTCGCCACCGATGCCCAGGGCATCTATCACCTCTCCAACTCGGGCTCGACCAACTGGTTCGAGTTCACCCAGGCGATCATGCGCGAGTTCGGTGTCACGCCGACATCGCTCGATTCGATCACCAGCGCCGATTGGAAGCAGATGCGGCCGCAGACCGCCAACCGACCCGGCTACAGCGTGCTGGACGTGACCGCCTACGAACAGAAAACCGGGAAGATGATGCCAGACTGGCGGGACGGGCTGAGACGGTATCGGGAGATGATCGGTTGAAGCCCGGCGAACCTATGGCCGGCGCACTGGCCGGGTCGTCGCGCGCGGCACGCAAACGTCCATCAGACGACGCAGGATGTCGGCGTGGATCTTGGAGTTCTTGTCGATGTTGACATGATTCGTGTCCCACTCGAGCAGGTCGCGACGCTCCTTTCGAACGTCGAGATTCTCCAGCACACCTGTGAAACCGGAATCGGCGCGCAACTTCACGCCGCGAAGTACCGGAACGTAATCCAAGAGGCTCGACTGGTAGTAGTTCACGCTGTGTCTCACGTTCGAAGGGATCGTTGACGGATTCGTCGCATCCAGGGTGACGAGCAGGTCGACGCGAATTCCTTCGCGATCGAGCTTTCGGGCAATGGTAATCACGTCCTCCGCTCCGACCGAATGACCGATGAGCACGATCGGTTCGCGGCTGGGCGCTGCGCGGTAACGCTCGATCATGGTCCGGGCGATCGCGCCGTCCTGCACTTCCTGGAACACCTCGGCGTGGATGTCGGCGTGGTTGATCTCGACCGTGAGACGGTCGATCCCTGCTGAAAAGAGCCCGATGAGCCCGCGGATGAGATAGACGTTGCCGACGCGGGGCCGATCGGAAGCCGGCCGTATTTCCGCAAGCGATCCATTCTTCATCGAGCTGCAACCGACGGAAACGATCAACGCCGCGGCGAGAACCAGCCGTCGGCCAATAGCCATTCGGAACATCGCCAGCTTATATCTTGGCACCTCACATCGGGCCAGTAAGCCACCGCGAAGCGACTCGCACGCCAAGCTGCGGTCGATGCATGAGGCGGACCCGCCATCTACGCAGCGGACCGGCGGGGCATAAATCGCTGATAGCAAGCAAGTTAGTCGGGGTTGCACGGGCCTGCTGGTTCGCTCTTTTGGCCGGCGTTGGCAGGTCTTGAGTGGCGCCGGGAGACAATCTATGCGCTACCCTTTGAAATCCCCGGAAAAGTTCATAAACTACCCGACTCGATTTTTCGCCGCGGAACGATGCGCGCGGCGGTGACGCTAGCTGACGAAAGATCTGGTGAACCATGGCCAAGAAAGAAATCAAAAACGTCTTCAAGATCTACGCCCCGGGCGGCACCGCCACCCCGGCTCCGCCGATCGGTCCGGCACTCGGCCAGTACGGCGTGAATCCCGGCCAGTTCATCCAACAGTTCAACGCCAAGACTTCTCAATTCAAGGGCCAGGTCGTCGGCTGCGTCATCACGACGTTTTCCGACCGAACCTTCACCTTCGAGATCAAATCCAGCCCGGCCAGCACCCTGCTTGCCAAGGCCGCCGGCGCTGAGAAGGGCTCGGGCGAGCCGAACAAGAACAAGGTCGGCAAGAAGATCTCAATGGCCGACTGTGAGAAGATCGCCAAGGAAAAGTTCAGCGACATGAACGCTTTCGACGTGAAGAAGGCCGCCCGCACCATCGCGGGCACAGCCCGCTCGATGGGTGTTGTGGTCGAAGGCTGATTTCTTCAGCTTCCCAATGAAGAGTCAACGATCGGCGTGGAGCCCGCTCCACGCCGGTTCTCGTTTTGCCTCCGGGATTCTCCATTGGCGCGTGAAATCTCGAGTTGCCACATGTTATAACCGATGTAATAATCAGCTAGCGAGGTAACTATGGCCATCACCGTCAAACTCACCGCCGTCGGCAACTCCACCGGGATCATCCTGCCGAAGGAGCTGCTCGACCGGCTCCGGCTTTCCAAGGGGGACGTTCTGCACGTCCTTGAGACCCCGAACGGCATCGAACTCACCAGTTTTGATCCGGAGTTCGCCCGTCAGATGGACGTGGCGGAGAAAGTCATGCGCGAAGACCGGGACATCCTTCGAAAGCTGGCCGAGTAGAGGTGGATCATGGTCGACCCGATCTGGATCAGCAAAGAACTCGCTATCGCGATTCACAACCGCCAACTCGCCGAGCACGGCGGGGCCGAAGGCGTGCGCGACGAGCATCTGCTCGACAGCGCGCTGGGCCGGCCGCGCAATCTCTTCGCGTACGAACAGCCGACGCCCAGCATCCCGTCGCTCGCGGCAGCGTACGCCTTCGCCATCGCGAAGAACCACGCCCTCATCGACGGCAACAAACGTACGGCATATGTGGTGTGCCGGACGTTTCTGCTGTTGAATCGATACGACATGACGTCGGAGCGCGAAGAGCGTTACGAAGTCTTTCTCGATCTCGCTGCAGGTTCGGTGAGCGAAGGTGATCTGATCAAGTGGCTCTCTCAGCAAACGCGTAAGGCTCTGGAATAGAGGGATCTCAACCCGCTCTTCCCCTCTTCCCATGACGGTACCTCAAAACGATCAAGTCCCGGGCTTCCCAGAGATCTCAGATTGGCCGCTGCCACCGACCCGACCAATCAGACTCATGCGAGCGGGAATCTATCGTGACGGTGGCACTGGCTTCGCGTTGCTTGAGGATGCGAGCGGCAACCAGTATCAGCTCTGCTTTGACAAGTTTCTCCATCGCCTATGTTGGGGCGGTCTTCACACGGACGAAGAAGCTGTCGTCTTTGTGAAACGCGGAAGCTCACTGGCGCACGAAATCATCGCCACCTTAAAAAAGGCAGAACCGCATCTCCTGGAAGTGATGTCTAGCTTTCTCGATGACACTGAGTTTTGGGCGACTTAACGATTCGCTCAATCAATGCGCCATCGGGAACCGCGCACAGATCGCCAGCACATCCTTCTTGATCTTCTCCAACGTTCCCGCATCGCCCTTGCTGCGGAACGTTCTGTCGATGATGCCGGCCACCAGCGCCATGTCGTTTTCATCGAGCCCACGGGTCGTCAATGCGGGCGTACCCAGGCGAATTCCGCTCGTCTGCATCGGGCTGCGAGTCTCGTTCGGCACCGTGTTCATGTTCGCGATGATGCCGACCTGCTCGAGCCACACGGCCGCCGCCTTGCCGGTCAGCTCCGCGTCGATCGGACGCAGGTCGACCAGGATCAAATGGTTGTCCGTGCCTCGGCTGGCGAGCTTGTACCCCTTGTCGGTTAATTCCTTCGCGAGCCGCTTGCAGTTGCTCACGATCTTGGCGGCATACGTCTTGAACTCCGGCTTCAGGCATTCGCCGAACGCGACGGCCTTGGCGGCGATCACGTGCATCAGCGGGCCGCCTTGCGTGCCCGGGAAGACCGCCTTGTTGAATTGCTTGGCGAGTTCTTCGTCGTTGGTCAGGATCAATCCGCCGCGCGGGCCGCGGAGGGTTTTGTGCGTCGTCGTCGTGACGATGTGGCAGTGCGGGAACGGCTGCGGATGAGCGCCGCCGACACACAGCCCGGCGATGTGAGCGACGTCCGCCCACAGCAGCGCGCCGTGGCGATCGGCGATCTCGCGGAACTTCTTGAAGTCGATGATGCGTGAATACGCGCTGAAGCCACACATCAAGACTTTTGGCTTGTGCTCGGCACACACCTTGTCGATCGAGTCGTAATCGAGGTATCCCCAGTCGCTCTTGCTCTCGTCTTCCACCAGGCGGTACCGCACCGGCTTAAGCCACTTGCCGCTCACGTTCACCGGCGAACCGTGCGTGAGGTGCCCGCCATTGGAAAGCTCGATCGCGGCGAAGGTGTCGCCCGGATTCATCAGTGCGAACTGCACCGCGAAGTTCGCGTTCGCGCCGCTGTGGGGCTGAACGTTCGCGAACTTGCAGTCGAACATCTTGCAGGCGCGTTCGATCGCGAGGTTCTCGATCTCGTCGTAATACTCGCAGCCGCTGTAGTAGCGCTTGCCGGGATACCCCTCGGCGTACTTGTTGGTCAGGATCGAGCCCTGGGCTTCCATGACGGCTTCGGAGGTGTGGTTCTCGCTGGCGATCATCTCCAGCGTGTTCTGCTGGCGCAGCGCCTCCTTGGCGATAAGATTGGCGACGACAGGATCGGACTGTGCAAGCTTCATCTGGCTCCCGGACAGAGACACGTGTTTGGGAAGGGAAAGAGTGTACGCGCCGGTCTGGCCCACGCCAGCGGGCTCCGGCACGACACTGGCGGGAGCGGCAGAAACTGCGTAACCGTTCCAGACCGCCGCGCAACACGCATTCAGCTCCCACCGGCCGGCTTTGACGCGGACGGATCTCCGGTCGGGGGCGGCGCGTGGTCGGTTGCCGCGCGCGGACCGAGCAACTTGCCGAGGATCGGCTGCAGGCCATCCGCCCACACCTGGTATCCCTTCGGCGTCAAATGTAGACCGTCGATGGTCATCCCCTCCAGAAGATTCCCATCAGCATCCGCAAGTCGGTCGTTCACATTTAAAAAGTAGATAGTGCGATCATCCGCGAGCTCCGCGAGACGTGCGTTGATCTGCCTGATCTCCGGCAACACGGCCTTGTTGTCGTTCCGTGGGAAAATCGCCGTGACGACGAACTTCGCGTCGGGCGCCTTGGCTTTGCACGCAGCCAGGAGCGCGTGGAAACCGGCAACGATGTCGCCGATTTTTTTCTCGTCGCCTGGCGCGTCACCGACGTTGTTCGTGCCGGCCAGAACGACAATCACCTTTGGATTCACGCCGTCGAGTTCGCCGTTCTCGATTCGCCAGAGGATGTTTTCGATACGGTCCGCGCCCCAACCGAAGTTGGCCGCGTTCCAGCCGAAAAAGTTCCGCTTCCAGTTCGCGAGCAGTTCGGCCCACTGCGGATCGGTGCATCCCCAGCGGCGCGTGATCGAGTCGCCGAGGAAGTAGAGATCGATCCCGCCGGCCTTCGCCTTGGCGACGAGTTTTTCGTGGGCGATGCGCGAATTGGCATCATCGCGCGGGGTGGGGATGGCTGCGGGAATCGTGGTCGGCATGGTTGGAACGGGTTGTGTGCTCTGTCCTGCACCGGCGTAATGAAGTGCAGCTATCATGAAGGTCAGAATCATCAAGATTGGCGAGCGCATCATCCACGTCCAGCCGTGTTGCTCGGCGGCCGATTCACGCCCGCTCGAACGTTGCCGGGATCTTTCCCGCGACGGCCTTGTGCTTGGCGAAGTCGAGAACGATCACGTCGATCGTGCCGCGGTGCAGTCGGCGGACGTTGATCTGCCGGGCGACGCGCCGCAGGAGTTGGTCGATTTGCGCTTCTTCCAGCAATCGCCCGAGTCGCAGGCCAACGCAGAGCCGCGCCTTCTTCGGCTTCGGGTCGAGCTCCATCACGTACGCGCTGGCGACATCCGCCTCGCGGCGAATCGTCGTCACGATGCGCGTCAACAGTTCATCAGGCAAAGTAGGCGGCAAGTGCGGCTCGAAGTCCGCGTAAAGCGGCGCGAGTTCCTTTTCGATTTGCGCCGCGTAGCTCGCGCAAATCAGTCCGCTGGTCACCTGCGACAATTCCTGGCGGGAAACGAACCGGGCCGACCGGTCGGCGATGTTGATCCACACGCCGCCCGCGCTCGCGGGAAAGCTCTCGCGAAGAAACTGCGGCATCGGCAGCGACAGGAACCCCGTGCTGCCGGGCTGCCAACGTTGCATTGCGGCGAGATCGGTAAAGAGCGCGACGGCGGGAACGCCCTTCTCGTCTTCGACGAGCAGGAACTTCTTGTCGGCGGTGCTCGGCAATGAATCGGTCGTCACCGTCGTGGTCGGTACGAGAACAACGCTGTTCATCAGCGCTTCGTAGAAGCCGTGGCGCGCCTGCGGATCGGTCGTGGAAGACGAAAGCGCCTTGAGCAGCCGCGGGTTCGCGGGTGCGCGGGGCTGATAGACGTTGGGGTCGCCGAAGCCGGACATTTGCGGGATGTTAGCACGAAGAGGCGAGGTTATCGCGGTGAAATGACGAAGTTCGAAATCCGAATGACGAATCGATGCGAGCCGTACGTCTTCGGTTCATCAATCAGCCATCCGAACTTTGACATTCGTTCTTTATTCGGATTTCGGATCCGTGATTTCGGCTACGTTCCGACCACTCGCGCATAAATCGATCTCGCCACCGTCGGATCATCAGTCCCGAACACCAGCATGCGGCCATCACCGAAAAGGTTGATCGGGTGGTCGGGCTTTTCGTTCAGGATGAGTTTGAGCATCAGCTGCGTCGCGTCGACGGTGGCGATTGGCCTGAGCTTGTCGGCGAGTTTGAGCAAGTCGATCCGCGTCGGCGACGGCGGCCGAACCTGGACCACGTTGCGGCCACAGAGTCGCGTGCCGCCCGCACTGGCGCGGTTGAGGAACTCGAACGATTTTTCGGCGCAGCAGATGCAGTCGGCCACACGCGCGCCGCTGAGGTCGATCGTCTTGAATCGTCCGCTCCATACGTCGATCGTGATGAGCTGGAGCGGTGAACCGTCGCCGACGATCATCCGCATCGCGCTTGCGACCTGGAGTGAGGCAACGACACCGATCGCCGGCGCGAGCACTCCGGCCGTGTCGCAGGTGGCGAGTTCCCCGGCGCTGGGCGGCGTCGGGAAAAGACATCGCAGGCAAGGGGATCCTTCATGCTTCGGGTCAAAACTCGCGATCCGCCCTTCCGTACCAATACAACCGCCCATCACCCAGGGCCGCGACCGCTTGATCGACACATCGTTGATGAGATATCGAAGCTCGGCGTTGTCGGAGCCGTCAAGGATCAGCGTCGAGTCATTCTCGATGAGCGATTCGATGTTGGATGCATCGACATCGATGGCGCGCGACTCGAGTTCCACTTCGGAGTTGACGTCGTGGAGCCGCGACGCCGCCGCCTCTACCTTTGGCAATCCCCGGCGAGCATCCGACTCATCGAACAGCGTCTGCCGCTGCAGATTGGTGAGTTCGACGACATCGCGATCCACGAGCGTAAGCTTGCCGATGCCGGCGCGGACGAGTTGCTCGGCGATGGTCGACCCGAGCGCTCCAACGCCCAGCAGAAGGACGTGAGCGGCGCGCAATCGCTCCTGACCGGCCCTGCCGATCTGGGGAAGGAGGGATTGTCGGTGGTAACGGTCCGTCATGGTTCCTGAAAACGCGAAGGCGCGAAGAGCGCGAAAGTCAGACGCGAAGGAAAGCGTCGGACGAGGATTCCGGCATTCCAGGATCGAGACGGCGCAACGCGGTCTTGGCACTGATGAGCCGCGTCGGCCGTTCGCTCATCCGCGTGACCTTCAAATTTCCCCTCTCTTCTTCGCGTCCGTCCTTCGCGCTCTTCGCGCCTTCGCGTTTACCCTGATCACTCCACACTCGCCGGTCGATCGTGTATCGTGCCGGCCTATCATAGGTTTTTGAAAGGAACGTAAAAGATGCCCGCCGACACCCAGCAGATCATCGACGCCGCCGAGAAGCTCGGCAAACTCATCACCGAGCACAGCGCCATCACCCGCTACGCCGACGCGCAGAAGGCCATCGCCGCCGACCCGGAAGCATCGCGGCTCTTCCAGCAGTTCGACCAGGAAGTTCAGGCGCTAGGCCAGCAGGAACAATCCGGCCAGCCGATCACGGCTGCCCAGAAACAGAAGCTGCAGATGCTCCAGCAGACGATCGCCAGCAACCTGAAGGTCAAGGCGTTCAGCATCGCCCAGATGGAACTGACCGAACTGCTCCGCAAGGTGAGCCAGGCATGGCAGAAGCCCGTCGCGGAGGCGCAGCAAGGCGCGAAGGCGAGCGGCGGCAACGGCGCTGCCGCGGGCGGGCCGAAGCTGGTCTATCCGGGGTGAGAGTGACGAAACTCGAAATCCGAATGACGAATGAATGATCGAATTTTCGAATAGGAAAGCAGCTCACTGTAGTCGAAGTTTGTTTCGTCATTTTTCATTCGCTCATTCGAGTTTCATTCTTCATTCGAACTTCGACATTGGGAATTGATCTCCATGGCCAACTGGCTCCTCAAGACCGAACCCACCACCTACTCCGCGGATGATCTCGCCCGCGAGAAGACGACCACCTGGGACGGCATAGCCAACGCCGCGGCGCGCATCCATCTTCGCTCGATGAAGAAAGGCGACCGGGTCGTGATCTACCACACCGGCGCCGAGCGACAATGTGTCGCGATCGCCGAGGTGTCCTCCGCGCCGCGCAAAGACCCCAAGAGCGACGATGAGAAGTCGGTCGTCGTCGACCTGAAGTTCAAGTCCAAGCTCAAATCCCCCGTTACGCTCGAAACGATCAAGGCCGATAAAGCGTTCGAGGGTTGGGACCTCCTTCGCATTGGAAGGCTCAGCGTGGTTCCAACTTCGGACAAAATCTGGAACCGGCTGATTGACCTATCCTCCGGCGGCAAAGCGAAGTAAATTCTTATCCATGTCGCAACCACAGAACACCTCCAACGTCGCCCCGGCGCCCGATGTCGAAGTCGTTTTCTACGAAGGCTCGCCCAAACTGCGCGGCGAACTGGGGCTCGTGTTCAAGTGCGTGGCTTCGGCCCTTGTCATCCTCGCTATTGGCGTTGCACTCTTCGCTTACACGAACAGCTACGCGTGGTTGAGCCTGGCGATAGGCATCCTCCTCGCGATCCTCGTCCTGATCCTCCCGCTCATGCTGGTGCGGAAGAATCGCTATAAGATCAGCAACTACCGCATCGACTACGAGCAAGGCCTCTTCAGCAAGCGCATCGACACCATCGAACTCTGGCACGTCGATGATGTCCAGATGCGCCAAGGCGTTCTCGACCGCATGCTCGGCGTTGGCACCATTAACGTTCACAGCAACGACGCCACCAACCCCGTCCTCCCGCTCCGCTCACTTCCCGAGCCCCGTAAACTCTATGACGCCATCAAGCAGCGCGTCATCGCGGTAAAACGCCAGCGGGGCGTCGTGAAGTTCGACGGCGGCGTAGCCCACGACACCGGCGGCCAGGACATGGGCGACCATCATCACGCGGCGATGTGACGGCAGGCTCGTCTCATTGGCGATGGAACTTTTCAACCCGCTGCGGAAACCCGATGGGGCCAGCCCTCACTCGGTGCTCAGTCGCGCCGTCGCCCCGCCATCGACGATCATCGCCTGGCCGGTGATGAAGCTCGACTTCTCGCTGTCGGCGAGGAAGGCGATCGCCTGGCCGATCTCGCGCGGTCTTCCGACTCGACCCATGACGTGTTTCTTTCCCAGGCCGCGGACGAGCTTGTCGATGGTGGAGCGGGACGCTTCACCATCGGTTCCCGCGACGTGTCCGCGCTGCAGGCCGGCGTGGAGCATGGCGGTATCGACCGCGCCGGGCAGCACCGCGTTCACGCGGACGCCGTCTTCACCGAACTCGAGCGCCATCGCCCGCGTCAGCGCGAGGAGCGCGCCTTTGCTGGCCGCGTAGGCGGCGATGTGCTTGCTCGTGGCGACCGCGTGGACACTGCTGACGTTCACGATCGAGCCGTGGACCTTCTTGATGATCGGATACGCCTTGGCCACCGAGAGGTGCACGCTCCGCACGTTGCACGCGAAGATCTGGTCCCACTCGGCGGCGGAGGTCTCGATGATCGGCTTGCAGATCTGGCAGGCGGCGTTGTTCACGAGCGCATCCAGCCGCCCGTACCTGCTGGCGATCTCCTCAAAGATTTGGTGCGGCGCTTCTTCGTCGGCCACATCGGCGCGGATGAAGTGGTCACACGTGGCTTCGTCCTTGGCTGCGGCGCGCCGGTCGATGCCGACGACGTGCCACCCCATTTCGGAGAAGACCTTGGCGGAAGCCCCGCCGATGCCGCCGGCTACGCCGGTAATCGCAACGATTCGTTTGTCCATCGCCGCACCTCTTTCAGTCCGTTGATCAGGTTTCGGATCGTGTTGACGTGGACGCGCTCCCACGCCGCCGGCGACGAGTTCGAATTGTGCGGCGCGATGAGCACGTTCTTCATCGAGCGCAGCGGGCTGTGCAGCGGGAGCGGTTCGTGCTCAAAGACATCAAGCGCCGCGGCCGCAATCTGGCCAACCTGCAACGCATCGACCAGCGCCGACTCATGCACCACCGGACCACGGCTGGTATTGATGACGATGGCCGTCGGCTTCATCTTTGCCAGGGATTCAAAGTTGATCAGGTGCTGGCTCGATGGGTTCAGGTCGGTATGGAGCGTGATGATGTCCGACTCGCGAAGAACTCGATCGAGCGAGACCATGTCGATGCCGGTGGCGCCGACAAACTCCGGCGGCGGCGCGACCGGGTCGCAGCCAAGCACCTTCATGCCGAACGCACGGGCGCGGCGTGTCACTTCGCGGCCGATGTTGCCGACACCGATGATGCCGAGCGTCTTTTCGCTCAGGCTGAAGCCGGGAATCTTTTCCCACTTCCCTGCCTTCATCTCCGTGTCCATCTCAAAGCTTCGCCGCGCAAAGGCGAGCATGTACGCGAACACAGAATCCGCAACGGGAATGGTGAAGGCGTTGGGCGTGTTGCAGACGCGGATGCCGAGATCGCGACAGGCCTGCTGGTCGATCGAGTCGATGCCAGTGCCCCATTTGCTGATCACCTTCAGCCGCGGCGCACGTTCGAGCACGCGACGGGTGAACCGGTCGTCACCGCAGATGACGCCGTCGACGTCGCCGATGAGCGGCAGAATGTCTTCCACTTCCATCCGCTCATTGACCGGCGGCACGAAAACGTCAAGGTTGGCCTCATCGAACGCTGGCATGAATCGGTCGACGACCGGCTGCATATACGGGGCGGAAATCATCACGCGGTCTCTCATGGCATTCCTCCGCTCAGGCGGCTTCCTTGTCCGACCGCTCGCCGGCACTTGTGCGCTGATGCAGCATCTCCGCCATGACGAAATCCATTTCGTCGTCGATGTCGTGCGCCTCGATCTTGTCGAGCTCGAACATCAACGGGCTCTTGCCGATGCGGTTGCCGTGCTCCAACAGCGACTCCTTCGTAAAGAGGTAGAGGCTGCTGTTCTCGATGTAGATCGGCCGAAGGTCCTGCGAGCGCTGCAGGACGGCGGGATCGTGATTGACGGGCAGCGCCATCGCATCCCACAGGCGCTGCTGGAGCCTGGTTACGCTGAAGAGGCTGTCATTGCGGGTCCGCGCGGCTCGGAACTTGGCGATGGCGGTCTCGATCGATTCGCTCGTGAGCAGCGGGTTCGTGCTGTGAGTCTGCAGGTAGATGTCGGCTTCGACCTTCTTGATCGTGTTGAGCAGGACGTCGTTCATCGGCGTCTCGCCCTTGCGAAGGTTCTTCGGACGATCGACGACGGTGACCTGCGGAAAGTCCTTCGCGCAGCTCTTCTTGATCGGAGCGCTGTCTGTGTCGATCACGACGCGATCGATCGACGGGCAGCTCAGGAGCGTCTGCACGATGTGATAAAAGAGCGGCACGCCCCCGAGCGGACGGTAGTTCTTTCCCTTCACGCGCTCGCTGTCGTGGCGCATCGGCACGATCGCGGCGATCTTGATTTTCTCACTCATCCTGCTTCTCCGTTATGCGGCCTTGGCCGCCTGCGTCCTGGTGACGATCGGTTCTTCAAACAGCGCGTCGAAATCGACGCGGGGGAACAGTTCGAGCTTGCCGCCGGCAGTTGCATTGATGATCCGCCGACCGGCGCGGGTGAAATGCTCCTTCGCACGGACGTAAGCGATCTCCATCCGGTCGGTCCGTGGGTTGTGCCACCGATAGCCTTTGCCGAAGTAGCTCGGGTCAAAGTGATTCGGGTCTCCGCTCGCGGATTCGATGCGGTTGCCATCAACGATCGCATCCGCCGGGATGACATAGTTGTGGTCGAAGCCGATGAGGTACACGTCGCTGAAGCCCATGTGAAAAGCGAGCTGCATGCTCAGGTACGTGACCGTTCCGCCGCACCAGAGCTGGCGCGTCGCACTTTCCGAAAAGTGCGGGAAGTTCGCATAGTTCGAGTAGTTGATGCGGACGTTCATCCAGATGACATCCGGACCATCGCTGAGGAACCGGCGGAGGTAGTTGCCGAAGAGCTTCGTGGGGCCTTTGTATGCGTCAATTCGCTTGGCGCGATCTTCGGCAACCAGGATATCCTCCACGACGTAGTAGGTCGGAACGAAACCCATCTCATCGGTCTTGAGGAAGATGCTGTTGGCGGCGAAGGTGACTTCGTTCTTGAGCCTGGTGAGATCGCACCGGTTCAGGCTCGGCCCGTTGCCGAGGATGAAGCAGCGCTGGCCGCGATGTTTGTTGCGCAGATCGGCGAGCCGGCGTTCGTTGCTGGTCAGGCAGAGCCCGCGTGCGGCGAGCTTGTGTTTCCACGTCCACCAGGCGGCGGTTCGGAGCGGCGGCTCGCCCCAGAAGCGCGGTTGAAGATGCGTGTCGGCGAGCGCGCGGCGCACGACGCCGAACTTCTGCGGCGGGCGAGCATGGCTCGTCGGCGAGGCGCCGCCGGGGACGCTCACGCCGGCAGGCGCTGTGGAACCGGTTGGATTCGACATGAGTCGCTCCTCAAAAGGTCTCGCGCCCGATCGGTGCGCAGCACATCCGACGCCGCATTGGTGATTTCTGACCAGAACGCCATCGCTTCGCGCAGCCGGTCCCAGTATTCGCCTTCGATGTTGAGTTCGTTCGCGATCTGCTGATAGCAGCCGGCGACCGTCTTTTCCGTGAGCACAATGGAGTCGACCGCGCTCCAGAGCGTCTCGTTCACCGGAAGCCCGGGCGTTTCCTTCTGAAGGTTGGTCCAGACGTTGGAAGCGCGACGATGCTCGATCATCGGATCGCCGCTGATGACGCCATAGCCGAGATGGTCGCAGATCTTCTTCGACAGGATGCCGCACCAGATGTCGCCGAAGCGATCGAAGGGCCAGTCGCGCCCCATGAGCAGGAAGTACATCGCCGGCGTGAGTTCGGCGCGCCAGGCGAGATTCATTCCGCACATCGGGTAATAACTGCCGGACGGAATGGTCTGATGGATGGGTTGGAACTTCGCCGTGCCGCGGGCGACGACGAGTTGCGTGCACGCGTCGTAGTCGGGCACATTGGTCCACAAGCCGTGGCTGATGCCGACCTTCTGCGTCCGCGCCCGCGCCAGATAAGGCACGCCGCGCGGCGTCACGCCGCTGCCGGTGCTGACCCACGCCTCTTGTCTCGAAGGTTCGAAGAGATTCTGAACGTGCCGATCGATGAATCCTTCGGCGATCGGAAAACAGTCGTCATCGAGCGTGATGATCACGTCGCAGCCGAGTTGCATCGCGCGGAGATAGCCGAATGACCGGACGCAGTCTGTCCGGCGGGGAATGATCCACGACCATTCGCCGAGTTCGCGGTCGATATCACGCCAGCTGAGGTGATGAATCGATGAATCGCCGAGATCGAATGTCGGCTCGGGATTATCTTCCATCACGATCACGCGGTGGCCGATGAACTCGGCACGCCATGCCGCGAGAAACTCGGCAATGCTGGCGCGGCGAATCGTCGGCACGACGATGGTGACGGCAGGTCGATCCATTACCACTAGTTATCGGATCAGGCCGCCTGTGAACTGGAGCGATTCTGGTACGACTCGACCACCACGGCAAAGAAGCTTGTCATCGGCTCTACCCACGCTTCGGCATTGTGGCTTGCCTGAAGCTGAACGGCCGCTTCGCTGGCAGCGAGCAGTTTCTTCTCGTTCTTCAGCGTTTCCGCAAGGTTCTCGAAGCTGTTGAAGACGAAGCCGGCGCCGCTGCGCTTCAGTTCTCGCTCGGTCCAGGCGCCGGTTCCCGAGGCGATCAACATCGGCAGCCGAGCGGCGAGTACAGGATTCATACGGATCTGATAGTTCATGTGATCAAACTTCGGGACCGGCTGGTACGGCACGTATCCGGTCAGCAAAGCCGCGTCGTACTGGCTGAGCTCCGTCGCGAAAGCGGCTTGATCGACGCGACCATGAAAATGAACGCGAGTCGGATACTGGCTCGCGAGCGCGCGATATGCCCTCTCGACCTGCTCGATCATCTGCCCGTTGTGCGCCGCGAACTTGCCGTAGACGTGGACGATAAGCTCGCGCTTGGCGAGCTGCTCGATGAGGCGAACGTAATCGTATCGGTCGATGATCGCGCTCTCGATCGGAACCGCCGGATCGAGTTTCTCCGGAACTGCGGCCACACGGAGCACATTCGAGGGGATCACCACATGCCGACGTCCATCGGCCTTTGAAAGCTTCGACGCCAGCGGCACGTCGTACCAGTCCTTTTTGGGGAGGAAGAGGCTAGGCACGCAGCGCGTCGGTTGTTGAATGGCGTACCGCGACTCGAACCATCCCTGGCTTTCAGCATTCAGCAGGATCAGCGCATCCGCGTTCGCGAAGCTGTGGGCCTCGAAGTCGGTCGGGCAGCATGTGTGGCAGTGATAGCCAAACACGATCGGCACGCCAAAGTCCGCGTCGAGAATCGCCCGGCCATGAAGCGTGTAAAGCTTGTCGAACCAGTCGACACGGAAGTAGATGACGTCGATCGATTTACTCGACACGATCTCGCCGATCTGATCGATGACCCGCCCTTCTTCAACAGGAATGCCGAAGTCGAGGGGATACTCCGGCCCGCGATAGAGAAACGTGGTGTCGTGGCCGGCGTCTCGAAACACAGACAACGCAAGGTCCGAATCATTGAGCGGCTTGCGGTCGCCGATGATGAGCAGGTTCATTCTCGTCTCCTCTACGCGGCGATTTCACCGACCGATGACTGATGGATTGTGCGCCCCTGCCAAAGCGTAAGTACGCGGCAGTCAGGAAAGCGGAGACGGGCCTCGATCGTCGCGCGTTCCACCTGGGCCGGGTTGATGTTGGAAACGATGATGCCGTCGAACTCATCGTCCCGGGTTTCGTCCGCATGACGTACCGCGATGTCCCGATATCTAAGCCCGGCGAACGCCGTGCGATTGTCGATAATGGAAGCAACGTGCAGGCCGGCGTCGATCGCGCCACGATAGGTGGCGAAGAGGTTTTTCGAGTAGTCGGCGATCGCGACGCGCTCGATGCCGTGCCTCGCCGTCCAGCGCTGAATCATCTCGCGTTGCCGCGCGTGATCGAAGACGGACTCGAAAGCCAGGCGGCTCAGCGGCTGGCGGCAGAGTTTACCCGCGTCTTCGACGTAGCGATCGGCATCTGCGATCACCTCGGGCAGCTGATCTCCATAGCCCGCATGACGCATGATGGCGCCGTAGCGCTGCACAAAGTCCGATCGATAATCCGCGTAGTAACTCCGTGGAAGATATCTCGCCGCGATGATCAGATTGTGTTTCAGATCCAATGAGGTTACATCGCGACTCGCCCTGCTGGCGCTCGGCTTCTTATCGTGCCGATAAATCAGGTCTTCGAACCGCGCGACCCGATACCCTGCGTTCCACAGGCGGCAACTGAGATCGTATTCCTCGGCCTGCCGAAAGAAGTCGTCCGGAAAATATCCGACCGCCCGCACCGCGCTCAGCCGCACGCACGTTGCACATCCCAGCAGGATCGCCGGAAAGGCCGACGCTTCGGATCGACCATCGGGCAGCACCGCACGACCGACGACCGCCGCGACATCCGGACGAGCATTCATGTACAGGACCGACGTTTCGATCGCGTTCCCCATGGGATAACTGTCGTCGTCGATGAGGGCGACGTACTCGCTGGTCATTTCGCGCAGCGCGACGTTCCGCGCCGGCATACCGAGATTGCATTCGAGCCGGACGATTCTCACGTTCGGATAGGCGCGGCGAACCGCGGCGAATGTCCCGTCCGTGCTCGCGTTGTCGACAACCCACACATCTGCATTGGGGTCGCGCGCGAACAATTCGCGCAGGTTGTGCAGCAGGCCATCCCTGCGGTTGTAAGTGATGATCAAATAGCTGAGTTTCACGCCGCCTCCCGCAACTGGATGCTGGCCGCTGCGCACGAGTCGACCAGCAACGCGTGGATTCGCCTCATCGCGCGGTCCAATGCTTCTCGATACGTCAGCCTCATCATGATGGTCTCGCGCTGCTCGCTGGCGATCTGCCGTCGGCGTGCATCGTGCTCGATGAAGAACTGAATTCGTTCACGAAGCGATTCCTTTGAATCGAACGCGATCTCGCCGAGGTGAGGCAACACTTCATCACCGTCGCCGATGATGCCTGCGCGCTGCCAGCCGCGGACGACGTCCACGACATCGCCCATCGCGGCGATGATCTCGCACTCGCCAAGAAGCTGCTCGAACTCCGCCCGCAACGGCGGCGAAAGCGATGCCATCGCGTCCGGCACAGAAATAATGCCCGCCGGCACGTACGCATCCAGAAATTGACGAATGCGAACCGGCAAAGTGTTGAGCGGATGTTCGCGAATGAGCGTGAATCCGCCGGTGAGGAGCGCGTCCAGCATGCGTTGGTGCGTGTAGCAGGCGTAAGGTTCGATCTGAAGGAGAATTTTCGACTCGCGCGTCAGGACTTCCAGATCGTCGCCGTACTTTACAACTCCCCGCGCGAAGCGACTCAGGGTCGGATGCTTTTCCCAGCCCTTGCCATAGATGCCGAACTTCAGCCCGAGTTCTTCCGCAATCTCCGCGGCCCAGTTGAGCGATTGCTGGCGGTAGAATACCTGGTTCAAGCGCTGGAAGAGCACGTCGACAAAGAACTGCTCGGTCTTTTCTTCACAGCCATAGTTCATCGGCGTGAAGACGCCGCGAACCATCGTCCGCACGGCAAGGTCGGTTTTGAATGACTCGCCACGGCCATAGGCGCGGATCATCTCGGTACAGCACTCGCGCATCGCCCCTTCCGCGGCAACGCCGGCAAGTTCGCGGATCCGCCCGCAGAGGTCCGACGTCGTGTTGTCCGCGGTGTGCGACCAGTGGCTGACGTAGAGGAGGTCTTCGCGTTCACACGTCCAGTACCTCGGAAGCTTTGGGGGCCGCGAGCACTTGGGCATGTCGACGCACTGGCGGCGCGGGTAGCTGTAGCGATTCACGTATCGGTACGCGCCGCCGGTGAGGACGAAGTCTCGTTCGCCAATCGAGTTGCCGGCGAAGTCGTTCGTGAGATTTGTCAGGTGATCCTGGATCCAGCAAACGAATGGCAGATTCGCCGGAATAAGGTCCTTGAACTCATATCGCAGGTGATCGATCTGGAAGACGATATCCGGCCTGAACGCGTCGATCGATGCGACGACCGACGTGTGCGCCATCGAGTGAAACATTTCGCGCTCGGTGGCGATTTCCACTTCCCAGCCGAGCTCACCCAATGCCTGCGCCGCATCCGCAGTGGAGTATTGCAGCACGGCCGAGAACTGTGACGCGAGCAGCAGCATGCGCGGCTTGCGCGAAGGATTGGAGCTCAGGACATCCAGCAGCTCTGCATCCGGTTTATTCTCGTAGTGCGTGTGGATGCGATCGCGACGCGCCTCGAACGCCGCCAGGATTCGAGCCTGTACCTCGGCGATGCCGTCTTCGATTTCTGGGCGCGCAGTTGTTGACGGCTCGGCACGCATGGGCGCGACGCGCGTGTGCTGTTCGATCAATTCGTTCGAGAGCTCATCGATCCAGTCCGGACCGACGTACCAGGTGATCCGCTTCTGCTCGAACGCGCCGCGGGGCCCGGAGAGGTCCGTCAGCCCCAGACCGCCGATGAGCCTGGTGAAATCGGGTTCGATGACTATCACTTCCTGCTGGCGCCCAAGGATGAGGGCGGGCAAGAAGCGCGCGTGCGCTCGCAGCACCCGGCCGTCGCCAATACCGGCGAGCGCCACCGCGCGGCCGCCTTGTCGCAAAAGTTGCGTCGTCCCGAAGATCTCGAGTGCGCGCGCGTCGGTTCTCGACGGATTGATGCGGATCTCGTCGGGCGTGAGTTCAAACGCGGGAATTGCCCGCATCACTTTCACGTACAGCGCTGGGCGATGGGATTTCATCGAGTCGAGGTTGGCCGCGAGCGTGCGCAGCCAGACATCGCCTGGCTCGTGGCTGCCCTGCAGCAGCATTGCGACTTCCGCCCATGCTTCTGAGTTGATCCGCTCGTCGAGCCGTGCCGATGCTTGATTAGTCACGAATCCCTTATCGGACCGAAACGGTCCGGCACTGCACAAACGCGTGCGACTGTCCGATAATTCAAGTTTTCCAGAGCCCTTTGTCGACGATTGCATGAATCGATCCTTCTCGCACCAACACCCGGGAGCGCCGATGATGCCGGCTCGGAAAATCGTCGATCTCGACCAACTGCTGTCAATCCGCGCGCAGGCTCGCGCTGCCGGCAAGACGGTTGTCCATTGCCACGGATGTTTCGACATCGTTCATCCCGGCCACGTGCATCATCTGGAATACGCGCGCTCACTCGGCGACATGCTGATCGTCACCGTGAGCAGCGACACGCACGTCGCCAAGGGCGTGAATCGCCCGCTGATTCCTGACGACCTGCGGGCCCGAAACCTGGCCGCGTTGCAGGCGGTCGACCTGGTGTACGTCAACCCGCATCCGACGTCGGTCGAGTTGCTGCAGGATCTTGCGCCGGATATCTACGTGAAAGGCCGCGAGTACGAGAACTCGGCCGACCCGCGGTTTCATCGCGAGCGCGACACCGTCATTCAACGCGGCGGACGCGTCGTCTTCAGCGGCGGCGATGTCGTCTACTCCTCCACCGCGCTGATCAACACGCTTTCGCAGACCGACGCCTTCGAAGACGAGAAGCTTCGCCGGTTCCGCGAACGCTATGACATCACGGCACTGTCGCTTTCAAATCTGGTCCACCGTTTTCGCGATTTGAACGTCGTCGTCGTCGGCGACTATATGCTCGACCGCTATCACTTCTGCGAAGCGCTCGGCATTGCCGGCGAGGCTCCGGTGATGTCGCTGCGGTCGGTTAACCGGGCCGAGTACGACGGCGGCGCCGGCGTGGTCGCGCTTCACCTGGCTTCGCTCGGCTGCGCACCAACGCTCATCACCGCGATGGCGGATGACGACTTCGCCCATGCCGGCGCGATGCGCATGAGCGCCGCCGGCGTCAATGTTCGTTCGGTGAACAGCCGCAAATCGACCATCGTCAAAGAGCGATACCTCGTCGAAGAGACCAAGATGTTCCGCGTCGAAGAAGGCGGCCCGGCGCCGCTGGATTCGCAGATGGAAGAGCGCGTCGCCGGCCTGTTGCTCGATGCTGCCCGCGGCGCGGATGCGGTCATTTTCACCGACTTCGGTTACGGCACCATCTCGCGCGGGCTGCTCGATCGCGTGGGCGACACGCTCCGGAAACAGGTGTCGATTCTCGCGGCAGACGTCAGTGGCTCGCAGGGCGATCTCCTGAAGTTCCGCGGCATGGACCTCATCTGCCCCACCGAGCGCGAGGCGCGCCAGGCGATCGGCGATCTCAGTTCCGGACTCGGAGCGGTCGTCGGCAAGCTGCTTGGGACGCTCGACTCCCGCCAGGCGCTGATCACGCTCGGCAAGCAAGGTCTGGTCACGTTCGATTGGCCCGATGTGGCGGCCCGCGAAGCGAACGAGCGGCTACGCAGCGAATACATCCCGGCGTTCGCGAAACGTGGGATCGATCCGCTCGGATGCGGTGACGCGTTACTCGCCACCGCGACGGCAACACTCGCGGCCGGTGGCGATCTGATGTCGGCGGCAATGCTCGGCTCGTACGCGGCGGCGCTCGAGGTGAACCAGGTCGGCAACATCCCCGTCACCGCCGACGAATTGCTTCGCCTGACATCGGACACGATCCAGACGCGCTCGCTCACGCGGCTGGCGGTGTAATTCGACACAGAGCGCTGATCGTCTCATTCATTTGGAACCACAGATGAACAAGATGAACACAGATAGACGTTAATCAGGATCACATCGGCGCTGCATCGCGCCTTCATCTGTGTTGATCGGTGTTCATCTGTGGTTTCATGTCAGCGATTTCCGCCCACTGCCAGCAGCCCGACTGGCAAACAAGAAATCCGCCGCGGAATAACCGCGGCGGACTTTGCTTATAAACGATTGCTTGCGCGATCAGGCGCGGCGCTGGCCGGGCTGCAGGGCGATTTCGCCGAACTGCTGCTCGTAGCGCTTCACCAGTTGCGTCAGGCTGATCGCCAGCCGCTTCGCATTGGTGTAGCTGATGATCACGCGATCCGTCACCTTGAACAGCAATTGCTGCTGGCCTGCGGGCGGATTCGGATTCGGCATGTTGAAGCCGAGATCGATGATCACTTCTTCAGCGGAGGTGTGGATGCGGTACGCGTTGGCGTACATGCTCTTGAGCTCGCGCTCATCGAGAAGCACCTGAACCTGCTGATTCGGATCCTGGGTGGATGTTTCCGTGGGTTGGTCCTGAGACATTCTAAAAGCTCCTTTTCCTCAAAATTGGAGGCGCGATTGTGGCGAAAACCAAAGAAAAACACAAACCGCGGCGTGGTAATCTACACGTTTTGGTCGCCAGCTCGACGATTGCGGGCAGAGTGCTGTGATGAACCCGCAGTTCGGGATCAACAAATGGTCACCCTTCAGACCGGAGCATGGCCGCACGCTGCTCGGCCAGAAAGTCGCGGCGCGTGTAGTCGAGAAAGAATCGGGCACACAGCACCAGCCCGACGCCAACCAGCACCCACGCCATCGGCCCGTGGATGAACCCTAGCCAGTAAAACGGCGCCGCGACCACGACCGCAACTCCAAACATCTGAAGTTCTCTCCGATATGGCGCCAGGAACCCCCGGCCCGGATGCAGGCACAGCCAGACGTATGCCGGGGCGAACAGACCGTAGAAACTCATGAACAGCCGGTACCCGACTTCGCCGGGCACGAACCGACCCAGGATCAAGCCACGCGATTCGAGGCCCCGCGCTAGCAGCGCCATCGCCACTGGAATGAGGATGGCAACCCAGAGGCAAAGGTTCAAGCGCCGATGCGTCGCGGGTGTATCGACACTCGCCCGCAGCGCTGATGCGTGGATGCCGATCGTGAAGAGCGATTGCAGGCAGATGTGCGTGCCGATCAGCGCGCCGATGCCGCGCGGCGTCTGGTTGGAGATCAGCACCCACGCGTAGAAGAGCGTGAAGACGATCATCAATCCGAAAAACGCCCCGAAGCCGACACCAAAGGCAATCTTCGATTCGGCGTTCGTCCGGCACTCCTGTCGGGCCCGGTGAAAGGTGAGATCGAGATACGGACACGTCAGGAAACCGAGCACGCAGACGCACGCCAGCGCGAACAGATCAAATGGGGCGCCCTGGCTGTTTCCCGGCCACTGCAGCGCGCCCGCGCCGCCGGCAATGGTCATCAGCAGGCACGACGCGACCAGCGCGACGATCGCCAGGCTCGTCTGTGCAATAGACGTCACCAGAAGCGGGATCAAGACCAGTAACGAGATGCCGAACACGATGCTTGCGGCGATCGTTCCCACCAGCTGCGGAACGAGCCAGACGAGCATGTAAAAGTGAAAGGCGATCGTCACCAGCGAGAACATCTGCGTCGCCACGCGATGATGCACAACCAACTGCAGGCTGTGATCGCGCGAGTGGATCGCCCACCCCATCGCGGCGGCGCCGACGATGTTCGGAATCGCGAAAGTGAACCACGCGATCGGCCCGAAGTCGCGGATCAGCAGCACCGGGAGAAACATCCCGATCACCCACGTCCAGCTCGCGCCCAGGTACGCCGCCCATCGCAGCGCATTTCGCAGATCGGTTTCGGGAATGGCAGCACGATCAACCGGAAAGCCAGTTTCTTGCGGCGAGGGGTTGTCGGGCAAAGAATCCGACACAATTTAAGTCGACTCGTTGCGCAATCGCTTGCGCTTGTGATGCACCTTTGGCGTCACGTGGAAGGTCACTTCGGCGCGGCCGACGCGCCGCTCACGCTCGCCGGGTTTCAGGCTCTGTTGAACGACATCCATATCGAGCGTGATGTTGAACTCTCTCTTACTTGCGATGAGCTCGTTGAGCTTCTCCCGCGGAGTCATCTTGTAGACAGCCGGACCAAGACACGGACGAAGAAACGTGTAGTTGAGGTTCTTACAGACGACCGTGTAATCGCCGCCCGCAACACCAAACACGTACATGCCGCCGGCGATCTCGGCGTTGCCCAGCAGCGCGCCGCCGGCCATGGCGCGGTACCAGTTGCGGTTGAATCGTTTGAAGGGAAGGATGGCGCCGAACGTCTCCGCGTCGAACTTCTTCATGCGGATGCCACTCATGAACGCGAGCGGCAGCCAGATAAGGGAGCAGATGCGATGCCAGAAGTTATCGCGAACGCTCAGCTTGGAAATGAAGGCTTCGATCCGATCGATCAACCCGGGCTTGACGTCGCGCTCCTGCCAGCGCTCGGGCGGTGGCGGGATGGGGTTGCCCTGGTTAGAGGGAGCGGGATCGGGGTGGATGTCTGTCGTGACGGCTGCCATCGGTTTCACTGTTAAGATTGAATCGCGAACAATGAGTCTATTGTGTCACTTGCCGTGGGGCAAACACATCAGGGAAAGTTTGAGCCGGCCGACGCGACCAGCTACCCTTGGCTATCGGAGATCATCCAAATGAAGCCTCACATCACCTCCAATCGTAAGTACCTTCCCGCCGCCCTCGACGTGACCGACTGGGCCGTTATCGAGCCGTTCACCGACGAATTGCTGGCCCGGCCGATCAATTCGCCGGCGGAACTCGAGAAGTGGCTGTTGAATCTGTCCGAGCTCTATGCCGCCATCGACGAAACCGGCGCACGCAAATACATCGAGAAAAGCTGTAACACCGAAGATCCGGCCATCGAAGCGGCATTCATGCACTTTGTCGAAAAGATCGAGCCCCGGCTCAAGGCGGTATTTTTCGAGCTTCAGAAAAAGTTCGTCGCCTCGCCCCACCGCACTGCGCTCAGCGGAAAGCGCTACGAGATCCTGACGCGCAACTGGAAGAGCGATATCGACCTCTTCCGGAAAGAGAACATCGACCTCGAGACCCAGGTCACCAAGCTCGTCAACGAGTATGACAAGATCTTCGGCTCGATGATGGTTCATTTCCGCGGCCAGGACTACACGCCGCAATTCATGTCGCGCTTCCTGAAAGACCCGGACCGCCAGACGCGAGAAGATGCCTGGAAGGCCACCAGCGCCACACGGATGAAGCATCGGGACACCATCGACGACCTCTTCGACCAGATCCTCAAGATCCGCAACGAGATCGCGAAGAACGCCGGCTTCGACAACTACCGCGATTACGCCTTCAAGCAACTCAAGCGTTTCGACTACACCCCCGCCGACTGCGATTCCTACGCGAAGGCGGTCGAGACCTCCGTCATGCCGCTCATTCGCGAGCTCGAGGCCAAGCGGCGCAAAGAGCTGATGCTCGACCCGCTTCGCCCGTGGGATCTGGATGTCGATCCTCAGAAACGCCCGCCGCTGCGCCCATTCGAGCCGAAAGACATCAGCGGCTTCGTCTCCAAAACCCAGACCATCTTCGACCGGCTCAGCGCCGACCTCGGCAAGGATTTCTCTCAGCTTGCCCGCAATGACAATCTCGATCTCGACTCGCGCAAGGGCAAACAGCCCGGCGGCTACCAGAGTTCGCTGGAAGAAACCAGGCAGCCTTTCATCTTCATGAACGCCACCGGCATGCAGAGCGACCTGCGCACGCTCCTCCACGAAGGCGGCCATGCGTTCCATTACCAGTGGGCCAGCGCGAAGGAGCCGCTGGTGTTCCTCCGCGCCGCGCCGATGGAGTTCTGCGAAGTCGCGAGCATGTCGATGGAACTCCTCGCGATGGACCACTTCGACGTCTTCTACGAGAGGCCGGATGACCTGAAGCGCGCCCGCCAGGAGCAGCTCGAAGGCATCGTGCCGATCCTCGCGTGGATCGCCACCATCGACCAGTTCCAGCACTGGATCTACACCAATCCCACCCACACGCGCGAGCAGCGCACACAGAAGTGGCGCGAGCTGGTCGCGAAGTTCGGCGCCGATGTCGATCTGACCGGCTTCGAAGACGTGCGAGATGCCCGCTGGCAGGCGCAGCTGCACCTGTTCCACGTGCCGTTCTATTACATCGAGTACGGCATCGCCCAGCTCGGCGCCATGCAGCTCTGGCTCAAGAGCAAGCAGGACCCGCATCAGGCGCTGGCGAACTACCGCGCAGCGCTCAGCCTCGGCGGCACCGAAACGCTGCCGAAGCTGTTCGGCACTGCAGGGCTTCGCTTTGACTTCTCGGATCAGACAGTGGGTCCGCTGATGAAGGCGGTGAGCGAAGAACTCGCCGAGCTGGCCTGATCCATCGGACGGGTGCGCGCGAAAAGGAAACTCATTCCGCTCGTCCGCATTCGCGGCGTCCGGGCACCCGCACCGCCTCTGTGAACCTGGGCACCCGAGATCGCTCCAAAGTGGGACATTTCGGGACATGGTGGGCACCGCCGCATCGTTTTGAATGTTATTCGCTTGGCAGAGAGCTCCGCCGGCGCGCACTTCGGCCCGTCGAAGAAATCAACCCGCCACCGTGAGCGCGAGGTGAGGTCGGCGTCAAGAGGGTCTCGGAGCGAAGCGGCGCTGTTGCAGCGTTCGCCGGTTTTCGTGTAACCCGGCCGCCATGACACGGCCGCGGCCGTCCTGTGCGCTCAGGACTCCAACGAGCTCTGGCTCGGCGCCGCGGATCGAGCCTCTTCAACCGGATGCCTTCTGGTCTCGTGCAATCCCGATGCCGGGTGCCGCAGGTCGCGGCACTCCAAGACCTGTGCCGGCGATGGTTGTCTCACGCGCAGGTCTGCGAGTACGCCGACCGGTGGCACCCGGCTAATCGCGGCGTACGGTTAACCCGCGGCACTCGGATGGCGCCAGCTCAATGACTCAATCGCCTTCGCGGACTCATGACGCCCGATAAGACAAGCAGGAACCATCTGCCCCATGCTGTGTGGCGGGGCGCGAAGGGGCCACGTCGTTTCCGTCACCTCAACTGGGGAGTGCCAGGTAGCGCTGGTACGCCGCGCCAACTTCCGCCCGCGGTTCGTACCGCTTCATCTCACTGCTGGCCCTCACGATCTTTCTTGCTTCGCCGAGGCTTTTGATCGCGCCGACGGCCATCGCCTGCACGATCACGTTGCCGATGGCGGTGGCTTCGACCGGGCCGGTGATGACGGTCTTGCGGGTGGCATCCGCGGTGAGCTGGTTAAGCAGTTCGTTCTGCGTGCCGCCGCCGACGATGTGGAGGACGTCGAGCTTTTTGCCGAGCACGTCTTCGAGGCCGTCGATCGTCTTGCGATATTCGAGTGCGAGGGAGTCGAGACAGCACCGCACAAACGCTCCGTCGTCTGCGGGGACGGGCTGGTTCGTGCTCTTGCAGAACTCGGCGATCTTCCCCGGCATCCCGCCGGGTGTGAGGAAGCGGTTGTCGGTCGCGCTCACGAGCGAGACGAACGGCTTACTCTCCGCCGCCATCTTGGTGAGCGTGGCGTAGTCGTAGGTTCTGCCCTGCTTCTCGAAGTCGCGGCGGCACTCCTGCACGAGCCAGAGGCCCATGATGTTTTTCAGGAACCGCGTCGTGCCATTGATGCCGCCTTCGTTGGTGTAGTTGTAGGCGAAGGATTTGTCGTTGATGAGCGGCCGATCGAGTTCCACGCCCATGAGCGACCACGTGCCGCTCGAGAGGTAGGCCCAGTTCCCGCCCTCAGCAGGCACGGCGGCGACGGCGCTGGCGGTGTCGTGGCCGGTGGTCGCGATGACGTTCCCAGCGAGGCCACATTCCTTCACGACCGAATCGAGCACCGGCCCGAGTACCGTGCCGCTGGGGATGATCGGCGGCAGAACGTGCGTCGGGAGGCCCAGCTTCCTGAGCAGGTCGAGCTCCCACTGACCCGTGCGCGGGTCGATCATCTGTGATGTGGACGCGATGGAAAACTCCGCCCGCGCGATGCCGGTGAGGAGGTAGTTGAACAGGTCGGGCATGAAGAGCATCGTCTTCGCGCCGGCGAGCGTGCTGCTGTTCGCGGTCGATTGCGCGAGCAGTTGGAAGAGCGTATTGAACGGCATGAACTGCAAGCCGGTCTTTTCGTAGAGGTCGCGCTTGTGCACGATGCCGAAGGCGTGGTCCATCATCTTTTCGGTACGCGGGTCGCGATAGCAGACGGGGTTGCCCAGGATCTGCCCGTCCGCGCCGAGCAGGCCGTAGTCGACGCCCCAGGTGTCGACGCCGATGCCGGCGAGTTTTCCGTCCAGACCTTTCGCGGTCTCGCGCAGGCCGGTCTTGATCTGTTCCCACTGGCCGAGCAGGTCCCACTGCAGCGTGCCGTTCATCGCGCCGTTGGGGTTCGGGAAGCGATGGGTCTGCCTGAGGGAGAGCTTGCCGGCTTCCAGCGTAGAGAGGATGGAGCGGCCGGACTCGGCGCCGAAGTCGAAGGCGAGGAACTGGTAGCGGGTGTTCATGGTTCAAATCTCATTGTCTGCAGGCCCTTGTCATCCAGAGCGTACTCGCGAAGGATCTACTGGCGGCCGCGAGTTGTCTTCGCTCGTCGAACGAAACTCGACGCGGCCGGTAGACGCTCCGTCGCGGTAGGCGAAGCCTGACCGCGGGCAAGCCTCCTCTGCATGACAATGATGGGCAATGCACTCGAAGTTGAAATGTCCTAATATCTGATCGTGCCCCGAACTCGAATCAAGATCTGTGGCTGTTACCGACCGGAAGACGCGCGTCTCGCCGCGGAGGCGGGCGCGGATGCGGTCGGGATGATCCTTCACGCGAAATCTCCGCGGCTGATCGAGGCGGAGTACGCGATCGCTGTGGCCGAGGCGATCCCGCCGCTGGTGGCGAAGGTGGGCGTGTTTCACAACGCCCGCGCGCCGTTCATCGCCCAATGCGCCCGCGCCCTGAAGCTCGATCTCGTCCAGCTTCACGGCGAAGAGTCGGTCGACTTCGTCCGTTCGCTCTCCACCTTCCGCATCGTCAAGGTCGTCCGTGTCAGTGAGTACGCGGCGTGGGCGAACATCACGCTGCCGAACCTCGCGGCGCTGCTCATCGATTCGGCGACGGGCGGCAGTGGCGTCGAGAACGACTGGGCCGCGATCGAGACGCTTCTCGCCGAGCATCCGCCGAAGGTTCCGCTCTTCGTCGCCGGCGGGCTCAAGCCGGAAAACGTCGGCGGCGTGGTCGATCGGCTGCGACCGTACGCGGTTGATGTCGCCAGCGGCGTCGAAGCGCGCGTGTGCGAGAAGTCGCCGGCGAAGATCGACGCGTTCATCCGCGCCGTGCGTGATGCGGACCTTCGACGGGACTCGCTGTCCTGAACGAATGGGTGTGGACCGCTCCGCGCTCATTTCCCCTGCCTCCCCTGCGGCACGACTTCTTTCAGCTCGCCGCGAAGTCGCGGGATGATCACCATGACTTTTTCGACGAGCTGCGCCGGGCGTTCTTCGATCATAAACGCCCTGCCGACGACGAGTTTGTTTTGCGCCGCCAGGTCGGCTGCGGAGATGACCAGGCATTCGTCGGCCCCGAGATCCAGTTCGATTCCGAGCTCGAAGAACGTTTGCGGGCGCTCGAACTTCGGGTCCTCGCCCGGCTTCTGGCCGCGTGTAAGGCGCTCCTGAAACTCGCGAACGGCGGGCGCGATCGCCAGCCGGACGTGATCCGAAGTCCGCGGCGTCTGCCTGAAGCTCAAGGCGAATATGTTTTCCGACGGTTCGTACGACTTGGCGATCATTCGCCCGTCTTGGTCGAAATAGAAAATGTCCTGCCGGTCCAGGCTCCGCTTCATCGGCAGCTCGAAGTCTTTACCGCGGGAGCCGATCAACGAACTCTCCTGTGATTCGGCATCGGCGAGTTTGTCGGTGAGGTACGCCAGCTCGGTGAGCGGCGCCTTACCGATTCGAAAGCCGTTGAGCTTGAGCAGTTCGTTCTGCCGGTAGCCGAGGAATGTTTCGTCGAAGGGCTTCCAGAAGTCAGCGTTGGTGCTGAACGCGCCGATGGGCGCGGAGAGTTCGTACATCTCGAGCTCGAAGAACTGCTGGGTCGTCTTCACGGGGTCCTGCGGCCTGGTCGATTGAAAATCGCCGCCGCCTGCGGTGGGCATCACCACCACCGGCACATCGCCTTCCATCGGCGGATTCTGCTTCGCCTTGGTCGGCCAGCATCCGCCTGCGCTCGCGAGCGTTACCGCGAGCGACGTCGCGAAGAAGATGTTCAAACGTCGGCTCATGTTCCCTTCGCCGGGCTCAAAGAGACGACCGTCATCGGGTCGAATCGGTATTTCTGCAGAAGCTTCAGCACGGCCTTCCTGTCGATGGCTTCGAGCGTCTGCATGTCGTCGGCGATGCTGCGGTACTCGCCGGTGTAGAGCCAGTTGGAGCCGACGGCGCGCATTCGTCCCATCGGGCTCTCGCTGCCGATGGTCAGGCTGCTGGCGAGCTTGTTCCGTGCCCGCAGCACTTCGTCGTCGGTCAGGTCTTCCCGCACGCGGGCCAGTTCCTTCATCGCGATCGAGAGCGCTTCCTCCACGCGGTCGGCATCGGTCTGCAGCGAGAGGTAGAAACTTCCCGAACGGTCGTGCGGATACGAGCCGAAGTCGGCGTCCTCACAGATCGCGTTGTCGACCAGTGCCCAGTAAAAACGGGAGCCCTCGGCATCGCCGACGATATCGGAGAGCACGCGGGCAGCGAAGCGGTCTTCATCCTGGCTGCTGGGGCCCGGCGTCATCGCCATGACGTACGCGCGGGAAAGCTTCTCATCGGTGAGTTCGATGCGCCGGCCACCCGGCGCGACGTCCGGGTACGAACGCTTCGACACCCGGCCGGCCCAGTGACCCATCAACTCTTCCGCGCGGGCGCACACTTCGGCGAAGTCGAACCGCCCCGCCACCGCCAGTACCATGTTGCCCGGCACGTAATGTTCCTTGAAGTAATCGGCCATCTGCGTGTGCGTCATCGCGGTGATGGTCGGCGGCGTGCCGATGATGCTCATGCCCAGCGGGTGCGGGCTGAAGTGGGCTTCCATCAGCTTTTCGTACACGCGCTGGCTGGGCTCATCTTCGTACATGGCGATCTCTTCGAGGATGACTTTTTTCTCCGTGTCGAAGTCCTCTTTACGGATGGCGGGCTCGAAGAGTTCGCGCAGGTGGCCGAGCAACTGGCTGGTGAACTGCGGCAGGACATTGCCGTAGTACGCGGTCATTTCCTGGGTGGTGAAGGCGTTGTAGCGGGCGCCCATCTCGTCGAAGACGCGGTTCATCGCCTGCCAGTCGAGCCGGGCCGACCCTTTGAACATCATGTGTTCGAGAAAGTGCGAGACGCCGTTGAGCGTCGGCGTTTCATCCCGCGAACCGGTAAAAACGAAGAGCCCGGCGGCGAAGGAGTGGGATGCGGGCGAATCCTCGCCGAGGATAGTTAAGCCGTTGGCGAGTTGATGTTTATGGAAGCCTGCATGGATCATAGCGTGTGCCGTAGAGTCTTGCATTTCGTTGCATTCCCTTGCAGTTGGCACAGGCATCCCGCCCGTGTTGATTCTGGTTTCCCCGCGTCGGGACGCCCGCTCCACAACCGCGGGCCCGGCATGTTCGCAGATGTCGCCGGGGGCGTCCACCCGGCGATTGGGACTAGCTGAGAGCGGCTTTGCGGTTCTGAAAACCGTCTCAGACCGTCTCATTTCCTCTCGATTGCCGTGCCCCGAAGTTCGCGGGGTGGCGCGGTCCTTCGCGAGACAACACCATTTCGGACAAGATGTTACATTGGATTGCACCATCGCTTGCGACTCCTGATTCGCGGAGAGAGCACCCTCTCACCTGATGAGAGCGCCCGTCTTGTCTGACGGAAGCCTCTCACTCCAACGAATTGCACCTCGCTTCGATCTCGGCGCGCAGTCCCGCCCCCGCCCCCACGTCAAGCCCGGCGGGACAAATGGAGCCTTTGTAGATCGGATGTGAGAAGAGCCACAAGCGAATCTCGCAGCACGATTCTGCTTGTCTCGCTGACATAAATAGAAACGTCACACCGCCAATTCCTTCGGCCCCACGATCACCACCGTGAACGGACCCAGCGGCGTGTTCCTCACGTAGTTGTTCACCTGCTCGTGCGTCACGCTGCTGATCGCCTGGATGATCTCGCCCATCGCGCGAAGTCTTCCGCGTGAGAAGTAATCCGCGGCGATCGCGCCGGCGCGGGCGCTCGTGCTTTCGCTGCTCATTACGGTGCTGCTGAGCAGGCCGATCTTGGAGCGTTCGACCTCGTCTTCCTTCACGCCGTGCTGGAGCTTCTTCATCTCCTCGATGAACGCGTCGAGTGTGGCCTGGGCGCGGTCGTTGCTCGTGCCGGCGTAACCGAGCAGGCTGGCGCGGTCGCGCAGGGACGCGTAGCTGGTGCCGACGCTGTAGCAGAGTCCGCGCTTCTCGCGGATTTCGGTAAACAGTCTGCCGCCGCTGCCGCCGGAGAGGATCTCGGCCGCTACGCGGGCGACATAGTAATCCGGGTCTGTCTCTAGCGTGGCCGGGCACGCGACGCCGATGTGCGTCTGTTCGCTCTCCTGCTGGATGAAGCGGATCGGCGAAACACTGTCGGCAATTTTAAGCGGTGTCTCTTTGACCGTCGGCCAGTCGCCGAACGATTGCGTGACCTCATCGATCACCCGCTGCGGGTCGACCGCGCCGGCGAGCGCGATGATCGACCCGTCCGGCGTGTATCGCCTTTGGCACTCGCGGCGAACGCGGTCGATCGTCAGCGTCTTGAGGTGATCGACTTCGCCGAGCGCGTTGCGACCCAGCGGATCGGGCCAGTGGGCCTTGCGGAGTTCGATGAGGACTTTGCTGCGCGGGTCATCGTCGATCCCGTCGAGCGACTGCAGCGAGAGTTGCCGGGCCGGTTCGAACTCCGCGTCCGCGAGCGCGGGTCGGCGGACGATGTCGGCATAAATCGGCAGCGAGGCGATGAGATTGTGCGCCGTCGCCGCACCCGTGTAGCGGGCATGGTAGATGCCCACGCTGCTGGAGCGCTGGATCCCCAGGCGATCCAGGTCATCCGAAAGCTTTCGGCTGGAGCGGTCGCCGGCACCGCGCAGGGTCAGTTCCTGCAGCAAGGTAGCGATACCAAGTTGGTCGTCTGGGTCGGTGGCGACGCCACAGGGGACCAGGAGCGACATGGCCGCCGATGCGACACCCGACATCGGCTCGATGAGGATAGTAAGCCCGTTTGAGAGTGGGTGAATGATCATGGATGTAGTCAAACCGGCCTCCGACAACGCTGTTCAGGACCGGGATTTGTACCCGAAAGGTCTGGTGCTGTAACGACCGGCGGCGAAAGGAGGAATCGTCGCCGAATCCGAGTCGAACTGGCGGCTGGCAAGGTCGCAGTCGGCGGCAACACCGTGGGTGGTAAAAGGCAGCAAACCCGACGAATGTCGGATTATGCGGCCTTTCGGCGGGACTTCTCCTGTTTCATCCGATCGCGGATCAGCGCGATCGCGGCCACTTCCTCGGGCTTGAGCTTCGCGACATCCTTGAGCGCCCGCTCAGCGCGCTGCTGAAGAACGTCCGCCATCGAGCCGTCCAAGTAGCTGTCGAGGATGGCGGGATGGATGTAGCATTTGCGGCAGACGGCGCGGGTGTTTCCGAGCATTTTCGCGACGCTCTCGATCGCGGCCACGACGTTGCGCTTGGCCTGTGTCTGGCTGTCAAAACGCTCGAACTCTGCCAGCGCGTGAGCGGCCATCACCGTGCCCGCCCAGGTGCGGAAGTCCTTGGCGGTGAAATCCTCGCCGGTGATTTCGCGGAGGTAGGCGTTCACGTCGTTGCTCTTCACGTCATGCCGATTGCCCTCCTCGTCCACATATTCGAACAGTTCCTGCCCGGGCAGTTCCTGGCAGGCGCGGATGACCTTGGCCAGCTGTTTGCTCTCGAGATCGACGGCGTGTTTCACGCCGCTCTTTCCGACGAACTGGAACGTGATCTTCTTTCCGCTGACCTTCACGTGCCCGTTGCGGATGGTGGTGAGCCCGAAGTGCTGGTGGTCGCGCGCGTACTGGTCGTTGCCGATGCGGATGAGCGTCTTTTCCAGAAGTGAGACGACGGTGGCGAGAACGCGTTGCCGCGAAAGCGCGTCGAGACGGAGGTGCCTGGCCACGGTCGAGCGGATCCTGGGCAGCGTTTTCGCGAAGGCGATGACATGGTCGTACTTGTTCGAGTCGCGATGGGCGCGGAAATCGGCGTGATAGCGCGACTGCTTCCGCCCGCGTGCGTCCCGGCCGGTTGCCTGAAGGTGAGAGTTGGCGTGTGGCGAGATCCACACCTCGGTCCATGCCGGCGGGATCGCCAGGGCGCGGATCCGGATCAGCGTGTCGGGGTCGGTCACCCGTTTGCCTGTCGGAAGCCGGTAGACGACACGCTTGCCTTGAGCGTGCCGCGTGATACCCGGCGAACGGTCGGTCACATATCGCAGCCCGGCGGACTTTGCGGATTCGCGCGGGTCGATTCGAGTGGATGGAGCCGATTTGCCGGCTGATGGGGTCGCTTTCACAGGCGAACTGTCGCGGTGTCGTCACGGGTAAGAAATCGGGGCTTTCCGGCATACGCTTTTCGGTGCCAAACCTCCCTCGAAACATGCGTTTACGCGCGAATCAGGTACACTTGCCTGTCGCAAACGCATGGCAGACTTCATTTTGGACATCCAGGGGCGGGCGAACGTGCTTCGCATCGAACTCGATAACACGCCGGTCACGATCGGGCGCCATTCCTCCAACCGGCTCGTGCTCGACGACCAGGGCGCCAGCCGCGCCCATGCCGTCATCGAGTTCTCCAAAGGCTCCTATCACCTGCGCGACTTGAATAGCTCCAACGGCACCTTCCTCAACGGGAAGAAGGTGAGCGCCGCCGAGCTGAAGTCGGGCGACCGCATCTCGATCGGCGGCGTGAGGATCACCATCGTCGGTTCCGAAGTGCCGCCCAACGATGACGCGTTCCTCGATGCGCTTTCCGAAGACGATATCGTGGAGGAACCCGTCGTCGTCCGCGATTCCGACAAGATCTCCATCGGCGGCTACGAAGGCGATTATGAAGAGGCGCTGGAAGAACTGATCCGCAACCTGCCCGAGGGCGATTTCCAGGAGCACGAGATCGCGCTCGTGAGTTCGAAGGGCCGGGTGGTTCACGAGGCCGCGCACAAACCGCGCCGGGCCGGTGCGCGGCGCGACATGACAGAACTCTTCCGGCTGATCCTGCTCGCCGCGTTCCGCTCGCGGGCGACCGACATCCACCTCGAACCTCGCCAGGACAGCTACCTGCTCCGGATGCGCTGCGACGGCGTGCTGATCGACGCGGCGCGCATGCCCCATCAGCTGGGCATTCGCTTCGGGGCGATGTGCAAGGTGATCGGCGAGATCGATATCGCGCAGCGCGATTCGATCCAGGAAGGCAACTTCTCCTGCCGGGTCCCGAGCCGAAACGATCCGAACGGCTTCCGTCGGGTCGACTATCGCGCGAGCTTCGCACCGACCGTGTTCGGGCAGAAGCTGGTGCTGCGCGTGCTCGACCCGTCGAGTGCGCCGTTGAAGCTCGGCGATCTGAATATCCCCAACTGGATGGGCCGCGAGATCGCGACGGCGATCGCGCAGGACGCCGGCATGATCCTCGTGGCCGGGCCCACCGGCTCGGGCAAGACGACCACGCTCTACGCGCTCATGCGCTCGATCGACTATCACCAGCGCAACGTCATGACCATCGAAGACCCGGTCGAAATCCAGCTCGACGGCGTCACGCAGATCCCTGTCGATGACGCCCATGGCAAGTCGTTCAGCGCCATCTTGCGCAGCGCGCTGAGGCAGGATCCGGACGTCATCCTCGTCGGCGAAATTCGCGACAGCGAGACGGCGCGCATCGCCATGCAGGCGGCCATCACCGGCCACCTGGTGTTCTCGACCGTTCATACCAAAGACACGGCCGGCTCGATCTTCCGGTTGCTCGATCTCGGCGTCGAGCCGTACATGGTCGGGCAAGGCCTGCACATGGTCATCGCGCAGCGCCTCGTGCGGAACCTCTGCCCCCACTGCAAAAGGCCCGTGCCGCCGACCGATGCACAGATGAAGCAGTTGCTCACCCTCGGCGAGAAATATGCCGCGGTGAAGCGCCTCTACGAACCCAACGGATGCAAACAGTGCCTTGGTACCGGCTACCTCGGCCGACGAGCGCTCTTTGAACTGTTGACCACCAGCGACAAGCTCCGCGATGTCATCCTGACCCAGCCCACCATCAAGGGCATTCACGAAGCGATGGCCGAGACGCAGTTCGTCAAACTTCTGGATACGGGGCTGGACTTGGCGGCACGCGGCGTCGTGTCGATCCAGGAAGTGGAGCGCGCGATCGGAAAGTGACGCACCCGGACAGATCCGATTTTCGAACAGGCGAGCGCTTGAAATAACGCCCGTCAGATGGTTTCCTCGCCGGAGAGGACGATGGCCATTTCTCTCCCGACGCGAACCATTTCGAGTTCCAGCCGTCCAACAGCGATAAACGACCCGATTGACCGGAGACCTGCATGCCCCTGAACGCGACCTGTCCCAACTGCGGCAAGAGCTATCAAGCTCCTGACTCGATGGCGGGGAAGAGCGTGCGCTGCAAGGCCTGCTCGACCGTCTTCCGAATCGAAGCGCCGATGGATGAACCCGCACCCGGCGATCTCGATTTCGACGCGCTCGAACGTTCCTTCGCCGGCGAGGCCATCGATAGCGTCACTGGAAAACCCGTCGTCGATTCGAAGGGGAAAGTCTCGATCCCACGATCGGCCAACACCCCGGACATCGGCATCGCCGGAGAGACAGGTTCCGGCGTCCGCTCGAACTTCCGATACCGCTTCCCGATGGCCAAGCAGATCGATCAGTTTCTCCCCTGGGTGCTCATGCTCGTGAGCCTCGGCCTGCTGCTCATGTGGTGCATGAACAACGAGGAGCCCGACAAGCTCCCCGAGAAACCGACGACCGGCGTCGCGCTGGCGCGGTTCTTCATGCTCTTTGCGACTTACCTGGTTTTCGTCTTTCCGGCGGCGCATCTGTCGATGCACAAGGCGAGCCGCAAGCTCCGCTTCGCGATGCCCCGGGCGGCCGCGTGGCGAACCTTCACCGGCTTCATGCCGCTGATGCTCCTGGCGGCAGGCTTGTACATCCTCAGCGGCGGCGGCGCGGTTCCGCTCATCTTCGGCACCATTCTTGGCCTGATCGTCTCGATCTGCGCCGTCGCGATCCTCTATCGGCTCTTCCCCAATGAGTTGCCCGTCGTCAGCACCTATACGGGTGTCGGCACGTCGCTGGCGGTCGCGTTCGCGGTCGCTGCGATCTTCGCTATCAATCTCGTCGCGCTCTCGATCGCCAACCTGAGCAAGAAGCCACCCGAATCGCTGGTGAGCCCGGTCGCGCTGGGCCTGCGCTGGCAGGAAGCGCCGCCCAAACCGATCGTCGCCTCGCGCACGGCGCCTCCCGCCGAGACGCCGACCACCCCTTCACCCGCCACACAGGAATCGACGCCCGGTGTGGTGCCGATGCCGACGGTTGCGATCCCGCGCGACACCCCGGGCGCGTTGATGGTCAAGAAGGTCGAGCGGCCTCCGGTGATCCCGGCATTCGAAGTCATCCTCACTCCCCCCGTGGAGTCCAGCTCGATCGCGGTCGTTCGCGACGACTCCGGCGGCGTCATCGAGTGTTTCAACACCACTTCCTGGCTTCGCACCAACACCGGCAAGGGATTCGAGCGCTCGCAGGGCGGCATCGCTCCCAACACGCTCGGGGACGTCGCGATGCGCATCGTGCACGTGCCCAACTATCGACTCGAAGCGATCCGGCTCGGCACGGCGCGAATCCCCGAGCCGATCATTTTCTCTAATGACGAACTTCGGACGCTGCTGGGATTCGTAAATGAGCGCATCGTTCTCGTGCTGCATCATGACGGCGCGAAGCTCTCACTCGAACGGTACGACGTCGCGCGGACCGTACAGACGGGAACGACTGTACCCTTTGGCAGGGACGACGCCGAGACGCTGGACGTCGGCGACGTGCGCTCCTCCGTACGGATGACGCCTGATGGCCGTTTCATCCTGCTCGCGGGCCGCACCGGCGGTGATGGCAACCCCGGCCGGCTCGCGCTCTATCCCACCGGGGACGTCGCCCGCGCCGAAGCGTCCCGAGATTTACCGCTGAGCAGCCGGTTCGTGTTCCAGCCGATCGGGCTGGCCGTCGACAACAACGGCAAGGTCGCCATGCTGCTCGACACCGCCAACGAGGCGTACTTCACGGTCTGGCAGATGCGGGACGACGTGGTCGATGGCGTTACCGTCATCGCGCCGCGCAGGCCGGTCATCGACCGAAAACTCGGCGTCATCTCCGAGCTGCGCCCGGCCGCCTGGGAAGGCTGGTACTACGACGCCCTTGTCTGGCTCAACGAGCACACCCTGCTTCTCTACGGGACGTACATCGTCGACGCCGACACCGGCACGATCATCGGCAACACCGGGCTCACGGATGTCGCCGGGCAGGTCCGCGTAGGCGAGAATGTCGTCGCGCTCGTTCAGCGCAGGCCGAACCAATTCCGGGAACTGCTGCAGGTCACCTTCGATCCGGCCGCGATCAACGCAGCGCGGAAACGTTGAGAACAATGGGACACCCCCGCCCCATTGAAGAGATGGACGTGTGGTCGGTTCCGAGCTCTGTCGTGAAAGTCACGCGGCCTTGCCGCGGGTTTTACTCATGAGCCGGAACAGACGCGCCACTTCCTGCGCCGGGACGGGCCGCGAAAACAGGAAGCCCTGCCCGCGATCACACCCCAGGCCCTGCAGCATGGCCAGCTGATCTGAGGTTTCCACGCCTTCGGCGACGACAGGCATCCGGAGATTATGGGCCAGGTCGACGACCGCCTGGAGGATCGCCATCTTGTCGCGCCGCCCCTTCGACTTCATGACGAAGGATCGATCGATCTTGATGCCGTCGATCACATATCGGTCCAGTCCGCTGAGCGTGGAATATCCAGTTCCGAAGTCGTCGACGAAGACGCGGATTCCCAGCTTTCGAATGGCCGCGAGCGTGACCATGGAGGGCCCTTCCTCGACGAGCGTGCTTTCGGTGATTTCAACGATGAGGTCGCTCGGCTTGAGACGATTCGCCAGCAGGCATTTCTGGAGGAACGTGACCAGCTGCGCGTCGCCCAGTTGCCTGGCCGAGACGTTCACGCTGATCGTTGCGATCTCGACGCCATCATCGCGCCAGGCGCGCAGCTGCTTGCAGGCGTTCTCGATGACCCAGGCGCCGATGGCGACGATCTCGCCAGTTTCTTCGGCGATGGGAATGAACTCTTCGGGCCCGATCGGCTCGCCTTGATGATTCCAGCGGAGCAGCGCCTCGAGCCCGACCTGTTCGCCGTTGGTCAAATCGCGAATCATCTGGAAATGAATGTGGAACTCACCGCGCTCGGCCGCTTGGGCGATTCCCTGTTCCAGGCGCAGACGCCGTCGAACACAAGCCTGCATTCCCGGGTTGAACACAGCATGGCAGGCTCGGCCCGCACCCTTGGCGTGAGAGAGCGCTGCGTCCGCGTCTCGAAGCAGTGAAGCGGGTTGATCGTAAGAGGCGTTTCCGACAACAACCCCGATGCTCGCACTGACTCTGACGGATTGATCGCCGATCTGGATCACCGCCGAAAGCTCGTTCTGGATCAGTTGGGCGATGCGATCCGCGAAGCCGTTGCCATCGGAGTCGGAGGTTCGCTCGACCAGGATGATGAACTCATCGCCGAAGAGCCGCGCCACCGTGTTGCGGGACCCGTGCTCCGCGTCGAGGCGCGCCACGAGGCTCGAGAGCCGTTCTGCGAAGACCTGCAGGAGCGCGTCACCGGCGGCGTGTCCGAGTGTGTCGTTCTGGAACTTGAATCGATCGAGGTCGAGCAGATAGACCGCATACCGGAAATCATCGGTTCGGCGGGCGTCGGCAATTCGCTGCGACACCCGCTCCAGAAAGAGCGAACGGTTGGGCAAGCCGGTCAGAGCATCGTGAAGCGCATCATGTTCAAGCTGCTCGCGGGAATCGCGGAGCGCGCGGACCATCGCGTTGAACGCCGTCGCGACGCCGTCGATCTCATCCTGACCCTTGACTTCAAGTTGCGATGTGAGATCTCCCAGGCCGATTCGTTCCGCTTCGGTTCGCAGTCGATCCAGCCGTCGTCCGAGTTCGCGAGACATTGCCAGACCCTGAATGATGGCGATCAGGAACATCGCGCCGCCGAACAATCCCGCAAGTTTCGCGATCGATCCGATCCGGTGGGAAACTGCCGACAGTTCTTCGATCATGCCGTCGCCGAGTTGTTCTTGAAACGCGAGCGATTCGGTGAGCAGCGCGTCTCCCTGCTCGTCGAGCGACGCGAGTGTGGCCGCTGTTTCGGGTCCCCTCGGGTTCGCGGAGAGGCTGGTGACCGCCTTTTCGAGCCGCTGCATATCCGCATCCAGGCGCGCGACCGCGGACGCTTCCTGGAGTTCGGCCGCCGCCGCAACGGTATTGCCGGAAAACTCTGACTGTTGATGCTCGGCTTCGGCCGCGCTCCGGAGCGCGTTGATCGCCTGACGAGTCCGTTCGAAAGTGGCGTTCAGGTTCGACCCGAGCTGACCCAATCCCGGCGAGTCACCGCGCGCCTGCGCCTGGACCGCGTCGCCGAGCTGCCGGCTTAGCGTGCTGAGACATTCGACCAGGTCGTTCGACGCGCGGATCTCGCCGACGGCATGCATCCGCACGCCCGCGACCTGCTGCTTGATTTGAACGAGCGCGCCGATCCCGCCGCTGATGGCGACCGCGACAATCATGCTGCAGAAAGCGAACGCGACGATCAGTCGCCGGCGAATGGTCATGAACTGCTTTCGACTGAACGTCGAAACTCCCTAGCTCGTTATCAGCTATTCCGAGCTGCCGCTTTATCGGTTCTGGGCGATATCGCAGTTGGGCGCATTATCAGTCTGATCGTCGAATTCCAGGCACGGCGACGGAACGCGGCGACGAATGCCTGCTGTCCACAACGCGTCGTCACAGACCCGTGGACAAGGGGTCGTTTTCCAACGTTATCAGCCGCGAAAAGATCAAGTCGAGCCGGCCGATCGTTACGGCCGGACCCAGAGGGTGCTTCAGACACAACCGGAACGGTCGGTTCGAATGGACTTCGGTGGCGGGCCGCGAGCGGATGCCGACTCACTCTGCATCTCGAAACTGCGATGGCGTGTGCCCGGTGAGTTTCTTAAAGACCGCGGCGAAGTATGGGCTGGATTGGAAGCCGAGCTGGAACGCGATTTCGGTGATCGAAAGATCAGAACCGCGAAGCATGGTCTTGGCTTTCTGTACGCGCTTGCGGGCGATGAAATCGGAAGGCGAGATTCCCATTTCCTGGTGGAATCGCTGGCGGAAATGGCTCTCCGAGAGGCCAGAGACTTCGGCAAGGTCTGTCACGCTCAATGCATCACCGAGGCGCTGTTCGAGCCACTCGAGCGCGAGCCGGATTGGCCTGGAGGGTTCCTGCGTGTTCTGCAGGTTCTGAGACCGGTCGTGATCGCGGAGAATCTGGACGAGCAACTGGTGGTAGCAGGCGCGAGCGGCCATCACGGAAAGTCGCTTGTGCGAGCGATTCTCCGCCAGCAGCTGCGTGAAACAGTCGTGCAGCGCATCCGATCCGTCGACGATTCGCTGGGTGATCTGCGCGAAACCCTCGGCAAGCGCGCGGGTTTCCTCTTCCGTCATGCCGGGCATGGCGCCCTGGTCGGGCAAATGAATGTGAACCCAATTCCACTCCGCGGGCTGAAGCGTGTTGTCGACGGCGCCGTGCCATTCACCCGGCTTGGTGATAAAGAACATTCCGCCGCGCACGGGGAAGCGCTGGTTGTCGAACGTGAACTCCAGACAGCCATCAAGGACGAGCGTCACCTCGTACACGCCGTGATGGCAGTGGGGAATGAGTGAATCCGGAAGCGCGTCGAGGAGTTGCATCCGCCCCACCAGCGGCAACTCAGGCAGGAGTGAATTGGGGGGCACGAAAACCTCGTGAATCTGCCGATCACTCAGGTGCCAGGTAGGATTCCCTTCGATCTTCCGCATACGGCGGAATTGTAAGTGCGTGCGGACCGTCTCACAATTCGTACGGCGGGCACGTTGATTTTCCGCAAGATCGAACTTCGATTTCCCGGCGCGGCCGCTCCGCTACGCTTCCACTCCGGAGGATGAAATGCATTTGCAGACTTCGAAATATCTCATGATTGTATCCGTGCTTTGGGCCGCCACCGTCTTTGCGGATCAGCCGAAGGTCTCGGCTCCCCACGCGACGGCGCAGCTGGACCTTCCACGTATCGAGCTCATGCCAAACGAGCCGCCGGGTTTCAAGCTGCTCGATTTCGCACAGACCGCGCGTGGGTTTGACCAGGTGGCGTTTCAGCCCGCGGGAAAGCTCATGTGGTGGGATGATTCACATGTGAACATTCCCGGCCGGGGAATCGGCATGCCGAGCTATGTCGATCACCCGGAAATGAAATCGGGCAGCAATCACGAGGCGATCACCGTGCTCGGCGCGATCCTCGGCTCGACGCTCGCCGGCATCGACAAGCGCGCCGGCGAGAACAATTTCGCGGCGATGTCGGCGCAGTATTTCAACTCGGCCAACGGGCTGAACGTCGTGCTCAATCGCGAGTCGACCAAGACGGGCAACAGCTACTGGTACGAATTGTTTCCGCAGATTCTGTTCGATTCGATCGCGGTGCGATATCCGCAGGAGCAGCGTCTGACGGAGATTTCCGACATCGCCGCCCGTCGCTGGCTCGAAGCGTTTGATGCGCTGGCAAAGAACGGCAAGCCGTCGTTCGAACACATCGCCTTCGATCTGGCAACGATGAAGCCGGTCGAGACCGGCAAACAGCACGAGCCGGACGCTGCCGCCGGCTTCGCGCACATCTTCTACACGTCGTTTCTGCGAACCAGGGACGAGCGGTTCCTGAACGCCGCCAACGTCTGCCTGAAGACGATCGAAGACCGAGAGGCGAGCCCGAGCTACGAAATCCTCATGCCCTTCGGGGCGTATGCCGCCGCGCGGATCAATGCGGAATGTGGAGGCGAGCACGACGTCGGCGGATTGCTCAACGATTTTCTCGAACCGCGCAGCGATGTCCGCGCCGGCTGGGGATTGATCGTCGGCAACTGGAATGGCGTTGAAGTGAGCGGCATGCTGGGCAGCGTGAACGACGCCGGCGGCTATGGGTTCGTCATGAACACCTACGCCGCGGCGATGGGGATTGTGCCGATCGCGCGCTACGACGAGCGCTACGCGCGCAGCATCGCGAAATGGGCGCTCAATGCGGCGGGCGCGGTTCGATACTGCTATCCCGGCCAGCTGCCCGAGGCGAACACCACTCGTCCAGGTTTCGTCAGCAATCCGCCAAACGTGATCGCCTTCGAAGGCATCCGCCACCGCTACAAAGGGATCAGTCCGCTCGCGGGCGGCGATCCGACCGTCTACGGCTGGGGGCCTTGCGATCTCGGTTTATACGGATCGGGGTTTGCGGGCGTCTACGGCGGAATCATCCGGCCAACGACCGACCCGCTCATCCTCCAGCTCGACCTGCTGGCGGCCGACCCTTCGCCGCCGACTGCACTGCCGACGCATCTCTACTTCAATCCCCACAGCGAGTCGAAAACGATTCAACTCGACCTGGGATCCGATTCCGTCGATCTATATGACTCGATCCGGAATCGACTCATCGCCACCGGCGCGCACGGCAGGTTTGACCTCGCGATTGCCGCGAACGAGATCGCGATGATCGTCCGCATTCCGGCGGGATCGAAAATCGAGATCGACGGACGTCGCTCGCACGTGGGTGAGATCGTGATTGACTACGAGAACGGCATGCTGCCGCCGCGTCCTGCGCCGATGCAGAAGTTCGTCGATTCCAAGGCGCGCCGGCTCTTGGTACCGAAGTTCACTCCCACCCTAGACGGCGACGCGAAGGAATGGACCGGCCACGGCTCCAGACCGCTCGCGCTCGACACCAGCGGCCGAGGCGAGCTTCGCGCAAATCTCTCATTTGCGTGGGATGACGAGTACCTTTACACGCTCATACAGGAGACGCATCGCGGAAAAGATGTGCACGAAGCCGCCGACGCGTTACAGCTCGGCAACACGCCGTGGGACTTCGACACCGTCAATTTCTATATCGATCTTGGCAACGGCAAGCGCGCCTCACTCGGCGATTTCGTGTGGCAGCTCGGCTTCGGATCCGACGGACAGCGCGACCTCGCATTCTCATCCCAGGCACCGGACGATGGAACGGCAAACCTGCAGTCGGTGTGCAGCGGCAAAGCGACGTCGGGCGACCGGCGAATCGAGGCGCGGGTGGCATGGAAAGGCATCGCCGCCGCGGCGTTCGGCCAAGGCAGCCCATACCGAGCCGAACCCGGACTGACCATCGGGTGCGAGCCGATGCTCGCAGAAATGAATCACACCCGGCAATCTTTTCTCGGCGGCTCGCAATACCAGCGGCCCACCGGCATCGATGCCAATTCCATTGACCTGGTGCTTCAATCCGTAGGCGATTGATTTGCCGGCTATTCACGCCACGAACGACTCGCACATCCACCAGGTTCACGCGCGTACGGTGCGACAGTTCTGACTCCAGCGTTGAGTAACGCGTGGTGTCATCACGATTCGTCCGAAACGAAAATTGATCGCATTCACGAACAGATGCCTTACTGTGTGAGGTGCTAAGCGGCGGGCGCGTCTGACGAATACCATTTTCGGCAGCGCGGACTTGGCGGTCTCGAACTCGTCGCGCAAAGCAATCAATCCGTTACGGAGTGGAGGATCAGAGAATGCAATTTCATGGACCAACCCCGCGTCGTCTTTCGTCGCGTGCGCGTTTCTCATTCGCAGCGGCCGCAGGCCTGCTGTCCTGTTCGGTCGCCAGCGCAACCGACTACCAATTCAACGGCGCGGCATCGACCCCCGCCGACTACAACACCCCGGGCAACTGGCTGCCCAATGGCGTCCCGGGCGCGACCGATGCCGCGTTCATCGCCGGCGGACGCATCGCCACGATCGGCACCGTCGCCGTCGACCTGTTGAACTTCCTCTCGCTCGGCGCCAACGGCGGCACCGGAACGGGCGAACTCCGCATCAGCAGCGGCAGCCTCACCACCGGCAGCGCTCAACTCGGACATGATTCCGGCTTCGACTTCGGAAAGCTCACCGTCTCCGGCGGCACCTTCACGTCTAGCGGCAGCACGGTCCTGGGCGAACAAGGCAAGGGCGACAATCTCGTCGCCGCAACCGGAACCGCAACCGTCAATCTCAACGGCGAAACCTACCTCGGCGCCAACGGCAACGGCTCGCTGACGATTGCCGGAACCGCGATCGTCAATGCCGCACGCATCAACGTCGGCAACGGCGCGAACTCGACCGGCGCGGTCACCATCACCGGCGGAACCCTCACCGCCACCGACACGATGTATGTCGGCCTGCGCGGCCTTGGCACCTACACCCAGTCCGGCGGCAGCGCCACCATCAGCCGGATGCAGGTCGGACAGGAGAACGACGGCCCCTCCGGCGGCCCTCCCGGCGACGGAAAAGGCAAAGGTACCGTCAACGTGAGCGGCGGCACCCTGCTGGTGAACAACCCGATCGTCCTCGGCGAAGTCAGCCGTGAAGACAATCAGCTCAACGTCAGCGGCGGCACCGTTAGCGCTGCGGAAATCTATGACGGCGCCAACGGCCGCGGAAGCGTCAGCGTCTCGGGCACGGGCACGCTCAACGTCGTTGGCCAAATGCACATCGGTGCCAGCGGCACCGGCATCGGCGCGCTCAGCGTCACCGGCGGCAACCTCAACATGACCGGCCCCGGCGGGTGGATCCTCGTCGGCCAGAACGGCCAGGGCACCTTCAACTTCACCAACGGCGCCATCGACACGAAGATCATCAGCGTCGGCCAGGATCCGACCTCGGCCGGCACCGCAACGCAGTCCGGCGGATCGCTTCGCGCTCAACTCACCTTCATCGTGAGCGAAACCAGCACCACGCTGAGCACCTACTCCGCCAGTGCCGGTTCGATCGAAGTCGGCACCGATGGGCTCGATCCCGACGGCTTCGGCATCTTTGTCGGCTCCTACAGCGGCAAGGGCACGTTCAATATCAGCGGCACCGCTGCCGTCTCCGATCACAACGGAATCACCATTGGCTACGGCCAGGGCAGTGCCGCGACCGGGATCATCAATCTCTCCGGCGGATCGCTCTCGACCCTCAACCCCGGAGTGGATGGCCGCGTCCGCATCGGCGTCTATGCCGGCAGCACCGGAACGCTCAACGTCACCGGCGGCACCGCGACATTCGCCGGCCCGATCCTTAACGGCGTCGCCTTCGGCGGCTCCGGCGTGGGCGGAACCGGACATGTCATCGTCGGCGGCGGATCACTCACCGCCGCTTCCATGCTCAACGAAACCGGCAGTGACTTCGTCCAAACGGCGGGCACGGCCAACCTCGGCGTCGTCACCGGCGGCGGAAGCATGTCCGTCAGCGGCGGCACCGCGAACGTGAGCCGGATCACCCAGAGCGCTCTCAGCGTCACGGGCACCGGCAACGTCAAGGTCGCCACCTCTGAATCGCCGACCGCGAGCCAGGTCAAGACGCTCACCACGGCCGGCACCGGCAAGCTCGATCTGGCTAACAACGGGCTGATCGTGAACTACGACAATCCGAATCCGTCGCCAATCGCATCGATCCGCGCGGCTCTCGCGGCCGGTCGAATCGTTGCTACGCTTTCGCCATCGGACCCAAGGCAGGCCGTCGCTTATGCGGAAGCATTCGAGATCAACGCCACGTCGTTCCTTGGCACCAATGTCGACTCGACGTCAATCCTCATCCGCTCGCGTCTCAAAGGCGACACCGACCTGAATGGCATCGTCGAGTTTGATGATCTGCTCGCTTTGGCAATGAATTACGCCCAGACAAACAAGTTCTGGCGGCAAGGCGACTTCAATTACGACGGCAACGTCAATTTTGAAGACCTGCTCCCGCTCGCGCAGAACTACCACGTGACCATCCCGCTCATGGGCGGCATCGGTAACGAATCGTTCCAGCACGACTGGGCGCTGGCGCTGTCGCTGGTCCCTGAACCGACTTCTCTCTCGGCGCTCGCGCTCGGCGCGGCCGTGCTGCGACGTCGCCGAATCTGATCCTCCGCACACTCTCGCGTCGGCGAAAGCAGGCGCGCGGGTTTCTCTGAATCGATGACGGACCATCACCAGGAGCATTCATGTCCAGCCGCCGCGGTTTCACACTTGTCGAATTACTCGTCGTCATCGGCATCATCGCGCTGCTCATCAGCGTGTTGCTCCCGGCGCTCAACAAGGCTCGAGCGCAGGCGAACTTCACCAAGTGCATGGCGAACCAGCGGCAGATGGTCACTGGGCTCCTCATGTATTGCAACGACAACAAAGGTCGCTTTCCGGGCGGCACGATCATGTTGAACGGCGTGGTCAAGAAGAACGCCGTCAATTGGGATACCGTCGCGGCTAACCCGTACTCGCTGAATCGAAATGAAGCCGAAGGACCGATCTGGTTCGCCAGATATCTGACCGGCGGCGAAAACGCGCCGCTCATGTTCTGCCCGGCCGACGACACGGAGAAGTTCTTTGCGACCAACAACGGAAATCCGAACACCTATCGCACCAGCTATCGATATCCGCTTTCGCTGGTGTATCGCCCCGACCAGATCGTCGACCCGCAAGGCCAGATCGGCCCGTTGACGCCACAGGAACCGCAGAAAATCACGCAAGTACGTTCGACGTCCAAGAAGGCAGTGATCACGGATGCGCTGACGTTCCACAGCCGCGGAAAGTTCGGCCGGCCTAACGATCTGGCGACGGCGCAGACCGACAAGATCTACCTCGACATCCCGATCGGCTTCGCCGATGGCCACGTCGACCGCATCAACACCAAGGAAATGCTCGATACCGACATCAACTACACCGGCCGCGGCACGACCGCAGACACCGCAGGTGTCAAAGGCCGGGATGTGCGCTAAGCGGCGCTCGTTCGACATGCACCCGCGCAGGCGATCCGCCCGGCCGGCCGCGCATCGCCGCAACGCCCGGTGAGAAAAAGGGGTCATTTCTCTTTTGAAAAGAGAAATGACCCCTCTTTCTTTTTTGGTCAAGCCGCGCGTCCGTGTCGGCTACGGACTGGAGGAAATCGACACGACGCCGCCGCCGCGTTCTGATACAAAAATCGACATGCCGACTTCCCTCCCTCTGCGCGATGACGAGGCACTGCTGCTGACCTACTTCACCGGCAACGGCGAGACCGGATTGAAAGCCGCCTGGAGCCGCGACGGCTACACCTTCGCGGCGCTCAACAGGGGCAAAGGTTTCTGGGAATGCACGATCGGCGAGCAGAAGCTCGTTCGCGACCCGTGCTTCTGCGTCGGACCGGACGGGACGATTCATATCGTCTGGACGACCGGCTGGAAGGAGCCGTGCTTCGGCTACATCCGTACGAGGGATTTCAAAACCTGGTCGTCGCAGAAGCTGATCACGCCGTTCACCGCCGATCAGCAGGCGCAGAACTGCTGGGCCCCGGAGGTCACGTTCGATCCCGAGCTCGGCCACTTCATGATCTACTGGTCGACCACGCTGCCGACCAACGGCAACAAGATCGACGGCGACGACAACAACCACCGCATCTTCTGCACCCTCACCACCGACTTCGAGCACTTTTCTCCGACGAAACTACTCTACGATCCGGGCTTCAACGTTATCGACGCATCGATCGTGCGCGATCCGGATGCGGATCGCTGGCTGATGTTCGTGAAGGACGAACGGAAAGTGCCGACACCGATGAAGAACCTCTTCATCGCGGCCGCGCCGAAACTGGAAGGGCCGTATGAGAAGATCTCCGAACCGTTTACCGGCAAGCAATGGGCCGAGGGACCGACTGCGCTGAAGATCGACGACCGATGGTTCTGCTGGTTCGACCGCTACGGCGACCATTACTACTCGCTGATGACATCGAGCGATCTGAAGACGTGGGAGGATGAGTCGGATGCGCTGGCTGTTCCACGCGGCGTCAGGCATTTCACGGCGGCGCGAGTGCCGCGCAAGTTGGTCGACGGACTCATCTGAAAGGCGCGAGACCATTCACAGGTCGAGCCCATTCGCGTCCGAAACGTCGACGCTTCCGCGCCGACTCCGTGAACGGTGTCAGAGAGTTCAGCGCCACATCGAGTCGCCATTCCGCGTTTCCACGCTCTTATGCGCGATTCCACTCGCGTTCATGCCGGCACATCAATTGCTCGGCTACACGCGGGACCCGCGGAGGTAATGACCCGTCCGCCGCGCGATGCAGCGAGACGTGCCATCACCAAGGCGTACTCAACGGCGCAGCCGGGGCCTCCGTGCGAAGGAGTCGCGATCATCCAACACAAACTCACCGCGGCAGCTCCGCACGAGAGGCGCGCGATCCATCGAGAGATCTCGTCGGCGAGCGATCGACGTCCGAATGGCGCCGAGGATCTCGATGTGCAACCGCACGCGCCGATCCGAAGAATCTGGATGGGTCGCGCGGCGACCATGGGGTTTTTCGGTGTGTTCCTAGTCCTGTACGTGATCGATGTCGAGCGGATTCGAACCGATCGGCTCGGCGATTTTCATCACTTCTACTACGCCGCCTAGGCGATGCTGGACGGGAAAGATCCTTACCGTTCTTTCACCGGCGAATACCGCTACCCGCCATTGGTCGCCGTGTTTTACGCCGCCGTCGCACGGCTGCCCGAAACGGTCGCCGCCATCATCATGCTGACCTTGAATACGCTGCTTGCGGCGGCGGGTATTCTCCTGGCAGCGCTTACGTGTCTCGAACGAACCGTGCCGTCGGCGAGGCGCGTTGATGCGAAGTTTATCAGCGTCTTTCTGGTCGCGCTGATCGCCACACTGTTGAATGTAGACAAGCTGCGCGGCGAGTTGCAGATGATCCAGACGAATGCGCTGATGTTTTTCATGTTCGCAGTCGCGCTGTACTACCTGGATCGTCGACCATCGATCAGCGGATTGGCGCTCGCCGTCGTATTCAACGTGAAGTTTCTCTCCGCCGCGTTCATTCCGTACCTGCTCATCCGAAAGCGATACAAAGCCGCCTTCTCGATGATCGTTTTCTCCGGCGCCCTGATGTTTCTTCCGCTCCCGATTGTCGGATGGCATGACAACATCGGCTACATCAAAAGCACGTTTGGCGGGATCGCGCGCATCAGCGGTATCTTGCCCGCGAGCAAGGCGCGCGAGGCGTTTGAAAGCATCAATACCGATTTCAGTTGCTCACTCACGAGCAGCTTCGCACGCGCTTTCGCCGCCTGCGGAATGAACGAGCGATTCACCTGGCTCATCGTGGCAGTCGTATTGACGGCGATCGCGATTCATCTCGCCCGTCAATACCGCCGCGCGAACATCCCGCTCATTGCGTGGCCCGACGCATCGCGGCAATCGCAAACACCCTATGGGTGGGTGAGCGCACTTGAATGGGGGCTGGTGATCTCGTTCAGCGTGATGTTCAGCCCGCAAACGAATACGCGTCACCTGTTCCTGACGACCGCGATTACGACCGTGCTGGCCGCGCTGCTGGTGACACGTCACAAGGGAGAGTCGAATCAAGCCCGGATGCTCTTGGTCGGCGGACTCGTGCTCGCGCTCGGGTACTCAATGCCGCCTTCGTTTTACGGTTCAGTCACGCACGCATGGGCGGTGGCGTGGTTACAGGCCGGCGGCGCGTGCTGGTGCCTGCTGGTCACCTGTATCATTGTGGCAAGCGTCGGTTTGGGCGCTCTCAATTCGCGCTCAGATAAAGCGTCTCCTGACGAGCCACCTTCAGCCTGACAATCACGCCAGCATCATCGCCGGCTCTTCGAGCATGTTCTTCAGCGTGCTCAGGAACGTCGCCGCGACGGCGCCGTCGATCACGCGGTGATCGCAGCTGAGCGTCACCGTCATCATCGTGCGCGCGACGATCTGCCCGTTGCGGACGACCGCGCGGTCTTCGCTCGCGCCGATGGCGAGGATGCCGACTTCCGGCGGATTGACGATGGCGTTGAACTCCTTGATGCCCATCACGCCGAGGTTGCTCACGGTGAAGGTCGCGCCGCTCATCTCTTCGCGCTTGAGACGCTGGGCACGCGCGCGATCGACGATGTCGGCCGAGCGCTGGCGGATTTCCTTGAAGCCCATCTGGTCGATGTTGCGGAGAACCGGAACGATCAGCCCGTCCGGCAGTGCGACGGCCATGCCGAGGTTTACGTCGCCGTAGCGGGTGATGGTGCTCGTTTTTTCGTCGTAGGTGGCGTTCATCTGCGGGACGGCCTTGAGCGTGCTGGCGACCGCCTTGGCGATGATGTCGCCGATGCTGATGCGGACGCCCTCGCTCTTCTCGTACGCGGCGAGGAGCTTTTTGCGAAGATCGACGGCGGCGTTCATGTCGATGTCGATCGACTCGTAGAAGTGCGGGATGTTCTGCTTCGACTGCTGGAGCCGCTGCGCGATCACCTGGCGCATCTTGTTGAGTTCGATCTTCTCCGTCGAGCCGGCCGCCACACGCGCGGGGAGTTCGGCCCTCGGCGCGGCAGGCTGAGGCTTTGCACCCCCGGCTGGCGCAGCGCTGACGAAGCCGACCGGATTCAGAACGTCTTTCTGTACGATCCGACCGCCGGGGCCGGTGCCTTGGATCTTGGTGATGTCGATCTTCTGATCAGTGGCAATACGCCTGGCGAGTGGGCTGATCTTGACGCGTTCGCTCGCGCCGTTGGTGTCGCCGGATGGGTAGCCGGAAGACGAGTTCGCTTCACTTTTCGGCGATGCATCCGAGATGGCGACCTGGCCCTCGTTGGGGTGATCACCGACGGCAATCTCGGCGCCTTCTTCGAGTTTCTTCGCTGCAACTGGGGTTTTGGCAGGCGCCGCAGGAGTGGCCGTCGCCGGCTTCGCGCCACTCGCATACTTGGCCTTGATCTCTTCGACCTTTTCGCCTTTGAGCGCGATGACGCAGATCGGGCTGCCCACCGGAACCTTGCCGCCTTCTTTGACCAGGACAGCGGCGAGTGTTCCCGCTTCGCTGCATTCCATCGGCATCGTTGCCTTGTCGGTCTCGACGTCGGCGATCTCTTCGCCGGCCTTGATGACGTCGCCTTCCTTTTTGTTCCACTTCACGAGAACGCCCTCGGTCATCGTGTCCGAGAGCTGCGGCATATTGAGTTCGAATGGCATAGGGGTCAGCGGCGGGCGGTCGGCGGTCGGCGGCCAGGACGAATTACCGCCGGCCGATGACCGCTGACCGCTGACCGTCCTTATCGGTAACAGACTTCCTTCACGCTCGCGATGATCTTCTCCACGCTCGGCATCATCGCTTCTTCGAGATAGTGGTTGAACGGCACCGGGATTTCGTCGCTGTGGACGTGTTCGATCGGGGCATCAAGTTCGTCCCAGACGCGCTTGTAGACCTTGCCGCTGATGGCGGTGCCGATGCCGCAGTAGCCGTAGTCTTCATCGACGATGACGGCGCGGTGCGTCTTGCTGATGCTGCGGACGATCGTCTCGACATCGAGCGGGCGGATGGTGCGCAGGTCGATCACTTCGACATCGACGCCCTGCTTCACGAGTTCTTCGACGGCAGGACGGACGACGCGCTGGAGCGGCCGGCCGTAGCTGAGGATCGTCACTTCGCTGCCTTCGCGTTCGACGTTTGCGACGCCGAGCGGGATGGTGAAGTCGGTGTCGTCAGGGACGTCGCCCTTCTCGTTCAGCATCTTTTCCGATTCGAGGAAGATGACCGGATCATCACAGCGGATGGCGCTTTTGAGCAGGCCCTTGGCTTCGGCCGGCGTAGAGGGGTGTACGACGATCAGCCCCGGGATGCGGGCGTAGACCGTTTCCATGCGGTGGCTGTGCGTGGCGGCGAGCTGGTGGGCGATGCCGTTGCCGCCGCGGAAGACGACCGGGACCTTGTACTGGCCGCCGGACATGTAGCGGACGTTCGCGGCGTTATTCACCAGCTGATCGATGCAGACCCAGGTGAAGCTCCAGCTCATGAACTCGATGATCGGGCGCAGGCCCATCGCGGCCGCACCAACGCCGAGACCGCTGAAGGCGGCTTCGGAGATCGGCGTGTCGATCACGCGGGACGGGCCGAACTTCTCGAGCATCCCCTGGCTGACCTTGTATGCGCCGTTGTACTCGGCGACTTCTTCGCCCATGAGAAACACGTTCTCATCGCGTTCCATCTCTTCAGTCATCGCGGCTCGGAGGGCTTCACGGAATTGCATTACTGCCATGGGCTATTACTCACTTGGTTTTGGTCGGCGTGCCAATTTCGAGGCCGACGATCTGATTCGTTCGCAGATAAATCGAAGTCTTGGCAGCGGGTGTAATCAGAATCACAACCGATCCTCCCACCGCGACCGCGTGCTTTCGAGTGATGGGATACCGATCACCGCTCGTCGTGATTACGGTGAAAGGCTTAAACGGAGCAGAATCAAGTAATCGCTCGATTTCATCCGGGATATTTATGTCGTCGCGATTCTTGGCCATGAGCGATCCTCACTTCTTCCCGTCGTACGGATACGTCTCCGCGAGGATGTCATCAAACCGCTCTTCGAGTTGCGGGTGCGGATCGGATTCCGCTAGCTTGATCGCTTCTTCGACCTCGGCGTTCACGCTTTCCTGCATCGCGTCGATGTCGGAATCTGCGATAATCTTGCTCGCCTTGAGGCGATCTGAATACGAAGCGATCGGGTCGCGCGCGCGCCACTTCTCGGCTTCTTCCTTGGTGCGATACTTGAGCGGATCGCTCATCGAGTGGCCGCGATAGCGGTACGTGTTGATCGAAAGGAACGTGGGGCCTTCGCCTTTGCGGCAGCGGTCGAAGGCTTCTCCCACCGCGGTTGCGACGGTATCGACGTCCATGCCGTCGACGTTGTAGTACGGCATGTTGTAGCCGGCACCACGTTTGGCGAGGTCGCGCTCGGCACTGTGGCGCTCGACCTGCGTGCCCATCGCGACGCCGTTGTTCTCGACCGCATAAACGACCGGCAGCTTGTAGAGCGAGGCCATGTTCATGGATTCGTTGAACGTGCCTTGGTTGATCGCGCCGTCGCCGAAGAGACAGATCGTCGCGCCGCCGGTCTTTTTGTATTTCTGAGCGAAGGCAAATCCGAGTGCGACGGGAAGATGGCCGCCGACGATGCCGTGACCGCCGTGGTTGCCAACCTTGGCATCAAAGAGGTGCATCGAGCCGCCCTTGCCCTTGGAGCAGCCGGTCGCCTTGCCGAAGAGTTCGGCCATCACCACTCGGGGTGACATCCCCAGAGCAAGGCTGTGGCCATGGCAGCGGTAGGCGTTGATGAGCGTGTCGCGCGACTTGTCGTAGACGGCGGCGATGCCGACCGATACCGCTTCCTGCCCCGAGTAGAGGTGGCAGAACCCGCCGATCTTCTGCTCGCGGGTGCCGTCCGGCAGGATCCGCGGGTTGGCATATTCGGTGAAGGTGCGTTCTTCCAGTCGGCGGATGAGCATCATCATCCGTAACCGATCACGTTCCAGCTTGCCGTCGCTGCTCATCGGGGGTTTGCGTTCCGGGCGCGCGACGGGTGGGGCTACGGCCATGTAGTTGCTCCGCAAGTAGTTATCGGTTGGTCAACCGTCAGTAAAGATGGGATCGGACTGGTTATCCGGTCTCATCAGCTCGAGCGAGATACTAGGGATTATCGCCGCCACGTTCAACCAATTCCACATCGGCGATTTGGAGAACGACGATCAGACGAGTTGCACAATCGGTTGCGATGTCAGTTCCAGCGCTCGCCCACTTCCGGTGCCCACATGGCTCGAATTGGATTCGGCGGCGTCGGTCGCGACAGGTCTTCGTCACTCCCTGTGCGACATGAGACTGATAACCTTCGACGGCGGTTCGGGTTCTGACGCTTGTGCTGTGGAGCGCCTTCAATTGTCATTTGCCTGATGTTGCAACGCGCAAATCTCGCGGCCTATCATGTGGCGATCTGCGGGACAGACGGTAGACTGCGGAGCGGCTCGCAATCCGCTTTTCGCGGGCCCACACGGTGATCAGATAATTCGTTGGAAAGGCTGCTGCCAGGATGAAGAACTCTGCTGCCAGGAAAATCATTGTCGAATCGCTCGAAGTTCGATCCCTACTCACAACGGTCGTCGGCGCCGATGGAACGACCCTCGGCTACACGCGGACCATCATTCCGGCCGGTGGTATCCACATCGCGACCGACGCCGAAATGAGATCCGGACGCGCCAGCGGAGACGGCGCGCCGGGGTACCAGATCACGTTGAACTTCACCGGCGGTCTCACCGCCAGCCAGCAGGCCGCGTTCACCACCGCCGCCGCACGATGGCAATCGGCCATCCTCGGCGACCTCCCAGACGTCGGCGGGATTGACGATGTCCGCATCGACGCCAGCGGCGCCGCCATCGACGGTGTTGGCAATATCCTCGGCCAGGCCGGGCCCACCGGCGGCCGCAACGCGGCCAATCACTTCATTCCCTACCAGGGAGTGATGCAGTTCGACACCGCCGACCTTGCTTCGCTGGAAGCCCAGGGACAGCTCGTCGATGTCATCACGCATGAGATGGGTCACGTTCTCGGTGTCGGCACCATCTGGGGCTCGAATGCCCTGATCACCGGCGCCGGCGGTTCCAATCCCATCTTCACGGGCGCCACCGCCAAAGCCGAATACGCCAAGATGATCGGTACACTGACCTCGACGGACGTCCCGGTCGAGAACACCGGCGGCTCGGGTACGCGCGACTCGCACTGGCGCGAATCGACCTACAACAATGAGTTGATGACCGGCTTCATCAACAGCGGGCCCAATCCGCTCAGCCGCGTCACCGTGGGCTCGCTGATCGACATGGGCTATCCTCAGGTCGACCTTGAGGCCGCTGAGCTCTACACCCGCAGCAACGCGATTCCCACGATCGGCACGTTGAATGCCACGCCGATCGTTCAAGTGAACTCGAGCGTCACGCTCACCCTTACTTCTGCAAATGACGTCTCGAGCATTCAGTTCTATCGTGAAACGAACGGCATCCCCGGACTCCAAGCGACGGGAACGACCACCCGCGACACCCTCGTTTCCACCATCAGCTCGGGCCTGAGCACGACCGTCTCGATGAGCGGCCTGCTCTCGGGAAACTACACGTTCTATGCGGTGGTAAAAGATGCGTTCAATCTCCAGTCGGCGTTCAAGTCGGCGTCGGTCCAGGTGATCGACACGATCGCCCCGCCATCGACGCCCGTCCTTTCCACCGCGAGTGACCTCGGCTTCAGCAACTCGGACGGCCTCACCGCCGACAACACGCCAACCCTCACGGGCTCAGGTCCTTTAAATGCCACGATCAACCTGTTCGACGGCGGATCGCCGCTCGGCTCGACGGCTTCGGACGGCTCGGGCGTCTGGTCCTTCACTTCGCCGGTCCTGACGGATGGCCTCCACTCGATCACTGCCGTGGCAACCGACGGCGTGAACACCAGCAGCACGTCGGGCGCGCTTTCGATTAATATCGAAACGGTCGCCCCGGTCCTTGTCTCAGCGACCTACGACCGGGATTCGACGCAGGATGTCACGCTGACTTTTGGCGAAGCGCTGGCGACCCAGGTAACCGCAGCCAAGCTCACGCTGACGAACACCACGACGAACACGACAGTGGGAATTGCCAGCGTCACTTATGCGGGCGGCAATACGATCGCCAAGATCTCCTTTGTCCCACTTTTCCTTCCCAACGGCCGATACGTCCTTTCGATGCCCGCCACCGGCGTGACTGACGCCGCCGGCAATCCGTTGTCCGCTCCGATGAACGTGGATTTTGTGCAACTGGCGGGCGACGCGAACGGAGACGGCACGGTGGACTTCTCTGACCTCCTGGTCGTCGCCCAGAACTTCAACCAGAACGGTAAAACCTTTTCACAGGGCAACTTCAACTACGACGCGTCAGGCATCGTCGATTTCAGCGATTTGCTGATCGTTGCCCAGAACTACAACGTTTCGCTCGTCCAGAGCTCGGTATTAAGTACCGTTTCGCTGACGAAACGCCGCGGATCGAACACCCGAGACGTTCTGGCGTAATGATGCAGTAGGCGCCAGAGTTGGTAGGCACAAGAACGGCAGGGCTTCGACCCTAACGGCCGGTCGAACGTCGTTTATTCGGCGCCGCTGAAAGATTTCATCGGCTCTGGCGTCTCTTGATTAGAAGGTCTTGGGACCAGGGCGATGGAACGAATGGGGTAAGGTCGATCGACCGTAAGCCTTGTCGGCGGCAGGGGCTTCGATTGACAAGGCCGGCCGAATCCCGATAGAAATCACCCCTTGTCCCAACGATCCCAGGCCTGCGGAGTAGGCCTGTCATGCGCACCGGGTGCAGCCACCCACGTACGCATCCCGTCGCTTTTCAGGGCGGATACGCAATCCTTTCGCCACTGCGATTCTCCGTCGCAGGGCCTTCCAGGAGACGCGGAACATGCGCTTCCATCTAGTGTCGACCTCGCGGAAATCTAATTTGAATCGGGCTATCAAGTCGGTTGTCGAATCGCTTGAAACACGCCAGCTGCTTTCGATCGTAGAAGGCGGTCAAGTGGCGTACTACCAGAACGGCGCCGGGCAGATCGTCAAGATCAACGTCGAAGGTGGCGGCGCGTTGGCTTTCGTCGGCTCGTCGCGAGACGCAAACGGCAATTCCCAGCTCAACGATATCCCGATGACGATTCTGGATTCGACGACCGGAGCGCTGATCCGCACCAATCTCGGTGGCGTCGCCGGTCGCGACGGCATCGCGCCCATTTCTGAAATCACGACAAAACCGCCTGCGAACCCTGTCGATTCGCTGATGCGCAGCACCAGCTTTATCGGATTGAACGGTTTCTACACCATCAACGGGCCGACCGACGGGGTCGCGTTCGAAGCGCTTGCGACGAATCAGCTCGGGCGAACCTATGCCATCAACCGTCGAACCGAAGGTTTCGGCGCCGCGGACGATAACCCGGCTTACGACATCGTCGGCGTCGACAACTCCAACGGTCGCGTGCAGGTGCTCGACTCGGTCGCAGGGAAGATGCTCGCCGCCCTTCAGGCCGCGAACCCGGAGTTCAAGGTCGCCGATCTTGGCGACCTCGTCGGTGCCGATTTCGACCTGGTCGATTCCAACACCATGTATTTCCTGGTCAATGGCCAATTCCCGTTTTCGAACGGCGATACTTTTGACCGCAAAGAGACGCCCCTTTATTTCTCTTACAACATCCGCACCGGCAACGTCGAGTTCGTGAACATCTTTGGCGCACGTGCAAACGACGAGTTCAAGATTGATGACTTCACCGTATTGAACGACGATCAGATCGCGTTCTTCGGAAGCGTCAAGCGCGGAGACAACGATCCGCGAATCGGTCTGTTCATCACCAGCAAGGATCGACCCGGTCCTGACAACTTCCAACCCCTGACGATCGGATCAGGTCCTGACGCCGAGAAGGTCGAGAAGCTCGCGGCCATTGAATCGATCGACGGCACATTCATCCTTGCGGTCGACGACCGTTCGGCCAGCGGACAGTTGCTTCGGATCGATCTGGACGCGACCGGCGCGGTGATCGGAACCGCTGTCACCGGCGCAGTGGTCGATGCGGACATTCCCGCCAATGCGCCCAATAAGCGCGGCGCCGATATTGCCGACCTCTCGTTTAACCCGCGCCTCGTAGACAGCAACGGTTTTCAGATCGATAAGCGCGGCGTGCTCCTGGGCGCTGACGCCACGACGGACGAACTGGTCGGGCTTGACGTGCGACAGCGATTTCCGAGCACGGATGTGTTCGCAATCTTCGACGCCGAGTCGACAACCGATACGTCTCTCAGCATGACGGTCATCACGCCGGATTCCGATCAGGATCTGCCGTTCGAAGTACGCCTTTTCCGCGGCGTATCCAGCCCATTCGCAAGCAGCGCTGGCTCGATCGGCACGCAGATGGTTGATCCGGGCCAGGATTCGCCGGTCCTCATCAATTTGGCCAATGGTGGCGTGTACATCGGCGGACGAAGCAACGACCAGGACGATCAGGCAACCGTTCCGACGTTGTCACTCAACTCCAGTCGCGATGCGCAAACCGGCGACTACGTCGGTACCTTGCCGGGCATCAAACTTCCTGCCACCGTGAGCGCCGGAATTCACATCGCCGGATCGATGGACCGCATCTTCATCGGTGGAACCATCACCGGTCGAGTCAGTATTGATGGATCGGTCGACAGCTTCTACGCCGGCAACGTAATCACGGGGAACCCGATCACCGGAACCGGCTCGATTACGACCGACAACTTCTTCGTCGGTGGCGACCTGCGGAATCTCTTTGTCCTGGGTGGTATTGGCAAGCTTCAAGGCTCGCCAGGAAACTTCGATCCGGGGACCGATTTTGCCATCGGCGGACGGGTGATGCAGATCAAGTCCGGCTTGGAGTTCCGCGGATCGCTGGATGTCGCAGGAAAGACGAGCAACATTTCAAACCGCGATTCGGTTGAGGAACTTGAATGGGTCGTGCGCGCGACTGGCAACAACGTCGTGAACGCTTTTGACCAGTTCCTCATCGCCAACCAGGCGTTCAACCGAAACGACAGCTTCGACTCGCCACAGATCCTCGGCTCCGTTTCTGACAGTCGAGGTCGAGGAGGCAGCGTCTCCGTGGATGGAACGATCAACAACGGCCCAAACTTTGGCGATGGCGTAGACATGTATGGACTGCCGCTGCTCGCCGGTGAGGGCGCCGTTGTTCAACTGTTCAATCCGATCATTACGAACAATGTCCAGTTGAAGATTCTTGATCCATCCGGGCGCGTCTACTACACGGATCAGAGCAATCAGAACTCGACGCGCGAAGATCGCGTCACGCAGGACTCGGCCCTCTCATTTAATCTGCCGATCAAGTTTACTGCCGACAAACCGGGACTCTGGAGAATCCAGATCGTCGCGACCAATCCGACCTTGCTGGTTGACGAATACCGTCCCTATACGCTGAATGTCTCACAGATCGGCGCCATCTCGCTCGGGGGCCTGGCATCCACGGGAAGTGTCGTTCTCAGCAATCCGACACTCGGCGTTCGTGTTCGTACCGGCGATCTTGGAGCGATTCTGGCCGGAAACGAATTGTACGGTTCGGAGCTTGCGAGCCTCTTCTCGGCTGGCCGCGACAGTGAGTTCAGCAACCCGATTATTGCGCAGCGCGGGAGCATCCGAACGATTGAGGCGGCGTCGATCAGTCATTTGGCCAACGGCGTTTTGAGCGGTTACCCGTTCATCAAGGCCGGTGGGAAAATCGGCCTGATCCATGCCGATGACCGTCTTTACATCAATCGCGCGGAGTTGGCCGTCAACATTTCCAGCAATGGCAAACCTTCGTCCAACATCGTAACGGGTGGCGATATTCAGGTAGTGGAAGCCGGCGGCAATTTCTCCGGCGTGCTTGCCACGAACGGAAGCATCGGTGTGATCCGCGCGGGCTCCATCGACGCCAATACGCTCGGAATCGCCCGCGCCAGCTATTTCATGATCAACGCCGACGGTAAAGGCAGCGACGAACTCGGCCTCATCGATTCGGCGGGCGACATCGGCAACTTCGACGAAGGCGGCCCGTCGCTGTTCGAAGGCAACGGCGGCAACATCCGCTATATTCGCGCGGACGGGCAGATCTATCGCGATCGATTCTTCGGTTTCGGCTCGACGATCGTCCAGCGGGCCACCAACGATTCCATCACCGTTACCGATGACTCCGGTGCGGAAGTGTCCGTCAAACCGATCACCGGCACCTTCATCGCCGATACGACAACCGGTGGCACCGGCGGTGATACGACCGGTGGCGGAACCGGCGGCGACACCACCGGCGGAAACTCGTCCGGTGATCCCCTCTTCGGGCCCGGACCGGGCAACCCGTTCAACGGCGGAACGACCGGCAGCTCTGCCGGCTCCTTCGATCCGGTGGACCCGTTCAATCATGCCGGCATTGATGACCCGTTCGAAACCCCGCCGATCATCACCGATCCGGGAACGCCAACCGCCGGTGTTCCCACTGGCACCACCGTTCTCGGAGCGCTGCAACTGGATACGTATCCTGTCCGGTCCGGCGGGTTTGTCATCACCAATGTGGAGTCGACCACCGGCGTGACGGTCGCCACCAATCGCGAAGGTGGCGGTGGCACCGCCGATATCTCACGTATCCGCACCGGCATTGCCGGGGCACCCCTGGTCGTAGACGCAAACGGCGATCTTGTTCTCCAGGGCGGCACTGTCGCGGAGCCCAATCACCTGCTCGACGTCATCCTCGTCGGCAACAGCCGCGTGAATGTGCTCGAGATCAGCGGCAGCGCGACCGGCGACAGCGGCGCAACCTACACCCGCATCGACAACTTCACGGACGGCGAAATCATCAACCTCAACGCGAAGTCGGTCGGCGTACTCATCGGGGAATGGATCGGCGTCTCGCGACCCGTCGGCGGTGTCAAGCTCGAGGGACTCAACAACGTAAATGACGGCCGGTTCAATGGCGTTGCCAATCTCTATCCGTTCAACAACGCCAAGAACATGATTTTCCTCTCGAACGCCAGCACCGTCGCGGCGCGAGGTCCGATCGGGAACGTCACCGTTCAGGAACGCATCGACAACCTCGTCGCCAATGCCGGAAACAAGAACGTCAAGGGCGTGCTCGAGGGCATCGTCGCGCCGATTCTGGTCTTGACCGGCTCGGAGTCGATCGACGGCACGATCAGAACCATCGACATCGGCGAAGGCCTGGCCTACAGCGGAAGCGGCGAGACCTCCTTTGCAGGCCTCTATTCCACAGACCGGCTCGGCACGATCACGAACTTGAACGGCGGCGGCGATCTTCGCGGCGATGTCGTGGTGCGAAACTATGTCAATCGCATCAACCTCACCGGAAACGGATCGATCATCGACGCTGACATCTATGCAACCGACGTCGGCGTCGATGGAAATGCCCTGATCGATGGCCCGAGCCCCGCAAACGGATTCGAAGCCGCACTCGAAACGGTCAACATCATCCCGACCATTTCTGTCATCAATGACACGCCTACATCGCCGATTGGTGTCGGCAAGATCACCATCACGGGGCGCGGCGGCATGATGAATACCCGCGTACTGGCATACAACATCGGCAAAGTCACTGCCAATGGCGGAAGCTTTGGTGTCCTTACCAGCGACTTCCTCTCAGAGACCGGCGGCACGATGGGAGGCATTTCCGCGGACGGCCTTGGGATTCGATTCGTCAGCTATCGCGGCGGCTCGTACACCGGCGACATCATCGCGACCGGCCAAGGGAAGTTGCACAGCGTGGATGAATACAGTCGCTCGGTACGCTCCAGCGAGAGCGGTGGGTTCGACACATCGACCGGCAACGGATTGAATGTCGCCAATGATCTCAACCTGTTCCTCGGCACGGACAAGAACACGCGTTCGATCGAAGGCGTCACGAACGAGGGCTACATTGAGGATTCGTTGATCGAAGCCAACCGCAACATCCGCCTGGTGAAGGCGTTTGAGATTCGCGTGCGACTGAATCCGCTCAACGCGCGGCCGCGAGACGAGACCTACCCGATGCAGATCAATACCGGTGGCGAACTGACACGCGTCACGACGCAGCGGAACATTGCCGGCCTTCGCGTGGTCGCCGGAACCACGGGCACGATCCAATCGGGGTATGACATCAAGAACTTCCAGCTGCAATCGACCGGTTTCGCCAACGAGGTCATCGCCAAGCGAAACTATGCCGGCAGCTCGAACATCAATCTCACGGGCAGCGGTTCGCTGAACCTGTTCGCCGTCGGCGGCAACCTCGCCGGCACCGCGTACGCCGCCAGGGGCTTCCGCACGATCTCCGTCGGCGGAAACCTCAGCAGCCAGCGAAGCCAGGGCGGAATCTACACCAGCCAGAGCATCGGCCTCCTCGAGGTCACTGGCGATGTCCTTTCCGGCACCTACGTGCAGGCGAAGAACATCATCAAGTCACTCGTCGTGCGTGGCGATGTCCAGTCCGGTGCGCAGATCCTCGCCAAGTCGATCAGCAACAAGAGCATCGCCGGCGAGCAGGACGGCGTGGTGAGCTGATCGCCCCTGAACCGCTTTAATCCCTGAAACAAGCCGGGCCCGCGTCACACGACGCGGGCCTTTTTCGTAGGCTTGATTATCAAGAGACGTAATCCACGATCGATGTTCACGCGCAGGACAGCCTGCAAGGTAGTACGGCAGTGAACACCTCGGATCTGGATCACACCACAACGCCCGCGGATCTTCAGCTCTGATTCAGCTGCGCCATTTACTTAGGAAGCAGAGACAACACCGCCGCACTGGGACGGGCAATCACGTGAGCGGCGATCAATTTGCCGAGCCCGTCCACGCGCGTCTTGGCGACTTCGATCGCCGCCTTCACCGCGGCGACGTCGCCCTTGATGATCACGCTGATGTAGCCGCCGCCGAGCTTCTCGCGGCCGGCGATCTCGACATTCGCCGCCTTGCACGCGGCGTCGACCGCTTCGATCACCGCGGTGAAGCCCTGGGTTTCGATCAGACCGATCGCGTACGGAACGCCTGCCGATGTATTGGTGTCTGCCATGGCTTTCTCTTTCGGAACGTGAAGGACATTCTGCTCGATCAGCGGATTGAACTCTTCTGCCAGCGGCACGAGCTTCGCCGTCTCGGTCGCCGGCCGGTTGATCGCGCTAACGACGACGCTCGCGTTGAGCGATTTGGCCATCGCAACGGCTGCGTCGAGCGCGGCTTTCACCGCCGCCACTTCGCCGACGATCTTCGCGCTCGCGCCGAGCATGTCGTTGAGCTCGATCTGGATGAGCCGGATGTCGGCGGCCTTCTCGGCGGCATCGATCGCGGCGATCGACGCGGTCCAGCTGCCGATCTCGATCAGCCCAAGCGCGCCGCTCGAGAGGTCGACCGTGCGCGTCACTTCGCTCACGAGATCCCCCGCTTGCGGAGTTCGCTCATCACGGCGCTGGTGATTTCGAGCACGCGATCGGGCGCGACATCCACCCTCTCGCCGGCAAAGCCGCTGATTCGCGGCGCGCAGGCCGAAGGCGCATCGACGACGCCGAAGTCGCTCATCACGCACCGCAGCGCCGCTTCGAGTTTGGATCGGTCGAAATTGGATGGCTGTCGCGAGCGGCCCATGTTGAAGCCGCGCAGCTCGACCGCGGCGCGAAGGCCCTCGGGGAAATCGGCCGAGTAGAGAAGGACGTCGAAGAACTCAATCAGCCGGATCTGCAGATGCGCCGCCTGCGTCCACTGCCGCGATGCGCACAGGTCGTATAGCTTGCGCGTCAGCTCGGGCAGTGCGCCGCTGCTGGCGTGGGTGCCGCCGACAGCGCCCAGCAACATCGCCGGCGCGAGCGCCGCCTCCCACCCGCTGAGCAGCGAAAAGTCGGGCCGGCTCGGATGGATGGCCGCGACGATCCGGCCGAAGTAGCTCATGTCGCCGGAGCTATCCTTCATGCCGACGATGTTCGGGAAGTCCATCGCCAGCCGCTTGATCGTTCCGACTTCGATCGGCGAGCAGAAGAGCGGGATGTTATAGAGCGTGACGTCGATCGGCGAATGTTTCGCGATCTCCGCGAAGTACTGGTAGATGCTTTCCTGAGAAAGCTTGTAGTAAATCGGCGGCAAGAGCGCGACCGCGCGGGCGCCGTACGACTTATAGAGTTCGCACGACTCGATCACCTCGCGGACATTGTTCTCGGTCGCGCCGGCAAGCACGATCACGCGGCCAGCGACCTGCTCGCAGACGATCCGGCAGATGCGGCGCCGCTCTTCGAGACTGAATCGCAGGAACTCCCCAGCCGAGCCGTTGGTGTAGATGCCGTGAACGCCGCGATCGATGAGCCAGTCGATGTACCGGCGCAGCTCGACCTCGTTGATGTCGCCACTCGCGTCGAGCGGTACGGGGTTGGGGCAGAAGATGCCTTGGATGTACGACATGCACTCTCAATAAGGGACGGGGCGTCCTCGCCCTGATTGGACATCACGCGAATCGGAGCGAGGACGCTCCGGCTCCTGCACACTCACAACCGAAACTCCTTGGTGATCGCGCTCGTGTGCGCCCCGAGTTTCGGCGCGCCGCGATCGTACCCGTTTCGTGTGCCGTCGACACGGATCGGGCTCGCCAGCGACGTCATCGGCAGGCCGCCGCCGCTGTGGATGGTCCGCGTCATCTTCAGAACCTTAAACGCCTCGTGTTCGAGTACGCGCGGCCAATCGAGAACCTCGGCGCACCAGATATCGGCCGGCTCGAGAATCGAAAGCCAGTGACTGGTCGAAGCGGCCTTGAGCCTTTCCGCAAGCGCGGCCTTCAACTCGTCACGCCGGGCAAACGTGTCGGCGCGGCTGACCGACTTGAGTGCCGGCAGATCGAGCAGATCGGCAAGCTTTTCGAGTGGATTCATCGCGATGGCAAGCCAGCCGTCGGCCGTCTGGTAGATGCCGTATGGCGCTCCGAGATAGGCATGGGCATTGCCGAGTCTGGATCGATTGGGCAGTTTTCCGCCGTCATTGAGGTGCGTCGTAAGCACTTCGAACTGGAAGTCGATCAGCGCTTCGAGCAGGGATGTTTCGACCAGACCGCCCTGCCCGCTCATTCCTCGCCGCACGAGACACGCGAGGATGCCCTGCGCGAGAAAGTGGCCGGCGAACATGTCGCCGACCGAGAGTCCCATCGGGATGGGCGGCGCGTTCTCGCCGCCGTTGCCGGTAAGGAAGGTGATGCCGCTGAGCGACTGCGCGAGCAGATCCTGTCCGGGCTTCTCCACCCACGGCCCTTCATTTCCGTAGCCAGTCACGCTGCCGTAGACGAGCCGGGGATTGATCTGTTTCACCGACTCGAAGTCAAGCCCGAGTTTTTTCATCACGCCGGGCCGAAAGTTGCAGATCATCACATCGGCGCGCTCGATGAGCTTCTTCACTTTTGCGAGGTCGCCTGCGTCCTTGAAGTTGGCAGCGTAGCTTTCCTTGTTGCGGTTGATGGAATGAAAGAGCGTCGAATCGCCGTCGAGTTCGAGATTGCTGATGTACAGGTGCCGGCAGAGGTCGCCGGTGTCGGGCCGTTCGATCTTGATGACGCGGGCGCCCAGGTCTCCCAGGCGCAGCGCGCAGAGCGGCCCGGCAAGGAAGATCGAAAAATCGAGAACGAGGAGGCCTTCCAGTGGTTTCATCGTTTCTGGGCTTCGCAAAAGAGTTGGTTGATCTTATCGACCGCCGTCGCGGCGTCACGCTCGCCACGAAGCGCTTCCTGTACGATCTCCCCCGCCCGGGATTGGAACGCAATGTACCCATCAAACCGCGGGCGGACATAGGATGCATCAAGCGTTGCGATCGTATTTCGATAGAACGAGTGGCTCCTGATGTTCACCGGGCCGTCTGTCCACGCGTCGCGATGCGCCGGCTGTCCGCCGTTCCCGGCATAAATGCCGCGCTGAACGTCCGCCGAGGCAAGATCAAACGCGAGGTTCACCGCGGCTTCACGGTTCGAAGATCGAGCCGAAACTGCGATCCCCGTGCCTCCCAGCGTTGATCCGACAGGAAGCAGGTTGCTGAAAATCGGAATATCGCCGAAGTCGATGCGCCCACCCATCGAGTGGCCGCAGGCATAGCTGACGTAGCCGTAGATGAGTGGACAGTAGAGATATCGATCTTCCTGGAGCATCCGCTCATAGATGGCAATCGGGTTCGAATCGAAACAGAATGCGGGAACCCATTGAGCGATGGTCTTCAGCTGATGGAGTACATCGACGCCGATCTTCTGCTCGACAAGCTGGCGACCCTCGGTCGCGCACGGTCTTCTCCCGTTCGCACACAGCGTGAAAAAACACATCAGTGCATGCACCGGTGCAAGCGGGACCAGCACGCGTCCTTCTTCAGCGAGCGCAACCACTTCTCCGAGGTGCTGGGGCCAGCGAGGGAGCAGATCCGCCCGACGCGCAGCGACCTGTGCGGCAGCGTCAATCGCAAGGGCCCATTGATGCCCGTGAAAGTAATACGTCTCATGGCTGCCGCCCACCGTTTGGCCGGCGAGCGCCTTCAGTTCCGCATCGCGTCCTGCCGTGTCCAGAGGCAGGAGGCATCCGCTCGCGGCAGCCATGCCGACGTGCGGATGATCGATGACCATCAGGTCGTACCGACTGGCCAGCTCGTCGAGCGGGAACGCTTCGAAGTCTTCGAGCGACCGCGCATCCCAGTCGATTCTCATGCCGTGCTGCTCTTCATATCCACGCGCATGTGCCACGAGCGGATCGATGCCGCGCGGATGATTCCAGGTCATGCCGCGGAGTGTGATCACAACGTCACCTCGGTCCCGCCATATTCACTGTCACGATAGGCGGCTTCCACGACGGCCATCGTCTGAAGCGCATCTTCGACGCGCGTCGGCAGAACGGTGCTCGTGCCCTCGACAAATCGCATCAGCGACGCCATCGACCCGATAAACGCGTGCGGATACCACGAGCCTTGGAATGGCACGTCGCGCCACGCGCCGGCGTGGCCCTTCTCATCCAGAACGCAGGCGCGCAGTGCATCCGGCTCGCCCTTCGGATAATTCATCAGCAGGCCGAGAGTCGCCTTGATCGCGCCGCGCGTACCCTCCCATTTCACGTAGCTCTCCTGCGCCTCGAGTCCGAACTTGTGGCCATGATTGGTGGTGATGTTCGCGCGAATCGATTGGCCGTAGTCCAGCGCGATGTTCGTGCGGGTTGAGTGGAGCTTGAGCGTGTCGGGATGTTTCACCGTTAATGCGAACACACGTCTTGGCTCGCCGAGGAACGAGCGGATCAGATCGACGTAGTGGATGCTGTGATAGACGATCTCGACGCGGGGCGCGGTCTCGAGAAAGGTCCACAGATGCCAGGGCATGTAGACGGTGACGCGTACTTCGATATCGTGGAGGTCGCCGATCACGCCCGATTCGATCAAACGGCGCGCCGCGAGAATGTAAGGGGCATAGCGGAGCTGAAAATTCACGGCCGCGACGAGCCGCTTGCGGTGGCACAGATCGACGATCTGCTGCGCCTCGGCGAGCTCCTCACCCAGAGGTTTCTGGATCAGCACCGCTGCGGCATCGGGCAGCTGTTCGAGGACGCTGAGGATCGCGCTCGCGGGGACGGCAACGTCATAAACGACTGGGCTCTCTCGACTCAGCGATACCAGATCCGAGACCGAGGAAACGACGCGGGAGCCGAAGCGCTGTGCAAGCTCTTGCGCGCGGCGGGGATCGGTATCAGTCATCGCGAGTACGTTGAAGCCCGCCATTCGATAGGCCGGCAGATGCGCATCGCGGACGATGCCGCCGCAGCCGATGACCGCAATGGGTATCGACGTTTCGGGCATGTCGGGTTGCCAAGGTTGTCGGTCGTTCATTTCGGCTGCAGTGTAAGCTGCGGCGGCGGATGAGCGAGGTCAAGCCACACCGGGCTGATGCCGGATGCCGTGCAAAAGCAATACGCGAGAATCCAATCGCCGCGGTATTGCCAGAGAATCCGGCGCCGGGAACTTCTCTTTGTCTCGCGACAAGACGATGAAACAAGAACGCCGAGCCTTCACGGCTCGACGTCATCTGCGTGGAGGATTTACAGCCGCGCGCTCAGCGACGGCGTCGCAGGAGCATCGCGCCAAGCGAGAGCACGGCAAGGCTCGCAGGTTCGGGCGTGACGGTCGAGATCACCTGGAGGTCGTTGAACGAGACGTTGTACGGCGTGCTGCCGAACGCGCCAGGGTCGACCTGGATGTGGATGTAGTCCAGATTGGCCAGATCAAGGGCGCCCGCGCCGCCGGTGCTGAAGTTGAACGCAGTGATCGACTTCGTGAAGACGTAACTGCCGGCCGGGTTGCCGTACCAGGCATAGTTCCATTCGTGGCCGGTCGTGTCGCCAAGCGCGACGATGAAGCCGGCCACGCCCGCGGTGACGGTTGCGTCGAGCTGGATCGTATCCGCGCCTGTGCCGTCGACATTCGGCAGGTTGCAGTAGGCGCCGCCGAAGCCGGTGGACTGAATGCCCAGCGCCGTCGGACCGGACGTAATGGTCGCGGTTGACCAGGACGCATAAGGTGACGTCGGCGTGAAGTTATCGAAACTGGTGACGGTCGCGGCACCCGCAACCGATGCCATCATCACACCCATTGCCGCAGACATTAGAACGACTTTCATACACTCTCTCCTCTCAAGAAAAAGACTCGATCCTTCGGGCCGATTGACATCGACCACCTTCCCTTTTGTTTCAGCTCAAGCGACGACGCCGAAGCACACTCAGCCCGGCGAGGCTCAGGGCGCTGATTGACGCGGGCTCCGGCACGAGCGACATCGCCAAGGCAAAGTCTGCGGAGAACGATGCGCCCAGCGCCGATTGCTGCGTCGAGTTCAGTGCCGTCTTGCTGTAATTCTGTGCGAGTGCGAGCAGGTCGTCGAAGTTGGTCGTGCCGTCGTAGGTAAAGTCGCCGCCGCTCCACGTCGTACTCGTGCTGCCGTAATGCTGGGCGAGTGCGAGCAGGTCGTCGAAGTTCACGTTGCCGTTGAGATCGGTGTCGCCCACCAGCGTGTACTTCACGATGACGTCGCCATTGGCGACGGATTGGCCATCAAAATTTCCCGCCGCGGTCACCTGCGCGTAGCCGAGCGCCTTCTTGTCGGTTGTGGTAGCAGCGCCTGCGGATGACATGATGCCCGCGAGTCCGCTCTTGCCGGCTTTCAGCAATGAGCGGATCACATCGGCACTGGCGCCGCGGACGATCATGTCGTTGGCACCGAGATCCAGGGTTCCCTGCGGCGCCGCAGTCGTTCCGCCGAAGGTAAGTGCGCCCGCTACGAGAACGGTTCGGTTCGTCGCGGCCGACGGCGCGGCGATGCCGACCGTTCCGCCGCTTGCGAGCGTGATCGATGCCTGATTGCGAACCAGAATGCCCGTTCCCGCGTTGGCGCCGAAAACGACATTGCCGTTGGCCGCAAGCGCGGTGGCGGGGATGGAGCCGTTCACGTTGAGTGTGGAGCCGGCGTTGACGGTCGTCGCGCCGGCGTAGGTGTTCGCCGTGTTCAACGTGAGCGAGCCGGTGCCTTGGACGCTCAGCCCGCCCGGGCCGGCAATGCCGCCGGTTCCGCTGATGACATAAGCGGCAGAGCTGTTCACGGTAGTTGAAGCCGGGCTGACGATCGTATTGAGCGTCACGTTCGAGTGGCCGTTGTTGGCATTGGTGAAGGAAACGGTGTCGCCGTCGTGATAGGTTGCAGGGGCGGTGCCGTTGTTCCAGTTCTGGCTGGTGCCGATGTCCCAGGTGCTGCCGTCGCCGGTTCCGCCGGTGTTGTTCCAAGTCAGGTTGGCGGAGCCGATGATGACCGAGAGATCGTTATAGGTGACCTGGTATTGAAGATTGGGATTGAAGCCCGGGTCGACCTGGATGTGGATGTAATCGATGTTGGCAACGTCGAGTTGCCCTGCTGCGCCGGTGCTGAAGTTGAAGCTGCCGATCGGCTTGGTGAAGACGTAGTCGTTGCTGCCATTAACACCGCCGCCGGGGACGTTTCCGTACCAGGCATAGTTCCACTCGTGTCCGGTGGTGTCGCCGAGTGCGACCAGGAAGCCGGCGACGCCTGCGTTGACGGATGCTTCGAGTCGAACGGTGTTGGCGCCGGTGCCGTCGACATTCGGGATGATATTGGCATACCCGCCGCCGAAGCCTGTTGCGGTCACGCCGAAGTTCGTCTCATTCATCGAGAGGGTGCCGTTCGGCCAGGAGGCATAGACCGAGTCTGGCAGCCAGTTGTCGAAGGTGGTGATAGCGACCGCGTTCACCAGGGATGATGCCGTTGCCACGGCGCAGATCGAGACGTGTACTGTGAACTTCATAGGATCCTCCTCCGCTGCACAAACCGACTGAAATGGGTCGACCGACCACAAAACTCCGCGGCGGCCAAACTAGCACGGTAATGATACACGTCAAGATATTTTTGAACACTCGTGTTATAAATTGTCGCGGGGCTCCCGGCCCTCCTCAACCCGGGTTTCTCCGCGTGCTCCGCCCTGTTGAATCAGGTTGACCGGGCCGGGCCCGTCGATTCGCCTTGGAAGAACTCGGCATTGGCCGCTTCAAGACGCCTGGGCCCTTCCCAAGGCCGGTTCGATGCGAACCATGCGAAGCATCGACGCAGCAGTTTCGAGAGGTTTGGCGTCGTCAGGCCGGTGATCGCAGGCGTCATAAACGGGCTGGGCCACTCGATGTTCACCGAGCAGATCGAGAGGTACTTGCCGATGACCAGCCCGCGTTCCCAGCACGCCCGCAGCGCGCCGAGCGCGGCAGGAAACGTCGTTCCGACGATCGCCGTCGATCGCAACGCGCCGCGCTCGAGGATGCCGCGCATCAGCTCGTGGGCCGCCGGCGTGGCGTCATTGAACGAACGCGTCGGCTGTTCGTGTAATTCCCCGGAAAGCTGGTGCCGGGAGAGCCATTCCCGCCACAGCCGGATCCGCCGCTCGATCTCGGGATTGTGATACTGCGTACTGATGCAGTCGATCCGGCGATGGCCAAGTTTTCGGAGATGTTCGAAGACCTTGATGACGTGATCGTCGGGAAATAGGCGAATGGACGGCACATCGTGTGCCGAGAGATCGATGTCGAGCGAGATGCATTTTCCCGAGCGCAGGGGATCGACCAGATGGCTCGGAATATCCACCGAGTTGGGGATGAGAATGACGCCGGCGGGATTGGCGATGGCGTCGGCGACGACCGGGTCGTCCCAGTGAACGTACTGCACCGGGCGCATGCTCAGACCGTGCTGTTCGGCGGCATCCGAAACGGTCTGCCGCAGGTGTGTGAGATAGGTTGAGGCGAACGCCGGATAGAGAAGCAGGAAGTGGCCGGCGCCGGCGTCGGACTGATAGCCCGGATAGATCTGCAGCGAGCCGTTGGGGCGCCGGATGAGTACTTTTCGATCGAGAAGCGCGCTGACGGCTTTCCGGGCGGTCATGTGGCTGACGCCGGTCTGCTCGGCAATTTTCCGTTCGCCGGGGATGGCATTGAGGACGTAATCCCCCTGGCGAATGCGGCTCTCGATCACCGCCATCACCTGATGGAACTTTTGCTTTCGCGGCATCGAAGGCTCCTTTTGCGCTGCCCTCTCTACTATCGCCAACGCCGGTGCTTCAACTTCGTAAAACCGATTGACAGACTTTCCGGACACCGATATATATAACACAAATGTTATTGACGTGCCATCACAAAAGTGAGGCGGATTTTGAGGATATCGGCACTGGTTTTCGGAGTCGGTTCGCTGTGCGGGCTTTCCTGCGCCGCCGCGCAGACGCCGTCGATCGGTGCCGCCGTCCCGTGGACGACCTACGAAGCCGAGCAGTCAACCACCAGCGGAACAGTCGTCGGGGCTGATTACATCGGCCAGACCGCGGCCCGCGAAGCCAGTGGTCGACGCCACGTTCTTCTCGCCAATCAAGGGGATTTTCTGGAGTTCACTGCGAAACACGATGCCCAAGGCATCGTTGTCCGCTACAGCATTCCCGAATCGCCGGGCGATTTCACCTTGAGCTTTTCGATCAATGGCCGGCGGGCGGGCGCGTTTCGCCTTACCGCCAAATTGTCCCACTTATACGGCCCGTACCCATTTACGAACGAGCCGGCCGCGGGATCGCCGCGCAACTTCTGGGATGAAGCCCGCCTGCTGGTTGGCTCGATTCACGCTGGCGACATCGTCCGACTCGAGAAAACCGCAGCCGATACCGCCGCCGAGTACCTGATCGATTTCGTCGATCTCGAACCCGTTCCTGCGCCACTCACGATGCCGATCGGCGCACTTTCTGTAATCGATTTCGGCGCAACCGCGGACGATTTGGCGGATGACCGCGGCGCATTCCTTGCCGCCATCCGGGCGGCGAAGGAGCAGAAAAAGGCCGTGTGGATCCCGCCGGGCAAGTTTCTCATCGGAGGCGCAATCGACGTTGCCGAGCTCACCATTCAAGGGGCCGGCGTCTGGCACACGACACTCGAAGGCGTCGATGACTACACGCCGGCAAATCGCATCGCGCTCAACGGCGTCGGCTCGAACGTGCACCTGTCCGATTTCTCCATCGTCGGAAAACTCGACTACCGCAACGACTCTGAGCCGAACGACGCGATCGGCGGGTCGTTCGGCACTCACTCCACCTTGCGCAATCTCTGGATCGAGCACACCAAGGCGGCGATGTGGGTCGTCAATTCCGACGGTTTGCTCATCGAGAATTGCCGTTTCCGCAACACGCTCGCGGATGGCATCAACCTCTGCGTCGGGATGCGCAACACCATCGTCCGCAACTGCACCGCGCGCAACACCGGCGACGACTGCTTCGCCATCTGGCCCGCGACTTACGTGAAGCCCGACTTCGCAAGTGGGAACAACCGCTTCGAGAATTGCACGGCCCAACTCCCCTTCCTAGCGCAGGGATTCTCCATTTACGGCGGCGAAGGCAACAGCGTCGTCGGGTGCGAAGCGATCGATATCCCCTACGGCTGCGGACTGTTCGCAAGCACGACCTTTCAGACCGAGTCCGGCTTCCAGGGTGTTACGACCTATCGTCGAGCGCGAGTGATCCGAGCCGGCGATCGCGAAGGCGCAATCGGGACGGTTGCAAACAGAATTGATATCACGCGGTTGCGATTCGAAGACATTGAGGTCATCGACAGCCCGAACGATGCGATCCGATTCATGTCCGTGTCCGGCGGAGCGATTCGCGAATCGACGCTCGCTCGAATCCGGATTCAAAATGCCGGCACTGCTGGCGCAGGGTACGGGATCGTGTCGGCAGATGATGCGGTCGGATCGATTGCGCTCAGCGACATCACTGTTCAGAACGCGAAATCCGGCAGCTTCAGAAATGTCTCATCGAGGTTCGTTGTCTCGATGGGTGACGGCACGAAAGCATTACGAGAGAGCGGGCTCGACGTCGGGCCGAGCGACACACCAAATCGCTGAGTGTGACGGCATCCGCAGCGGTACATCGGTCATCTGCGATGAGCGGCGTCGCCCATGATGAGGAACACCAGGCGTACATTGAGGAGTAAGCATGCGAAGAAGAGGATTTACGCTCGTCGAACTGCTGGTGGTCATCGGCATCATCGCCGTGCTGATCAGCGTGTTGCTGCCAGCGCTCAATCGCGCGCGGGCGTCATCCAATTCGATCTGGTGCCTGAACAATCTCAAGCAGATGGGCATCGCGATCCAGATGTACGCCGGCGACCACCAGGGCCGCCTGCCGATCGCGTATTGGGACGGCTACTCTTCGCCGAACAAGGAGGGGGCGACCGACTGGGCATGGCTCATCCTGCCTTACATGAAAAGGGGCGCGGGCGGCACCTATACGGGAACTGAGCCCGACTCGATGTGGCGGCTCTTCAAGGACAAAGACACCGTCACCGGTGCCCCGACGACGGCCTTCAACTTCGATCCGGACAAGGTGCAGACCTATGGCGTGAACCAGATTCTCTTCGGCTTCGCGCCCGGCGCGCTCGATTCCACCGGCTACCCGCTGCGCAACAACGGCGCGCCCGGAGCCGCGGACGACGGGAAACGTCCGTTCAAGCTGGCACAGATCAAGAACGCCAGCGAGATGGTGCTCCTGATGGACGCGGCGCAGATTGGCAATCAGGGCGCGGGCGGCGGTTACAAAGATGTCTGGGCCGCGGACGCCGACTTGACGTTTCTCCAAGGCGTCAACTACGACTGTCGCAAACTCAATCTCGAGCAAATGGTCGCGCTCTACCCACTGGGCCCGGACGCGGGAACGAACAAGGACTTTGCGCTCTACGTCCTGTTGCAGACCAGCAGTGGTCCGAATGGTTCAAAAGGCAACGACATGCGCTTCCGTCACATGAAAAACACACAAGCCAACGCCCTCTTCGCGGATGGTCGCGCAGATGTGTTTCACTATAAGCAACCCGGTCCCGGCGGGAGCGACATCCAGTGGCGAAACCTGATTCCTAAAGAACTCGGCTACAAAGTGCCGTGATCTGAACGTCGCCGTACAACTCGCACGAAGGACGCCGGTCAAGTTCGCCGGCGTTCTTTGATTTGCAAATGAGGCGCGGGTCGGCTCAACGGCGCCGGCGTCGTGGAGCGATCGAAAGCGCGAGCAGGCCCGTCACGCACGTCGGCTCAGGAACCAGGTCCATCAGCGACATGGCCGACGCATCTTCGAAGCCGTAATGCTGTGCGATGAGCAGGAGATCGCCGAAGTTGACCAGCCCATCTCCGTTGAATGAGCCGTCCGTCCAACCGTACCAGCGCGACGTGTTGCCGAAGTTCTGCGCGAGGATCAAAAGGTCTTCGAAGCCCACGCTCCCGTCGAGATTCGAATCGCCGTATTCCGAGTGCTGAAGGACACGTACCCAGTAATCCGAGTCGCTTCCGGCGACCCCGGAGTTCGGAATGATCTGGCCGTCGCCGTTGAAATCGAGCGCGGCGTTGCCGGTGTTGACCGCTCCACCGGGCTGTTTAAAGAGTCGATCGATCTGCGCCGTCGCATCTGCGAGTCGCAGCGCGTTTGAAGCTGCCGCGAAATCGAGATTGGTCAGCGCGTCCGATGCGCGATTGAGCTGCGCCCGTGCCGGCGCTTCGCCGGCCAGATTCTTCCGAGCGTTGTAGAGCGAAAGCACCATCGTCAGTTCGGTCTCGCCATACGGCGTGCCGGTGAACTGCTGGATCTGGCGCAGGTAGCTGAAGCCGGTCTCCCGCGTCGGTTCGAGCATCGTACCTTCGCCGAAGTCGTTCCAGGTTTCGAGTTGAATCATCTGCGTGTTCGCGGCGTACGTGTTGTTGAGCGCCAGCGTCTGACTGAGTGTCGAGCCGCTGCCGGGCGGAATGACAAAGCCGACACCCGATCCGGCGCCGCCGGCGGCGTAGAAATCCTGAAAGCCCGGATATGCCGCGCCGACCGTCGTGCCGATCTGATTGGCGCGCGTGGCGAGGAAGTTCTGCTGGTGGGTGAGATGGTTGCCGGTGTTTCCGTCCTGGTAGATCCACGCGAACTCGCCGTCGCCGTTCGCACCGACTTCGTTGGACTCATACCAGAGCGGCAACAGTTCGGTGTCTTCGCCGGCCTGGCTCATGATCTGCGTCCAGTCGCTGGGCGTCTGAAACGTCTGCGGACCGAACACCATCATCAGCGGGTCGTTGCCCGCGCCGGTGCGGATATAGCTCGGGTTGTTGAAATAGTGATCGCGGAGATATGCGACATTGGCTTTCGTGTCGTTGATCGATCGCGCGTAGTGATCTTCGAGCATCACGCCGGCCTTGAGGCCGAATTGTCCGACGCGGTTCATCAGCGCGTTGGAGTTGTTCAGGAGGCTCGGGATATCGCCGTTGGAGCCTTGCGGTCCGTACCAGTCCATGATGACGCCGTCGATGCCGGAGAGCTTCATCAGGAGCAGATGATACTCGAGCACATCGGGATCGCTGGACGCGTAGGGACCGATGGTGGGATAATAGTACGAGGCGATCTGCCGCCGGCCATCCGCTCCGATGACGTTTGGGTTGCGATTGTTCATCGTCCAATGCCAGCCCCAGTTCGTGCCGCCGAGCGTTGCAGGGGTTTCGAACCACGGCATGTAGTGGACGTAGACGGGCTTGGGGTTGGTCTTCGGAACGGGTACTGCGAAAGCCCGCGCCGTCGGGAGACTCGCAAGTCCGATCAACAAGGGGATGCTAGTGCGTAACAACACGCCACTAATCTACCGCTAATCCGCCTCAGAAGCGCTTCGTCGCTATTACATGGCGATCCTGTTTCTCAGGCGCCACCCATGACGTCGCGAACTTCAAAGGCCTCGATTTCGTGCCGCAGGGCGGCGTGCTCGCAGCCCTGCCCCATTTCCGCAACTCTCGCTCCAGTTTGCGCAATGGGATAACTATTCGACGCCCATTCGCCATTGAGCCCTGTTACGCCGCTTCAAATTGGCGGAGGAAGGGAAGCGTCGATGCATTAAGGCGGCTTGCTTGGGAACATTGGGTTATTGCCAGCCTGTTTCAGAGCGTGGAATTCGGACAAGTTGTTTACTTCGCCGCACAATCGGCTGTATCCGAGCCGGTCAGTGCGGCGCTGATTCCACTTGTGGCGGTAACGGTTGGACGTCGGCGATGAAAGAGCCGCGCCCGAGTAACATTGGCGAAATGGATCAGATTCGAAGAATCGCTTTGATCACCGGCGGCGCAAAACGCGTGGGTCGGGCACTGGTTGAAACGTTTGCCCGCGCGGGCTGGGATGTCGCCTTCACGTTTCGTTCGTCCCAAAAGGATGCGCTCGCGCTGCAGGCGTCACTCGCGACCAACGATGTGCGAATCCTTCCACTGTCTGCCGACTTCGATCGGCTTGACCAGTCTGTCTCCATGATTCGCGAGCGGTTGCTGAAGTGGTCGCCCCGGCTGGACCTGCTGATCAACTGCGCATCGGCGTACGGTCCGGATCGTCAGCTTAGCGCCGAGGCGGCGATGCGAACGAACTTCGCCGCGCCGATCCGCCTCATCGAGACGTTTCGAACTGAGCTTGTCGCCGCCAAGGGAAACGTCATCAACCTGCTCGACATTCTCGCCGAGCGGCCGATGCCTTCATACGGGCACTACTGCGCCAGCAAGGCGGCGTTGTGGAACGCCACGCTCGCGTGGGCACGAACACTTGCACCCGATGTCCGCGTGAACGGCATTGCGCCGGGTGTCGTCGATTGGCCCGCGAACATGCCTGAGTGCGACCGCGAAAAGTACCTTTCACGTGTCCCGCTGCAGCGCGCAGGTACGCCGGACGATGTCGCGCGACTCGCAAAGTTCCTGGTGGAGGACGGCACGTATATCACCGGGCAGGTGATCCGACTCGATGGCGGGCGATCGATCGCGAGTTGATAAGAAGAGGTTTGAAACACGAAGCCACGAAGTCACAAAGCGGCAACCTCGCGACCGCATATCACTTGATTTCCTCTCTTCTAAAAAAAGACGCCCGCAAGCCGTTTCGCTTGCGGGCGTCGAGTTTCAACCTCGTGGCTTCGTGACTTCGTCTAACAATCGTGTGCTACTGCGCCGCCGTCACCGTCTGCAGCTGGTCCAGCCGCTGTTTGGCGACGGTCAGTTCCGGGTCGAACGAGAGAGACTTCTCGAAGCATCCCTTTGCCTTGACGTAGTTCTTCTTGAGCTCGTAGACGCTGCCAAGGTTGTACTGGACCTCGGCCGGCACGAGGACGGTGCTGAGCTGCTTGGTCGCCTCGTCGATGCGGTCACGTTTGGCGAGGAGGATGCCGTAATTCATCCGCGCGGCTTTGTTCTGCGGGTCCCGCTCGATGGCGCGGAGGTAATTGACCTCGGCTTCTTTCCAGTGGCCAGCCAGTTCGTGGGCGCGGCCCAGGTTGCTCCAGGCAACGGCGCTGTTATCGGTGACGCGGACATAGCGATCCCAGGCGGCGATCGCCTTGTCGAACTGGCGCTGGTACACGTAGATCGTGCCGAGGTTGTAGAGCGCTTTCTTGTTCTCGGCATCGGTGGCGAGCACTTCGTTGTATTGCTTGACCGCCTCCGTGAGGTTGTTTTGCGAGAGCGCAAGTTCTGCGGCGGCAAGGTGAGCGTTGGAGTTGGGAGTGACGACTTTGGCGTCTTCCACCTTGGCATCAATCGGGATGCCGCCAGCGGCCTGATCGTTGCCGCCCGACTTACAACCGGCGAAAGCCGCGACCATCAGGACCGAAAAAATGAATCTGCGCATCGAATACCGCCTTCACAGAGAGTTGAAGGGTGTATCGACCATTCCCCGATAAAAACCTTGAAAAGAGACAGAGATCCCCGCTGGCGATGCCGCAACGCAAGTTCCGGGCGAATCGCCGTCGGTACGGAATGTCGCATTTGCCGCTATCCCGGCCCGGGCATAGGCTCTGAAGTTCTCTGTCGTGCCTGAGGCGTCGAAATCTTGGAAAATGCTCCTGAAAACATGGCTGTTTCCCCCGCAATGCCGTGGCTGCGTGCTGCCACGCTGGTGACGGCACTTTTTGCGTTCCCGCTCATCTGGCTGGGTGGACTCGTGACCAGCCACGCCGCCGGGATGAGCGTTCCCGATTGGCCTAATTCCTACGGCTACAACATGTTCGCGCTGCCGTTCGGCCAATGGCTGGGCGAATACGCGGGTGGGACTTTTTACGAACACACGCACCGCCTTCTCGGAACCGTCGTCGGACTGGCCGCCTACACGGCGAGCATGATCGCCTGGGGACCGTCCAAAACGGGGATCTGGCGACGTCGTTGGGGCCGGCTCGCGCTAATCGCCTCCGTCTTGTTTGTAGTAACGCTCGCAGTCTCCTGGTCGCTTCGATCTCATGGAATTGTGACCGAACGTGCTTATCAGCGCTCCACGCACGTCTTCGCGGGCTTCGCGATGCTGGCTGTCGTCTCGTTTGTCAATTGGCTCTGCAGGTCGTTCGATCCGGTCCGCTGGAGACGATGGCTCCTTGTCGCGTTGCTTGGCGCGGTAAGTCTTCAGGGCCTGATGGGCGGCTTCCGCGTCACGGAGATCAGCCTTACGCTTGCCAGGCTCCACGGCATCTTCGGGCAGATGGTGTTTGCATTTGCCGCGATCGTCGCCGTCCTGTGCTCGAAGTGGTGGACTTTCGCGCCGCGACACACGTGGACCGACTCGGGTTGGCTTAAGCCATTGACGGTGGCCGCGGTGGTATTGATCTCGACACAGCTCGTGCTCGGCGCGCTGATGCGGCACGATCCGAAGCGCGACCCATCCTCGGGTGGCGGCGCCGGGCTCTCGATTCCCGATTGGCCGCTGCACTACGGCAAGATCCTCCCGCCGACCAATGCCGAGCAGCTTTCGAAGGTGAACGACTATCGCCGGTGGGAGTTGAAAATCGGCGCGACCACGCTCGGGCAGATCTGGCTGCAGTTTGCCCACCGATTGACCGCTTACGCGATCGGCACATTTCTGATCGGCCTGACGATTTACGTTTTCCGGCAGCACCGACACCGGAGCCTGACGATCCCGGCCGCTTTGCTCGCGGGACTGGTGGTCACGCAGATCACGCTCGGCGTACTGACGGTGTTATGGCGGAAGCCTGCGGACGTGGCCACCCTGCACCAGGCATGCGGTGCGCTGCTGTTGATGCTGGCAAGCGTCTTGCTGGTACGGGCGTTTCGGCTGTATCCTTCCGCGGCCAGTTTGCGCGGCGTTCCTGCGACGCCGGATACGATCCACGATTTCGCACAAGGTGCCGCCGCAGGCGCCGCGTTGAGGACACGATGAAGTCATCTTCGATCGACGAACTTCCCGATTTCGATTTCGCAGGCGAGATAGCGATTTCCGCCTCCGCGGCAGGCCCTTCGCGCTTTGCCGACTATTACGAGATCACCAAGCCGCGATTGAACATGCTCGTGGTCGTCACGACCGTGGTCGGTTACTACATCGCCGCGCGCACGGCTGGCGCGTCGCTCATGAGCTGGACCATCCTCCACACGCTCATCGGCACGGCCCTCACCGCCGCCAGTGCGGCCGTTTTGAACCAGGTCGTCGAAAAACCGTTCGATCAACTGATGCGCCGAACGCGGAACCGCCCCATCGCTTCGGGAAGACTTTCCAGCTCGGAAGGCCTGATTTTCGGTTCGGCCTTGGGCATCGTCGGCGTCGGATACCTCGCGCTTGCGGCGAATCCGCTCACCGCGCTGCTCGGTGCCATCACGTGGGTGACGTACATGCTCATCTACACGCCGATGAAGCGCAAGAGCCCCTACTGCACCCTGGTCGGCGCGATCACCGGTGCACTGCCGCCCGCGATGGGTGTTACCGCTGTCACCAACTCGATTACGCCGCTCGCGGCCGGGCTCTTTGCTATCCTCTTCGTCTGGCAGATGCCCCACTTCTTCGGCCTGGCGCTGATGTACAAAGACGATTACGGTGCCGGCGGCTTCAAGATGCTCCCGAACTGCCGCGACGGCGATCGGCGGACGCGCGTGCAGATCATCGCGTGGACAGCCGCGCTCATTCCGATCAGCCTGATCCCGACGTTCGTTCACATCTCCAATGCCGGTTGGGTGTACTTTTTCGGCGCCGCGGCGCTCGGTCTGTATTTCCTCAACGCTGCGATCAAGTGTGCGCAACGAGTGCCGGGATCGGACCGAAAATTGTTCCTCACCTCGATTCTATATCTGCCGGCGCTGTTGGCGGTGTTGATGCTGGACCAGTGAGTTACCCATGTCGCGGCGGATCAAAAACCCCTCCACTGAACAGAATAGATTGTGTGACTCGTCCTCGCTCGCCAACTGGGTCATGGTCAGGGCACGGCCGTTGCAGCGATTCGCCTCCAACGCTCAACGGGTGACGCTTAAAGCGGGTCTCGAAAGCTGGAAGTTCAACGTGGGATGCTGGACGTTGTCGATGTTGGTCGCGGCCGCCGGCTGCGACAAATCCACGCCCGCGACGGCCTCCTCTCTACCCGCGCCGACGTTCGGCTCCTCAAGAATCACCGGACAGGTTCGCTTCCTCGGCACGCCGCCCGAGTTGAAGATCATCGACACGAGCAAGTGCCATCCGGGCGCGAAGCCCGCGCTGGAGGAGTCGATCGTCGTTGGCGCGAACCAGGGGCTCAAGGATGTCATCGTCTACATCAAGAATGCGCCGGCATCGGATGGCCGGGGGCAACCGACGCTGGCGCTCGACCAGCAGGACTGCGTGTTTTCGCCTCACGTGCTGGCGATCCAGGTGAACCAGACGCTGCAGATCCACAACAGCGACCCAACGTTTCACAACTCGCACTGGGTGAGCGAGTTCAACGGTGATAAGAACATCGGACTGGCGCAAGCGGGGCTTTCTGAAAACGCCACCTTCGCACATCCGGAGTTCATTCGCATCCGCTGCGACGTCCACGCGTGGATGGAGTCGTGGGTGGGCGTGTTCGACCATCCGTTCTTCGCGACCACGGCGCGCGACGGAACGTTCACGATCGATAAGCTCCCGCCGGGCAATTACACCGTCAATACGTGGCACCCGATCCTGGGAGAGCGCGAGCAGGCGGTGTCGGTAAGCGACACAGGCGCTGCGACCGTTACCATCGAGTACGCGCCGCCCGCGAAGTAAATCGCGATTGACAGATGGACGGGCATGCGTTCTATTCCCGGCGCAATGAGCACTTTCTCCAGCCTTCTTAGCCTTCGACTTCTCGGACTTACCCTTAGTGGGGCCGAGCTCGGTGCTTCGTAGGTTGACGGACTTTCAAGTAGAGTTCAAACCCCACGAGTCGCCGAGACTCGTGGGGTTTCTTTTTTTATCTCGGCGCATCAATGAGCCGCCCTGCTCGCAGGGCGCTCGGAAGGTTCAAGTGAGTAACGCAACGCCCGCAACGCCAAGCCAGAATCCGATCGTCCGTATCTTCGATACGACGCTTCGCGACGGCGAACAGTCGCCGGGCGCGACGCTTACGCTTCCCGAGAAGCTGGAGATTGCCAAACACCTCGAGTCGATGCACGTCGACATCATCGAGGCCGGCTTTCCTATCGCTTCTGACGGCGACTTCGAGTCGGTCCGAACGATCGCGGAGGTGATCACGAGGTCGGTCGTGTGCGCTCTGGCCCGGAGTCATCCGATGGACATCGAGCGCGCCGGCAACGCCATCAAGCCCGCGGCGCGGGGCCGAATCCACGTCTTCTGCGCCACGAGCAAGATCCATCGCGATCACAAGCTCAAGAAAGGAAAGCAAGAGATCCTCAAGCTCGCCGTCGAGAGCATCAAGCAGGCGCGGTCGTTCACCGACGACGTCGAGTTCAGCCCGGAGGATGCGAGCCGGACGGAACTCGACTTCCTGGTGGAGATGACTCATGCCGCCATCGAAGCGGGCGCGACGACGATCAATCTGCCCGACACCGTCGGCTATGCCACGCCGGCAAGTTACGGACACATCTTCAAGCACGTGATCGAGAAACTGCCGATCATCAATCAGCGCGGCATCATCCTTTCCTCGCACTGCCACAACGACCTGGGCATGGCCGTCGCCAACTCGCTGAGCGCCGCCGAGAACGGCGCGCGGCAGATCGAGTGCACGATCAACGGCATCGGCGAGCGTGCCGGCAACGCCGCGCTCGAAGAGATCGTGATGGCCCTGCGCACGCGTTCCGATTACTACAAGCTGAACACCAACATCGACGCGACCAAGATCTACCCCGCGAGCCGCATGGTCAGTTCGCTCACCGGGCTTGTCGTGCAGCGCAACAAGGCCGTCGTCGGGCAGAATGCGTTCGCGCACGAGTCGGGCATTCACCAGGACGGTGTCCTGAAGTATCGCGAGACCTACGAGATCATGAACCCGACCGACGTCGGCATCGGCAAGAACGAGCTCGTGCTCGGCAAGCATTCGGGCCGGGCGGCGCTGCGCGATCGCGTCATGACACTCGGCTACACGCTCAAGGATGAACAGCTAGAAGCGCTCTTCATCGAGTTCAAGAAACTCGCCGACAAGAAGAAGGAAGTCTTCGACGAAGATGTCGAAGCCCTTGTCGACACCCAGCTCGACGCGCAGCGCGACGTCTACACGCTCGTGAACCTGCAGGTGACGGCCGGCAGCAGCGTGATGCCGACCGCGACGGTCTCCATCCGCGACACCAACGGCGAAGTGACGACGGATGCCAGCGTCGGCGACGGCCCGGTCGATGCGATCTACTCCGCGATCGCACGCCTCACCGGCATCCGCGCCTCGCTCGTGGATTTTCGACTTCGATCCATCACCGGAGGTAAGGAAGCCCAAGGCGAGGTCTATATCGACCTGGATCACAACGGCTTGAAGGTGAGCGGACGAGGATTGAGCACCGACATCCTCGAAGCCGCCGCCAAGGCGTACCTCGCCGCGATCAACCGGATTCGCTCACACGCCGTGCGGCAGCGCGAGATCACGCAGCACAGCGGCGTGTGAGTCTGGGCTGGAATCCTCGGGCGATCGAATGGTGTTTGATCGGCAGGTGACGCGTTCACCTGCCGATTTTCGTTGGCATTCTGATTTTGCGATAGCCCTAACGATCTTGTCACGCTAGCCTGTCACACGTCGTTCATCTCGTTGTTTTCAGGCCTTTCTTTTATGTGAAATAGCAATGCCGGCGACCTTTTGGAAGGCGCGCAGAACTTTGACACCGATTCCGTAACCACTCATGTCGTTCCATCGTCCGGTCTCACTTGAAGGAGTAGCAAATGCGTTCGAAGCATCAGTCGATCTCGGCCATTCTCAGTCTTTCTGCGGCTTCGGTCTGCACCGTCCTTCTCTCGCCCGGATTGGCGGCAACGCGAACCTGGGACGGCGGCGCGGGTGCGGGGAATAACTACTACGATATCAACACGAACTGGTCCGGTGACGTCGTCCCGCTCGCCACCGACAGTATCGTCTTCTCCCTTCCCGGCACGACAACCGTGCTCTACGACAACATCACCGGCAACCGCACCGCCGCGACGCTTGACGTCAGCGCCGGCAACGTCAGTTTCCAGTCGTTTACCGGCACGGGCCCGTTCACGCAGACGATCACCGGCCAAGTCAGTGTATTCAACAACACCACCTTCCGCATTTTCAACCACAACCTGGCCACGCAGAGCTTCTTCGACATCAACAACGGCGGCACGCTCGTCGCCGACTCGACGGGGGTCATCAACGCGTTCAACATGACCGCCGGCTTCAGCGGCACGGGCACAGTCAACGTCATCAACGGCGGAAGGATCAACGTCAGCCAGTCGCCGATCCTCGGCGAGCAGAACGCCGCGATCGGCAACATGACCGTCAGCAATGCCAACTCCATGTTCATGGTCACGAAAAACCTGATCCTGGGCGCGAGCGGCACCACCGGCAAAGGCACCTTCACCACCAGCGACAGCGGCCGGGTCGGCGTGGGTACGAGCGGCGTTGCTACCGCCTTCGCAGGCGCGTTTACCATCGGCGACGCCGACCTCACCGGAGCCACCGGCGGAAACGTCCTCGTCCGCAACGGCAGCGTCTTCAACCACAACACGGGCGGCCTCGTGCAGATGTCGGGTAACGCCAACCGTCACAGCCGGCTCCTTGTCGATGGGGCCAATTCAGCTCTCAATTCGGTCGGCGGGATTCAGGTCGGGTTGCAAGGCAAAGCGCTCCTCGAAGTCACGAATGGCGGCCTGGTGAAAACAGACGCCGACCTCACGGTCGGCGCCTTCGGCACTGCCAACGGCACCGTCACGGTCGGCGGCGGAGGGTCGATCCTCACCGTAGGTGAAAACGTGCTCCTCTCGCCCAGCGGCGGCGTCGCCAACATGACCATCGCCTCCGGCGGCCGGCTCAACATCGGCGACGGCGCGGCCGCCGTTACGCACTCGCCGAATTACAGCATGGTCGACGACAACAGCCCTAACACATCCGCCGGTGGAATCCTGTTTGTACAAAACGGCAGCACGGTCACGAACAGCTCGAATGGCATGATCGTCGGCGCTACATCCGGTCACAGCGGCCGTGTAGTCGTCTCGGGAACCAGTTCCGTCATCGATGACGGATTTACTTACATCGGCTTCTTCGGCTCGGGCACACTGAACATCAGCGCAGGCGGAAAATACAACTCGGCCGGTGCGCAATTCGGCTTCAATGGCGGAACCGCCACCCTCACGGTCGATGGTGCAGGCTCAACGTTCAAATCGACGAGCAACGTCAGCCTGGGATCGAGCAGTTTCGGCGGCGCCGGCACCGTGACCACCACCAACGGCGGAACGCTCCTCGTCGGCGACGCTGCTTTCCTCAGTGCAGGCACCGACGTCATGGTCACCGATGCGAGCCCGATCGGGACCGACGGCGGCGTCCTGAGCATCCTTAACGGAAGTAAACTCACAACCGGCCAAAACGCGTTCTTGGGCGTGTTCACCGGGCAGGCAGGTCGCGCGATCGTGTCGGGCACAGGGTCAGAATGGACTGGGGCGAACGAACTTAAATTGGGCAACGGAGGCGACACCGGTTCACGGGGCGAACTGCAGATCGACAATGCCGGTCGGGCATTGGCCGCGAACGTGTTTACCAACGGCACCAACTCCGCAATCACCGTTTCGTCCACGGGGCGGCTTGAATCATCCTTCCAGGTCGTACTCTCTGAGTTTTCAGGCACGACTTCCACCACCACGGTAACTGGAACCAACTCCACAATCGCCGTCGGCACACAGCTCGAAATCGGCCGCTCCGGCACCGGCACGCTCAACATCCAGTCCGCGGGCAAAGTCACCGCACCCAATGCCACCCTTGGCACCGGCGCCACCGGCATCGGCACGATTAATCTGAGCAACGCGGCTTCTACGCTCGACGTCGACGGCGATCTCACTGTCGGTCTCAACGGCCTGGGGACCGTGAACCTCAACCCCGGAGCGGCCGTCCTCGTCGGCGACGCCGCCACAGGAACGGCGGAGTTGATCGTTGCCGACTCCGATCTCGCGGGCAATGCCGGCGGCAACGTCGTGATGAACAACAACAGCACGTGGATCATGAACGACGTCGTCCGTATCGGCAACGCCGCCAACAAGTACGGCAAGATCGCGGTCAACTCCGGCTCCACTTTTTCAACCAACAGCGCAACTTTCGTCGGCGATCTCGGCGGCACGGGCGTGCTCAACGTCACCGGCGGCGGGAAATTCACCCTTCAGGCCACCGTCGCCGGCACGTTCCTGGCGATCGGCGCCAATGGCAGCCACGGTAGCGTCACCATCGATGGCGCCAACTCGGCGATCGTCGCCCGCAACGACGTCCTCATGTTCAACGGCAGCACGCTGACCACCACCAACGGCGGCGGCTTCACCGTCGGCGACAACGCGGCAGGCTTTGCGAGCAACGTCGTCTCGATCGGCGACAATGACGCCTTCGCCAGCAACGCCGGCGGCAAGCTCTCCATCAGCAGCGGCAGCGTTGTGACACACACTGGCGACGTCGTCCTCGCGCCGCTTGCGGGGACATTTGGCAGCGTCGTCATCAACGGGGCAGGCTCTCGTTTCACCGACAACGGGAACTTCTTTACGCCGCGCGGAACCGGCCGATTGGACATCCAGGCAGGCGGAAAACTGGACGCAGGATTCGTTGTGCTTTCCGAGTTCTCCACCGCGAACTCGACGGTGACCGTGACCGGCACGAACTCGAGTCTCGCCGCCGGAGCGACTCTTGAAGTCAGTCGGTCCGGCCCGGCGACACTCACGATTGGTACCGGCGGCATCGTGACGGCTTCAAACGTGATCGTGGGCACCAATGCAGGCTCCAATGGTACGATCAGCCTGTCCGATGCCGCCTCACGCCTCACCGTGACTAACACCCTCGCCGTCGGCAGCGCGGGCACTGGCAGCGTCAACCTCTCCGGCGGCACCCTCACGGCGGCCACCATCACCCGCGGCGCGAGCAGCACCTTCGGCTTCACCGGCGGCACGCTCGTCGCCCACACCTTCACCGGCCAGCTCACGCAGAACGGCGGAACGAACTCACCGGGCGATGTCGGCGTGCGCGACACCATGAACGTCTCCGGCGGCTATACGCTCAACAGCGGCGCACTCGCGGCCGACCTGTTCGCGACGAACAATGACGTGCTCACCTCGAACGGCCCGGTCTCACTCGCCGGCGGCTCTTTGACGCTCAACAACGTTTCGTTCCCGACCACGCTGGGCACCAGCCGAATCCTGATCGACGCGCCCAGCCGCACCGGCGTCTTCTCCAGCGTGAGCGGTCTGACGCTCTCACCGACGCGATTTGTCGCCGTGACCTACACCCCCAACGGCGTGATCCTCAAAATCGCGCGGCCCGGCGACGCGAACGTCGATGGCAACGTCAACTTCGACGATCTGCTCACGCTGGCCCAGAACTACAGCGAGACGACCACCGGCAGGATCTGGGTCACCGCCGACTTCACCGGCAACGGCATTACCAACTTCGACGACCTGCTTCTGCTGGCCCAGAACTACGAGGCGAGCGGCCTCGTGCTGCCGACCGACCTCGGCGAGGGCTTTTCTTCGGCGTTCGCGGCCGACTGGACGATGGCGCTCTCGCTCGCTCCCGAGCCGGGTTCGATTTCGCTATTGGCTTGTGCCGGCGTGCTGCTTCGCCGACGGCCGACGGCTTCCCATCGCGCCCGATAGACAGCGAATCGCAACAGGCGCTGCAGGGCTGTCTGCAGCGTCTGGACGTTTTGAAGGCTGCTTTGAGCCGGTTGGGCCCGCGAGAATCCAGAGTTTTTCTTTGATTGCTCCGGCAGAGCAAGATTAGGCTTTACGGCTGCCCAAGTCTGAGTAGCGCCGGCTGCTGGGCGCGGCGGCGATTTCGAAACTGAATCTGCAAACGTTCCGCGCCGCGACGTTTGGCAATTTGAGCGGATGACGGCGTGCACCTCGTGTGTTATTTTTTCGGAGCGATGTATGTCTCTCAGGCGAATCGGTCGGCTGACGTTAGCACTTGCAGCGAGCGCGTCCTTGCCCGCATCGGCGAACGCAACAACCGTTTACTGGTCTGGAGGCGCCACCAACGAGTGGACCAATCCCTTCGCCTGGATCAATCTCTTCACCCCAGGCCCAGCCGACACGGCATACTTCGATGCCGCCGGCTCATCCGCCTTTCCCAACCTCGGGGCCAGCACTACCGTCAATAAGTGGATCAACCTGCAAAATGGGGCTTTCATCGGTGGATACAAATTTACCCGAACCGGCACGGCGTTGCTGACGGCGACCACCTCAGTCACGTTCGGCGATCCGTTCGGCGGCCCCGGCTCGAACCTCGACGGCTTCGCGTTCACCACGCCGACGCTCTCCGTTGAAGGCCCCTCCGTGATCACGTTCACGAACAGCACCATGGCGACCGCCACGACTGAAGCCCGCATTCAGAACAGTGCCCGCGTCTTTTTGAATGACTCCACCCTCACCACCAGCCTGCTGCAGTTTTACGATGAGGGGCGAATCGACCTCAACGCCGGCGCTGTCGTCAATGCCAGCAGCGTTTTTGCCGGCAACGAAGCGCCGGCAGCCAAACTGAACGTCTTTTCCGGCGGACGACTTAACACCGACGGACTCATCTTTTATCACGGCACCGTCACGCTTCAGGACAACGGCGTGCTCAACGTTGCCGCGGGGAAGACTGTCACTATTTCCAATTCCGGCACGGCATTCAACATCACCAACGCCACCTGGGCCGTGCCCACTGGCGGCACGCTGGCGCTCTCTTCCGGTGCGGACATGACCGTCTCCACGTATCTCGACGTCGGCATCGGTCATACCGGCACGTTCGTCCTCGACGGCTCGGGTTCGACGCTCAACGTCACCGGAACGACCCAACCCAGCAACTGGGGCTGGTTGGACTCGGGCAACTTCATCGGCACCATCTCTACGTCTGCCACCGCGACCGTTCAGGGATTGCAATTGGGCACGAGCGACGCTGCTGCCAACATGCAGATTCTTTCGGGCGCGAGCCTCAACGTCCAAGGTGTCTTCGGCATGGGCGGCGGCTCGAACGCGCGGACTGTGCAGCTCTCGCTCAACAACGGCACGCTCGACCTCTTCGGCAACGCCACCCTGAACAACAAGGCCGACATCGACCTCGTCAGTGGCATGCTGAAGTTCCGCAGCGACGCGATCGTCAACGCCGGCGCACGCATCGACTGGACCGGAGGCACGCTCGACACCGCCGGCGTCTGGCTGACTCTCAACGGCGGGACGCTGGCGCGGGCCAACAACGGCGCCGAACTGAGCAACGGCTCGACCCTGCGCGTCCTGGCAGGCGGGCAGTTCACCGGCACGCAGTTCTACGACGTCGCGAACAGCAACGCGTCGGGCACCCTGCTCATCGACGGCGCCGGCTCGCTGATGACCGCCGGCAGCATCAGCGACTGGGGCCGCAACAGCGGGCGCACCGCCAACGTCACCATCAGCAACGGCGCCCTGGCACAGGTGAGCGGGCTGCGCGTCGGCGAAATTGACGCCGCGGCAACGATCAACCTCAACTCCGGCGGCAAGCTCGCCGTCGCCAGCAACCTCAGCGTGGGCGGCGGAACGGCTAACCGAACTGTCGCCGTCAACGTCGCGGGCGGAACGCTCGAAGTGACCGGCCTCTCGACCTTCAACAACAAGGCCAACCTCACGCTTTCGGCCGGCACGCTCGACTTCAAGAATGATGCCACCTTCAACACCGGCAGCGCGTTCACCTGGTCGGGCGGGACGCTGGCGATGGCTTCGGGCAAGACGCTCACGCTCAACGGCGTCTCGCTCATCCGGACCAAAACCAGCGGCGAAGCCATGCCCGGCGGCACGACGCTGCAGATGAACGCCGGCTCGACTTTCACCTCCGCCAGCTACATCGACGTCCCCAACGGCGTCATGACGCTGGCCGGCCCGTCGACGAATTACACCGTCAACGGCACGCTCTATGTCGACTGGGGTCTCAACGTCGGAGACACCGCCACCGTCAATCTCACCAACGCCGCGGTGATGAACATCAACTCCACCGGCGGCGGGCTGCACATGGCCACCAGCGGCGGCACGGCATCGATCAACCTCTCGGGCGGCTCGCAACTCAACCTCAGCTCGCTGGTGTGCGGCGGAGCGGCAACGTCTAGCGCCGGAATGTATATCAATCCCACGTCGGACCCGTTCAACGTGACGGTCGCAGGCAACGCCGACCTGCAGCGCGGCACGACGGTGACGATGAATGGCGGCAGGATGGACGTCAACGGCACATTGATGCTGAAGGACAACGCCAAGATCGTCCCGGCCGCCCCGAACGCATCGATGACGCTCGAAGCCGGCGCCGTTTCCATCACGGGTACTGCCAAAATCGATTTCGGCATCGGTTCGATGACGATCACGCAGAACAACACGCCGATGCTCCAGGCGCTTCGCGGCTACCTGTTCACCGGCTATCACAACGGCGACTGGCTCGGCAACGGCATCACGTCCAGCTACGCCGCCGGGAGTTCGACCCGCGCGATCGGCTATGTGCCCGGCGGCGCGTCGATCGCGCTCTCCATCACCCGGTTTGGCGACCTCAACCTCGACCAGGTCGTCAACTTCGACGACCTGCTGACCCTGGCGCAAAACTACAACGCGCCGGGTGAACGTTTCTGGTCACAGGGCGACCTCACCTACGACGGCGCCGTCAACTTCGACGACCTGCTCAAGCTCGCCCAGAACTACGGCCTGAGCGGCGTCGCGCTGCCGACCGACCTTGGCGAGGGCGTCTCTTCGGTATTCGCCGCCGACTGGGCGGTGGCGCTCGCGATGGTGCCCGAGCCGACGTCGGCCGCCCTACTCGTGCTGGCCGCGCCGATGGTTCGCCGTCGTCGACCGATCGTGAACTGATCGATTTCGCAGGAATTTGTACGGGAGGGCCAGATGATCCGTTGTGCCGTCATCCGGCCTCCTCGTTTTCACTCTCGAAGAGAATTCCGTCTTCTCATGGCAGTTATATAACGCGTCCTTCGCATGGCTGGGTGGAGATAAACCATGCAGACCAAGCGAAACAACCGTTCCTTCCGCAAACTTGCCAACGCCTGCCAGTTCGAGCAGATGGAAGGCCGCCAGATGATGTCGGCCGGCGCCATCAAGGCCATCGATTCCGCCGGGCCGGACAATGACATGATCACCGTGGGCAACACGACCTACGTCGTGAGCAGTTCCCGCTCGGGCGGCGGCTGGTCGCAGATCTATTCGACCAAGGGTTCGGCGTCGACCACCAAGCATCTGCTCGATCTCAACGCCACCGGCGCGACGATCGCGAGCATCGAAAACCTGGTCAGCACCTCCGACGGGCGCGTCTTCTTCACCGCAACCGGCGGCATCGGCAACGGTCGGCAGCTCTTCCAGCTCAATACATCCAAGGGTGGATACACGCAGATCACCAAGGACGTACAGGCGTATTACTCCAACGTCATGGCGATCGGCAACAAGATCTACATGTACGACTCACAGGATACGAAGATCGTCACGCTCGGCTCGAACAACGTCACCAAACTCGTCGCCGACACCACCATCACCAAGCTGTTCCAGGCCAAAGGGCAGCTGTTCTATTCGAACGGCGATCAAGGCATCTTCCGCAGCGACGGAACGCCCGCGGGCACCTACAAGATCAGCGGCGCCGCCGTCGTGAACAACCGGACGATCTTCGTCAGCAACGACCACATCTACTTCGAAGGCACCGTCGAAGGCGAGAATGCGAGCCTCTTCCGTTCCGATGGCAGCAGCGGCGCGCCGACGAAGCTCGCGGATGACTTCTCGCTTCTCAACAGCAGCTCTGCCGAACTCGGCGACTACGTCTATTTCAGCGGTGGCTACTACAACACCAGCCCTCAGCCGGATGACGGCCTGCAGCTCTTCCGCGTGAAGACCAGCACCGGCGAAGTGTCGATCGCTGCCAAGGTCGACGGCCCGAACAATGCCGGCCGCGCGGATGCGATCTACGCACTCGGCAAGAGCATCTACTTCACCGCCGGCGATGGCGACTACCTTCAGAGCCAGGGAACGACCGACCGGGAACTGTATCGCTACGACACCGTGACCGGCATCAACAAGAAGATCACCACCGGTGAAACGCTCGCCCCGACCGACGATGTCGGCAACGGCGGCGGCGCGGGCGTGCTCGCGAGCTACTACTTCACCGCAGCACCGACCAAGGACGACTTCCGCTTCGGCACGCGAAAGCTCTATCGCACGAGTCCGACCGATGATTCCATCGTCGAAGTCACCGGCCTGCCCAACCTCGATTACTCGCGCATCCAGGTTCAGGATTTCGTTGTCGGTGCCGCCGGCCTGTTCGCCAATGTCGATATCGACGACGGCACCGGCGACAGCGACACCTACTTCATCCCGACGCCGTACAGCTACATCGATCCGGTGTCGCACGTGCTTAACGTCGAAGCGACCGAGTCGGCGGATGAGCTGTCGGTGAAGGTCGTCGGAAACGAACTGGTGATGAACCTCAACGGCATCGAAGAACGGCAGACGATCGGCACATTCTCGACCATCAACATCAGCCTCAAAGCCGGCGACGACAAGCTCACCACCGACGCGAACGTGACGATGGGCATGTCGGTCGTCGGCGACAGTGGAAACGACTCGATCCTGACCGGTTCAGGCAACGACTCGATCCTCGGCGGCGCGGGCAAGAACTATCTCTACGGCATGAACGGCAACGACCGCATCCGTGGCGGCGGCGGCTTCGACTACGCGGAGGGCGGCGAAGGTATCGACCGAATCTACGGCCGCGGCGGCAGCGACAACCTTCACGGCAATAACGGCGTCGACGTCATCTACGGCGACGACGACGCCTCCGGCACCGGCAACGACACTCTCTACGGCGATTCGTCCAACGACAAGCTCTACGGCTACGGCGGCAACGACGAACTGTACGGCGGCAACCAGAACGACTCGCTCTTTGGCGGCAGCGGCAACGACAAGCTGCTCGGCAACGCCGGCAACGACACCCTCGACGGCGGCGAAGGCAACGACAGCATGTTCGGCCTCGACGGCGACGATACGTTCTATGCGAATGACGGCTTCCTCGACCAGGTGGTCGGCGGCAGCGGAACCAACAAGGCCGACGCGGATGCGCAGGAATCCGCGCTTGAACAAGTCGAGCAACTGCTGGGCTGATCCGGTCGTGACCGTTTTCATACCGCGGATCGCACGAACGATCCGTTTATCTCCCCAAGGCCCCGCGCGTGCACCACACGCCGGGGCTTTGATTATTCATACGCGGATGTGCGTGCTCGTCAAACGCCCGCGCTCACCACCGACAGCGATCGCCGTGCCTCGGCCGTCATCGGCAGGCGCGCGAGACGTTTGCGGAAGCTCAAATGTCGATTGCGGCTGATCTCGATCAGCGGCCGCCACGCGTAGTGTGTCAGGCGATGTCGGATCAGAATTGGCCAGAGCCAGTTGCTGCGCTTGTAGAGGTAACTCATCGCCAGATACGAAGGCACGGCGCGCCAGTCGGCCGGGCGTCGCTTGAGGATCGACGCGTGCGAGAACAGTCGGCGATAGCACCACTCGTAGCCACGTTGAAGCTCGTCCACGCTCATCTTCGCCGGCCGAAACACGACGTGAGATGTGTCGTATTTCGACCAGTCTTCATGCAGCAGGCGATCTTCTCTGCGCATCTGCTTGAAGAGCGGCGTCCCGGGGTACGGCGTGAGGATATGGAATGTCGCACACTCCAGCCGCGCCTGTTCGATCCAGTCGACCGTCTTCTCGAAACAGCTCGCATCATCCTGATCGAATCCGAGCACGAAGCTGCCGTTCACCTGGATGCCGTTGTCGTGGAGGATTTGCGTGCGACGAAGATAGTCGTCAACTCGCGGCGATTTCTTCTTCGCGTCGAGGATGTTCCGATCCGTCACCGATTCAAAGCCGATGAACACGCCCGTACAGCCACTGAGCGCCATCGCGCGGATCACATCGGGTCGATCGGTCACGTCGAGCGTGATGGCCGCCGACCAGATCCGCCCCAGCGACTCGATCGCGCGGCACAGGTCCAGCAGATAGTCGGGTCTGGAGCCAAGGTTGTTGTCGACGAACACCGCGTATGGCTGACCATCTTGCTGCCATTGATCGACGATCTGCTGCGGATCGAGCGTCAGGTATGGCATGCGCAGGCCTTCGGTCGCGAGGTAGCAGAATCCGCAGCGGTTGTGACAGCCGCGCGTGGCGATGAGCGAACTGGTGGTGAGGAAGCTCCGCCGGTCGAGCAATTCGCGGCGCGGCGGCGGGTCGTCGCGGTAGGGTCGCGCGTAGCTGCCGTCGTAGCGCGCCTTGACTTGGCCGCGTTCGACATCGTGGAGAATCGTCGGCCAGGCCTGCGCGCCTTCGCCGAAGACGAGGGCATCGGCATGCGGCGCGCATTCGTCCGGACAACTGAGCACATGAAGCCCGCCGAGCACGACCTTCGAGCCCAGCGATCGATAAAAGCCCGCGAGTTCATACGCGCGCTTCGCGAAGGTGAGATGCACCGAGATGCCGACGACGGCCGGCACCGGAGCCACCGGCGGCGGGCCCTGGAGCAGATTCTCATCCCAATACCTGACCTTCCAGTTGGCGGGCGTCGCGCCGGCGACACTCGTCAGCGCCAAACTCGGCGTCAACACGTGCTTGCCGAAGCTGGCGTGCGGATCTTTCGGGTAGAATGGGTTGAGCAGCAGCGCCGTTCGCGGAGCAGGTGGCAGCAGACCTTCGGGCCGGATGAGCCCGGGGGCTTCGACGAAATCGCGGGGCATCGGTCGTGGCGGCGAACGTAGAGACCAGGGCATAAGGCTCCTTCCGAATCGGGCTCGATCACTCTGTACGATGGAGCCTGATTCGATCGACACGGCTGGGCAAATTCCATTGTGCTGCGGACTCACTTTACATGCGCAAGTAGTTATCAGGTTTCGAGCCATTTACAAATCGGCCCGCGCGAATCGCCCTGCCTTGTCATCAGTCTCGATTTCCCTAAACTGCGTGGCTCTTCAATTCCGACTCGGCCGGCACCTTCGTCGGCGGGATGCGAAGCGGTTCCCGGCATGCCTCAAGACCATGCCGAGACCGGAATGATCAGTTGAGAGTAGTTAGTGGAGAGTGGAGAGTTGCGCATGCAATTCTTCCAAACTCTCCAGTCTCGACTACCAACTCTCCACTGAGTCCAGTCTTGAGCGATCCCACCCGGATCGAAAGGAAGCCCATGGGTCGTTACCTTGGACCAAAAGTCCGCCTCTCGCGTCGTGTCGGCGTACCAATCGCCGATATCCCCAAGCACACCGGTAAGGAACTCCAGATCCCCGGCATGCACGGCTACCGCGGTCGCCGCAACACCGAGTACGGCGTTCGTATGGCCGAGAAGCAGAAGCTCCGCTTCCACTACTCGATCCTCGAAAAGCAGTTCCGCCGCTTCATGAGCATCGCCCAGAAAACCAAGGGCAACACCGGCGAAGCGATGATCGCCCTGCTCGAGCGCCGCCTGGACAACGTCTGCCGCCGCCTGGGCGTCGCCCGCACAATCTGGGCCGCCCGCCAGCTTGTCGTTCATGGCCATGTGCACATCAACGGCCGGAAGCTCGACCGCCCGAGCTACGTGATCAAGCCCGGCGACGTCATCACCTTCAAAGAAAAGGTCCACAAGCTCGCCCGCGAGAACATGGAATCCAATCCCGGCCACACGGTCCCGGGCTGGGTCGAATGGAATCCCGCGCAACTCACCGCGAAGATCATCGCCTTGCCCAAGCAGGAAGATGTTCCCTTCGAAGTGAACATGAACCTGATCATCGAATTCTATCAGTGATGAATCATCACTCGTGATGATCCTCGATCGCGACGCCCGCGTCGCGATCGGACGATGGATGGACGAAACGAAAGAACACGAGCCGGCAACGGCTCGTGTTTCTTGTTTAATCTATTGAAGAATGTTCCCGGATGCAGATCGCATTCGTGCTGTGCAGCACGCTCGCGAAGATACGCGTGCGAGCAGGCGCGCGGACTACACGCGAAACAAACAGACCTGCCCGTTACTGAATTATCCCTTGTAGTAAAACCGCTCGCTGACGATCTTCCCGTTCTTCCACTCCTGAACGGCGACCTGCTCCACGTGGTACGGCTTGCCGTCGACGCCGATCCAGTCCATCACGTTCTCGTAAAACGCGTGGCCGGTCGATTCGTCAACGGCGACGTGCGGCGTCTGGAAGTTCTTGAACTCCTTCACGCTGGCGACGAACTTCTCCTCCCGCGCGATATTGGCAGCCAGGCCCCTGGTCGCGCCATAGGCAGGCTCGGTCATGACGACGTCTTCGGCGTAGAACTCGCGCATCGCGTCGAGGATCCGCCCCGTGCGGATGTAATCGAACAACTCATTGAGACGGACGTTGGTGGCAGTGGTGCTGGACATACGATTCTCCTTTACAATTTACTTGTTTCAACAACTATCAGTCGAGTCAAACACCCGACGGCGACACGCCGGCGGGAAGCAGCCAATTCAGCGGGTCTTGAGTTCAGCGGATACGTGCGGCATCCGTACGGTCTCGAGCAGGCGGATCAACTCCTCGAGATTCGCCTTGCCAAGGTGGCCGAGCAGCTTGTGCAACAGCGCCTCCCCCGGCTTGCGAAGCGCTTCGAGCTTCTTTTGGCCCCCGGCGGTGATCTTCACGTAGACGACCCGGCGATCCTTCTCGCACCGCTCGCGCTGCAGGAGTTTCGCCTTCTCGAGTCGATCGACGAGCCGGGTCACATCCGGCACGAGCGCGATGAGCTGCCTGGCGATGGTGAGCGTCGGCACGCCCTTCTCGCCGTGCCCCGCGGCAATCCGCAGGACGTTGTACAGCGATTCTGAAAGATCGTGCTCGCGAAACAGCTGCTCGAATTGCCGTTCCAGCAGCGACGTGGTGCGGAGGAGGCTCAAGTACGCCTCTTCCTCGGCGGATGCGAAATCGCCCGATTTGCCGATCTCGCGGCCGAGCAGCGATGTCCGTTTCGTCGATCCCATGAACACAATATATGTTTCAACAATACTTGTGTCAACATCTATTTTCGGAATCGCAACTTTTCCCGCAGGCTCCCTACTTTGCGTCAGGCACCTTGGTTTCCGACGCCCAGGCTTTTTCCGCCTCGGGAACGGCCTTTTGAAGCATCAACGCGAAGCGGATGAACAGGTAGATGCTGAGCGGGATGTAGGCCAGCGGCAGGATATTTGCCAACGGACGCAGCAGCGCGAAGATCCAGATGGCGTACAGCGGCAGTGCCTTGGCGAACGCGATGGCGGGCAGGAACAGCAGGTACCCGCACAGCTTTGCGAGCCACCCCCGTCGCGCCCGCCGGGCGACCCGTCGCAGGATCAGCCACGCGCAGCATGCCCCGCCCACGAACGTCAACTCGCAGAGCACCAGCGCGATCCACGACGACCAGAGGTGAATCGGCCAGCCGTTGTTGAGCCGAGGCAGCGCGAGTGCGACCATCACCGTGCCGATCATCACCGACACGCCGCAGGTGATGCGAGCCGCGAGCCGGTGGCTTCGCGTGCGATCGGGATAGCGCTGTTCATCCGCGCTCACCAGCCACAGGCCGACCGCATTGGCGACGAAATAAATGCCGATGAACAGCGCGCCGTACGCGACCGGAACCGAGGTGACGGCGTAATACGCACTCCAATCAAACGCGGGCAGAGTCGCGGGCTGCGTCGTTTGCGGGCTCGTTGCCAGCGCCGCAGGATCGATCAGGTCATCGTATTCCGCGAGTCCGCTCGCGACCGACGCCAGATATCCCGCGCCGGCCGCCAGGTACGCCACGAGCGCCAACAGCTGCGCGCCGGCGAGCACCCACGCGCCGCGGGCGGCGGTCTTGAGCCAACTCGCCTTGGACCATTCCAGCGAATCGTTCGGATTGAGACTGATCCAGACCGAGAGCCCGCAATCGGGGCAGTAGCGGTCATCGAGATTCTTCTTGAGCGATCTTCCGCAGCGCAGACATGGCTTTTCGCGTGCGCGCGGATCAGAAAGGATTTGCCTCACGACTTCCCCGGCCCGAGATGGCGGGAATCGTAACTTCGGTTAGTCAAAGTCGCGAGCGGCACGCAGGCTGTCATCAACGAAACGAGAAAAGCCCGGCCACGCGATGGCCGAGCTTTTTGGCTATTCTACAATCGGGAGAAGTGACGCCGTCAGATTCAGACGCGGACGTGCACCTTACGGCCCTGGAACTCGACTTTGCCTTCGGTCAACGCGAAGAGCGTGTCGTCCTTGCCTTGGCCGACGTTGTAGCCGGCGGTGAACTTCGTGCCGCGCTGGCGGACGATGATCGAGCCGGCGGGAACCAGTTGGCCGCCGTAGGCTTTTACGCCCAGATACTGCGGGTTGCTGTCGCGACCGTTCTTGGTGGAACCGGCGCCTTTCTTATGTGCCATAGCATTTGCCTCTTTCTCAAGCTGACCGAATTTCGAGCCGGGCAGTCTAGCCAATCCGAGAGCGTAGTTCAATCCCCGACCGATCCTTTTACCGGCCTTGACAGGGCTGGCGTCGGGCTTAGGATTTTTGGTCTGTCTTGGGGATTGGTGTAACGGTAGCACAGCAGACTCTGAATCTGTTTGTCAAGGTTCGAATCCTTGATCCCCAGCTTGTTCGGTTCTCGGTACAACGAGTGGGAACGGGCCGAAATCAGGCCCGATTCGCTCATCCGGCGCTAACATCCCCCACCCTTCCAGTCCTCAATCCGAGTGTTCATACGCACACTCCTGGATTTGGGCATGCAGGCTTCCGCCGAGTTGGGTATCTCTACCGGCATGGGATGCGAACCTCAGCTGATTTCGAAGGCCGACAAGAACGCCGAACGCGCGATGCTGAAAGTCCTCGCGCAGTCGTTTCCTTCTGCCGATGCAGCGCTGGCGGAGATCGCGCGCCTCTCGGCAGTGCTGACGATGCCCAAGGGCACGATCCATGTCATCAGCGACATCCACGGCGAGGACAAGAAGCTCCGACACATCATCAACAACGCCTCCGGTACGCTTCGGCCGCTTGTGGAAAAGCATTTCGAGTCGCGGCTCTCTCCGCAGGAATTGAGCGAGTTCATTACCCTGGTGTTCTACCCGGCCGAAGTCACCTCGCGGCTTGAACACAGCGACACGGGCGCGGTCCAAAAGCGATGCTTCATCGTCAATACGCTGCGGCTTCAGGTCGAACTGGTGCGCGTGCTTTCATCTCAATACAGCCTGCGTCGCGCAATGCTCGTCTTTCCGAAGGCATATACGCCCCTGCTCCTGGAGCTGATCAATATTTCCAATCCGCAGCGCGAGACCTCGTTCCTGGAAGCGATCGTCGACGCACTGCTGCCGGACGGCCGCGCCTTGCACCTCATCCACGTCATCGGCCGGCTGATCCGGAACCTCGCGGTCAACGAACTGATCATCGGCGGCGATTGCTGGGACCGCGGCCCGCGCGGCGACCGCGTCGTCGACTACCTGATGCAGCAGCCGAACGTCTCCTTCATCTGGGGCAATCATGACATCGCCTGGCTCGGCGCTGCGCTGGGGAACGACGCGCTGCTGTGCACCGTGCTCCGCGTGACGCTGCGTTACCGTCGCATCAGCCAGATCGACGGCGGCTACGGCATTCCGATGACCCCCCTCGAGTATCTCGCCCAGAACGTTTACCGAGACGATCCGGCGACGTTTTTCCTGCCCAAGATCGATGGCATGCGCGCCAAGGTGACTGTCGGGCGCATGCAAAAGGCGATTGCGATCATGCAGTTCAAACTCGAAGGGCAGCTCTTCGAGAAATATCCGAACTGGAACGTCGAGCATCGCCGCCTACTGCACCACATCGACTTGAAGGCCGGGACGATCAACGTCGACGGCGTCACCTATCCGCTGCGCGACAAGTACTTCCCGACGATCGATCCGCTCAATCCGTACACGCTCACACCCGAGGAAGAGAATTGCCTGCGCCTGCTTCGACGTAGTTTTCAAGGAAGCGCGAAGCTGGCGTCACACATGGAATACCTCGTCCGCATCGGCCAGATGTACCTGGTGCGGGATCGTCACCTCATCTTCCACGGATGCGTGCCGTGCGACGCGCTTGGGAACTTCCTTCCGCTCGAAGTGGAAGGCGAAGCGGTCTCCGGGCGGGCGATGTACGACGCCGTGGAAGGAGTCATCCACCGCGCGTGGGAGAAGCGATCGCAACAGGACCTCGATTTCCTCTGGTACCTCTGGGGCGGCCCGCGCAGTCCGCTCTTTGGCAAGGATCGCATGGCCACCCTCGAGCGCGATTTCATCGCCGACAAGAAGCCGCATCATGAAGAAAAGGATCACTACTTCGACCTCATCCACGAAGTCGGATTCTGCGAGAAGGTGCTGAGCGAGTTCGGCGTCGATCCCGTCGAGGGCCTGATCGTGAACGGGCACGTCCCTGTGAAAATCGAGAAAGGCGAAGACCCGATCAAGCGGAGTGGCAAGGCAATCACCATCGACGGCGCATTCTCCGAAGCCTACGGTGACCATGGCTACACGCTCGCACTGGAGGCCGATCGAACTGTGCTGGCGTTGCACCACCACTTCGATTCGGTCGAAGCCGCCATCCGCGACGGCGTCGACATCATCCCCAAAGTCACCGTCGTGCGCCAATGGCCCCGCACACGAAAGATCGGCGACACGGATCGCGGCGAGGAAATCCGCGGCGAAATTCACATGCTCAAGAAGCTCGTGGAGGCGTACCAGAAGCGCCAGATTATTCCGGCGGCTCCGGTGCTCGAACCGTTTGAGCTCCAATAGCATCGCAACTCAACAATCACACCTCTGCGAACGATGACCTGTTTCGCAAAGAACCTGCGATACTTTGCCAGGGAGTACAGTATCTCTGAACGCGACCGCGGCCGTCGCCGATCCTGGGCCCAGCGCGTCGCCTCAGGTGCTCTGCTCGGACCGGCCTCGATTGATCCGCGCACTGATATCGAGCATGATCGACGCCACATGAGCTCTACCGTGCTTTCCTCGATCAGCGACGCGCGCAACCACAGCGGCACCGCCCTCCTGCCCTTCGTTCCGGCCGGCTATCTTGGCCTCGACGTGACCGTGGCCGTCGTCAAGGCCTTGACCCAACCGGGCATCGGCGCGATCGAGATCGGTTTCCCCTTTTCGGATCCGATCGCGGACGGACCGGTCATCCAGGAGGCGTTTGTCGAAGCGCTTGATCGCGGAACGAAGATCGAGCAAATTTTCGCCGCGCTGGGCGCCGTCAAGAATCAGATCACCAAGCCGCTTCTGGCGATGGCGAGCTTCAGCCTGGCGTTTCGATACGGTCTCGATCGCTTTCTCGCCGATGCGAAGGGTGCCGGTTTCTCCGCAGTGCTCTTCCCGGATCTTCCACCGCCGGAAGGAAACCAGATCTGCCAGCAGATCCGCGACGCCGGGCTCGATACCGTCCTGATGGTCGCGCCGACCACAACGCCGAAGCGCCGCGCGGAGATCGCCAAGCTCTGCAGCGGATTCGTCTACTACCTGTCGGTGAGCGGCATCACCGGCGAGCGCGCCGCGCTGCCGGCCGACCTCGAGCAGAATGTACGCCAGCTCCGCTCGCAATCGAGCGTGCCGGTCTGCATCGGCTTTGGCATCAGCAAGCGTGCTCACGTCGAACAGCTTCGCGGGGTGGGCGACGGCGCGATCGTCGGTACGGCGGTCGTGCGACGGATGCGAGAACACGCGACCGAAAAACCGGAACAGATCGCACAGGCCGTCGCAAAGTACTGCGGCGAGCTCCTGGGGGACGAGCCGGCCTGATTCCTGCCGTGTTTGAACGGATTAGAAAGCGGCCGATTTCGCCTAACCGACGTTTCCGCCAAGTGTCTTTGCAATGGGTCACGAGCACCAGTCAGATTCGTCAGCGGAATCGGTTGCCGACGAGGCCCTCGTCCGGGAGGCGATTGAAGGCGATCGGACGGCGTTCGATTCGCTCGTGCGTCGATATCAGACGCCCGCCGTCGCCGTCTCGTACCGACTTCTCGGCAACCGCGCGGACGCCGTGGAGATCGTTCAGGACGCGTTTCTGAAAGCCTTCAAGGGCCTCTCCACGCTGGAACGTCCTGAAGCGTTCGGCGGTTGGCTGATGCGGATCGTCAGCAACCTGTCGCTCAACCGCCGTCGCGGCAGGCATCTTCGCAAGGGCGCGAGCCTGGAAGATGATGAAGGCAACCCGATCGACGCGCGCGGCGCAACGACCACCTCCGGCGAAAGCCTGCAATCGGGCAGTCTCGACCCGAGCCGCGCAGCGATGGGCAAGGAGCTGGGGGCGCAGCTCGAAAAGGCGCTCCAGCAGTTGCCGGAAAAACAGCGGCTGGCGATCGTGATGTTCACGATCCAGGAACTGCCGCAGAGACAGGTCGCCGAAGCGCTCGACTGCAGTGTGGAAGCGGTCAAGTGGCATGTGTTTCAAGGGCGCAAGAAGCTCAAAGAACTCTTGAAGGATCATCTGTAAGTGACGCACGACGAACTCGAATTTCTCATCAGCCAGCACTTCGACGGCACGCTCAGGGCCGACGAAGTGGAGAAGCTGCATACCGCGCTCGAATCCGATGCGTCGGCCAAGGCGCTCTTTCACGAGCACGCCCGCCTCAACACGGTCCTCAAGTCGTCCAAGGCTCAGCCCGACATCGATGCCGATTGGCTCAGCGCTGAAATTGCCGGCTCGATCGACGACGTCAACGCGCGGCCGATGCGCATCTCGAGCTGGCCGGTCATCATGCCGATGGCGGCAGCGGCGATGCTGATCGTCGGACTCACGCTGGGCATCATCTTCCTTCGCGACGGGACCGAGACGACGGTCGGCCCGACCAACGGCGCCCTCGCGTCGGCACAGATCAGCCTTCCCGATGCGCCGAGCATTACCCATGATGCCGTCGCGAACGTTTCCGTCGGCGTACCGGCGAACATGACGCCGGCGATGATGACTACGCTCTTTTTCGCCCAGGAACGCCCCGCTGGCCGAGTTGTGATCACGCCGGCCGGCCACGATCGGCACGACCCGTTCGATTGATCCGCGGATTTGGTTACGATCGCAGGGATGATGTCGCTCAAGTCCACCACACTCGCGCTCCTGCTGATCGGCGGCTCGCTCGTCCCGCCTCTTTTGGCACAGGTGAAGGCCGACAGCTCGGCGCTCATCTCCGAACAGCTCGACCAGCTCATCAAGCTCGACCTGAACAAGACGCCGCTGCCGCAGGTCTTTCGCACGATCGAGAGCCAGACCGGCGTGCCGATCCGAGTGACGGACGACGTGTACGACATCCTGCCCTGGGGCGCGCAGACGCCGATCACGGCATCACTCGATCGGCTCAAGCTCCGCGACGCGCTGGATGCGATCGGCAGCAAGTCGGGCCTGCAGTTTGAGCTGCGCGACGAGTACGTCGAGTGTTCGCCGCAGCCACCGCTTCGCCGGCTTGGCCGGCGCGCGACGCTGGAAGAACTCCGCACGCTCGACATCGTCCGCTCGCGACCGCTTTCAAAAGCCTCTCCCGCTTCGACGCTGGCCGAGCTCGCACGGGTGATCGACGACGAGCTCCTCGCGTTTGAACGCGGCGACGCGAAGCAAGGCAAGGGCGCGCACATCGTTCTCGAGGTCCGCTCGATTCCGACGATTGATCTCGCCAAGTCCACCGTCTCGCTCCCGCGCGGCGCGACTCTGGAAACAGCGCTGAATGTCTTCGATCAGCAATCGCCGCTCACCTGGTATCCCTGGGGGGACAGTATCGTCGTCCTGCCCAAGCAGGATGTGATCCAGCACCTGCTCGACCGCAACGTGACACTCCGCTACGACGGCGTCGACATTAACCAGGTCCTGCTGGATCTCTCGAAGAAGGCGAATGTGCCCTTCCAGATCGAACCTGGCGCGATCCAGCGCGTCACGCCGGAGTTCCGCATCGTCAAGCTCAGCGCCGACGCGACCATCCGGCAGTCGCTCGAGAGCCTGCAGGGCTACACCGGCCTTGGCTATGTGGTCACGGACGAAGGCGTCTACATCTGGAATCAGAACAGCTCTCCCGCCAGCGCGCGACGCGGACGCGTGATCGCAACCGTCCAGATCGGCAACACAAGCGTGATGATTTATGACGACCAGCTCTCCGACGAAGCCAAAGCCGCCCTCAAGGCGATGCAGGCGAAGTCGATCGTGGAACTGGAGACCAAGCTCACCGGCAAAGCGCCGAGCACGCAGCCGGAAAGCGATAACTGATCAGCCTTCGCCTCGCAGCGACTGAAGTCGCTCTCGCAGCGGCGTTCAATGTTTCGGGGTTTCGCTCCGCTTCTCTCGCTCGCTCGGGTCAGAGAATGCGCCGCGCCATCGCCAGTTCTTCGTCGAGATATCGCCACTCATCCGCCGACGGCCCGCTGTAGATCAGCGCGATTGCACCGCCGAAGTTGGCGCGTTGCAGGATCTCAAGGCATCGCAGGAAGTCGGTTTCATCCGGCGTCTCTGCATCCGAATAGTCGCACTTGGCGTGAACGGTCATCGCGAGCGGCGCGATCTTCTCAAGCTCTGCGTATTTAGTCGCACCCGTCCAGTTGCCTGTATCGACGCAGATCGGGATTCGGCCGTGCGTGAGTTGGTGAAGTCGAAGGAGTTCGGCGCTGCCGGGCGTCATCGCGTTCCAGTTCTCGGTGATGACGCGGACGCCGTAGTGTTCGCCGACGTCGGCGAGGTGGAGCAGATGCTTCGCGGAACGGGCCAGCGTGGCTTCGGTGGGCTGCTGATTGCCGGCCGAGATCCTCGCGTGCTTCGCGCCGAGCATCGACGCGATTTCCATCCAGCGTTCGTACTCGAACAGGTCCTTTCCGGATTGTTCCGGATGCGAAAGGTCGCCAAAGTCGAGGAGCAACGTATCAAGTGTCACGCAGGCGGTTTCCAGGCGTACGCGAAACGGTTCCACATCCGACTGATCCAGGTGGAAGTGGCAGAGATGCAGTTGCGTCATGCCGTGATCGCGGACCTGTGCCGGGATGTCGAGCAGATCGATGAGGCCGCTCTGCAGCGAGCGGTGGAGTGACCAGGTGGAGATGCCGAAGGTAATCATTGTTCTGGTCGCGAGCAGGATTCGAATTCGAGAAATGGATGATAAAGGGGTCATTTCTCCTTTTAGAAGTGAAATGACCCCATTATCGTTCGACTTGTCCGCCGTGTGGTCGTTGGCGCGGGTGAGGACGCGAGTGGCGCGCCCCCAGCGAGTTCACTGCTTCTTTGGCCGTTCCTTGAGCCAGGCGGCGTATTCGGGGGACTGTTTGAATGCCGCGTACAGTTCGGCACCGGCGAGGTCTTCATCGAACACGAACTCCCATTTCGGGTGGTTCTCGATCATTAGCATCACCCGCTTCATCTCCGGAAAATCGTTGTTGGTGATCGCGAGCATCAGCTCGGCGTCGGCGGCTTCGAACAGATCGGGGTTGTTCTGCAATGCGCGGTCGTACATCTTCTTCGCCGTGGTCGCATCGTTTTTGATTTGCGCATGAAGATTCCCGCGAATGACACCCAGGAACGGATCGACGCCGACGCTGGCGTCGAGCCGGTCGACGCATGCCATCGCGTGTTCCAGATCCTTTCGGCGGATGAGTGGATCGATCATCACCAGGTCGCATGCCGGATCGTCGCCGAACTGCTCCCGGAACTCGTCGCAGATCGAATCGGCACGTGACGTGTCCTCCAGTTTGGCCGCCGCCTGGACGCGCAGCAGTTGGATGAACTTCTCTTTCTTCATTTTCTCGGGCATTCGGTCGGCGATGGTCAGCGCCTCCTCGGCCTTCCCGGAGCGCACCGCCGCCGTCAGGGCCTGCATGTCGGCGATCATCTGCTTATCCTGGGGCGTCGCCTTTTCGCTGGTGCCCGAGAGCATCCGCAGGATGATCCGCTGCATGCTCTGCGAAAAGTCTTCGCCGGACATGGCGATATGAACATCGGTGATCTTCGGTTCGCCTTTGGAATCGTCCACGTAGAGATCCCAGTAATTAAAGCCTTCTTCGGTGCTGATACGGAAGGTCATGGTGGGCGCGCCATCGAGCGTCCGGGCGTGCACGAACGTCGCGCCGTCGCTGGTCGATTTGAATGAGGCGCATAGCTGGTCGCCGATGTGGGCCATCCCTTCACGCATGCCCGACTTGACGTCCGCCAGGGCAGGATGCTGCACGCCGCGGAAACATTTATCCACAAACGTATCGACATCAAAACACGCGGAGAAGCCGGCCGTATCACGCGCGGCGATGAGCGCTTCCACCTTCTGTGCGAACGCCTCGCTCTGGGCCTTGCTGACCTCCGCCCGGGCCAGGCCGCTGAAACATACGAGGGCTAGGACACCAAAACATCTGGATACACGCATGAGCTGCCTTCCTGGTTAGACGTTAATTTGTCGACGCGCGGCAGAGTCTATCGGGCGACTTGTCGGATGACGAATGTTTCTTCGGGTCGACGCGACGACCGCCATGGAGCGCCATTTTCATGAGCGATCACAAAACGGTTTCTCTCCCCCGATGCGTTAGTCCATCTGAAGAACAGAGTTGCCAGCATTCGCTCGGCGACGGGTGTTGCGCAAAAATGCGTTTTGGCGCAGCGCGGGCAGTCGATTTGGAGGCTACCCGTGCGCGCCAAACTCCTTCGCCCCGGCGAGTTCCCCGTTGAGTTCCCTCGCCGTCTCACCGAGAGTGACCCTCTCAAGGTGGGACCCACCCTCTCATCGAGAACCCGCGTTTTCGGTGCAACAACGCGGGTTCCGCGGCGTGCGCGAGACGGAATGAGAGGAAGTGAGAGGGTTTTTGAACCCGCAGCGGAACCCAGAACTTCCGGCCAGAACGCCCAAGTGGCGCGCAGAACAATGATCCGCCCCACTTGCCCAAAACCGCGTCCCGCGTGTCTGGACACGGCTTCCAAGGTCATTATGATGCGCCGTTCCCTGTGTCGAAGCCGGCACGGGGTTCCGCGTCTTCTCAAAGCGGGTGATCTGCCGAGCAGGCATGGTCCCTCACTTTTCGCCGGCGCGAACGTTGTCGAGCCCTTAATTCAAACGTCAATCGAGGACGAGTCATGTCGCAGGACGCCGCCGTAGCCGAGTACGAGTATCCGATCTCCATTGAAGATTCGGGCCCGGCCGCGAAGAAAGTTTCGATCGAAATTCCCGAAGACCGAATCAAGACCAAGATGGAAGAGCAGTTCGCCGAACTGCAGGAAGTCGCACACCTCCCGGGTTTCCGCGCGGGCAAGGCCCCGCGTGCCCTGCTGGAGAAGCGCTTCGCCGCCGATCTCAAAAAACAGGTGCGCGACACGCTCATCCGCGAGGCATACCAACAGGCGCTGGAGAAGAACTCGCTGAAGGTCATCGGCGAGCCCGAGTTCGACGAAAACGAAAAGCTCGAACTCCCCGCGAGCGGCCCGCTGAAGTTCAGCTTCAACATCGAGGTCACGCCGACCATCGAGATCCCGAACCTCGCCGACCTCACCGTCAAGAAGCCGATCATCAAGGTCAACGACGAGCACGTGCAGCAGGCGCTGCAGAACCTCCGCGAGCAGCAAGGCACACTCATCCCGGTCGAGGGCCGCGGCGTGAAGGAGAAAGACTTCCTCACCGCCGACATTGCCATCAAGCTCGGCGACGAACTGATCGGCAACCAGTTCGACACGCAGGTGGTTGCCCGCTCGAGCAAGATCGGCGACATCGAAGTCAAAGACCTCGCCGAACAACTCGCCGGCGCGAATGTTGACGAGACACGCACCGTCAAAGCCACCGCTCCGGACAACCACCCTGCCGAGAAGATTCGCGGCAAGGAAGTCAACATCGAGATCAAGGTCAAGGACATCAAGGAACTCGAACTCGCGACCATCGACGAGGACTTTCTGGATTCGCTCGGTTTCACAACCGCTGACGAACTCAACGAAGAGCTCCGCAAGCAGATGGTGGAGCGCATCGAGAACGACGTGAAGGTCGCGATGCACAACCAGGTGCGCAGCCACCTGATCAAGAACATCAACGTCGAACTGCCCGCCAAGCTCAGCAAGAGCCAGGAGAGCCGGATCGTCAACCGCCGCGCCAACGAACTGATGATGCGCGGCATGCAGGTCGAGCAGATCCGGGCGAACCTCGATCGCCTGACCGCCGGTGCCGCCGACCAGGCGAAAAACGAGCTCAAACTGTTCTTCGCGCTGTCAAAGGTCGCGGCCGAGAACGAACTCGAAGTCGATGAAGCTGAAGTCAACGGCCAGATCGCCTACATGGCGATGATGCAGAACCAGCGCCCGGAGAAGTTGAAGCAGTCGATGGCCAACAGCGGGCAGCTCTCCGACCTGTGGCTGAGCCTGCGTGAGCGCAAGGCGCTCGACAAGCTCCTGGAAGGCGCGAAGATCGAAGAGGTTGAAATCAAGGGCGACGACGCGCAGAGCGTCAGCCCTGAAGCGAAGGACGTCGAGCATCAATCGCAAGGCGAAGGCGAGGCCAAGAGCGCCTCGGACGAAGGCGCTACAGGCGGCGCCAGCGACGCGACCTGATTTCGGCATTGGCGTTGAAACCCAATCCTCTGTGCCGAGTGAACGTCGTGTCACTCGGCACTTTTTTTAGATGTCCGATTGAATGTTGACCACGAAGTCACGAAGCCACGAAGTTGTCGCCAGACATCGCTCGGCACTTCGCGAACGGAAGTCGATCGGAAAAGAAAACAGAAAGTGAATTGGTAACGTGAGCATCCCGCTTACGTGGTTATGGAAGGACAAGGTCACCACATGGCCCCTCGAACGCGAAGTTGCAGCTTCGTGACTTCGTGTCTTGGTGGTTCAATACCATTTGTGTTCATTTCTCCGGATCACCCATGAGCAAAGAAAAGATCCAAGCGCCCCGCGGCACCGCCGACATCCTTCCCAGTGAAGTGGGTCGATGGCAGGCTATCGAGCGGATCGCGCGAGACGTTGCCGCGCTTTACAATTTCAAAGAGATTCGCACACCCGAGTTCGAACACACCGAGCTGTTCCACCGCGGCGCCGGCGAAACGACCGACCTCGTCCGGAAGGAGACCTACACCTTTGACGATCGAAGTGACCGTTCGCTCACACTTCGTCCCGAAGGCACCGCCGGAACCGTGCGCGCGGCAATCGAACAGAATCTGCTCTCGGATCAAGGCGCACGTCTGAAGGTGTACTACCTCTGTTCGAACTTTCGATATGAGCGTCCGGCATCCGGTCGGCTACGCATCCACCACCAGTTCGGCGTCGAGGCCTTTGGCGTTGCCGAGCCGGATCAGGATGTCGAGTGCATTCTCCTCCAGCTCGAGTTCTATCGCCGCTGTGGCCTGCGCGACATCGCACTGCGCATCAACTCGCTCGGCGACCTCGACTCCAAGTCGCGGTATCGCGACGCGCTCGTGAAGTTCTTCGAGCCGGTGAAGAACGAACTCAGCGAAGATTCGCAGCGACGACTTACCGAAAACCCGCTGCGCATTCTCGACAGCAAGGACGATCGCGACATCGTCCACGCCCGCAACGCGCCGCCGGCCAGCGAGTATCTCACGCCCAGGAGCCGCACCCACATCGAGCGCGTCGCCAAACTGCTCGACAAGGCCGGCGTGACCTTCACCCAGGACCCGTACCTGGTCCGCGGCTTCGACTACTACACCGACACGCTCTGGGAAGTCACCGCAGGCGGCCTGGGCGCGCAAAACGCCGTCGGCGGCGGCGGACGTTACGACAACCTCGTGGAGCAGCTCGGTGGCCGGCCCACGCCGGGCGTCGGCTTCGGCTCGGGGCTCGAGCGCCTGCTCCTCGCGCTCCAGACCCAGGGCATCGCGCTCGCCGAAAAACCGTCGCGCCTCGTCTGGATCGCCTATCACGGCGAGGCCGCACAGCGCGAAGCCTACGCGATCGCTTCGCAACTCCGCGGCGCGGGTTTCAACGTCGACCTCGATCTCGCCGGCCGCGGCATGAAGGCGCAGCTCAGGTCCGCCGAGCGCGAGGCGGCGGTTCTCTGCATCGTGATCGGCGACGATGAACTCGCCAACGGCACCGTCCAGATCAAGAGCCTGGCGACACGCGAGCAGTCGGTCGTGAACCGCGCGGAAATGGTCTCAGCGATCGGCCGGGCGGTCGGATCGTCCCTGGTCAATGGATGACCGATCGGCGCAGGCGATTCGATTCCTGGGAAGGCGGGCATGGACGCGAAATCGACAGTCGTTAGGCTTGCGGAAATGAGAAGGCGGTGGATCGCGATGTCGATGGCCTGCGTCGGGCTGTGTTCGTGGATCGGCTGCGATCCGCCGGCTCCGCCGACGCCGACGTCCAAACCCTCCACCGCGCCCACCACCACCGCGCCCGCCACTGCGCCCGTGGTGGAGACGAAGCCGCCGACCGATCTACTCTCGGTCGTGCACGCCATCGACCCGGGCTTTCCGTCGACGCAGCCGCTGGATGAAGCGGTCAGCCTTGCCGCGGCCGCGCGTCTGAAGTTTGATGAGCCCGTCTATCTCTGCCCGCGCGGCGACTTGTGGATCACCCGCGCCGATGCGCCGCCGACGCAGTCACAGCTCAAGAGCGCGTTCAAGCAGCAGACGCACGTGGTTCCCGATCGCGTGCAGTACGTCTACTGGCGTCCGACCGCGAACATGACGGCCGAGATCATCAGCAAAGATGCCGATGGCAACGACGTGTGGATCACGCCATCGCTGCGCGTGCCACTCGCATCCGGCATCTCGCGCGACTGGCCGCGGGCGCTGTTCTGGACGACGGACGTCATGCGTGCGGTCATCGTGCCGACGTCGGATGGCATGTCGGTCATCTCGCTCAAGGAGGGCGCGATCGACGAACAGCACGTGAAGCTCGCCAATCCCGGTCCCGGCGTGATCTGCACCGCCGTCTTCGATACGCGCGGCGTCATCGCGTGGTCGACGGCTTCGTCGCAGAAATCCGGCGTGGCACGATTCGTCGACGGCAAGTGGACGATGCTCGACGGCAAGTGGCCGGACAAACTGCTGCACATCGTCCCGTTTCAGGACGGCTCGGTACTGGCGATCGGCGAAGACGGGAAGTCGCTGGTGCTGCGTTCGAACGCCGTCGAGGCGCGCGGGATCGACGATGCGTGCGTGCTGGAACTCGTGAAACAACTCGCCGACAAAATGCCCGAGATCCGCGAGCAGGCGCAGTCCGACCTGGCGAACCTCGGCCCTAACGCGTGGCCGACGCTGCAGAGAATCCAGGACACGCAGCCTGCCGAAGCGCGCATTCGCATCCGGGCGATTCTCGGCGATCAGATCACGCCGACGATCAGCGGCATGAAGCCCGAGCCTGGCGCCGGCCGGCTCGTCAGCCGGCTCAGCGACCGCGGGGTCGTGCTCTGGTTCGAGGCGGGCGTCAGCAGCATCGGCGCGAATAACGTCGTCGAGACCACCGCCCCCGCCTGGCTCGCCGTGCGGCCCGGACAAATGGCGCGAATGGTGCCGGAAGCGATCGTCAAAGATCTCAAGCCCGAATCCGCCCCGATCCAAAGCTGGGGCGATGAATGGATCCTCGAGCACGACGTCGACGGCCCCATGCGGTGGATGGGGAATCACCTGGAACCGCTCACGAAATCCAACGAAAAGGCGTTCCGAAAGTTCATCGGTATCGATACGCAAGGTCGGTGGGTACTCAAGACGATCGATCCCAACGGGCCGACGCTGGTGATCGATCCGACGCTGCTCGATCCGAAGCCGAAGCTTCCGGTCTGGACGATCGACGCAGGCCACAAGCTCGCCGGCTGGGACAAGGACGACTGGCCGGTCAACGAGCGCGGCGGATTCTGGATACTCAAAGACGGCGCGTGGACGGGCATGAAGGGCGACCATCCCGAGTCGCAGATCATCACCAAGCTCGAAGCGCCCAGCACTCGATCGACACAGCCTCTCGTTCTGCTGACCGACTCGCAGGGCAATCGCTACGAGAACGGCCTGTCAGCGCTGAGCGTCACCACCTCGGATGGAAAAACGCTTACCTGGCGGCTGCCAGCCGAAGCCGTCGGCGAAGGCGTGATCGCGGACAATCCGGTACTGATCGAAGCGGCCGGCAGGCTGTTCCTGTTCAACGCTCCAGGTCGGGTGATCCGCCTGACGCGACAGTTCGACAAATCCGAGCCGTTCAAACTCGATGCGATCTTTACGCGTCACATTCCCGCGACCGATATCCGCCGGATCTGGAAAGATCCTGCCGGGAGGCTGGTGATTGCGTCGCGCGGTTCAGTGCTCTCGGTGGCGTTTCCAGAGGGAATGATCTCGAACCAGATGTCGAACATGATCCCGGCAAAAGCGTTGAGCGAGGCCCTCGAGGAAGAGACGGGCTCCACGCCGGAGTCCCGAAAATAAGAGATCTCGCCGGCGTGGGTGTACCGGCGAGACCAGGAGGGAAGAGGGAATCGTGAAACAATCAGCACAACCGATTGTTTCGATAGAATCATCATAAACTACCCCTCTTCACAGCAACAAATCTTTTTTCCGTTCACAACAGTGGCGGATCCCATCAATCGCGGGCGAATGCGCCTTCACCCCCCAGGTTTACGCCGCGTAAACGGCCATCCACGAGTTTGCGCCGCGCACCCAGGCTCGCCGGCTCCGCTGGCTTCTTCGCGATCGCGCCTGAACCCCTTGAGGTTAAAGCCGTTGCGTTCTGTTCGAGTTAATCCCCGGGGTGAGGCGTCGGGAAATCGGTGACGTTAACTGTCCCCTAAACCGAAAAATTGCCGCTTTGCACGGTCAGGCTGTGTGCTCTTTGGCTGGCTTGTAATTTTCAGGAGGTTCATTGTGACTCGTAAATTGTTCAGGCGATCGTGGTCGTCGCGCTCTGGGTTTTCCACCGAATGCCTTGAACAAAGGGCCCTGCTGTGTGGTTTGCCGCATTCGCAGCTGATCGCTTCACCCGCATTTGACTGGAATCTTGAGCGCCGCGTCGCCGCACAGGATCACACGGCCGGCGGGGATGCCGTGAGCATCATCTGGTCCAACCGCGGAGCGGCGAGCGACGGGTTCGATTCCTCGTTCGGCACCAGCGCCGCCCAGGGTCGCGCCGTCGTCGATGCGGTGCTGGCACAATGGTCGCGAATCATCACCAGTTGGAACCGCGGCGATGGAACAACGACGTTGCAGGTCAACATCTCGATGGCTGCGGGCTTTGGCTTCGGTGCCGCCGGCGGACCCGGCAACAACCCCGGCGACGGCAAGCCGCGAACCGGCTCGGTTACCATCAACCAGGGCAACAACGACGGAAATCCAAACAGCTCCAACGGATGGTTCTTCGATCCCACGCCCATGGACAACTCCGAGTTCCTCGGCACCATCCGCGACGCCTACAACTCAACCAGCACCAGTTCGCTGGGCAGCGACTTCTTCAGCGTCGTCAATTCGGAACTCGCGCACGTGCTGGGCCTGATTTCGGACAAAAACAACGCCGGCGGCGGTTACCAGGGCTATCCGCTGGAGAACTTCACCACCGCGACAGGCATCCGCGACAACGCCGAGGGCGGCGGCAGCTTCGGCTTCTTCTACACCTTCAACGGCGCGACTATTCAACACTTGATGACCAGCTACAACAGCGGCGATGCCACCAGTGCCAGTTGGGGCAATGTCGTCCACACCGCTGGCGGCACCGGCAATATCAACTTCGGCGGCACCAACTGGCGCGGCACCGATGACGAAGGCAATGCCATCTACAACGGCAGCGAACGCACCATCCCCAGCTTCGTCGTCGCCCACATTCTTGCCGACGCCTACGGCTACTCGATTGTCGACCCCGCCACATTCGCCACGATGCACACCGTCCTCAACCAGTCGACCGGCACGCTCACCATCCGCGGCGGACAAACCGCGACCAGTTCGGATCTGTTGGTCGTTGACGTTTCGGGAAGCGACCTCTTCATCACCGTCGATGTCGGCGAAGACGTCCCCGGTTCGGGCGCGCTCCCGGGCGCAGGAAACCTTCCCGCCTATGTGACCCGCGTCCCAATTTCCAGCGTCTCGCGGATCGTCGTCAACGGCGGCGGCGGGACCGACTACATCCGCATCGAAAACAACGCCGGAAAACCCACCACTGTCAACGGTGAAGACGGCAACGACTTCTTCGATTTCGGCTTCTACAACCACAACCTCGGCTTCACCACTGGTGGAACAACCGTCAACGGCGGCGCAGGTGCAGATGCCGTCTTCGTCTACGACAACGCGGTCGCCAGCGCGCAGACGTACAACCTCAACGACACGCGTTTCGACCGCGCCGGCTGGGGCGGATTCCTATACGCCTCCGATGTCGAGGGCCTTACCGTCACCACTGGTACTGGCGCTGACGTCGTCAACGTCCCCAGCACTTTCGCCGGCCAGCCAGTCTTCCTGCAGAGCGCAGGCGGCGCGGATCAGGTCAACATCGGCAACAGTACGAACGGCATGCGGTCCATTCTCGCCGACGTCCAGATCCAGAACGATCCGAGCTTCAGCAATGTCCTTCTCAACAACGGACCCGACACCGGCGCACGCAACTGGGTCGTCGATATCAACGGCGCATTCGGCTACATCACCAGCTTGGCCCCCGCTACCGTCTACTGGGACAACACTGACATCAACGCCATCAGCCTGATCTGCGGGAGCGGTGTCGACACCGGCAACATCAATCGCCTTTCTGAAACCCTGAATATCAACAACACCAACGGCGACAACATCGACTCGATCACGGTCGGCGCATCGTTCGCAGGAGGATTGCAGTCGATCACCCAGGGCCGCGCCGGCGGGCTGACGATCGATAACGATCCCGACTACACCAACCTCACGCTCGACGACAACGGCGACGGATCGGCTCGCAGCGCGACTCTCGACCTCGTGACCGGCTACATGCAGCTCACCGGCCTCGCGCCCGCTACCATCCGCTTTGACGATGTCGATACCAACGACGTCTCGATCCGGTCGGGCAGCGCTGCGGATGTCATCAGCGTCCCGCGCGTGGCGCTGGCGGGCGGAACGCTCACGCTCAACTCCGTTGGCTTCGCCACCAACGATGTCGTCAATATCGGCAACCCTTCTAACGGTGTCCAATCGATCAACTCGCCCATCGTCGTGCGAAATACGCCCTCCTACACGACCCTCAACATCAGCGACGTCGGCGACACGGTCGCCCGCGCCATCACCATCAACTACGACGTGCCCACCGACCTGCAATCCGTTGTCGGCCTCGCGCCAGCGTCAATCTTCTACGATCCAGGCGATCTCCTCAGTACCGCCGGCGCATCGATCACCACCGGCAGCGGCGTCGATTCGATCAACATCTTCGGCAACGCACGCCAACTGAACCTCAACTCCGCCGGCGGTTTTGGTGAAATCGTTAACATCGGGCCCGTCTTGTCGAAAATCTTCGCGGACGTCTACGTGCGAAATAACCCTTCGACCAGCTTCGTCAGCATTTCTGACGCCGGGAATGTCGCCGACAGCCCGTACACGCTCGATGCCGCCACCGTCGGCGCATCCGAGTTTTTCAACCGCTACAGCGGCTGGGGCGCGAGCGTCTACACCAAGGGCGCCGACACCTTCGGCCACGTCAGCCTCACCGCCGGTTCGGGCAGCGACAGCGTCGTAGTCCATGGCAACAGCTCGCCCGCGTCGATCGATGCGGGTCCCGGTGATGACAACTTCTATCTCGGCGACACGGTGGCCGGATTGCGAACCATCAACCCGATCGATGCCGCCCTCACGCTGGACGGCGGCGTCGATTCCAACGGGCTCTATGTCGAAGACCAGGACGACTCGACCTTCAGCACGCTGACCGTTAATCCGTCATCGATCAACGGGACCCATACCGGACTTATCACCCACGCCAACATCTCATCCGTTCAGATCAATTTGGCAGAGATCGGCCAGAACCTGAACGTCAATGACACGGCCGCGGCCTACAGCCTCAGCGTGTACGGCGGCGTCAGCTTCGACGTGATGCAGGTCTTCAAGACCAGCAGCGCGGTCTTCATCTACCCCAGCGGCGGGTTCGATGCCCTCTCGGTCGATCCGCTCAATTCCGGCCTCGGTTCGAACGTCTATCTGCCCGGCATGGGCTATGACCTCAGCGGCATCTACCTCGGGGCGGGCGCGTATGTCTCGAACTTCGGCGTCGAGACCTCGCTTCGCGCCCGCGATATCGCCTTCGCCGGGGGAACCTACGACGTCGCGGATGGCACGCTGATCATCGACTACGGCGGCGCATCGCCGGCGGGCACAGTCCGCGCCGCCCTCCAGGCCGGCTACAACGCCGGCGCGTGGAACGGCACGGGCCTGCTCTCCTCCACCGCGGCCGTCACCGCCGGATTCAGCGTCGGCTACGGCGAATCGGCCGACCTGAACACGGTCTTCCCCGCTACCTTCGGCGCCTTTGCCGACGTCGATGACACCAGCATCCTGATCCGCTACACGATCGCCGGCGATACGAACCTCGATCGGGCTGTCAACTTCGACGACCTGCTCAAGGTCGCTCAGCACTACAGCACAGTCACGCCCGGACAGGAATGGACCGACGGCGACTTCAACTATGACGGATTCGTCAACTTCGACGATCTGCTGATCATCGCCCAGCAATACGGCAACTCGTTCACCCGCGACTGGGCGACGGGCCAGACGAGTGCTCGACGCACCTTCAAGTCTCGACCAACGGTTGCGGAAAGGACTATCGTCTAGTCGGGGTCGCCGAAAACTGAATCAACTGCAAGCCGGCAGAGTCTTCTGCCGGCTTTCTTTGTCGCCTCGACGTCAAAAACGAATAATCCTCGCCAATGCTCTGTCCCCTGCGTGCCCAAAACGTCGCTATGCTCGTACGGAGTGGAGTCTGTCTCGGGAGAGAGTGGTTCTGGGGAGAGATGCCGAGCCGGCGGGTGACGCTCGCCGGCTTGCTTTAATGAACCTTGGAGAACGAGCAAGGCCGGCAAGTGATTGCTTGCCGGCCTCGCAACGATGTCGTCACTCAGCATCGATCGACTTCGACAGCCGAGCGATCATTTATTGATGCCGTCCTTCTTGGCCATGTACTTCACCAAGTCGACCACGCGGTTGCTGTAGCCCCACTCGTTGTCGTACCAGCTCACGACCTTGAAGAAGCGTTTCTCGCCCTTCAAGTTGTTCTGCAGCGTCGCGAGCGAGTCGTAAATGCTGCTGCGCGCGTCGTGGATGAAGTCGGTGCTGACGAGTTCTTCATCCGCATACCCGAGGATGTCTTTGAGATAGGTCTCGCTGGCCTTCTTGAGCAGCTTGTCGATCTCTTCAATGCTGGTGTCCTTCACTGAGCGGAAGGTGAGATCGACCACGCTGACGTCGACGGTGGGCACGCGGAATGACATGCCCGTGAGCTTGCCCTTGGTGGCCGGGAGCACTTCGCCGACGGCCTTCGCGGCGCCGGTGGTGCTCGGGATGATGTTGATCGCCGCAGCACGTCCGCCGCGCCAATCCTTCTTGCTCGGGCCGTCGACGGTCTTCTGCGTCGCGGTGTAGGCGTGGATCGTGGTCATGAGACCGGTCTCGATGCCGACGCCTTCCTTCAGCAGCACGTGAACCAGCGGCGCGAGGCAGTTGGTCGTGCAGCTGGCATTGCTGACGATGTTGTGCTTGGCCGAGTCATATTCTTCGTGGTTGACGCCGATGACGAGTGTCTTGACTTCGCCCTTGCCCGGTGCGGAGAGAATGACCTTCTTCGCGCCCGCGTCGAGGTGGCCCTGGGCCTTCTTGTCTTCGGTGAAGAGGCCGGTGGATTCGATCACGTAGTCGACGCCCAGCGACTTCCACGGAAGGTCTTTTGGCTCCTTGGTAGCCATGACGCACTTGATCTTCTGGCCGTTGACGACGAGCGTGTCGGCCTCGGCGAGATCGGCCTTGCTCTTTTCGGTTGTGACTTCGTGCTTGAACTTGCCGTGGACCGAGTCGTACTTCATCTGGTAGGCGAAGTAGTCGGCATCCGTCGAGATGTCGACGACGGCGACGACGTCGATCAGCTTGCCCAGAAGGCCTTGATCACATAATGCCTGGAAGACCATTCGACCGATGCGGCCGAAACCGTTAATGCCAACTTTCACTGCCATCTGACGCTCCTTGAGTCGACTGTATGTGCCGAAAGTCAGATCCGATCACCGGACCCAAATCCGACCTTGTTGTCCGATTATCAAACCTAGGGGCATCACCTACACGTGTCAAGAACCCCAAAGACGCGGCATCTTGTGCTGGGGATCCCGTAAAGACGGCTCGGTGGGCTTCAGCCGGATTGCGGCAGCCTCGCGGACGGCTAGGATGGTATCTGATCAATGGTTGTCGCTGATCCCTCAATTCCGCAGGCCCCGGCCGGCCATGCATTAGTTGTCTGCTTGCCCGCATCATCCCAGGTGCTCGACAGCCAGCTGCGATGCCTGGGTTTCGAAGTCCACACGCTCGACGATCCGTATTCCGCATTCGTCGAATTGCTGGATCGGCCGCTGGTTTATCGCAGCGTCGTCCTCAGCCTGGCGGCGATGTATCGCGAAGAGCTTCCACTCATTAAGGCGATCCGCGCCCGATTGCCGCATGTCGATGTACTTCTCACTCACACCGACGGCCGCGCCGCCGCGATGGCCGAAGCGATGCGCCTCGGCGCGACCGGCCTTCTGGATGAACAGGCGGTTCATCGCCTGGGTGATGTTGACCCTCACCCGTCTCTCCCTGCATCCGTCGAGATGCGCCGGCCACAGCCGACGGAAACGGACCCCGCGTTGACGAGGACCGCAGCGGACGACGACGGTCTCGATTTCGACCCGATCCTCACTGCCGAGGAACTTCGCGCATTGCTCCAGGAACAACCGACCCTTCCCGGCCCCGGATGATCGATGCAGTCGAGCGGCGATAAAATCCTCCTGATCGGCGACCGGGACCGCAACGTCCACGAGGCGATCGAATCCGCGTTACCTGATGCGAGGATCGTCCGCGTGCCCAGCCTGTTCGACGGCATCGCCGAGCTGCATGCGCAACCGTTCTCGGCCGTGGTTTCATCGGTCGAGCCCATCGAGCGCCGGCCCGAGCCGGCGGTCGCGACGATGCGTCAGCTCATCGGCGGCGGGCGGGTGATCCTCTTCGGCCACACGACGCTGGAACCGCTGGCGCGAAAGATGCTCCAATTCGGCTGCGACGATTACTTCGTCACGCCGGCCGACCCGGGCGAGCTCCGCAACCTGCTGACGACACCGCGCGCCGAGCAGTCGGTTCAGACGCCGCCGGACGAGCCGGCGCCCGCGGTCGCGAGTTCCGACCACTCGATCCTGCAGAGCGATTCGCTGCTCAATTTCGCGTTGGACGTGATCATCAATTCGCCGCAGGCGACGGTCGCCAAAATGGTTTCGCGACTCGGCGAGATTCTCCCCCCGCAGATGTCGATCTCGCTCGCGAACACGCCGTCCGTCGACGTGCCCTCGATTTCGCATCCGGTTCGCAATACGCACGAAATCGTGGGCCACCTGCACCTCATCGGCGAAGGCGTCTGGGAAAACGTCTCGAGCCGGCAGATCGTTTCACAACTCGCCACGCTGCTCTCGAAGCTCGCCGTGCTCGAAGAGCGGCACGTCTTGATGCAGAAGCTCGCGATCACCGACGAATTGACCGGCCTCCACAACGGTCGCTACTTCAAGGTGTTCCTCAAGAGCATCATCGAGAAGGCGAAGGTCCGTCGCTTTGCCGTCACGCTCCTGCTCTTCGACATCGACAATTTCAAGCGCTACAACGACCAGTTCGGACACGGCGTCGGCGATGACATTTTGCGCCAGACCGCCTCGCTGATGAGGCGGTGTTGTCGCGACCACGATCTGGTCGCGCGGATCGGCGGCGATGAGTTCGCCGTCGTCTTCTGGGAAAAGGACGCACCGCGTGTGCCGAGGGAGCCGGGGGTCGCCAGCGCAGGCCGAGTGCCGAGCACGCCGATGATCATCGCCCAGCGGTTCAGGAAACTCCTGGGAAGCAGCGAGTTCAGCGCGCTGGGGACCCTGGGGCAGGGTCAGCTCACCATCAGCGGCGGCATGGCGGTCTACCCGTTCGACGGTCAATCGCCGGCCGAACTCATCAAGGCCGCGGATGCCGCGCAGATGTTCGGCGCCAAGCGCGGCGGGAAGAACCGCATCCACCTCGTCGGCAGCGACGAAAAGCTGTGCGACGAGAGCTAGCGCCTGCGAACTTCGATAGCAATGTTTATCGCCGGGCCGTGCCGGACGTGGGCACCTGCGCAACCCTCCGGAACGCAGGAACCCACTCCGACCAATGTCGAAGCGGGTTCGAGTGATTCGCGACTTGTGCGAGCGCTCATTTACTGTTCTTGCCCAGCTTTTCCTGCACCTTGCCGACAGCCTGCTGTACCTTTCCTTTGACCTGCTGGCCGGTGTCGCCCTTCACAGCGCCAACGACATCGTTGATCTTGCCCTTGACCTGTTTCGCCTTGCCCGCCGCTACGTCTTCGTTGCCCATGGGTTGCTCCTGTTTGAGGCCGCCTCGCGAAGCGCGAAGCACGAGCAGAATTCTTGCAGAATCGCGTCCAGGCGTAAGCGGGAGGGCACTGAGGCGGCTATCGGGCAAACTCATACGAACTCGAAGATTCAAACGCGAACGACGCGCCACAGCCTGAGCTGCGACGCGTCGCATAATGTTGAAAAGAACGTCGAATGACGGGATCAGCCGATGTCGCCGATCTTCACTTCGAGATAGTTCTGGCGATGGCCCTTGCGGCGCGAGTAGCGCTTGCGGCGATTGTGCTTCTCAATGATAACTTTCTTGCTCTTCACCGCGCGAATCACCTCGCCGGTGATGCTCACGCCGCTGAGGAGCGGGGCACCGAGCTTGTTGCCCTTACCCTCTTCGCCGCCACCGACAAGCAGCACCTTGTCGAACTTGATATTCCGGGCGTCGAGGAGCTTCTGGAAGTCCTCCACCGGGCGGTCGATCCGGATGACGTCGCCGCTGGTGACTTTGAACTGCGTGCCGCTGTCTTCGATGATGGCGTACATGTCTCTTGGCTACCTTTCACTTACGCAAATTGGAACGAGGCAGTTTGCGGTTTTGGGAAGTTTTGTCAAGGAAGGCTGCCAATTCGATCGCCGATTTCTAATTCGCATCATTGAGTGGGAATGCGGTGGCGTCGCGATCGAGACAACCGCTCTCGGGCCCGAAACTTTCCATTCGGCCGCCACTGTTGAGATTTGACAGGCCGGACGCGGGCGATACTTTACATTGTAAACCTTTCGTTGCGGAGCCCGGATGAACGTTCACGACGCCCTTTCTCAAATCGCCGAGATTCGCCAACGAATGGCCTGGAGCGTCACCTTTCGCGGGTATCGCGCCAGCAGCACAGCCCTCACCGGCGTGATCGCCATCGCTGCGGGCTTGCTTCAGGCGTGGAGTCAGCCGAATACGGATTTCAGCGTTCAACGCTACCTGGCCGTCTGGTTCGGGGCGGCGGTCTTGGGAATCCTCATCGTCGCCATCGGTCTCCTTTTGCGCCGCGGAGAATTCCCCGACGTCGACAACACCGGTGCGCTCACGCTCGCGGCGGTCGAGTCGTTTCTCCCCTGCCTGGTCGCAGGTGCGCTCGTCACGTATGCGCTCGTATTCTTCCAGAGCTTCAACTCGATCGGGCTCCTGCCGGGGCTGTGGATGGTGCTTTTCAGTCTCGGGATCTTTGCCTCGCGCAGGCTGCTGCCGCGGTCGATTTTCGTCGCTGCCGGATACTACTTGTTGTGCGGCCTTGTCGTACTCACGCTTCGGCCACCGCAGGCGTTCTCCGCCTGGACGATGTCAACGGTGTTTGGGGTCGGTCAGTTCCTCACCGCCGCGATTCTCTATTTGACTCTCGAACGCTCCGTCGTACCGGAAGAATTGCGATGAACACGAACGACTTCTCCTTCAGCAAGCTGGAGCGCGTCATTCATGAGCGCGCGCGCCTGAGCATCCTCTCCTCGCTCGCGGCACATCCCGACGGATTAGTGTTCAACGACATCAAACGGTACTGCGCACTGACCGACGGCAACCTGTCGCGCCAACTCCAACTTCTCGAACAGGAGACCTTTGTCGAGATCTGGAAGGGCCAGCGAAACAACCGGCCCTGCACGCTGGTCAAGATGACCGGATCCGGCCGGCAACGGTTCATGGAGTACATCGCGGAGCTCGAGCGCATCGTGAACCAGGCGGCGCATTCGACAATCCCGGATGGCAATCCGAAACCGGCTTAGCTCTTCCTCGAACCCGCTTCCCATCGTTCCTTGAGAAGTTTCGCGGGAACGGAAGCGCGGGGCGAGTTCGCACGGAGAAGCGCAGCCGTTTATGCAATGTGGGTTGCAGCGATTGTCGCTCTCCCTCCGAATCGCTAAACAGGGAGTATGCTTCGACTCAAAACTCCCCTGGCGGTGTTGGCCCTCGCCTGCTTCACGGTCGTCGCGACGGCTCGGCAGCAACCACTCGACGCCCTTCGCGCCGGCTTTGAAGCACCACCCGATGACGCGAAGCCGCGAACCTGGTGGCACTGGGTGAGCGGGAACATCTCGAAGGAAGGAATCACGCTCGACCTGGAGGCGATGAAGCGGGTCGGCGTTGCGGAGGCGCAGGTATTCAATGTCGACCAAGGCCCTGCCGGGTCGGTGCGAACGCTCAGCGCGGAGTGGAACGAGCTGACCCGGTTCGCCATTCAGGAGGCCGATCGACTCGGCATGCAGCTGGCCTTTGAGAATTGCCCCGGCTGGAGTACCTCGGGCGGGCCTTGGGTGACACCCGAGCAATCGATGCAGTACGTCTACTGGAGCACGACCGCGCTCCGCGGCGGAAGCGACGTGGAGATCGCACTACCCAAAGGCACGGACACGGCCGGCTACGCCGACATTGCCGTGCTCGCGTTTCCCACGCCGCGCGGCGACGTAGTTGACGCGGCACCGAACGTGACCGCATCGGAAGGCGTGCAGGATGCAGCCGCGCTCATTGACGGCAACAAGACGACCGAAGCAACCCTTACGTGGCCCGCGACAGACCAGCCGGCCTACGTGCAGTTTGATTTTGCAGAGCCCGTGACGCGGGGCAGCCTGGCGATTCGGTTCGACAAGTATTCTGATCGACCCAATGGCGCGATCCAATCGAGCGATGATGGTAAGACGTTCAAAGAGATCGCCCACTTCCAAGGCGACAGCACCGTGACCTTCCCACCGGTGACGACGAACCATCTGCGCGTCGTCATACAGCGACCGACCGGCAAGAGCGAAGGTGTCAAGCTGGCCGAACTCAATTGGGAAGGCGCACGCCTGGCCGAGGCCCACGCAAAGGCCGGATTCAACGCCGATGTGCGCAGTCGACTGAACACCCCATGGTCAGTTCCCGCCGAGATGACCATTTCGCAGGACAAGCTGATCGATCTAACCTCTCGCCTGACCGCAGACGGCAAACTGAAATGGACTGCGCCGGAAGGCAACTGGACCGTCCTGCGGATCGGCCACGCGAGCAAAGGCGAAACGAATCATCCCTCCGTCCCAGAGGCAACCGGACTAGAAGTCGACAAGCTCAGTGCCGAAGCGGTCGCCGCGCACTTCAACAATGGCATGATGAGCCAGGTGCTCGAAGACGCCGGTCCGCTGGCGGGCAAATCGCTGAAGTACATGCTCTGCGACAGTTGGGAAGCCGGTTCACTGAACTGGACGCCCAAAATGCGCGAAGTGTTCATGAATCGTTTCGGCTACGACCCGATTCCATGGCTGCCTGCGATGACAGGCCGCGTGGTCGGCAACGTGGAGTTGAGCGAGCGGTTCCTTTGGGACTTGCGGCGCGTCATTGCCGACATGACCGCCGACAATCACTTCGGCACGCTTCAGAAACTCGCCCACGATCACGGAATGCAGTTCTACGCGGAAGCCCCGGGCATCGGCATGCCGTGCGTGGCTGATGAACTCCAATGCGAAGCGCGCACCGACATCCCGATGGGTGAGTTCTGGCTGCACGGAAGCGGGAGCGCGGATGTGAAAGAGGCCGCCTCCGCCGCGCACATCAACGGCAAGCGCTGGGTCGCGGCCGAATCGTTCACCTCATCGCCGGAAAACGCGAGCTGGAAGAATGATCCGTACAGCATCAAAGCGCTCGGCGACAAGTATTTCTGTCTAGGACTCAACCGCATCGTCTTTCACCGCTACGCGCACCAGCCGTTTGCCGATCGCGCTCCCGGCGTCACGATGGGCCCGTGGGGTCTGAACTTCGAACGCACCAACACCTGGTGGGAACCGGGCGCGGCGTGGCTGAAGTACATCGCCCGCTGCCAGTGGCTGCTCTCCCAAGGCGAACCCGTGAGCGATGTGTTGTTCTTCTACGGCGAATGGGCGCCGAACACGCTGGCGGGCCGCGCCGAGCTGAAGCCGACGATTCCCCCCGGCTTCGACTACGACGGATGCGACTACGAGACGCTCGCCAAGGCGAGCGTGAAGGATGGCAATGTCGTTTTGCCGGGCGGCATCAGCTATCGAGTGCTCGCCCTTGCGGAATCGGACAGCATGACCCCACAGACGCTTGCAGTCGTTGAAAAGCTCGTGCGAGCCGGCGCGAGAATCGTGGGCATTAAGCCTGCGAGGTCGCCGAGCCTCGCCGGCTACCCGCAGTCCGATGTGCACGTGGCGAAGCTCGCGGAGGAACTCTGGGGCGATGCGCCGGAAGCGAGCCGGGCTGTCGGGTCGGGCCACGTCTACAATTCGCTCGACGTCTCCGACGCGCTGAAGGATCTGGGTCTCGTTCCAGACTTCCAGTCCGACGCCAAGACACAGGCGAGCGTGATGGCTGTACACCGAAAGGCGGAATCGACCGACCTTTTCTTCGTTTCGAATCAGCAATACCAATCCACAAGCGTGAACTGTTCGTTCCGCGTAACCGGGAAGGTTCCCGAGTTGTGGCACCCGGACACAGGCGTTGTTGAGCCGGCGCCCGTCTATCGCGAGCATGATGGGATCATCTCGATCCCCGTTTCGTTCTCGCCGGCCGGTTCGGTGTTCGTCGTGTTCCGAGAGGCGCCGCGCCCGGCCGACTGGGTGACCGAACTGCGCACGCCCCAAGCCGACGCCGCGCGCATCGCCTCCTTGCCGAAGGTGACGATCGTGAAAGCGGTTTATCGACCGATCGACGAAACGACCGGCAAGGATGTCACGTCTCCCATCCGTCAGGCATGGACAAACGCCGAGCCGCTGCGGGTCACCAACGAGTCGATGGGAGGCGACCCGAAATTCGGCACGGTGAAAGAACTGGCGATCGACTATGTCGTCGACGGCAAGTCATCGCAGGCCGTAATCTCGGAAGGTGATTTCCTCACCTTGCCCGCGGCATCGTGGGCGACTCCCGGTGTGGAGCTTCGTCGTGACGCTGCGGGCAAGATGAAGGTTCGCGCGTGGGTAGCCGGCGACATCGATCTAACATTCGCATCCGGCAAGACCTGGCATCATAACGCTACTTCGGCGGCGCCGGCGAAGACGATCGAGGGCGGGTGGCAGGTCCGGTTCCCGGCGGGCAGTGGAGCGCCGGAAAACACCACGCTCGATTCGCTCGTGTCGTGGACGAGTCAAGCGGATCCGGGCGTGAAGTATTTCTCGGGTACCGCCACCTACCAGAAAACGATCACCATTGACGCGAACCTCCTCGGTGACGGGAAAGTGATCGAGCTGGATCTCGGCGAAGTGAAGAATCTCGCCGAAGTGATACTGAACGGGCAGAACCTCGGCGTGCTGTGGAAGCCGCCGTTTCGCGTGAATATCAGCCGGTCTGTGAAGCCGGGCGATAACCAACTCGAAGTGAAGATCACGAATCTCTGGCCCAACCGACTCATCGGCGACGAATCGCTTCCGGCGGAACGGCGGACCTCGTGGACAACGTTCAATCCGTTCAAGGCTAACTCGCCGCTCTTGCGATCGGGCCTGCTCGGGCCGGTGACGATTCGATCGACGGACGAAATTACGGTGGACGAATGAGTCGGCCGGGTTCTTATGGCCGCGCCCGGAACTCGCAGTCGGCCCCGTGGCTTTGTCCGCCAATGCAAATCGCCCGCTCGAGGCGGACGATTGCGAGGATCTGCGAGTTGTCACTTCAAAGCGGGCGATGGGGCTCGAACCCACGACATTCACGTTGGCAACGTGACGCTCTACCACTGAGCTACGCCCGCGACTTGCATCGCACGAGACCCGATCCGGTCGCGCACGGCGAATACTAGCAACATCGACCCTGCTTGCAAGTCACTCAAGTCGATTTCAATCCCCGACGCATTTCCCCGGGATTCTCGGACTCCGCCGCTTGAGAGTGATCGTAGAAAAACAGACGGCGGCGCTGGTGCGCCGCCGCCGATCTTTTTGTCATCCTGCCGGCTGATTTCAGCGTCGACGGCGGGCGATGAACCCTGCGCCGAACAGCAGGCCGAGGCTGGTGGGTTCAGGCACCATCGAGAGGGCGAGCCGCCAGTCGTTAGCGAAGGCAGATCCGCCGGCTCCGCCGAGAACGTCGATTCCGTTGCCGCTCACCAGGAGCGTCTTGTCGTACTGCTGCGCCAAACCCAGCAGATCGTCAAAGTTGATGTTGCCATCGTACGTGAAGTCGCCTTTGAACCACGTTCCGGTAGCTACCGTGTCGTAGTTCTGCGCGACGCGCAGCAGGTCGTCAAAGTTCACGGTCCCGTTCAAGTCCGTATCACCATTAAACGTGAAGCGGACCAGCACATCCGTGAGCGCGAAGCTCTGACCCAGGAACGAACCCGAAGCCCCGTACACATCCGACGCCTGGATGTACCCGATCGCCTTGCCGTTGTTGAATGCGAGTGACGACCCGATTGCGTTGGCCCCGTTCCACTGTCCGTTGTTGCGTGCGGGCGCGATCAACGCCCGGACGTTCGCCGCCGTCATCGCGGTGACGACCATCCCGTTGTTGGTCAGGTCCACCTTGCCGCTGGTGTTGATCGTCACCGTTCCGACCTTGCTCGTCCCCGCTGCAAGGCCGGGGGTTGCGCCGGCAATGACTCGGGCGGTTGCGCTATTGATCGCTTCGAGCGTACCGACTCGGAAACTGGTGTGGCCGAGGTTGGAGCTGTTGGAGGCACGGTACGTTCCGAGTCCGCTGACCGGGCCCATGTCGCCGCCACAGCTGTTCCAAGTGCCGATGACCGAGTTGACGTCGACGATGAGCGGGCCGTTGCCGGTGAAGTTCCCGCCGTTGTCGCCGGTAAGTCCGAGAGCCGCGCCGTTGGTGGCGCGGATCGTACCGTTGTTGACGAATAGGTTGGCGGCCTGATTGCAGGGATCGAGGTACATGTCGAACTGACCGACACCGTTGGGGACGGCATGGTTGTTCGCCAGGATCGTGCCGTTGTTGATGACGCGTGCGTTGTTGAAAAACATGACGCCTTCGACGGTTGCGCCGGCGTTGACGGTGAGCGTGTTGGTTGGTGCGTCAATGCGCGGGCCGGGGCCGGTTCCACCGAAGCTGCCTCGGAGCGAGCCAGTGCCGGCGAGGGTGACGGGAGATTGGGTGGTGAATACGGGGGCCGCACCCTGGGCCGAGAAATCCATCACGCCGTTAAGTGTGAAGGTGCCGTTGCCGTAGAGAAACGCACCGCCCTGGGCACCGGTTCCCGGGACATCAAATTTTGAGCCAGCCGTGACGGTCGGATTGATCAAATACGCCGTATGTCCAGGCCGGACGCGGATCACGCCGCCACTCGTATTACCCCAATTTCCGCCAGTGACGGCGATACTGTTGATCAACTCGGTGATCGAATCCGCGCCGATCGAGGAGATGGTTCCGTTGTTAACCAGGTCTCCGCCGTTGTCCCCGGCGATGACCATCAGTCCGCCGGCGCTGGAGCGCATCGTGCCGTTGTTGACGAAAAGCCCTGCGGCCTGGTTGTTCGGGTCGACATATATGCCGTTGACGTTGTTGCAATCAATCAATCCGTTGTTGATCACGCGGGCGTTGTTGAAGTAGACGACGCCCTGGATGGTGGAGGCGGCAGAGACCGTGAGCGTACTTGAAACCGCGTCAATGCGCGGGCCGGGGCTGCCGGCGATGTTGGTGTACAGGCCGTTGAGCGTTCCGGTGCCAAGCGTGGTGTCGCCAGCGACATTGAGCAGTGCCAGCGCGCCGGCGGCGTTGAGATCAAGCGTGCCGTTGAGCGTGTAGTTGCCCGAGACATTCAACGTCGTCCCTCCCGACACGTTCGTGGCAAGGACGGTCATGGTTGAACCGGCACTCACCGTGGCGGGCCCGACAAGGGATGCAGTGCCGCCCGGCTTGACGCGGACGACGCCGCCGCCGCTGGTGGAGATGGTCCCGCCAACGACGGTGATCGAATTCAGCAGCTCAAGGATCGAACCTGCGCCGACAGCACGAAGCGTTCCGTTGTTCTTCAGGTTTCCGCCGAAATCGCCGGCGATCTGCATCAATCCGCCGCCGGTGGCTTCCATGATGTTGTTGTTGATGAACAGGTCGGCGGCCTGGTTGTTCGGGTCGACGTACATGCCGGCGGCGTTGTTAGCAGTGATCGTGCCGTTATTGACGAGGCGGTCATTGTTGAAGTAGATGACGCCGTCGATGGTCGCGCCGGCGGCGACAGTGAGGGTGTTCGAGGTTGCATCGATGCGCGGGCCGGGGCTGGTGCCGGAGACATTGGTGTAGGTCCCACGGAGGAGCGTGCCGGTGGTGAGCGTGACGTCGCCGTTGAGGTTCAATAGCGAGAGCGCGCCGGCGGCGTCGAGGCGGAGCGTTGCGCCGTTGCCCGTAACGGTGCCGTTGAGATTGAGTGTCGTTCCACCTGCAACATTGTTAGCGGGAACCAGGAACGTCGATCCGGGGCTGAGTGTGAGGGGTCCGTTCAGGTATCCGGTGTGTCCTGGTCGGACGCGAATGACACCGCCGCTGGCGTTGGACCAGGTTCCGCCGGTGACGGAGGCAGAGTTGATCAATTCGGTGATCGAGCCAGTTCCGGTCGAAAGGATCGTGCCGTTGTTGATCGTATCGCCGCCGAAATCGCCGACGATCTGCATGATCCCGCCGCCGCTGGAACGCATGGTGCCGTTGTTGATGAACTGGCCCGCGCCGCCGTTGTACGGATCGACGTAGATGCCCGCGGTGGTGTTGGCGTCGATCAGACCGTTGTTGGTGACGGTGGTGTTGTTGAACTTGACGGTTCCGGAAACGGTCTGATTAGCACCGAGCGTGATCAGATTGGCACCGCCATCGATGCGCGGGCCGGTGCCAGCACCCGAGTATTCGCCGACGATCGAGCCGGTGCCGTTGAGCGTGAGCGGGCCGTTCACGTTCAGCAGGCTGAGGTTGCCGCCCGTGGTGAGACGGATGGCGGCGTTGTTGGTGATGGTGCCGTTGAGGGTAAGCGTGGCGCTGTCCTGCACGCGGACCGTGCCTGTTAGCGACGACGGCGCGTTGAGCGTACCCGCGTGGCCTGCGGCGACTTCGATTTCACCGCCGCCGCTGCTGACCCATGCCCCGCCGGTCGCGCTGGCGTTGTTCTGGAAGCGGATGAGCGATCCTGTGCCGATGGCGCTGATCGTTCCGTTGTTGGCCAGGTCTCCGCCGTTGTCACCGACGATGCGGACGATGCCGCCATTGGTGGCGCGGATGATGTTGTTATTGACGAAGAGTCCGCCGCCGCCGTTGTAGGCGTCTAGGTACATGCCCGAATCGCCAAGCGTGGCGCGGTTCAGGTTTGCATCGATGATTCCATTGTTCACAACACGGACGTTGTTGAACTGAATCACGCCGGTTGCCGTCTGGTTGGCGCCGAGGGTCAGGATGTTCGCGCCGCCGTCGATGCGAGTTCCTGGACCGGTACCGGGATAGTTGCCGACCAGTGATCCGGTGCCGCTGAGTGTAAGGTTTCCAGTGAGATTCATTAACGCGACATTCGCGGCTGGCGTGAAATTGAAGGTGCCGTTGTTGGTCATCGCGCCATTGATGCTGAGCGTGGCGTTGTTGGCCACGTGCCACGTGCCACTGAGCGATTGCGGCGAAGCGTTCGCGGCCTGGCCGGCCTCGACGAGAATCTCCCCGCCGCCAGTGGTGGAGTAGTTTCCGCCGGTCACGGAAGCGTTGTTAACGAATCGGACGATCGCGCCCGCACCGTTGGCCTGGATGCTGCCGCCAGTGGAGTTGACGTCGCCGCCGTTGTCGCCGGCGAAGGAAACAGTCGAGCCGGCAAGGGCACGGATGGTTCCGAGGTTGACGAAGAGTCCGCCACCGCCGTTGTTGGCATCGATATACATCTGCGCGCCGGTTTGATAGTTCTCCAACAAGCCAGATGCAGAGTTGGTGAAGCGGATGTTAGCGAACGTGCCTGATCCGCGGATCGAGCCGTTATTGGTCAGGGTGCCGCTACCCGGGCCGGCAAGTCGACCGTCCGCGGGCGAAGCGGTCTGGTAGTTGAAATCGATCAGCCCTGCGATCGTCGCGGTCGGGCTACTGAAGTTGAGGAACGTCTGATTCGGGCTGGCGATGAACTTGAGCGTTCCGGTACCGAGAAGATTCCCACCGATGTTGAGCGTCGAATTGTTCTGGAGCGTCAGCGAGTCGCCGGCATCGATCGTCAGGTTGTTGACGTTTCCGGTCGTGCTGGCGGCCAGGTTGACGTTGACCAAACTGGCATTGTTATTGATCTGCGCATTGAGCGCACCAGTTGGGGCACCCGCCGACCAGTTGCCTCCGGTCGCCCAGTCGCCATTGTTCGGACCGGTGTAGACCGTTTGGGCTGGCAAAAGGCTTGGAATGGAAACAACTGCCGCGATCGCAGCGCAAAGTAACGCCGACTTGTTTGAGCGCACAAACATCTCACACCTCGCTAAGAACAATTGGATGGCCCGGTATTCCGTGGGAGCAACCGGTATTGCACCTATTGTGCGAAAAGCAGTTGCCTGCGGGGCCAAATGAGTTGCGATGGTCGCATGCGGTAGTTTGGCAAAGGGTTATCGCTCGAACGGGTTTCACGACAAACGCAGCACTCCGCATTGCTCCGGAATCTACGTCCCAACGAGATTACCGTGGTCCCATTTTTCTGGCTCGATCCCCCGATTTGTGCGACACTTCTGACGTGTCTGATCTGCCCCATTCATCCGGCAACCATGACAAGCCCGCGAAAGAGAACACCTCGGAATTGTTCCCCGCGGTCTACCAGCAATTGCGCGATCTCGCACACGCAAAAATGAATCGTGAGCCCTCCGGCCACACGCTGCAGACGACCGCGCTCGTCCACGAAGTCTTTCTCCGGCTCAGCCAGAACGGCGAACCGCTCTGGGACAACCCGCGCCACTTCTTCGCCGCCGCCGCCGAAGCGATGCGCCGAATCCTCATTGAGCGCGCCCGACGCCAACAATCACTCAAGCGTGGCGGCGATCGCGACCGAGTCGATCTCGACTTCGTCGACAAAGGCGAAGAGTCCGAACCGTCAGCGATGCTCGCGCTCGACGAAGCACTTGACGAACTGAAAGTGATTGACGATCGACTATGCCAGGTGGTCATGCTGCGCTACTTCACGGGCTTGAGCGTAGAAGAGACCGCGACGGCGATGGATACCTCCCCGCGCACGGTGAAACGTGATTGGGCGATGGCGCGTGCGTGGTTATGTAAGAAGCTCGGGTCGATCGGTTAAACCGAGTTCCGTCGTCTCGCTGCACCGTGACGAAATAATGTCCCCCGGACCCTCAGAATCTCGCATGATCACACAACCCATGCCAGAACGACCGCATAACTGGGATCGGCTCAAGGAGATCGTTGCCGACGTTCTAGACGCGCCGACTGCCGACCGAGCCGCACTGCTGAGCGAGCTTTGCCAGAACGATGGGGAACTGCTTGTCGCGGCGAGCGAACTGATCAGTGCTTACGACGATTCGACCGGCGTCATCGACCAGCGCACCGATGCGTGGCTTGGCCTGGGTGGGCCGGATGTGCTTTCGCTCAGCGGCCAGCGCATTGGCCGATATGCGCTTGAACGGCTTGTCGGCGAGGGCGGAATGGCCGCCGTTTACAGGGCGCGGCAGGTGTCCACCGACCGCATTGTCGCGCTCAAACTGTTCCGCGTCGCGCTGCCGCTGATCGACGCCCACAACCGGTTCCGCCGTGAAGCACAGGCACTGGCGCGGCTCCAGCACAAAAACATCGCCTCGATCTTCGAAGCCGGCCTGCACGAAACCACCGATCATCGCGCCATGCCCTACATCGCGATGGAGTTCGTCGATGGAAAACCGCTGGTCGAATATGCACGCCACCATCGGCTCGAGCGCAACCAGCGTATCGAACTGCTGATCACCGTCGCGCAGGCGGTACAGGAAGCGCATCAGCAAGCGATCATCCACCGCGACCTCAAGCCCGCGAACATTCTGGTCAACTCGCAGGGCGAGCCCAAGATTCTGGACTTCGGCATCGCCCGCATCAGCACTGGCGAAAACGATCGCATCACCTGGCAAACCACGGCGGGTCTGCTACTGGGGACGCCCGGCTATATGGCGCCGGAGCAATGCAGCGCGAACGCAGATTCCGTAGACGTCCGCGCGGACGTGTGGGCGCTGGGCGTAATACTGTACGAACTGCTCACCGACCGACTTCCGATCGATGTCAGCAATGCATCGATCACCGAAGTTCTCCGCCGCATCACCACCGATGAGCCGATCCTGCCACGGACGATCGACCCGAGCCTCCGCGGAGACCTAGAGACGATCATGATGACGGCGCTGGCGCGTGATAAAACCCTCCGATACGCGACGGCGGCATCGTTTGCGAGCGATCTGGAGCGGTACCTCACCAATCGCCCCATCGAGGCACGGCCGCCGACCACGCTGTACCTGTTGACGAAATTCGCGAAGCGAAACAAGGGCGCGATCGCGACCGCCGTCGTCACCACCCTTCTCATTCTTACGACAACAATTCTCGCAATCGTCGGTTTTTTCAAAGCGAGCCAGGAACGCGACAACGCGATTCGCGCACAAAAACAAACGCTGATCGAAAAGCAGAATGCGAGCAACGAGCGAGACCGCGCCGTCGCCGCTGAAGCACAGGCAAAGAGCGACCGCGATCTCGCAGTGGCGGCACAAGCGCGGTCGGAAAGCGTGAGTAAGTTCCTCCTCGAACTCTTGCGCTCCCCCGACCCGTCCAAAGACGGCCGCGAAGTGACCGTGCTCGAGCAGATCCACAAGGCGATCCCGACGATCGCCGAACGCTTCGCGAACTCCGCCCCCGCCGAAGCGGAAGTACGCTCGGCGATTGGCAATACACTTTTTGAACTTGCCGACTATGACACCGCCCGTGCTCAGATGGAGCGCGCAATCGAGATCACCACGCAGGAAGAAGGGGCGACGTCGCGCGACACGCTGCGGATGCGTGCCCTGCTCATCGAGATCGTGCGCTGGCAATACCGCGCCCAGGAGGCGCTCCAGCTCAATACGCAGTTGTTGAAGGACGCCACCGCGGTCCTGCCGGTCGATGACGTGGATGTTCTGCCGATTCGCGGGTCGCAGGCAGGCATTGAAGCGGATCTCGAACACTTCGATCAGGCGATCAAGCTCTATCGCGACGTCATCGCCGACCATCGCCGAGTAAACGCAGAGCATCCCGAGCGCCTCCTTCCCGTGCTCAACAATCTCGCTAGCGTCCTGATGTATGCGAGCCGTTACGACGAGGCTGCCGAGGTGTTGAACGAGACGATCGCCGGCGAGGAAAAGCTGTACGGAAAGGACTCGTCGTACCTGCTCGTCCCGCGTTTCAATCTCGGCCAAAATCTTGCCTGGGCGGGGCGATTTGCCGAGGCGTTGCCCATCTTCGAAGCCAACTATCCCCTGTCAGCAAAGGTGCTTGGCCCGACCCACGATCAGACGCTCATCAGCGAGCGCGCGCTCGGAGACACTTATGTTGCCCTGGGCCGCATCGACGATGCCGTCAGCATCTTCAACGACATCATCCAGAAATCGACGGCCGCGTTCGGACCTGCCCACAAGCTCACCCTTCAATCGCGAAACAGCCTCGCGCTGGCGCTGGCCGCACAGGGGAAAAGCAGTGAGGCGATCGTCATTTATCGCGAGCTTCTCGAGCTGATGAAGGGAACCGATGTGGCGCCGTCTCAGCGGCTATCGACGCAGCGGAACCTCGCCAGCGCACTCAGCGACGCCAGGCAATTCGATGAGTCGCATGCTCTGTACACAGCGATCCTGGCTGAAGAGCGAGCGATCAATCCCAACGGGTACGGCGCGGCCAACACCCTCAACGGACGCGGCCAGTCGCTGATCGACGCAGGCAAACCGGCCGACGCCGAATCGGACCTGCAAGCCGCTGTCGACGCGTTCGCGAAGATCCAGCAGCCGCTCGAATCCGCCGTCGCACGTCGGGGACTAGGCCGCGCGTTGACCGCGCTGGGTCGATATAAAGAAGCCGAGAAGGAACTGAACGACGCGCGCGAGGTGCTCGACCGCAACAGTAATCCACGGAACATGAAAAGGATGGCCGCGGCGTACGTCGAGCTCTATACCGCTTGGAAAAAACCCGATGCCGCGAAAGAGTGGCAGTCGAAGCTCGACGCGCTCTCGGCAACCACCCAGCCGACGACCGCGCCGTGAGTGGCAAACCACGAGTCGAACCAAAAAAACCGGCCGCCCGGTCGGGCGGCCAGTCGAGTCAATCTTTCAGTTCATCTCGTCGCCGGTTCACTTGGGCATCCCCGGCATATTCTTGAGCTTGTCCTTCGCATCGCCAAGCATCTTCACGAGTTCGTCAATCTTCGCCTTCCAGTCGGCCGGAAGCTTGTCCTGCCAGCCTTTGAGTTGATCGACATACTTTTGCGCCGTGTCGACATCTGGGGGCATCTTGGTGAGCGATGCCTTGGCGTCGTCGTAGAGTTTCTGTACCTGGGCCATCATATCGCCCGCGGCATCTTTCGCCGTATCGACGGCGCCGGCCGCTTTATCCTTTGCAGTGTCCATCGCTGCACCCGCGTTGTTCTTGGCGTCCGCAGCGGCGGCATTCATCTTGTCAGCCGTGCTCTTGGCCGAATCCGCAGCCTTGTCAGCAGCCTTGTCAGCAGCCGTGGTATCGACCTTTGGAGTCGTGCTGCTGCTTTCGTCGCAGCCAACTGCGAAGAATCCAAAACCCAATGCTGCGCACAATCCGATTGTGACGATTCGCATTCTCGATCCTTTCGAAAAATCCTCGTTGCTTGCGGCCGTTCGACGTGTTGCACGTCTTACTCAATGGCAGCAATAATACTTACACGCGGTGATGCTAACGCGCTCGGACGGCATGACAAGTCATCATGCTCTGCGAGCGACGTCCGATTACCGGGCAGATTCGCTCTCCCGTGCCGCGATATTTGCGAGCGCCTTTGAATAACCCTAAAACGGCGCCGTGAATTCACGTCGCACCATCCTATTCGCCGGCGGAGGAAGTGGCGGCCACTTGTACCCGGGAATCGCCGTCGCGCAGGCGCTTGCCGCAATCAATCCGCAGATCGAGCCCTATTTCCTCTGCACCGAACGGGACATCGACGCGACGATCCTCGAAAGCACTCCGTTCAAATGGGTTCCGCAACCGATCGTTCCTCCGCGGCGTAGCGTAGGCGGGCTTTTGCGCTTCTGGCGCGGCTGGCGCGCGACTCAGGAACAGGTGAAGAAACTCATCGCCGAGAAGAAACCCGCCGCCGTGCTGGGACTTGGTGGATATGCGGCGGGCGTCTGCGTGAAGACGGCTGCGAAGCTCAAGCTTCCGACCGCCATCCTCAATCCCGACGTCATCCCCGGGCAGGCGAATCAGTACCTCCTCTCGTATGTTCAAAGAGTCTTCTGCCAATTTGACGAGACCATTCACCACGTTTCGGCGGCACACAAAGCAAAGCTTGAAACCACCGGCTGCCCGATCCGAGCAGAGATCCTGGCGCGACCGCCGCGCATCGAAGCATCTAAACGCCTGGGCCTTGACCCGATGCTCCAGACATTGGTGGTGACCGGCGCTTCTCAAGGCGCAGTGACGGTCAACCAGGCCGTCATCGAATCGCTCAGGCAGATCCTCGAATCGTCCGCGAGCGGGATGCTGCAGGGGTGGCAGATCCTGCATCTGGCTGGGAAGGACAATGCGGCACAGGTGAAGAGCGAATATCGGGAACTTGAAGTATCGGCGACCGTCCTCGATTTTACGCCGGCGATGGCCGACGTATGGGCGTGCGCCGATCTGGCCGTCTCCCGCTCCGGCGCGAGCAGTTGTGCCGAGCTCACGGCATGTGCGGTACCGAGCATCCTGATGCCGTATCCGTTTCACAAGGACCAGCATCAGCTCGCCAATGCAAAGGCGCTCGCAGATCAAGGTGCAGCCCTGGTGATAAAGGACGAAAAGGATCGCAGGAAAAACGGCGAATCGCTTCGACCCTTGCTTGAATCACTTCTTTATGATGTGCCGCGCAGGCTCGCCATGGCCAAATCGGCGAGTTCGCTGAGCAAGCCAGATGCGGCGGACCGCGTGGCGCGGGCACTCCTGGCAATGATGTGACCCGCACGTTCTTCAATGCCACGGGTTGAACAGCTCGCGGCTACAATGTCGCCTCGGGTTTGATTGCCTTGATTATCATTTCGCGTGCCTATTGCCCGCGATTTTCAAGATGGATTTGCGCAATGCCTTCTATTCTCGCTTTTCGACCAGACAATCGCCTCGACCGCCAGTCGATCACGGCACTCATACTTCTGATCTTCTTGGCGCTGGGTGGCTGTCGTGCAAATCCGCCGACGCGCGTATCGACTGCTGAGCCGATGAATCGCGAAGCCAATCTCGCGAGCTACGACGAGATGTTTCTCCGCATTTCCGAGTCCTACTACGCCCCATCTCGGCTCGCCAGCAAAGAGGTCGACTGGGATAATCTTCGACTTCAGCTTCGCCCGAAAATCGAGGCCGCGAAGACGATGACCGAGGTCCGGCTGACGATGAGCGAAGCGCTGAACCGCTTGGGCGAAACACATTTCGCGATCGTTCCGGCGGAATTGCGCCGCGCGCTGCCCGGCAACGACATCGATCAATCCACAATGCCCGATGCGAGTACCGTCGCCGAGACCGGAAGTGTCGGCGTTCACGTTCGTGTGTGTGACGGCGTTCCGGTCGTGAGCATGATTGACGACGGCTCCGAGGCCGCGACGAATGGCGTGAAAACGGGCTGGGCGATCGACTCCATCAACGATAAACCGGTGAAGAAGGCCGCGGACCAGATCCACGCCTCGTTCGGGGACGTCCCGCTCACCGCGGTGAGAATCGCCGACTGGATCGAGTCACAGCTCTCGCCTCCGATCGGCGAAACCGTGCGCGTTCGCTTTTCCTCAGTGGATGGCAAATCGCACACCGCGAAGCTGACGAGCCAGCGGCAGCCCGGCATGTGGGCGTCATTCGGAATGCTCCCCGCGATGAACCTCCGTTTCGGCGCGCGACGGTTGCCCGACGACATCGGGTATTTTTCGCTCAGCGTATTTCTGAATCCGCCTCAAGTGATGCCGGCGTATTCCGCATTCATCAAGGCGAATCAAACGGCGAGGGGCATCATCATCGATTTGCGCGGCAACCCGGGCGGACTGGGAGCCATGGCCACCGGCATGTGTGGATTTCTCCTTGCCGACGATGGGAAGAAGCTCGGCACCATGATCCGGCGCGATGGCAATCTTCAATTCGTCGTGAACCCGCGCTACCCGCAGTTCACCGGTCCCGTCGCGGTCCTGGTCGACGGCCTGAGCATGTCGACGAGCGAAATCCTCGCCGGCGGATTGCAGGACCTGGGTCGCGCCCGAATCTTCGGCCAACAGACGCCCGGCGCAGCGCTTCCGAGCACGATCACCCAGCTTCCCAATGGCGACGGACTCCAGTTCGCGCTGGCCGATTATGTCTCTGCAAGCGGTCGCCGCCTGGAGGGCAAAGGAATTGTGCCTGACGAAGTCGTCCCGCTGAACCGCGCGTCGCTTGAGGCCGGACACGACGACGTGCTCGAGGCGGCCTGCAAATGGATTCGCGATCAGGCTGCCCACCCTTCAGTTGCACCTGCTGCAAACTAATAGTCGCATTTCCTGGCGCTTTCAAAGACAAACTGATCAAGTTCGAAACCGACAATCTCATGGGCTGGCATTTCAAGCCGGGCGACTTCGCGTTCGCATCAACGATCGACGGCACGCCGGTCGCAGGACGGCTCGCCGTGAGGCGAAGGTCAGAAGTCAGAAGTCGGTAGGACCTGATTTCAGCGTCCTCTGATCTCTGACTTCTATTTCGCAAACCCGATCTCAGCCACGATCGGCCGATGGTCCGAGCCGGTGTCGAGGCCGACGTGGTGTGACTTCGCCGTCAGCGGCGGATGGATCAACATCTGATCGATCTGGACGCCTGGGAGCTTGTTCAGCGTCGGCCACCAGCGTGGGCCCCACGTGTTGCCGGCCCCAAAGCCAGCGAGTTGCCACGTGCTGCGGAATCCGACGCGCTCAAGCGCTGCAAAGTTCGGCGTGAGCGGCGTCATGTTGCAGTCGCCGACGATCACCATCGGTCTCCTCTCGTGGCTGGCGATCTCCAGGAACTCGCGCATCTGCTCGCGATGCTCCGCAATCAGCGAGAGTTTGCCCGGCGAAAGCAGGTGCACGGGGTACAATGCCAGTTCTTTTCCGCCAAGGTTGAACACGACAGGGATGCGCGTGTGATTGCCCGGTAACCGGACAACCCGCGCGTCTTCGCGAAACGGCACCCGGCTCATCACCACTCCGCCGCCGTTGTAAAACGGCCGATGCAGGTTCGGATATGTCTGGCCGAACTCGCGCATCAGAAGGTCGTAACTCCAGGAAGTGACCTCCATCAGCACGATCACGTCGGGATCCTCGGCCCTGATCGATCGAATGACCGCCTCGCCATCGCGATTCCGGGTATAGAGATTGGCGGAGTAAATCTTCAGCGTCGGACCGCCGATGGGGGCGGGCGATTTCGGGACGTACGATCGGATCAGCGGCAGGAACAATACGAGTGCGAGACTGCCGGCGAACACGCCGATCTTGCGAAAGCGGACCAGCAGCGCCACGAGCGCCGCGACAAGCACCATCGCCGCGACGTGATATTGAAACACGCGAAAAAAGAAGACGACGGCGACAATACGAAGCTTGGTGCCCTGAACTTCAGAGACATCGCCGCTGAAATAGAGCGACACCAAGAAGAGAACTGCGACGATGATCCCCAAGAGCAGAATCTTGAGGGCAACGATATCGAAAACGAATTGGCGAATGCGCGATTTTAAGCTCGCCCGCCCGACTGATGGCGGATCGGTCGAAACATTCAGATGGGATCCGGATTCATCGGGCCCTTGGCTCATGCAGACGATGCGTTGTCCACTTTGGCTTTGCCAACGCAAGAAAAGCAATGCGGTTTCCGACGTCGGATAATACGCTCCGCAATCGAAACGCCGCCGCTTCCTTCGAAAAATGCTGCGGTTATAAGGATTCTCCCTTCGTGAACTGCTAACCGTCATTTTCACAAGGTGTCTGGTTGCTTGTCGGCTTGTCATTGCGATGAGCCATTGGAAAGGTCCTAGCCATGAATCGCGTTTCACTGATCGAATCTCTCGATGCACGCAAGCTGCTCACCTCGATCTCACTTACGGATGGGGTGCTCAGCGTCATGGGCAACTCACGTGCCGATGACATTCTCATCCGCCTCGAAGGCAGTTTCGTCCGCGTCGATGTGAACGATGTCACCCGACGATTCGATCTCGATCCGATCGACCTCCTCCTGGTCCGCGCCCGGGATGGGAACGACCGCATCGAAGTCGGCACCGGTATCACGCTGGACTCCAAACTCCTCGGCGAGAATGGCAACGACTCGCTGATCGGCGCTGGTGGACGCGATTCGCTCTACGGCGGCTACGGCGATGACACTCTCCGCGGCAACGGCAGCAACGATGTCCTTCGCGGCGATCAGGACAATGACAAGCTCGACGGCGGCAACGCCGGCGATCGCCTTTACGGAAACGCAGGCGATGACACCCTTCTCGGCGGTGCCGGCGGCGACGCGCTCTACGGCGACAGTGGCAATGACCTCCTCGGCGGCAACGACGGCAACGACAAACTTCTCGGCGGCGACGGCAACGACTACGCCTACGGGGATCTCGGCGACGACACCATCCAAGGCGATGCCGGCAACGATACGCTCTACGCGGGCGACGACACCGCCGTCATCTTCGGCGGCCTCGGCGATGACGACCTGTACGGCTCGGATGATCGCGACGACCTGTATGGCGACGATGGCCAAGACCGCCTCTTCGGCTACGGCGGCGGCGACTACCTCGACGCCGGCCCCGGCCGCGACGAAGCCTTCGGCGACAATGGCGACGATACACTGCTCGGCGACTCCGGCGCCGACACCCTCTGGGGCGGCAGCGGCGCCGACTCCATCCAGGGTAACGGCGGCGACGACCGCCTCTACGGCGAACGCGGCAACGACCTCCTCGACGGCGGCATCGACGACGACACCATCGACGGCGGCGACGGACAGGACGACCTTTTCGGCTTCGACGGCGACGACAAACTCGTCGATACCGACGGCTACGAAGACAACCTCTACGGCGGCCGCGGCGACGACACGCTCTACGGCGATTACCACGACGACTACATGGATGGCGGCAAGGGTGACGACCGCCTCTACGACGAGGATGACTTCCTCATCGGCTCCGGGTGAGGTCCTACGCGCTCAAGATGAGCGGTAGTTCGCGCCAAGACAGGCAAAAACACCGGTGACTGCTCTGCTGGGCTGCGCCGCAGGGACTCAATACGCACATGGAGTGTTCAGTGTTCGCGAGCGATTCGTCGTCGTCGTTCAACCGGGACGCGTATCATCTTATCGTATGAACGTCGGACAGATTCGAACCAAGCGATGGAACGATCCGGTCGATTCGGAGGACGGCACCCGGATCCTCGTGTGTCGCTACCGCCCGCGTGGTGTGTCAAAGGCGAGCGAAACCTGGACCGAGTGGCTTCCCGACCTCGGCCCGAGCGTAAAACTCCATGCGGCCGCGTACGGAAAAAACGGTTTGATGATGGGATGGGACGCGTATCGCGCTTCGTACCTTCGCGAGATGGCAGCACAGTCCACCGCTATCGACGTTCTCGCCGCCCGGGTTACGGTCGGTGAGACCATCACGCTGCTTTGCTCGTCACAATGCGTCCGCGAGTCCCGATGCCACCGAAGCCTGCTGCAATCACTGATCGCAGACAGGCTTCGGCGTCCAGACTGAGTTGTACATCGCGGGTCTCAGCAACCCATGCTGTTGAAGACCAGATATGCGACGATCGCCAACACAATGCTTCCGGAACCGAGATAAACCAGCAACGCCTTTCCCGCGGCACCGGCGCGGGCGCGGATCGACATTGTCGGCTGGGCAGCTGGGGTCAGATCGCTCGGGCGAGAATTCATGACGTCTCCTTGGTTGAGTGACAAAACAACCCTATCGCGCGAAGCAACATCTCGCCGCCGGGGAAAAGCAGTGCTGGATTGTCATCGGGCCCGGGCATCGCGAATCGGGCGTGCCCCGATACGGGGACATTGAACTCGCGACTCTGATCGGGGCAGGAGACACGCGCATGCCAGACACGAACACGAAAAACGGTCGACGGTCCTGGTTTGCCAAATTCGCCAATGCGACGTCCATGCATGCGGGACATCCGACGACATTCCTCTGCGCCCTGCTGGTCATTGTCGTTTGGGCGATCAGCGGACCCATTTTCAAGTTCAGCGACACGTGGCAGCTGGTGATCAACACCGGGACGACGATTGTTACATTCCTGATGGTATTCCTGATTCAAAACACACAGAACCGGGATGCACGCGCGGTGCAGATCAAACTCGACGAACTCATCGTTGCCACTCGCGGCGCGAGAAATGCCCTGCTCGACATCGAGAATCTGGAAGAAAAGGACCTTTGCCAGCTCAGAGACGAGTTCGAAGTGCTTGCCGAAAAGGCAAGGAAAAAGCTGGAAGCGAGAGGCGCGAACGGGAAGCGTAAAGCCGTCGATCCGACGCCAAGCGGCACCTGAAACGCGAGTTTGTATTGCCGGCGTTCAATCCCGCGCCAATGATGCGGCATGCAGAAACTCTTACAGATCGCCGCCGCAATGGTCATCCTTGCCACCGTCGCCTCCGCACAGGACGCACCGAAAATCCCCGCTGACCAGGAACACGCCGCGGCGGCACTGAAGGAATCGCCGCGCCACGGCGAGTTCGTCGACGTCAAGCTGTCGGGCTCTGATGTAAAGCTCAAGTGCTTCGTGGCCTATCCCGAGCGCAGCGACAAGGCGCCGGTCGTGCTGGTAATTCACGAAATCTTCGGCATGACCGACTGGGTTCGCGCCGTTTGCGACCAACTTGCGGCGGACGGATTTATCGCCATTGCGCCGGACATGCTCAGCGGCATGGGGAAAGACGGCGGCGGGACCGAAGCGTTCGAATCCGACAAGGTTCGCGACGCGATCCGAGGGCTCACTCCCGAAGTGATCGCTCAGCGGCTCGACGCCGCTCGCGATTATGCGACCCAGTTGCCCTCAGCCAGCGGCAAGACGGCCTCTATCGGCTTTTGCTGGGGCGGTAGTGTCAGCTTCGCCTACGCGGCGCATCAGCCGGCGCTCAGCGGCGCCGTCGTTTATTACGGGACAGCGCCCGCGGCATCCGAAATGGAAAAGATCACCTGCCCGGTCGCAGGCTTCTATGGAAAGGACGATGCGCGCGTTACTTCCACCGTCGAGGCAACCGACACGTCGATGAGCAAGCTTGGGAAGAAGTTCGAGTCTCACGTCTACGAGGGTGCCGGGCACGGGTTTCTTCGCCAGCAGCAGGACCGGAACGGCGCGAACCTCAACGCCACACGAGATGCATGGTCCAACACGATCGCGTTTCTGCGAAAGGTTCTTGGTTGATCATTTTACCTTTTCGGCGATGTGGCGGGAGAAGCGACCTTGGTTGTTCCGCCCACGATCAGCGGCCCGTGATCGCGAGGCATCACCGGAGGTCGTCGGGAGTTTTACCGCTCATCGGCCGCCTACTGTCGGCAACTACATCGGCGCGCGCTCGGCACGCGCGCTGACGTTGCCGTGCGGGCGAGGAATGCGCTCGGAAGGTCGTCAGCGTCCGTTTCTGCCCTGAAAAGACTGGTTTTGGCGGATCCGGCCTTCTCCGATAGGAACCGTTCAGGATTGGCTTGACCGGCGGGCAGCGATCTCCAGAATAATACTTCCATCAGACCCGCCCGTCTTTAACCGCGCCGGGCAGCGGACGCTGTAAATCAGTTCCACAGGCAGTTGCGACTTTGCGGAACCACAAGGCGCCGTTGCCGGGTCAAAATACGATTCTGGAGTCACGTACATGTCCAACCTTCGTTACGAAGCGATCAAAGCGATCGCTTCTGCCAAGCATCAATTGAACCGCTTCGACTTCAAGAAGATTCATGCCAAGGACCTCTATGGCATCAACGTCTTCAACGAAGAGGTTCAGCGTCAGCGTCTGCCCAAGCCGGTGTTCAAAGCCCTTCAGAAAACGATCAAGCAGGGCGCGGAACTTGATCCGGGCATCGCCGATGCCGTCGCCGCCGCCATGAAGGATTGGGCCGTAGAGAAAGGCGCGACGCACTACACACACATCTTCCAGCCGATGACCGGCATCACCGCCGAGAAGCACGACAGCTTCGTCGCACCTGCCGACAGCGGCAAAGCCGTGCTGGAGTTCAGCGGCAAAGAGCTGATCAAGGGCGAGCCCGATGCGAGCTCGTTCCCTTCGGGTGGCCTGCGCGCCACCTTCGAAGCCCGCGGCTACACCGCGTGGGATCCGACCTCGCCCGCGTACATCATGGAGAACCCCAACGGCTCGACGCTGGTCATCCCGACCGCGTTCCTCAGCTGGACCGGCGAAGCACTCGACAAGAAAGTACCGCTGCTCAAGTCGATGGATGCCCTCTCCACGCAGGCGATCCGGATCCTCAAGCTTTTCGGTCACTCGGGCGTCTCCAAGGTCTTCACCACCGTCGGCGCGGAGCAGGAATACTTCCTGATCGACAAGGCCTTCTACTACGGCCGTCCCGACCTGCTGTACTGTGGCCGCACCCTCTTCGGCTCGCCGCCGCCCAAGGGACAGGAGCTGGAAGATCAGTACTTCGGCGCGATCCCCGAACGCGTGCTCGCGTACATGGCCGAATGCGAAATGGAATTGTTTAAGCTCGGCGTGCCGGTCAAAACCCGTCACAACGAGGTGGCGCCCAGCCAGTACGAAATCGCGCCGATCTTCGAAATGAGCAACCTCGCGGTTGACCATCAGAACCTGATCATGGAAATCCTGCGCAAGACCGCCGACAAGTACGGCCTCGTCTGCCTGCTCCACGAGAAGCCCTTCGCCGGCGTCAACGGCAGCGGCAAGCACAACAACTGGAGCATGTCGACCGACACGGGTGAGAACCTGCTCAACCCCGGCGACAACCCGCACGACAATGCGCAGTTCCTCGTGTTCACCGCCGCCGTTATCCGCGCCGTCGACAAGTACGCGGAAATCCTGCGTCTCTCGATCGCCAGCGCTCACAACGATCACCGCCTGGGCGCCAACGAAGCCCCGCCGGCGATCATCTCGATCTTCCTCGGCGATCAGCTCAACGACGTTATCGAGCAGATCGAAGCCGGCACCGCCAAGAGCAGCAAGCAAGGCGGCATGTTCGAGACGGGCGTCTCGATCCTGCCGAAGATCCCACGTGAAGCCGGCGACCGCAACCGCACGTCGCCGTTCGCGTTCACGGGCAACAAGTTCGAGTTCCGTGCCGTCGGCAGCAGCGCCAACGTCTCGGGCGCGAACACGGTCCTGAACACGATCGTCGCCGAGTCGCTCGACTACATCGCCACCGAACTGGAAGGCGCGGTCAAGGGCGGCAAGACGCTCAACGCCGCCATCCAGGAACTGCTGCCGAAGATCATCAAGCAGCACAAACGCGTCGTCTTCAACGGCAACGGTTATTCCGAGGAATGGCACAAGGAAGCCGCCAAGCGAGGCCTGGCGAATCACAAGAACACGATCGAGGTTCTTCCGGTCGTCACCCGCGACGACACCATCAAGCTCTTCGAAAAGTACAAGGTCTATTCGAAGAAGGAACTGGAAAGTCGCTTCAACATCCTCAGCGAGATCTACACCAAGACGATCGCGATCGAAGCCAAGACGGCACTGGTGATCGCCAAGACGATCATTCTGCCGGCCGCGCTGAAGTATCAGACGGAAGTCGCCAACAGCGTCGCCTCAGCCAAGGCCGCAGGTGTGGCCGCTCCTGGAACGGACACGCTCAAGGCATTGGTTGAAAACATCACGGCGCTAAGCAAGGGCATCGCGGCGCTCGAACACGCGGTGGGTCATGTCGCCGAAGGCGAGCCGTACGATCATGCGAAGTACAGCCGAGAGAAGATCATCCCCGCGCTGAATGACGTCCGCACGTCCGCGGATGTCCTGGAAGGCATCGTCGACGACGACATCTGGCCGTTGCCGACCTATCGGGAGATGCTGTTCATTCGGTAAGCCGCGGGCCAATTTGTCGCAGGTGCAAGACGCGTCTGTGACAGTCAGATGCATCAAACCGAAAGCCCCGGCATGTCAATGCCGGGGCTTTTTTGTCGCACATATTATTATATTCAAGGAGTAGTTAGCGTACTGAGATGGTACTCACGAAAGCAATTTGCACATCAGTTTTGCTGGCTTCGTCGATGTCTTTCGCCGGCCTGCGATTTCAGCCGGTGGTACTTGAACAACTCGGTTACGTGTACAGTCAGCCACGCGGAATTAACGACTTCGGCACCGTGGTTGGCTCAGTGCAAAACACGCTCAACAGTGACCCGTTTAACACTCGTGCGACCATCTGGAATGCTCATTCCGGGGCGGGAAGTCTGCTGGGCGGGCCCGCGGGGTACCTCGGCTCGAACGCATATGACATCAATAACAATGACGTCACGGTCGGCTATGTTTCAAATGGATCATATAGCGCTCGCGCGATGCGCTATAGCAATGGCAGCTTTGATTTGCCGCCTTTACTGTTTTCCGGCATGCTCTTATCGATCAACGACGCTGGCCAAGCGGTCGGTGCGAACTTCGCCCAACCGATCTTGATACAGGGCCAGACGGTCACGGACTTGAACGGTTCCTCCACAACCAACGAAGGGCCGACATCTATCTCGTCGAATGGCCTAATCGTTGGTTATCGGTTTGCCGACACCGCGGGGAAGGAATTTGCACTCCGGTTCGCGCCAGGCCAATTGCCCGTCCGGCTCGAAGTGACGAGCTACTCGTCCTATGCCAGTGGCGTGAACTCGAAAAACACCATCGTCGGTCACGTGACGATCCCAAACACTCCAATTGCGGGTGCCATCCCGGTGGTCTTTCAGGCCGGCAGTTATTCCATGCTTCCGGGCGGTTTCAACGGTATCGAAGGCAAGAGTGCAATTGCTCTCGCAATCAACGATCAAGGCTGGACGGTCGGTGCCGAAGGAATGTCGTCGGCAAGCATGTACGACACGATCGGAGCCCTATGGAAAGACGGAGAATACTATCAGGTCACGTCAATGCTCCCCGCCGCCTACACCGGCCTCTTGCAGATCACGCGCATCAATGCCATCAACAACCGCGGTCAACTCGTGGCAGTTGCGCGTTTCGACCAGGATGGTGATCCCAATACGTTCGGCTGGACAAACGCTTCCGTCCGCCTCGATCCCATCCGCTCCCCCGGCGACACGAACTACGACGACGTCGTCGACTTCACCGACCTTCTCACCCTCGCCCAGCACTACGGCGAATCCGGAAACGGCAACGTTTTCTGGGAGACCGGCGATTTTAACTTCGACTGGAACGTGAACTACGACGATCTACTCACCATCGCGCAGCACTACTCGTCTGCGGCCGCGTTCGAATCCGACTGGAAACTCGCGCAATCGATCGTGCCCGAGCCCGGAGCGTTTGCAGCCTTCTCCGCGTTGACGCTGGTTCGCCGGCGTCGCGCCATATGAGCTATGGCAACTTCCCGGCGATTGCGGTTTGATACGCCGCATGACCGACGCCGAAACCGCCGCGCCGACACCCTACCGCATCGACCCGCGCGCCTATCTCGTCATCGCGGCAGCGATCACGTTTCTCATCGTCGACTTCCGGCTACACGGCCGGCTCTGGTGGTGTAAATGCGGCGAGCCATTCCTGGTGAGTTTGAACATCAACTCGATGCACAACTCCCAACACCTGATCGACCCGTATTCACTTTCGCATGTGCTGCACGGCGTCATCTTCTTCTACGTTATTCAACTCTTCGCGCCCCGCGTGATCATCTCCTGGCGGATCGCCATCGCGACGCTGATCGAGATCAGTTGGGAGATCCTCGAAAACTCGCCGATCATCATCGAGCGGTATCGTGCCGCGACGATTTCTCTCGGCTACGAAGGTGACACTGTGGCCAACAGCCTGAGCGACGTCGCCATGGCGATGATGGGGTTTGTGATCGCATGGCAGATCGGCTGGAAATGGTCGGTCGCGTTTTTTGTCGCGAGCGAACTGTTCATGCTCTGGTGGATTCGCGATAACCTGACGCTGAACGTGCTGATGCTCATCCACCCGATACAGGCGGTGAAACACTGGCAGGCGGCATTGCCCATGTGATCAATCCTTCGGCGCGAACCCGTTGCGGTTGATCGGGCTCGCCTCGCTGATCTCGACGAAACTCGTGTCGATCTTCTTCGGGTGCTTTTTCGCGCACTCGACACACGTCGTCACGTCCGGCAGCGCTTCGATGCGCGCTGCGGGGATGGGCTTGCCACACAGGTCGCACTTCCGCTCGGTGGTTTTAGCTTGGCTCTTCATCGTGCCGGGCCTCCGTCTTTGCCTGCCGGGCAAAAGTGTAGGCTCGCCAACGGCGTCGATCACGAAAAATCACGGCGTTCTTGAGACAACATCCACGCCGGCGGCACGGAGCGATTTCTCGATCTCGTCGATGTGCGCATGGTCGCGCGTCTCCAGCACGCAGTTCGCGTACACCGTCGCGATGTCCGCGCCGGCAAAGTTTCGATCGTGGTCGATCTCCTTCACGCTCGCGCCCGCCTGCGCGAAGAGCGACGTCAGCCGCGCCAGCCCGCCCGGCCGATCGGAGATGGAACAGACGAACCGGCAAAGCCGACCGTCGGCCGCCAATCCGCGATCGATCACGCGGCTGATTTGGGTGAGATCGATGTTCCCGCCACAAAGAACGAGCACCACCGTCTTGCCGGCTAGCTTGAGATCGTACTGAAGCATTGCCGCCAGCGACGCGGCCCCGGCGCCCTCGAGGACGGTCTTTTCCAGCTCGAGCAACCGCAGCACGGCGCGCGCGATGTGTGCTTCGTCGACGAGCACCACTTCATCCACATACCGTTTCGCGAGTTCGTAACAGCGCGCGCCGACTTCGGAGATCGCCAGGCCATCCGCGAGCGTGGGCTTGCTCGGAATCTTGACGATCTTGCCCGCATCGAGCGAGGCGCGAAGCGTCGGCGCGTTCTGCGTCTCGACGCCGATGACGCGAATGCCCGGCTTGATCGACTTGAGCGCGACGGACGCGCCCGCGATCAATCCGCCGCCGCCCACGGGAATGATGACCGCATCGACATCCGCCACATCTTCGAGAATCTCCAGTCCGATCGTTCCCGCGCCGGCGATGATGTCGTCATCGTCGAAACCGTGTACGTACGTCATCTTTCGTTCATCGCAGATCTGCAGCGCCCGCGACTTGGCATCATCGAAGCTCTCGCCGTGCTGAATGATCGTCGCGCCGAAGGCACGGCAGTTGGTGACCTTGGTGAGCGGTGCCCAGATGGGCATGACGACCGTCACGGGGATGGCGAGTTGCTTGCCGTGGTACGCGAGCGCAAGCGCATGGTTTCCCGCAGATGCCGCGATCACGCCGTGCCGTTTCTGTTCGTCGGACAGCTTTGAAAGCCGGTTTCGCGCCCCGCGCTCTTTGAAGCTGCCGGTGACCTGCAGGTGATCGAGTTTGCAGAAGACACGACACCCAGTGAGTCGGGAGAGCAGGAGCGAATACGGACAGGGGCTTCGATAGACCGCGCCGGCAATGCGGTCGCGGGCGGCGCGGATGTCGGAGAGGGTCACGGGCATAGTGTGCGGTAGACTCGCACAGGTCGATTCGAAAGTCACCTCGCACGATGACCGGCTCGGGACTTGTGCACATGCAACGTTGCTCCCGCTGCCGCACCGCCGCTCAGAAACTCGCGGCTACGCAAGAGAGTCACTTCATCAGGCTTCTGCTCACCGACTTCACGCCACCGCGGCCATTCCCGCGACGCGGCTTTTACCGGTGATCCAGCGGCGCGTCTGATCAACCTGCCCCTGCCAGGTTTCTCCGGCGCGCTGCTTCAGGAACGTGTCAAACATCTGGTCGAAACCCTTCATGAAGTCGCGTAGCAGCGTGATCCGCTCCTCGAATAGCACTCGCGGGGAGTCGGCCTTCTCGATCTCGGGCAACTTCATGCCGCTGATCGAAAGCGTCTCCGCTGAAATTGCGAGCGTGTAGAGCTGGCCATGCAGTGCGATGGTCAGGCCCGTTTTCCTCGGCACTTTGCCGCTGCGAATGGCTTCGATGGCTTCGGGCATGTCGGTGGGCGTCTCGTACTTGAGGCCCGTGCGGCCGGACTGTCCGTAGCAGCAGTCGAGATCGAGATTCTTGGTGAACATCACGGTCGCGGAGTGATCGCCGAGCGCGATTTCGCCGCCGCGGGAACTCGTCCCGTGCCAGAGCCACATGAGAAACTCGTTGCCGATGTAGTCCTTGGCCTGATCGCCCTTGGCACTCCAGGGATATTCGGCGGGCGGATCGCCCGGGATGGTCGCGAATCGCGTAGGGGTAAAGTCTTCGTATTCTCTCCTTTTGCCAAGCTTTTCAAGGCGATGCAGCGCGAGGTTGCCGCTGCTGATCGGCTCGAGCGTCACGTTGTGCGTCCGCTCGAAGAGTTCGATGAGCTGATCGCGCTGTGAGAGGCTCACTGCCGCGTAGACGGTGCTCGCGGGCATATCCCATAACACGTTGATCACCCTGCTGCGCCGAAACTTTCCGCTCGCCAGGTCTTCTTCGATCTTCCGCTTCGCGGTCTCACGCGCATCGCGCTTCTGCTTGCGCGACGCAAATCCAGAGGGGTTGCTCGCCGCACTCGCGTTTTCTTCCAGCGCGATGTAAGCCTTCTTCAATTCGCTCGGCACCTTATTGGTGTCGATGCGCAGGCCGACGTGGATGGCGTCGTTGTAGATGCAGTTGCCAGCGTTGAAGTCGCCATCCAGGATGTGTCGCCCGCCGACCCAGCCGTAATCGACCTCGGCGGTGGTGAGTTCGTCCTCACGCAGCGCGAGCGCGGCGAAGCGGTCGAGCGTCTCCTGATCCGGAAGTCGCGAAACTTCGCCAACCACGTTGAACCGTGTGAACGCCAGCGCGCCTGAATCGAAACCCATTGAATTCCACTCCTTTGAATGTCCACCGATCGATCTTTGAGCCCGGCGAGCGTATCGTTTTCGCACTCAAACCCGGCGGGCGCGGTTGCCACCAAGACAGGAATCGAGCATGTTATCCACAACCATGATCACACGAGCCATCGCCGGCGTTCTTCTCGGACTGATTTCTTCGCGGGCTCCTGGGCAGACCACGCAATCTCAAGTGAAGTCACAAGGCGAAGTCCCTGTCACGAGTGTGACGCTCGATGATGGATCAAAGTCTTCCACGCAGCCCGCCCAGGTCGAACAGACCTCCATCACCGGCGGCGGCGAACTCTTTCCTGATGCCACGCCCGCGAATGTGCTCAAGGTTACTGAAAAGGTGTTCCCTGCCGTCGTCCGCATCGACGTCACACAGGAAGTTTACGAAAACGGGAAGAAGGCGAACCGCCGCGGCATCGGCTCGGGAACGATCTTCGACGCGCAGGGCCACATCCTCACGAACTACCACGTCGCCGGACGAGGCGTGGAGTTTTTCGTGACGCTTGCAAACAAGGAGCGGGTGAAGGCGAAGCTGATCGGAGATGATCACTGGACCGATCTTGCCGTCATTCAGCTCGACATGGATGAGATCAAGTCCAAGGGTGTGAGCTTCACCTACGCGGACTTCGGCACTTCGACGGGACTCGTGCCCGGGCAGGACGTGATCGCCATCGGCACGCCATTCGGGCTGGCGCGCACGCTCACGCTCGGCGTCGTCTCCAACACGGAGCGCACCTTTTATCCCGAAAAGCAGGACATCGACGACTACGAAACGGGTGAGTTCAGCAACTGGATCCAGATGGATACACCCATCGCCCCCGGCAACAGCGGCGGGCCGCTGGTGGACCTGAACGCGAAGATCGTCGGCGTGAACACGCGCGGCATGCGCGGACAGGCGCTCAACTTCGCCATCCCGATCGACGCGGCGAAGCCGGTCATCGATGCGATCCTCGAATCCGCTGCCGACGGAAAAAAGGGCCGTGTCACGCGTGGCTATTTGGGCATCGATTTCCGCCCGTTGCAGGACCTGGAATCGTTCTACTCCATCGACATCAACAAGGGTGCGCTGATCAGCACGGTGGACAAGAACTCCCCTGCCGCGGCCGCCGGCCTGAAGCCGCAGGACATCCTGCTTGAACTCAACGGCGCGCCCACCAACGTGCGCTTTCCCGAGGAGATCTCCGCCGTGAAGCAGCGGATCGCTTCACTCGCCATCGGCCAGGACGTTTCGATCAAGTACCGGCGCGGGCAGGAAGAAAAGACGGCCACGCTCAAAGTGGAAAAGCTCGAAAGCAAGGTCGGCGAGGAACAGGAGTTCAAGCAGTGGGGATTGAGCGTACGCGACATCACGCGAGCGCTCGCGCAGGAACAGCGATTCGATGACGACAAGGGGGTGATCGTCACCAGCGTCACGCCGGGCTTTTCCGCCGCTCTTGCGGAGATCGAACCCGGGGATGTCGTCCGCAAAATCGACGGTGATGAAGTCCTCGATCTCGAGGCATTTGCTGCCGCGTACGACAAGGCCGTCAAGGCCGGCGAGACACAGGTGCTTCTCGATATCAAGCGCGGTCGCGGCGTGCAATCAAAGGTGATGAAGGTCGAAAAGAAGTAAGGCGATCGCGCCGTTCGGATCTATCGAATCGATATCCTCGGAAATGAAACAGTCATGATCACAACCCGAAACAGAATCGTTCTGGCACTCGCCGTTTGCGCTTCAATCGCCGGCGGCTGCGCGATAGATGCGAAGCCCGCGGCAAAGCCAGGGGCAGCCGTCGTCGTCACGCCAAGCTCGCTGCTACAGCAGGTTCGTCCATCACTCGTTTGTGTGCGCTACACGTTCGACAGCGAGATGGGTCGGCGCGAGCTCGAAGGCGCCGGCATGGTTCTCAGTGAGAATGGACTGATCGCGTTCACCTCCGCGATCGTGCCGATGGCCATTCCCGATGAACAGATGATCAATTTCAAGATCGTCATCCCGCCGGGCGTGGAGGGCGCGGACGAAGTGGAGATCGACGCGACATTTCTGGGTCGTGATGATCGCGCCGATATCGCGTTCGTGAAACCCAAGGCCGATACCTGCAAGTGGATCGCCCTCAAACCGGCCGTGCAGCCGATTGATGTGGGCGACACCATCTACAGTGTCGGCTTGCTGCCCAAGAGTTCGGGTTACTCGGCATATGCGCGCCAATCAACCGTGAGCGCTAAACTTCGCGGGCCGGTGAAGCTGATCCTCACCTCCGGCAATCTCACCGCGATCGGATCGCCGGTGTTCAACAAGGCTGGCGAGTTCGTAGGCGTCGTGCCCGAGCAGGAAGGCCAGACGCCGATGCTGAACCCCGGCGAGAACGAGATGGCATCACTGGTCAATCCGCCGGTGTTCATCATTTCGGTGTCGGAGTTGATGCCTGCAATTCAAGACCCGCCGACCGCGCCCAACAGCCGCAAGACGCCGTGGATGGGCGTCGTGCAAATGACCGGCTTGAAGAAGGAAGTGGCGGAGTTCTACGGGCTCAAAGGGCAGCCGGGCGTTCAGATCGGCGACGTGATTCCCGGCGCAGCCGCCGACAAGGCCGGCCTCAAGGGGGGCGAGATCATCACGATGGTCAATGGACAACCGCTGGAGCGCGGTGACACGCCCGAGGAGCTGCCGATGATCCTCGGTCGACTCGTCGCAAAGATGAACGTCGGCGATCCTCTGAAGCTCACGGTGATCACCAAGCGCGGCGAAGCGCCAAAGGATGTGACCTTGAACTTGCTGGAGCGCCCCGCGCCTGCATCCACTGCCGCGCGCTTCTTCGCGGAAGATCTGGGATACACGGTGCGCGACATGGTCTTCCAGGATCGATATGCCCGACACATCGACGACAACGCCGGCGGCCTGGTCGTTACCTTCGTGAAGCCGCAAGGCAGCGCGCAGGCGGGCGGTCTGCAGCGCAATGATGTCATCACTAAGATCAACCAGACCGACGTCACCAACGTCCAGCCGTTCAAGGATGTTTACGAGGCTTTCCGTAAGGCAACACCGAAGGAGTCGGTCGTGCTCGAAGTACTTCGCGGCACCGACACACAAGTCCTGCGTATCCAGCCTCCACAGTAATCTCGAAATGCGCGGGATGCGGCGGGCATTGGCGGTCGGTCCGTTCGGTCTTCCAGTAGCTCCGTCATTTGAACGCGAGATCGACAACGATCGGCCGGTGATCCGAACCGACGGCTCCGCCGGTGCGATCGCTTTGCACCGAAAAGTCGTCCGAAACGAAAGCGTGATCGATGCGCAGCACGGGCCACGCATCACGTACGGGCGACCAGCTCCACCGAACGCCGCCTCCCCAATCTTCGGCGGGTCGAAGCCCCGCTCGGCACAGCGCGTGCGCTTGCTGGCTGTTAAGCGTGAAATTGCAGTCGCCGACGACGATCGTGGGCAGCTGCTCCCGGTTGATCGAGCTGACCAGCTCCGCGATCTGCATGCGGTTGGCGGCAATTCGACTCGGCAGGCCCGGCGATGTGGGATGGATGTTGAACAGGCGGACACGCCGATCGTCGATTGATACGGTGACAGACATCAATCGTCCGCCGCCGAAGTTCTCCGCCGGCGCATCGTCCAGCGTCAGCGGGTATCGCGAATAGACGGCCAGCCCGTTCGAAATCGGATGGGGAAATCGTGCGGCATACGGATACCGCCCGGCGAGCGCCCGTGAGAACTGCTCATCATGAGACTGGCTGTACTCCTGGATGGCGATCACGTCCGGTTTCTCGGCGAATATTCCTACGAGCGTGCGGCGCGCGTCCTGATTCGTACGCAGTTGATTGACGCTCACGATGCGGAGGTCCGTCGGCAGAGAGCGAAATGGCGTTGCAGGCCAAAGTCCGCGCGCTTCCGGGATGATCGAGGTTGTGGCGAACAGCGCCACCAAGGCGGCAAGCCCAAGTCGCTTCCGTATCGCACAGCCGGCGGCCCAGAGGATTCCTACACATCCGAGATGGAATTGGAATGTACGGAAATAGAACGCGAAGGCGCTCCACCAAACGGCCGGTCGGGAGCGATCCCACAGCGGAAGTTCGACCGAATGCGAAAGGATCAAGCCACCAAAACAGGAGATGATGATCGCGAGTTCGATTCTCGTCGCGCGCGTCGGTCGGCGCCGCCCGTCCAAAGTCGGACCGCCGCTCGGACCCGCTTCGCCATCACGCTCATGCCATCGCGGACGGAACGCCTTCGCGATCGACCAGCTTTCGCTCATGAACAAACCCTATTCGATTTACTTTGCAATGCAAAGTAACGAAGGTAAAAGAAGGCAGCCCGGAGAGATCCCGGGCTGCCGTTTGGAATGGGAGCGATTGATCAGATGCCGCTAGGGGTCGTCGTCTGCTCTGCGATCGCATTGCTAGCGCGCTGGGCCTGCAGGTCAACCATTCGATCGACAACTTCCGGTTCGAGCTGTTCGACGAGGTACTTGATCTTCAACTGCTGGTGCGGCTGGTAGCCCGTACCGGCCGGGATCAGGTGGCCGAGAATCACGTTTTCTTTCAGGCCCACCAGCGTGTCGACCGCGCCGGCCATCGCCGCTTCGGTGAGCACCTTGGTGGTTTCCTGAAAGCTGGCCGCCGAGATGAAACTCTCGCTCTGCAGCGACGCCTTGGTGATGCCGAGCAGCATCGTCTTGGCGCGGGCGGGCTTGGGCTTCTTGGTCTTGGCGGGTTGGCCGCCAGCGGCTTCCGCGGCTTCGTTGGCCGCGCGGATGACGTCCTTGGCCACGATCTCGCCTTCCTTCAGGTCGGTCGTGCCCGGATCGATGATCTTCATTCCCGACGCCGCTTCGTTGTTGAACGCCTGGAACTTCCAGCGATCAAGCGACTCACCCGGAAGCAACTTGGTATCGCCCGGGTCTTCGACCTTGGTCTTGCGAAGCATCTGGGCGGTGATGATCTCGATGTGCTTGTCGTTGATCTTTACGCCCTGGCTGCGATAGACGCCTTGGATTTCGTTCAGCAGGTACGCGTAGAGCGCTTCTTCGCCCTTGATGCGGAGGATGTCCTGCGGAATGACCGGGCCCCGCACGAGTGCGTCGCCGGCTTCGATGTAGTCGCCGGTGTGGACCTGGAGTTCAACGCCCTGTGGGACGTGATGTTCCTTTTCCATGCCGGTCTCGTTCTTGACGACGATCGTCTGCTTGCCGCGACGACGATCCGATCGAAGTTCGACGACGCCGGAAATTTCAGCGAGAACGGCCGAGTCCTTTGGCTTGCGGGCTTCGAAGAGTTCGGTGACGCGTGGCAGACCGCCGGTGATGTCCTGGGTCTGGCCGCCGCCTTCCTTGGGCTGCTTGGCGAGGATCTGGCCGGCGGTGACGGTTTGGCCGTCCTTCACTTCGATACGAGCCTTTGCGGGCAGGTAGTGGAAGTCGAGGATCTTGCCTTCCTTGTCAACGATGGTGATGCGCGGATGACGCTCACCCTTGTGTTCGATGACCACCAGCTTCGGACCGCCGCCTTCGTTGTTAGCGCCCTTGCGTTCTTCTTCGAGCTTGACGGTTTCGCCTTGCTCGATGTCTTCGTATTGGATCTTGCCGCCCTTTTCGGCGATGACCGGCGTGACGTGAGGGTCCCAGATCGCGAGCTGTTGCTTGGCCTTGACCTTTTCGCCATCGGCAGCAAGTACGTAGGCACCGTAGGGAATGCGGTACTTTTCGATTTCGCGACCCTTGGCGTCGAGCACGGCGATTTCGCCGTTACGACGCAGGGAAACGAACTTCTTGTTTCCGTCTTCGTCAACGGTTTCGACCGCGTTGATGCCGCGGTGTTCAACCGTCCCGCCGACACTGGTCTTGATGTCGTTTTCGATCAATGCACCCGTCGCCACACCGCCGGTGTGGAACGTACGCATGGTGAGCTGCGTGCCGGGTTCGCCGATGGACTGTGCGGCGATAATGCCGGCCGCCAGGCCTTCTTCAACGAGCTTGCCGGTGCTCATGTCCAGACCATAGCAGCGGCAGCAAACGCCCTGCGAGTTCTGACACGTCAGCGGACTGCGGACGCGGACGCTCTCGAGCTTCAGTTCCTTGAGCTTGTCGGCCATCTCAATCGTGAAGGCGCGATTCTCTTCGACGATGACCTCGTCGGTCATGGGGTTGCGGATCGTGTCGCGGGCGATGCGGCCGACGATCATGTCCTTGAGTTCGACTTCGACCGTTTCGCCCTTATAGATCGTCGACTTGGTCACGCCGTTGAGCGTCCCGCAGTCGAGTGCGTTGATGACGACATTCTGTGCGACGTCGCAGAGCTTTCGCGTGAGGTAACCCGAGTCGGCAGTCTTCAGTGCCGTGTCGGCCAAACCCTTACGGGCGCCGTGGGTGGACGAGAAGTACTCGAGCACCGAGAGGCCTTCACGGAAGTTCGACTTGATCGGCGTTTCGATGATTTCGCCCGACGGCTTGGCCATCAGGCCGCGCATGCCGCCGAGCTGACGCATCTGGTCGACCGAGCCACGGGCCTTGGAGGTGGCCATCATGTTGATCGGGTTGAGATACAGCATCGAGCCGGCGGTGCCCGGCTGAACCGGACGCAGATCCGAATCGCGGAAGTCGGCCTTGAGCTGAACCATCAGCGCTTCGGTGACTTCCTTACGGGCGTGCGCCCAGATTTCGAGCAGGCGCTGATAGCGTTCCAGCTCGGTGATGGCGCCCATGCGGTAGCTCTTCTCGATCGCATCGGCCTTCTTCTGGCCTTCGTCGATGATCGTCTTCTTCGACTCCGGCGTACGGATATCGGTAATGCCGAAGCTCAGTGCCGCAAGCGTGCTGCGCTTGAAGCCGAGCGTCTTGAGGTTATCCAGAATGTCGATCGTCGCTGGACGTCCGCACGCCGCATACGTATCGGCGATCACGCGGCTCTGGCCGGCGCTGGTAAGCGCGTAGTTGTAGTAGGGCATGCCTTCCGGAAGGATGTCCGAAAGGATGACGCGGCCGATCGTCGTCAGAATGATCCGGCCCGCATACTTCGCCGGCTTTTCGCGACGCGTGTAATTGGCATCGACCTTCGCGCGATGATCTTCCAGGTGCTTCCAGGAAACGTCCGAGATCGGCAGCGGCGCGGAGTTGTCATCCGGCACGACCTCGTCGAAGCCGTCGAGACGCACGAAGATGCGCGTGTGCATCGCGATCTTCTTCTGCTCGAAGGCGAGCATCGCCTCGTGGCGGCTGTTAAAGATCATGTACTCCCCCTTGTCGCCGGGGCGATCCACGGTGATGTAGTAAATGCCCAACACGATGTCCTGCAACGGCGAAATGATCGGCTGACCGTTCGCCGGCGAGAAGATGTTGTGCGGGCTGAGCATCAGCACGTGCGTTTCCGTCTGCGCTTCCAGCGAGAGCGGAAGGTGGACGGCCATCTGGTCGCCGTCGAAGTCGGCGTTGAAGCCCTTACAGACCAGCGGGTGAATCTTGATGGCGTTGCCTTCGACCAGCACCGGCTCGAACGCCAGAATGCCCATGCGGTGAAGCGTGGGGGCGCGATTGAGCATGACCGGGTGCTGGTAGATCACTTCTTCAAGGATGTCCCAGACTTCCGGATCGCGACGCTCGAGCATGCGCTTGGCGGACTTGATCGTGTCCGCGAGGCCATGTTCTTTAGACGACGGATGATGAACGGCTGGAAGAGTTCCAGCGCGATCTTCTTCGGCAGGCCGCACTGGTGCAGCTTGAGTTCCGGGCCGACCACGATGACCGAACGGGCCGAGTAGTCGACGCGCTTGCCCAGCAGGTTTTCGCGGAAACGACCCTGCTTGCCCTTGATCATGTCGGTCAGGGACTTGAGCGGACGGTTCGACGAACCCAGCACCGGACGACGGCAGCGGCCGTTGTCGAAGAGCGCATCGACGGCCTGCTGCAGCATTCGCTTTTCGTTGCGAATGATGACTTCGGGCGCATTGAGGTCGACGAGCTTCTTGAGACGGTTGTTGCGGTTGATGATGCGGCGATAGAGATCGTTCAGATCGCTCGTGGCGAAGTTGCCGCTCTCGAGCATGACCAGCGGGCGCAGATCCGGCGGGATCACCGGGATAACGTCCATGACCATCCACTCGGTCTTGTTTTCCGAGTTACGCATCGCCTCGATCATCTTGAGGCGCTTGGTGAGGTCCTTGAGCTTCTGCTTGCTGCCCGTCTTTTCGATGCCTTCGCGGACCTTCTTCATTTCGGTCGCGAGATCCATCTGGCCGAGCAGCTTCTTGATCGCATCGGCGCCCATCTCGGCGTCGAAGTCTTCGCCATATTTCTCATAGGCGGCGCGGTACTCCTCTTCGGTGAGGAGCTGCTTGTACTTCATCGGCGTCTTGCCGGGATTCGTGATGACGTAATCCTGGAAGTAGACGATCTTCTCGATGTCGGACGTCTTCATGTCCAGCAAAGCGCCCAGACGGCTCGGGAGCGCCTTGAAGAACCAGATGTGGACGATCGGCGCGGCCAGGTTGATGTGGCCCATGCGCTTACGACGGACGCGCGAGTGCGTGACCTTCACGCCGCAACGATCGCAGATGATGCCCTTGTACTTCGTGCCCTTGTACTTGCCGCAGGAACATTCCCAGTCGCGCTCCGGGCCGAAGATGCGCTCGCAGAACAGACCATCGCGCTCGGCGCGATAGGTACGGTAGTTGATCGTTTCGGGCTTCTTCACTTCGCCGAAGGACCACGAACGGATGTCGTTCGGGCTGGCGAGTTGAATCTTCACCGAACCGTAGTCGTTTACGCGATCAAAGACGTTTTCAGCCATGGTTTAATCTCGTCTTTCGTGGCACGAACAGGATTAGCATCTCCCGATCGCACCTGATTTTCTTCGTAGGGTGTGCAAAGCACACCTTCAACCGCAGCGGTGCGTTGCACGCACCCTACTTCACTACTCTCACTACAATGGGTCACTCACGAACTCGCCTGTCGTTTCGATTTCCGACATCTGGTTCCATCGCATTTCGATCACCCGATCACTCTGCGGCAAGCAGTACATCAATCGAGACGCGCCCAACGCAAGCAAGTCGGGATGTTCGATCGTGTATGTCGATCCGCTGGCCATCGTGACCTTGAACTTCTCGAACGGGGCCTTGTGCTTCAGCTCGACAATGCGATCTATAAAGCTCTGTTCACGCGGCTTTTCATCACCGTTCATCTCACACCTCGTCGCGGGCTGAAGAAGCCACCCTCGGTCGCTGGCGAATAAGTCCGACGACTTTGTTCAGAAGCCCGAGCAAAATTATTGCTCCAAACAATCCCGAAAACCATCCAATCGAACCGTTCCGAATGAGATCGTCGCGGACAAACAAAACTGCAAACCCGATCATTGGCACTTCCAGGATCCATCCTATGATGTCGTAAGTTCTCAGGCTCACATCAGATCCTCATCCACCGCCGACATCGCGCCCTTCTTCTTTTCGAGCTGGATGTTGAGACCCAGGCCGCGGATTTCGTTACAGAGCACGTCGAACGAGACCGGCGTGCCGGCTTCGAGGGTGTTGGTGCCCTTGACCATGCTCTCGTAGATCTTGGTGCGGCCTTCCACGTCGTCGCTCTTGACCGTGAGCAGTTCCTGCAACACATAAGCAGCGCCGTAGGCTTCGAGGCCCCACACTTCCATCTCACCGAAACGCTGGCCACCGGTGCGGGCCTTGCCGCCGAGCGGTTGCTGTGTGATGAGCGAGTATGGGCCGGTCGAACGTGCGTGAATCTTGTCGTCGACAAGATGATGCAGCTTCATCATGTAGATGTAGCCCACCGAGGTTCGCTGTTCGAACGCGTCGCCCGTGCGGCCGTCGTACAACTGGACCTTGCCGCCGTACGGCATGATCACTTCGAGTTCGCGCTCGGCGAGCGGCTTGCCCTTGCCTTGCGAACGATCCTTACGGCGCTCGACGATGGCCTTGTTGGCTTCGTCGACCATCTTGAAGATTTCCGTCTCAGTCGCACCATCGAACACCGGGGTGACCGCCTGGAACCCGAGCACGGCCGCGGCCCAGCCGAGGTGCGTCTCGAGAATCTGCCCGACGTTCATGCGCGAAGGCACGCCCAGCGGGTTGAGCAGGATGTCGACCGGCGTTCCGTCCTCGAGGAACGGCATGTCGGCTTCCGGCACGATGCGGGCGATGACGCCCTTATTGCCGTGGCGGCCGGCCATCTTGTCGCCGACGCTCAACTGGCGCTTGGTGGCGATGTAGACCTTGACCATTTCGAGCACACCGCTCGGCAGTTCATCGCCGCGCTTCATGTGCTCGACCTTGCGGGCCTTTTCCTTGTGGACGGCGAGGACGCGTGGCCAGAAGCGGCTGTAGGCGCTGAGCCCCTGCTCCTTGCCTTCCTTGCTGCCCTTGACCCAGTCGGTCTTGAAGTTTTCGATCTGTTCGAGAACGACGTCGAGGTTGTCACTCTTGCCGACCTTCTGGCGAGTCGACGGGTCGACCATCTCCTGGCCGGTCACCTCGTTGATCTCGGTGACCATGTCCTTGAAGATCTGGACGGCCTTCGCGTCCATTTCCTTTTCGTATTTGTCGATGTCCTTCTTTAGGACCTTCTTCTGCTCGTCCGTCATGTGCATGCGGCGGCTGAAACGCTGAGCGCCGATGACGACGCCCTCTTCACCGGCAGGCAGTTCGAGCGAATCGTTCTTCACGTCTTCGCCGGCCCGGCCGAAGATCGCATGCAGCAGCTTTTCTTCCGGCGTGAGCTCGCTCTTGGACTTCGGAGAGATCTTGCCGACGAGGATGTCGCCAGGCCCGACACGCGTGCCGACCTGAACGATGCCCGCTTCATCGAGATTGGCCAAAGCCTTCTCGCTGACGTTCGGGATGTCGCGCGTGAACTCTTCGCGGCCGAGCTTGGTCTCGCGGATTTCCACGTCGTAGTTGTCGATGTGGATTGAGGTGAAGACGTCGTCCTTCACCAGGCGTTCGCTGATGACGATGGCGTCCTCGAAGTTGTAGCCGTCGAAGGTCATGAACGCGACGAGCACGTTACGGCCCAGTGCGAGTTCGCCCTGACGCGTCGCCGCGCCGTCGGCGATGATCTGGCCCTTCTTGACGCGGGCGCCCTTCTTGATGATCGGCTTCTGGTTTTGACAGGTGCGTTCGTTCAGGCCGACGAACTTGCGGAGGACATATTCGTCCGCATTGTCGATCAGGATGCGCTGGCTGTCGACGTAGGTGACGACGCCGGCGCGTTCAGCGCGAACGAGCATGCCGGAGTTTTGCGCGACCGGCTTTTCCATGCCGGTCGCCACGATCGGCGGCTCGGAAACGAGAAGCGGGACGCCCTGGCGCTGCATGTTCGAACCCATCAACGCGCGATTTGCGTCGTCGTGTTCAAGGAACGGGATGAGCGCCGCCGAAACCGAGACGGTCTGTTTCGGCGAAATGTCGACGTATTGGATGTCTTTGGCAAGCACGGTCGCGAGATCGCCATGTACGCGGGCGAGCTGCAGGCCCTTTGAGATTTCGGTCGTGTCTGCGGCCACAACATCCGGCGGCGCGAGCGTGGACTTCATCTCTTCATCGGCACGCAGGTATTTCACGTCGCCGGTGACCTTGCTGTCCTTCACGACGCGGTACGGCGTCACGAGGAAGCCGTACTCGTCGATGTCGGAATAGATCGACAGCGACGCGATCAGGCCGATGTTCGTGCCTTCAGGCGTTTCGATCGGACAGATTCGGCCGTAATGCGAAATGTGAACGTCGCGCACGTCGAAGCCGGCACGCTTGCGGTTCAGACCGCCTGGTCCGAGGGCCGAGAGACGGCGCTCGTGCGTGAGCTGGCTGAGCGGGTTCGTCTGGTCGACGACCTGCGAGAGTTCGCCGCGGCCGAAGAAGAAATCGATGGCGCTAGAGATCGACTTGCTGTTGACCAGCTCGGCGACCTTGGTGATTTCGTTCGGATCCTTGAGCGACATGCGCTCCTGGACGGTGCGCTTGAGCTTGAGGAAGCCTTTGCGGAGTTCTTCAGCGGCGAGCTCGTCGATCGTGCGAAGCCGGCGGTTGCCGAGGTGATCGATATCGTCGATGTAGCCGTCGCCCGCGCGGAGCGAGAACATGTACTTGATCGAGCCGACGATGTCGGCGGAGCGAAGCACCATTTCCGTCTCGGCGATGTTCTGTTCGAACTTGCGGTTGATGCGGAAGCGGCCGACGCGGCCCAACCGATAGCGGTTCTCGTCGTAGAACTTTTCCTGGAAGAGCGTCTTGGCCTTGTCCAGCTGCGGCGGATTGCCCGGGCGAAGACGGGCGTAGATGCGCATGAGCGCTTCTTCGTGGTTGTTGGCCTGGTCTTCCGCCAGCGTGTTGAGCACGAGCGGGTCGGCGACCTTGGTTACGACCGACAGCGTCTTGAGGTCGGATGCCTGGATCTTGCCGAGCGCTTCGGCGATCTGGGCGCCGGCCTTCACGAGTTCTTCGCCGCTCTCGGCGTCGATAATGCTCGATGCCGCGTAGTACGCGGGCTGAAGGTCTTTCACCTTCACGTTTTCGACGGTGTAAAACTCTTTAATGATCGCTTCGTTCGTCGAGAACTTGTTATCGAGCGCGCGAAGGAAGGTGGTGGCGGGAATCTTGGAGGACTGATCGATGCGAATCGCCAGTGCGTCCTTCTTGGTGACCGAGCACTCAATCCACGAGCCGCGTTCGGGGATGACGCGGAAGCCGTGCAGCGGGCGGTCGCCTTCGCTGGTTTCCACCAGGAAGTCGATGCCGGGCGAGCGGTGAAGCTGGTTGACGATGACGCGCTCGGCACCGTTGATGATGAACTCGCCGCCGCCGATCATGATCGGCACTTCGCCGAGGTAGATGGCGTCTTCGATCACTTCATCCTTGTCCTTGCGGATCAGGCGAACGGTGATGCGGAAGGGCATGCCGTAGGTCAGGCGGAGTGCGCGACACTCATCGGTCGTGTAGCGCGGCTCGCTGAGCGAGTAGCTGATGTACTCGAGCTTCAGGTTGCCGTCGTAGCTTTGGATCGGAAAGACTTCGCGGAGCAGCGACTCGAGGCCTTCGCCTTTGCGCTTGGTCTCCTCGGCTTCCTTTTGCAGGAAGCGCGCATACGCCTCCATCTGAACCTTGATCAGGTTCGGGATGACGATCGCGTCGCCCTTTTTGGCGAAGTTTCGGATATCGGTAGTCTTAAGAATACCAGCAGCCATAATTGTTTCCCGTTGCTGGGGGATGTTGGATCAAACTAGGCAGGCGACGATCGACGCGCGGAAGGCACGTCTGTGCCAGCCATCGCGACGGGGAGCGAAACGGTCTCGAATCACAGGTGAGAAGCCTGATTCAAGAGCGTAGGCACCAACACGGAAGAAACTTTCATACGCAAACGAAAGAAACTTCCCTGTCAATGCGAGTCACTTCCATGTCTGCCCGTAATCACTTCACGAGCCCTGCTTACGACCTTCACTTTTGCCCACACACATTGCCATACACATTGCTCGGTACAGAAACGGAGTATTTCTGGCCGATGGAACACGCGAGCGATCTCTTACTTCCCGCCCACGCGATACGCGTCATTCGATAGACGACATTTCCTACGCACACCCGCCGGGTGGGCGCAAACCGATAGCGACCCCGAAAGGCTCCCCTGTTTTGAGAAGCCCGGGTCGTGAGAAGTTAAGGCTCTGGAAACGTCGCCGTCGTCAACGTTGGAAGGACAATAGTCGGCAACGCCACACAAGTCAAACTTGTCAAGCGCAATCCACTGGAGTCCGTCTCGATGTAAGTGTATCCCACGCCGCCACTTGCCACGATCGTTAGACTCCGCGGCAGATTTAAGGCTACACTATCCACCGATGCGGATCATTTCACACGGCGGCGGTATCGCGGGCACCAACTGCTACCTCGTCATAGACGACGCCACCCAGCAGTGCGTCCTGTTCGATGCCCCAGACCACACCGTCGGACCATTGCTTGATCTTGTGGAGACGGACCATCTGACGCTCATCGGCTTGTGGCTCACGCACGGGCACTTCGATCACCTCGCCGATCACCAGATTGTCCGCGACCGGTTCCCCTCCACCAACATCCTGATTCACAAACTCGACGAACCGAAACTGCTGCAGCCGGGCAGCCGCATCTTCCCCCTGCCCTTTACGATCCCGCCGGGGAAGGCGGATGGTTATCTTGAAGATGGCCAGGCCCTCTCCATCGGCGAAACGCGACTTACAGTCCTTTTCACCCCCGGCCACTCGCCCGGGCACGTCTGCTTCTATTTCGAAAGCGACAAGATGCTCATCGGCGGCGACCTCATCATCGGAGGTGCGGTCGGGCGAACCGATCTTCCCGACGCCAACCCCGACGATCTCGACGCCTCTATCCGCAAGATCATGGCGCTCCCGCCGGAGACCACTCTCCTTCCCGGCCATGGCGAGCCGAGCACGCTCGCGGAGGAGGCGAAATCGAACCCGTACGTGCGCCGGGCGATCCGCCAGTGACGACTGCAACACCTGCGGTCGCGAGGATGTCCGCAGGCAAGGTTGTTGCCCACAATCTCGATCGGCCGTGCAATCGCGGTCGAGATCGCAGACAATACGTTTCCCACCGCGTTGGGAACATGCCTGTTCTTCTCCCGAACGCGCGATAACCCGATTGGAAGTTTGCTATGGCTGCTGCAACAACTCCGTTTACTGGCGAAGATCTCTCGGATGAGGTCCGGCTTGCGGTCGCACGCGAGCCCGGTGATGTCGTTCGATGCACCCGTGTGAGCGACTCCCACTATCGATGCAACTGGTGGCGGTCGGTGTTCGTTGATTCGTTCGATAATCCCGGCATGAAGGGCACTCAGATCGGCACGACCTATCGCGTGTCGCGCAGCGCCTACCTGAAGGTGACGCGGACCAAGGATACGGGGCTGAAAATCGCCGAAGGCGGCAAAGTGCTCGAACTGCCGGACGAACAACGAAGCGAGGCTTGAAATGGTTTCGGATCCGAGAAGCGATTGCCTGCGCCGCGCGACATGGTACGTCAAGCGCATTTGCGCCCTGCAGCGCGAACTGGCCTCCAAGACAGTCTTGGACTGCGACGATGTCGAGCAATGTCAGGCGATGCTCCGCGAAATCCGCGCGCGGTTCCGCGCCGACCAGCGGACGCCCCCACGAGGTCAGAACCTTTCCGAGATGGAGACGCGATTTCGTGCGATGCTTGCCGAGGCGAACGAGGCGCTGCGCATTCCCGCCGGAAGCCGGCCGGTGGGTCGATGGCGGGTTCTGCTGGCGGAATGCCAGCAGCACATCGACCGTTTCGCCCTGCAGAACGCGTCCACCCTCACTCCGTGACCGAACCCATCTGAGCGAATTGGAATTATTCGCCCATATCGTCTTGAATCCTGCTATGCTTTCCCTGTCGGTCAGCTTCTGATTTGATTCTGCGTTCAGATTCACCACCTGCCTGCTGCTTCTCTTCTCTGTGCTCCCCTTCCGTCGCGGTCAACGTTTTTGACCACTTTCGTCCGGACCCGAAAGCCCCGGATGACCTGCGATGCAGATCATCTAATGCCGGTCCCGCCTCACGTTCACTTAAGGAGAACAAAAGATGGCCAAGAAACTGTATGTAGGAAACCTGAGTTACAACACGGACAGCTCGATGCTCGGCGAGATGTTCTCGTCGCACGGCACCGTCACCAGCGCCGAAATCATCGCCGATCGCGAAACCGGTCGCAGCAAAGGCTTCGGTTTCGTCGAAATGTCGACCGATGCCGAGATGAATACCGCCCTTACCGCGATGAGCGGCAAGGAAATCGACGGCCGAACCATCACGGTCAACGAAGCCAAACCCCGCGAACCCCGCGCCGGCGGCAGCGGTGGCGGCGGCAGTCGGCCCAGCGCCGGCGGCAGCACCCGTGGCTCGCGATACTGATTCGCATTACCGATTTGATTCCACTCAAAGTAGTTCAGAGTGGGAGTTGTGCGCGAAGCCATCCTCGCAAGGGGATGGCTTTGTTTTTTGTGTTACACGCGATCAAGACGCGCGAAACGCAGCGCGATACCGGCCGACCATCTCGATGAGCCGTTCGCGCGGCTGCACCGCATAGAAGATCTCGCGATCGAACACTACCGTATCTTCGATGGCGCGCATCCGCATCTCTTCGAGCAACGTCTTCCATCGCTGCAGCTGTTCGTTGTTCTCGCGGCTCGCACGCATCTCGCGCTGCATCTGCGTGAACAGTTCCGCCCGCTCGCGACTCTTTCTAGGCGCGCCGGCGATCGCGTCTACCAGGCGACGTTTGCGCTCGCCGAGCACCGCGTGCTTCAGGCGGTGACCGTCGCGCAAAACACACGGGACGCACGCCTTCTCGCGTTCCAGCGCCTGCGGCAGGAACATCGTCGCGGTGCTGACGGCGAACTTCGGCGGCTCGATTCCGAAATGTCGATGGATGATCCGGTCGGCGATCTGATCGTAGCGCCCGCCGCCGATGCCGTGAACGAAGACATCCGTTACGAACAGTCGCATGAAGATCGTGAGTGTAAGCGCGCGCGGCGTGATGCGCAGTCGATGTTTAAGGACGAACTCGCGAAGGTTTTCCGCCGCCTCGAACGCATCGAGTCCCGGTTTGAGTTCCAGGCAGTCGTCGGCGAACGGTCGACACAGATAAAGCGAGCCGTTGCGAAGCTCAATCATCATGCGATGTCGGCGCGAAACGGTAAGTTCGTCGAGCCAGAATGGCGCTTCGATCTGAAAATTGGTGACCCGCAGGTCCGGCATCGGCCTCGTACTGGAGTCGATCCCTTCCTGCTTCCGATAGCACGCGATCGAGCCGTTGTAGACATTCGCGAACTCGGCCGCTCGTGACATCACGTGATACGCAAACGCCAGCCACGCGCGGCTGCCAAGTGTTGGAGAGAGCGTGTGAATCGAGTATTCCAGCCCGAGCGACCAGTCGAGCTGATGGCTCGCGGTCGCGATGGACTTGGGCAGATCTGAACCGTTGAGCCCATCCAACACGGCAATCCGCATCGCCTGCAGCCACTCGCCGAGCATCGGCTCGTAACCAAACGTCGACTTCGCCGCGTTCAGCCTGGTTTCGATCTCGTCCAGATGTACCGGCGTCGGTGGCGGGACGAGTGCGGCCCAGTCGGCACTCGTCGCGGCGGGATCATCCGAGATCGGCATCGAGAAGTTCGGCCAGCGGATGCTCAGGTGTTTGGGCGCGTCCGTATCGACCGCCAGGTGAATTGCGACCGCGCCCATCTTGCGGGCGGACGCATCAATCATAGCGTTCTTGGCCCAGACGCCGGGATGCCAGAGTTCGGTCTGGTGCCCGGTGAGAATGATGCGCCGCTGGTCGTGAACGCCCGCAAACGACCGTGCCTCATCGCGCAGCTCACGCATGGGCCGATTCTGAACCAGCGTCTCGGCGCCGGCCAATCGCGCGGCGTTCTCGTCGACGGCGCGCACGAAGGTCTCCGGCTCGGGCCAGATCAGTATCTGCGAATCCTGCTTGGGCGCTTTCCAATCGGCGTAAGTCATCCGCGACACCCGCATCCGAGCTTCACACGCGGATTCAAATCGGCCTTCACCGGCGCGCGGCCCATCCGGTCGAGCTCCGCGTTCAATACCGTCATGTAGTGGCTGAACCGCCGCTCTGCATCGTCGAGGTTCACGCCGAAGCTGCGGTTCGGGTCGTTATAGATCCGCCTGACCGCGATCTCTTTCATCCGCACGCCCTGCTCCCAGACGCGCGGCCAAAGCTGCAGTGGAAAAGCGTAACCGGCTTCTGTGAGGCCGAGCCTGATCATCGTGCTGGTGCGATGCGCTTTGAAACCGCAGAAGCTGTCGGTCAGTTCCAGTCCGAACTGGTTGTTGAGAATCGTCGTGACTCGGTGGTTGATGTTTCGCCGCTCGATCGGCGGAAGGTCGTCGTTGCTGAGTGCCGCGAGGTATCGCGAGCCGCTGATCAGATCCCACTCTCCGGACCGGATCGCCTCGACGAAGTCGGGAATCGATTCGGCCTCGTGCTGGCCGTCTGCATCCATGGTGATGACCCAGTCGAACCCCTCGCGTTGGGCGTAGTTGAACGCGTCGATCAGGCTCTTGCCGTACCCCTGGTTCTGGTCGTGGCGAAGGACGCGAATATCGTTTCTCTTTGCCAGGATCGCGGGAGTCTGGTCGCTGCTCGCATCGTCGACGATGAGGATGTCCTGGCAATACGGACGTGTCCGGTCAATGACTTCTTCGACTTGCTTGGCCTCATTGAATGTGGGGATCGCAATCAGAAGCTTCACAGTCACCTCCGGTTCCTGTTTCCGCGGACGATTCGCCAGTTGTCCGTCCTGATGCCAAAACCGCTCACGAGAATTGGCCTTCCACTCAAGACGGATAGCACTCGGGCCGATTCCTTAGCAATGGCATCGTTACAACCGGCAAAAACCATCAGACAACGCCCGTTGTTGTCCGATAGCATAGCCACGCGATGCTAGAACCTTCGATGCGATGAATCAATTGAAGATTCATCAGTCGTCGATTCGAGTCCGATAAGGGCAGGTGGACATGACTACGTTACAGAAGATGCTGGGGAGCCTGCCGGTGATTGCGATCGCGGCAGGCTGCGCGACAAAGCCGACAACCGACTACGGCAAGCCCGCCGGCGCCGAACACTACGTCAAGGCGATGAACGAACTCAACGACGGCAGGAACGACGCCGCCATCGCCGACCTGAATGCCGCCATCGCCGAGAACCCGTCGCTGCGCATGGCGCGGATGAAGCTTGGCGAGCTGTATCTTACAAAGAAGGACTTCAAGGCGGCGCTGCCTCACCTCCAAGCCGCAAGCGACCTGGACCCGTACACCGCCCAGAATCACTACAACCTTGGCCTGGCGCTGCAGGTACTCAATCGTCTGCAGGAAGCGGCGCTGGCGTACATCCGCGCCTTGCGAATCGAGCCCGAAGATTTCGCCACGAATATGAACCTGGGCCTGGTCTACTTCGGCCTGGGCCAACTCGACCCGGCGATCTTCTTCGTCGAGAAGTCGACCCGAATCCAACCCGACAGCGCCCGTGCCTGGAGCAACCTCGGCGTCGTCTACGATGCCGCCGGCAACGCCGTGCTGGCCGAGGCTTCGTATCGCAAGGCACTGGAGCTCGACCCTGCGTCGGAATCGACCTTGGTAAACCTCACCAGCAACCTGATCGCCCAGCGCAAATCGACGGATGCGATCGCCATCGCCAACCAGCTTCTCTCCATGCAGGATGCGCCGATCTCGCTCAAGCGGCTCGGCGACGCCTATGCGGTCGGCGGGAACTGGGCCGAGGCGGCGGCGGCGTACGACTCGGCGATCGCCCGCGACGGCAAGTTCCTCCCTGCGATCAACGCGAAAGCCGAGATGCTCATCGCCCGCTACGACGCCGACCTTCGCATCGACGACGAATTGCGAAAGGAAGCGATGGCCCTCTGGACGCAAAGCCTGAACATCCGTCCCGAGCAGCCAGCCGTGAAATCGAACGTCGCCAAGTGGAGTGACCCCAAATTTTTTAAGTGAGCGGTCATCAAACGGATCTTGATGACCGCCGACCAATGTCAGCGGATTGAGAGGCAGGAGCACGACGCTCCTGCCCTTCGCGTTTATGGAAAAGTCGGGCCTCCGGGCAACGAGATTTTCGGCAGCACCGCGCGGAGTTCCTCGCGGTGTTTCTCGTACTGCTCCGGCAACCGCAGCGTCGTGCCGAGCGATTCGAGCGGCTCATCGATCGCCATGCCCGGCGGATCCGTCGCGATTTCAAAGAGCACGCCGCCCGGCTCTCGGTAGTAGATCGAGCGGAAGTAGTTCCGCTCCATAACGGGCGAGACGTGCAGCCCCTCGTCGGCGAGTTTCTTCTGCCAGTCGAGTTCCACCTGTGAGTCGGCGACGCGGAACGCGACGTGATGGACGATTCCCGTGCCCTGGCTGCCGGCACGCTCGGCTCCGGTTTCGATCAGGTCGACGCGTTTACCCGAGGCGCCGTCGCCGAAGGCGATGCGACGTCGATCACCGTCATTCCCAGACGATCCGCCCATGATGCGCGTGAGGACATCGAGCGTTTTGTCGATGCCGCGCACGCCGAGCGTGACGGAATCGAAACCTCGAACCGAATGTTCAGCCGGCACCGTCGGGCTCTGCCACGCCGGCCGCGTATCGGCCGCGCCGATGAGCTCGATGTTCATGCCGTCCGGATCGAGCACACGAAAGACTGGTTCGCCGAAGCGAACGCCGGCTTCTTCACAAGCGTGGCCGGCATCCGCGAGGCGCTTCTGCCAGAAGCCGATCGACGCATGCGGAATGCTGTAGGCAGTATGCGTCGCCTGAGGCGCGCCGATCCGGCCGCGGTATCCCCCAGGCCAGACGAAGAACGTCATCAGCGAGCCGGGGCTCGCGCGGTAATCGCCGTAGTAGAGGTGATAGCTCTGTGGGTCGTCGAAATTGACCGTCACTTTCACGAGCCTCAGGCCTAGAACGCCTGCATAGAAATCGACGTTTTTCTGCGCGTCGGAACAGATCGCCGTCACATGATGGATACCGAGGATGCTCATTACACCTTTCGATGGTCATCAAAGTGTAGGCGCTGTCCTTGAGCGCCTATGAAGAATCAGATCGTCCTGGGTTTTTCCGCCGTCTGGTAGTAGCTGAGCGTGTGGCCGTCGGGGTCGAGAAAGTTACTGCTCCACCCTCCCGGCGCGTGGCTTACGGGCATGACGATCGTTACGCCCGCGCGCGCAAGCCTCTGCGTGAGCGTGTCGATGCCCGCGTCGAGTTCGAAGACGACGACGGGCGATCGTCCGGACTTTTCTGGCCGCTGGAAGAACACGAGCGAGACATCGCCGAGGTTCGCGAACGCGAAATGCTCTTCCTTCTCGCCCTCCTTCCCGCTGCGCCGGCTCATCGAAAGGCCGAAGTGCCGCGTGTAGAACTCGATGGTGCGGTCAAGATCGGCGACGCTGAAGACGATCGCGCCGATCTTGTGTTTGCCGCCCGGGTTGGTTGAAGCATTCATAGATCTTCCTTTCGGGACTCTGTTGCCGGCGACCGCGACTCTGTGAGCGGCCAGGCGGATTTCTCCGCGACCGCGATGAGGTGTCCGTCCGGATCGACCGTGCCGACCGCGCCGCCGCCGGAGGGCGTGTGCTGGAGCCAGGCGAGCAGCGCCTGCCGAACCAGACCGATGTCTTCCGCGGTCACCTCCTGCCTGCCGCGGACCGACGCTTCGAACTGCTCACGCGACATTGAGAGCTTCTGCAGATGCCGACGGAGATCGCTGAGCCGGCGGCGCAGCGCCTCGTCCGAAATTCCCAGCGCCGAACGGATCTCGTTTCGATCGAGGTTGGCCATCACCAGGTTGGCGACGGCCTGGAGCGACGTCGGCAGGCCCGAGAGGTCGGGCGCGGGGTGCGCGTCGTCGCGATCCCTCGGCGGGCCCCCCACTTGCCGCAACCGCTCGTGCCGCGCCCTTCGAGCATCCGCGCGGCGCATCGCCCACGCGGTCTTACGGAGGATTCCGCGGAAGTAGCGTTGATTGGCCGGCAGCGAAAGGTCGGCACGATCGTCACGCATCGCGGCGATTGACGCCTCCTGCAGCACGTCCGCGGGCTCGATGCCAGGGCGGACGTACCGCCTCGCGACCCCGAGCCACTTCTGGTGATCGTTCTCGTCGGCAAACATGGTCATGATTCTACAGATCTCCAGGGGCCCCGTTTTTCGTCAGTTTGGCCGAAAAATCCGCATTGCAAAGGGTTCGTGACATGGAAGAATATGTTGGTATAGTGCTTCGCTTTGCCCCCGGAGATCGATCGAATGAATCTATTCTGCGTCACTCGCCCCGTCGGGCGAACCGGTATCCTTGTGGCCTGCGCGGCCGCCCTCGCCTCTTCGCTTGCGTTTGCTGACGCCTTCGACCCACCAGCTTCCTACTACCAGAGCGCCACCGGTAGCGGCTCGACCCTCAAGAGCCAGCTCTACACGATCACGTCCACCGGCTTCGTCGGCCGATCGTACGGCGACGCGCGATACGCGTTCGAAACCATCGACAAAGACCCGAGCGTCTCCACGAATATCCTGCTGGCGTACAACCGCGCAAGCGTGGACGGAACCTGGGACGCGGGGATCACCTTCAACCGCGAACACGTCTGGCCGAAGTCACTGCTCAATCTGACCAGCAGCCAGGTGAGTAACTCCTACATCGGCGTCGCCAGCGACCTGTTCGAACTTCGCCCCACCAATCCCAATATCAACAGTGCCCGTGGCAATCTCGCTTACGGTTCTGTCTACGGCACGCCTCCGACCTACGGTTCGATGAGCGCCTCCGACGGCTCGGGCACCTACTGGTTCCCCGGCAGCCCCGACCGCGGCGACGTCGCGCGTTCGATTCTCTACATGGCCACCCGCTACGGACAGGGCCAGACCAACAACCTCTCGCTCAAGAACGGACAGGCCGTCACCTACCAGATGGGCGATCTCGAATCGCTCCTCCACTGGCACTACCAGGACGAGACGGACACGTTCGAGCGCCGCCGCAACCAGTACGTCTACTCGCAGGCGCAGAATCCGACCTACTACCAGGGCAACCGAAATCCCTACATCGATCACCCCGAATACGTCTGGTCGATCTTCGGCTCCGGCGCCAACACCTCGCAGCTCAGCGTCGCAGCGCCTGCCGCCGACGGCTCGTCCGCAGCCACGTTGAACTTCGGCAAGGTCATTGCCGGCTCGAGTTTCTCGAACCAGTCGGTCACGCTCAGCAAGACCGGCACGACGCCGACAACGTTTGACGTCACCGTCTCCGGCAACGTGGCCAGCACGCTCGACGGGCCGCGCCATTCCTTCGACTACGGCACACAGTCGCGCGCGATGACCGTCTCGATCACCGGCTCGACCGCCTCCGTCGGCGACCGCAGCGGCACGATCAGCTTCAACAACACCGACATCACCAGCGGCGCCGCGGCCGGCCAGGGCGTCCTCGACGGCAACGACACGGTCAGCATCAACGCCGCCGTCGTCGGCCACGCCGATGCCAGCTTCTCCCTCGTCTCGGTGCAGAAGTCGCTCGCGCTGGACTTCGGCATCTTCGCGCAAGGCGAAACCGCGCCGTTGCTCGACTTCTCGCTTGCCAACCGCTCGCCGAGCGGCAACAACGCCTACACCGCGGCGCTGGACGTCGATTCGATCACGCCGGCCGGCAACAGCACCGCCTTTCTGACGACGCTTGCCACCGCCTCGAACCTGCCTGCGGGGAGCACCATTGCCGAATCGGCGTCGCTTCGTACCGATGTGTTGGGTCTCTTCTCGGCGACGTTCAGCATCGCCAACAGCGACGAGAATATCCCCGGCGCGGCCAGTTTTTCTCCGCTCTCGCTCTCGCTCGCCGGCCGGATCGCGATCGCCGGCGATGCGACGCTCGACAACCTCGTGAACTTCGACGACCTGCTCGTGCTCGCACAGAATTACGAGACGACCGCCAACGTGTGGCAATCCGGCGACTTCACTCACGACAGTGCCGTCAACTTCGACGACCTGCTGCTCGTGGCGCAGAACTACGAGTTCAGCGGACTCAGCGGCGACCTTTCCGGCCTGTTCGGTTCGAACTTTGCCTCGGACTGGACGCTGGCGCGGTCACTGGTTCCGGAGCCGACATCGCTGTCTCTCCTCGCCGCCGGCGCACTGATCCGCCGCCGCCGCTCAACCACAATCTGACGAGCTGCCTCCTGCGTCCGCGTGTTCTGCGTCGATAGGCGCCGCGCGTGAAGCCGGGCATCGCGAGCGGCGCAGCGTCGGAAGCTTTCGGAAATTCCTGCGCAACATCTCGCGGACCCGCGCTTCGGAGTTCCGCGCCCTGCGCCGCGGATTCGCATCTCCGCCGCAGCCGCACACGCAACTGCACGGCTTGCCCGCAACCTCAAGGCAGATTGCCGAAAAGCATCTCGAGATGTTCAAAGAGCAGCGGGCACCTTCTTCGTGTCGCGCTGGCGCCGTGGCGCGAAAAAGTGCGGCACGCCGGCCCTTCAGAACGCGCCGACCAGTCTGCCAGTGAAGACTTTGCGCGCGATTTAATCTGTCCAGAATGGTGATCATCAGCTGGAAATGCGCGCGATCCGCATCACGCGAGTACGTCGCGCGCAGCTCCCGAGCGACGCCGGGATGCCGGCAACGCCGAAGGCGCTTGGGTCGCGAGGCTCGTGCCGTACTTCTGCGCGATGATGAGCAGGTCGTCGAAGTTGATCGTACCACTGTAATCGAAATCGCCGTCGGCGAAGGTGCCGGGCTGCTCATAGTGCTGGGCGACGGCGAGCAGATCGTCGAAGTCGATCGTCGCGTCATGATTCGCGTCGCCGGCGAGCGCGAAGAAGTCGAAGCTCGCGTTTCTGAGCATGGTGTTACCGGCCGCGTCGGAGATGCCGGACGCGATCAGCGTGGCGCGATAGCGGCCGTCGGGCACGACGCCGGGATTGAACGCGAACGTCGCCGTGTTCGTGCCGCTGTCGTAGGTCGGCGCGGCGAGCACCAGTGGCGATCCACCGGCGAGCGGCGTCACCAACACATCGGCCGCCCCGATGGATGCCGACACGTCGTCGTCAAAGCTGATGCGGATTCGATTCGGATTCTGATCAAACATGAACACGCTCGCGGTCAAAGTCGGCGGCACCGCCTCGGCGGTGTTCAGGATCAGTTGCGGCGGGTTCGCGCCCTCGCGCGTCTGGAACGAGGCCGTGCCCGACACCATCCGCAGCGCGAGCGTCACCACCGCATCCTTCAAGTATTCCGCCGCGACGAAGCTGGTCAGTTCCGAGAAGCTGATGTCGACGTACCCCGCGGCCGTCGGCAGCGCGAAGCCGGTATTGTCGGCGCCGGGAAAGAGCGGATAGCTCGCGTAGATCGGCGTCGTGTTGCTCGGCGAACTGGTTTCGGTCCAGGTGTCGCCGATCGCGCCGAAGACGCGTACGCGGCGATTCGCTGTCGTGTTGGTCGTGTAGATGCGCAGCGTTGCGCTCGTGAGCTTGCCGCGCAGGCTGCCCAGCGGGAATCGCAGATACATCGTGCCGTTGGGCGTCGGGTTGCTGTTGGGCGTGAGAAAAACCGAATCGACCGTGAGCGCGGCGAGCGTCCCGCTGCCGCTGTAGAGTCGGTCGCGATCGGGATTCAGCGTCAGAACATTGCCGGTCGGTAGCGCCGGCGCTTCGATTTCCTTCACGCTGAAATCGGTCAAGAGCAGGCCCGGCGCGGCGAGTTGAAACTTCGCCGTTCCCACCGTCGCGTCGGCATCGCCGGCCGCATTGACGATGATGGACTGATAGACGTTCCAGTTCGCCGCGGTGAAGGTAAGGCTGAGGGTGAAGAGGCTCAGGTCGGCATCGCCGCTGAGCTTGGTGAGCGAGAGCAGGACATCGGAGGGCGGCGCCTGGTTGAGCCGCACGCGAACGGCCGCCTGCCCGCCTTCACCCGCACCAATCGTTGTGTTCTCGAGCACGAACCGCGTCTCCGGCGGCAGCGCGCCCGGCAGCGCCGGCAGCGGCGAGGCCGGGTTCGGCATGCCCGGTAGCGGATCGGAAAAAACGCTCGCGCGCTTCGCACTCGCCTTGAGCCCATACGTGGGCTCGTTGATGAGCGTATTGCCCCACTCGCTCAGGTCCGTGTTCGAGTTGTAGTTCGTATTGTTCAGGTTCGTGACCATGTTCAGCGACTGGGGCGAACTGCCGTTCCACGACCAGCCCATCCAGCCGATGCCCAGTGAATCGAGGATCTGCATCACGCGCCGCGTGCGATAGGCGCCGTAAGGCGCGCTCGAACTGCCGAAGTCCTTGAAGTCTTCAGACGCCCATTCGCCGACGACGACCGGCACGTGCGCGTTGGTCAGCGTCGTCATGCTGGTCTGGATGTCCCACGGGCCGTAGTCGTTATTGGGCGTGATTTCGAAGGTTCGGCTGTCATCGCGCCAGGAGCCGTAGAAGTGGATCGAGAAGACGATGTTCTGCTGCGGGTCGGCCGCGAGAATGGATGCCGCCTGCAGGCGCAGCGTGTTATAGTCCTGCCCCCAGGCGCCGGCGTCGATCATGAGCAGGTTGGTGATGTCGTCGCTCGTGCCGAGCGTATTGTCCGCGCCGCGGCGGAGCTTGCCGACCTCGTCGATGTACGCGTCGCGCCAGGTGGTGTTCGCGCCGCTGTTGCCCGCCGGGCTGCCCCACTCGTTGGCGATATTGAGGATCACGTACTTCTCGTACGTCTTGAGCCACGGCTGGTTGGTGATCCAGTGCGCGGTGATCTGGTCGAGCGCGTTCTTGTTCGACTGCACGCTGCCGCCGTCCGCGATCGAGGCGTGATCCTCGACGATCGGTACGATCCCGTTGGCGATGTAGCGTTCCACCACCGTCTGACGGCGCGCCGGCGTGTCCGCCGCATCCGTCCACGGGTTGCCGTTGTCGGCGGCGATGTCCTGGTACATCACCGTGCGGACGGCGTTCGCGCCCGTCTTGGCGAGTTGATCGATCGTGTTGTAGTTCGTGTTGTAGCTGCCCCAGGCGTGCACCTGGTTCATCCCTTTCATGACGAACTCGTTGCCGTTGGCATCGTAGATCTTCCCGTTGAGTTGGAAGAACCCGCTGCCGGTGTTGTACGCGGGGCGCGCGACGGAGAGGAGGAGTCGCGACTCGATCGCTTCGATGATGGGTCTTGGTTGTTTCATTATTTCTGTCCCCTCGCCCTCCTGGGAGAGGGAATCAGCATATCACTTCGCGTTTTCCTTCACCCATTCGACCACTTCGTCCAGCTTGCAGAACGCGAGCCCCGTCACCGTGTCGGCAGCGCCGTAGTAGATCGCGATCCGGCCGCTCGGCGCATCGTGCAGCGCTGCGCACGGGAAAACGACGTTCGGCACGTCGCCGGCGAGTTCGTAAATCTCGCGCGGATTGAGCAGATACGGCTTGGCGCGGGCGATGACTTTCCAGGGCTCGTTCAGATCGAGCAGCGCGGCGCCGAAGCTGTAGACGAAGCCGTTACAGCTGGTCAGCACGCCGTGATAGAACATCAGCCAGCCTTCGCTGGTTTCGATCGGGATCGGGCCGGCGCCGATCTTGGTGCTCTCCCAGCCCTGGCCGCGGCTCATCACGTGGCGATGGCAGCCCCAGTGGATTAGGTCGGGCGATGAACTGACGAAGATGTCGCCGAAGGGCGTGTGGCCGTTGTCGCTCGGGCGGCTGAGCAGGAAGTACTTGCCGTTGATCTTCCGCGGGAACATGACGCCGTTGCGGTTGAACGGCAGGAGCGAGTTCTCCATCTTGTGGAGCGTCACGAAGTCCTTGGTCCATCCCATGCCGATCGTCGGGCCGTGGTAGCCGTTGCACCAGGTGACGTAATAGCGGTCTTCGATCCAGCAGACGCGCGGGTCGTAGGCGTATTCCCAGCGCGATACTTCGGGATCGTTGGTCGTGTTGACCCACTCGATGCGTTCCTTGTTCAGCTTCCAGTGGATCGCATCCTCGGAGGTGCCGAAGTGGAGCTGCATCTGCCGGGTGGTCGAGTCGCAGCGGAAGACGCCGGCGAACTTGCCATCGAACGGCACGACCGCGCTGTTGAAGACGCTATTGATCGTGTAGTGCGGCGAGCGCGGGATGATCGGGTTCTGCGAATAGCGCCAGACGATTTCTTCTGAGCCCGTCGGTCGATCTTCCCAGGGGATGTTCGGCAGCGCGTTTTGGAGTGGGATGGACGCCGAGACGACACGTCGCGGGGTTTTGGTGTTGGCGGTGGGAGTCATGTTCGATCCTTCGATGCGTGATCCAGGTTGCGGGCGAAAAGCGTTCCCGCCGCGTTACCGGCGGCGGGAACCTGAAATCGGTGATTACGGTTGCACCTGCATCGCGCGCCTGGCCTCGATGTAGCTCAGTGTGAGGACGTGGCCGTCGGCAAAAAGGTAGTTCGCCTTGGGCACCGAGACTTTCGCGCCCTGCCCGTTGAACGCACAGTCGCTGAACTCGCCGCCGTGCCGGTTCGGGTGACCGCCGCGCCAGTTGGTCAGGACATACATCGCCACGGCGTTGGCCGAGGTAGAGTCGCCGCCGCTCGATTGATTCGAGCGGTTGAAATCAAATCGGATATCGTTCGGGATTCCACCGGCACCACGGCTGTCGAACCCGAGTCCCATCCAGTACTGGACTGCATCGCCACAGATAATCCGCATCGCCGGCTTCGTAATCTTGGCGAGTTTCAGCTGGCCCGCGCAATAACTGTTCGGGACGCCTTCGGACTGGCCGTCGATTCCATAATTGATGTTCGTTTCAGGAGCCGTGTTCGTGATGACCGGCAGGTTCGAGCCGCCTGGCGTTCGTCCCGCCTTCGTGTAATAGCCGGCGTACATGTAGAGGTTCTGACCGTAGCCGACGATCCATTCGGCGTCGGCGGCATCGGGATCGATCCACTGGTTCCATGAAGGGCACGCGCGAAAGACTTTCGACATACTCTGCGTGTTGTTTCCCAGCGACATCGGGTCATACCCCTTGGTGAGAAACGGCGCGAGCGCCATGTACCAGTAGAGGCGCTTCTGGTTTCCCGACCCGGGGATGTACGAGTTCCAGGAGTTATTCAGGATGTACGGCATGTACCCGTTGTTCGCCTCTGCGTAGAAGCGATAGGCAATGCCGATCTGCCGCAGATTGCTCATGCAGGTCGTCGTCTGCGCGGCGCGGCGGGCCTTGTTGAGCGCGGGCAACAGGATCGAGATCAGCAGCGCGATGATGCCGATGACGACAAGAAGCTCGACGAGTGTGAACGCCTTTAGTCGCGCCGCGTCGGGAGTTCGAGGGACCGCGCGCTCGGTATGGGGATGTATCTTCTGAGCTGACATGTCTTACTCCTTTGACAGGGAGAGTCTGTGCCGATGCGCTGCGCTCGAACTGAAAGGGAAGAGAGCGTGCGCTGGCGGGTACATACGCCGCCCATCCGCTTGAGCTGCGCGACCAACGTCGAAAAGCGGCGTGACGCTTCACCAGCGTCACGCCGCGTGCGGAGGAAAGGCAGGATCCGATCAATTCCCGCTCCGCCGCGGGAGATGACCGCGCCGAATCAGCGACGGCGACGGAGCATGGCGACACCGAGCGTCAGCAGCGAGAGCGAAGCAGGCTCGGGAATCGTGACCAGGCGGACGTTGTCGAAGTAGCCGTACGGGGCGACGTCGTAGTTGCCGCCGTTGGTGGCGATGTTCAACTGGGCCCAGGCACCGGTTGGGGAACCGAACAAAGCGCCCGATGCGCGGTAGTTCCACTGCATGGTGACGGTGCCCGCTCCGACGGCATTTTCGCCGCTGCCGGAGACGGCGGACAAGTTCGAGCCGGCCTGCGTCCAGGATTGACCCTCGCCCTGAATTGAAGCAAGGAACACCTGATAAGGATTTACGCCGGGGGTTCCGCCGGCGATGGTGACATCAAATCGCAGCGCATCGTTTGCGTTCCACGCGGCACGGAAGGTGTCGCCACCTGCGCCGCCCTGCGTCAATTCCAGACCCCAGGTGAAGCCGCCTGGGATGCGGATGCGCATCGCGGTTGCGCCTTGGGTTGCGCCCGTGGCGAAGTAGCCGAAGTTGGCAGCCGCCGCGCCGCTGTTGAGCGTGTTGACGTTGTTTCGCAGCGCCCAGGTCGCATCAGCAAGCGGGCTGGCGAGCGACCCTTCGAAGCCGCCGAGCAACACGTCCGCCGACGCGATTGACGAAAGGGTTGCGACTGTCGCCAAAGCGATGATTCCGATCCTCATTGTCTCTCCTCTGCAAAAAGATCTGTGGCGTTCCGCCGGGAGAACGTTCTCCTGATCGCCGAGACTTAATATATATGAAGTTTTCGCGCACACAAGAAAAAAATTGTCGTTTTGTCGTCTTGCTTCCGAATGCAGTGCCCCTCCACGATTCCACCGTCCGCAACTCCCGAATCTGCCGACAGATCTGCCTTGTCCGGCTCCAAATATAGATTAAGTTATGAACTGCAATGGCGAAACGGCTCTCAAACGCTTCTGCCCCCGGCCGTCAGGTCAGCCAGAAGGAGATTGGCGAACTCGCCGGCGTCTCGCAAGCGACGGTGTCGCTGGTACTTGCCGGCCGGAAGGTCAACTCCGAAGAGACCCGGGAACGGGTCCTCGAAGCCGCGCGCCAACTCAAGTACCGCCCCAACCTCCTCGTCCACGGCATGCAGACGGGAAAGTCAAAGGCGATCGGCGTCATGGCCCCTCCGTTCGACTATTATTGGTCACGCGTACTTTACGGCATCCACGACACGCTCGCACAGAACGATTACGTGCCGATAACGGTGTGGCCTAGTCACAGCGGCGGACACTACGGATACGAGACCGACGAACTCGCGCAGATTCATCGGCTTCTCGATCGGCGCGTCGACGGCGTCATCCTCTGGCCGCCGTTCGCAGCGCTCTTCAGCGAACACGTCAACGAGTTCAGCTCGCGCGACCTGCCGATCGTACTCATCGACCACACGCTGCCTCCTTCGTTCCAGGCCGATTCCGTCGGTTCGGACGAGCGGATGGGCGCGCGGCTCGTCGCACAGCATCTGCATTCGCTCGGCCATCGCCACGTGGTTCACATCGCCGGCCCGTCGGTGACTGCATGGGGGAAGAACCGTCGCCGCAGCTTTGAAGTCGAGTCGGCGAAGTTTCCCGATGTGCACATGACCGCACAGGAGGTTCCGCCCGGCACAGCCGAGCAGGCCAGCGAACTGATCCGCAACGTGCTCAGCGGGAGCGACCGCCCGACTGCCATCTACGCCGCCTCGGACGGGCTCGCGAAGGTTGTCTATCGCGTGTCGGCGGAATTAAAGATCCGGATCCCCGACGAGTTGTCAGTCGTCGGGTTCGCCGATCACGATTTCGCCGCCGAACTCACCCCCCCGCTGACGACGGTGCGGCAGCCGGCCTACGAAATCGGCTGCAAGGCGGCGGAGATCGTGATCAAGGCGGTGGGGTCGAGCCATCGCAAGCCGGCGAACGTGGAATTGCCGGTCGAACTGATTGTGCGGGAATCGACGGCAAAGGTTCTTGCCACTCGACGCTGACCGCGGACGGATTCGAGGCCGAAAAACCGGACGGCCAGCCACTTACGGCAGTGAGCGATGACAGAAAATTTTGTTGACAATTGCATCTATTTATATATATTAAGAAAATCCGGCAGGCGGGCCGGGTCGGGCGACGTCGCCGCATTTTTGTCGGCCTCATCGTCTGCACTATGAACAACATGTCCTGAGGAGGAGCAAAATGATTCGACGATCTTTCGCTGCGTGCGTAACCGCAGCCACATTCTCGGTGTTCGGCGCGGCGGCTTCGGCCGAAACCCTGTGGACCTGGGAGGCCGGCGCCCCCGAAAACTGGGGCGCGACCAATGATATCGACACCGGATGGACCGACCCGCAACCGCGCTGGACCGACAAGGCGATTGCCGGCTTCGGCGCCACCGACGGCAACACCGCCTACACCTTCAAAACGCCCGCAAGCACCGGCTTCGGTTTCTCGGAAGGCACCCTGTTCAGAGCCAGCGTGATCAACGGCATCGACGCCCCCACCGCCATGCGCTGGGACGCGCTCGTCGCCAACAACCTCATGTTCTTTGACCTGACGATTCAAGGCGAGCGAACCACGCCGCTGGATCCCAACAACGGCCATTACGTCGCCTTCTGGCCCGCACTCAACGGCCCGGGCGGCGCCGGTGGGTTCATCGGCAGCTACGACAACCCTATCGACCTGAACTCGGGCGCGACACCCCAATATCAACTGGTCTACAGCACCGAGTATTACACCGGCGGGCGGACCCGAACCATGAGTTGGGACTACGAAAACGCCGGCTACAATCTCAACAACATCACCCCCACCAACGACTCGAATAACTATACGTTTCTCTATCTCTCCACCAACAGCAACACGACAGGCCTGCAGGGTGGGCTAGACAACATCCGCGTCTACCGCGCTCGTCCGACAGATCCGACCTGGGGTGGCGGCGCAACGGGCAACTGGACAGCTGCCGGCTCATGGACCAATGGCGTGCCGAACTCCGTCGGCGCGATCGCCTCGCTCAAGTACTTTTCTTCGCAGGCCGCGATCGGCATCACCCTCGACAGCAACGTGACGGTCGGTTCGGTCGTGATCAACAATGCGCCGCGCACCGGCCTGGGCGCTCCGATCGGCAACGCGAGCGGCAGTCCTGTTGTGCCGCCGTCGGTTTACACGATCACCGCACCCGGCGCGCAGACACTTACCCTCGATAATGGCGCCAAGGAGGCGTCGCTCGTCGTCACCGCCAACGCGGCCATCAACGCGACGATCAACGTCAACTCCAACGCCGTCATCGACATCACCGGCGACGTCCGAACCGGCAACCAGGACGGCGTGCCCGCCGCGGCCGGCGGGACGCTTTCGACTCAGAACATCAACATCGCCGCCGGCAAAACGCTGCGAACCACCAGCGTCGGCGCGCTGACCGTCAATGGAAACGTCCTCGGCGGCGCAGGCTCGAGCCTGCTCGTCAACGGCCACAGCACCACGATCGCCGCCGGCGGCGCCCGCGTCGTGAAGGTCGACAATCTCACCGTCGCCACCTCGGCACAACTCGACATCACGAACAACAATCTCATCGTCGATTACAGCGGTGCCTCGCCGCTTGCGGCCGTGAGGGCCGCCATCATCTCCGGCTTCAATGGCGGAACGTGGAACGGCAAGGGCATCATCACCTCGACGTCCGGAAGCGGCCGTGCGATCGGCTATGCCGAAGCCTCCAGCATCGGCGCGGCCGGTGGAACCTTCGCCGGCCAGTCGATCACCGGCGACGCGGTCGTCGCCCGCTACACGCTCAAAGGCGATAACGATCTGAACCGGACCGTGAACTTCGACGACCTGCTTTCACTCGCCCAAGGCTACGGCGCGCCCGGCAGCTGGCGCCAGGGCGATTCGAACTACGACGGCATCGTCAACTTCGACGATCTGCTCGCCCTCGCCCAGAACTACGGCGGGTCCATCACGCTCGTTCAGTCGGGCACGCTCGCCAGCACCTCGGGCGCCGACTTCATGCACGACTTCGCGCTCGCGATGTCCATCGTGCCGGAGCCGACATCGTTCGCGGCACTCGGCATGCTTTCGCTCGCCGCGCGCCGCCGCCGGATCTGATCTCTTCTTGCAGATTGTGCTAAATCAGCGTCGCGGCGGATCGTCATCGATCCGCCGCGATCCTTTTACATTCGAACTCGATGCCGAGTTGTTCGCTGATGCTCATGCCGGCGGCTTCGCCGGTGGAGTGACCGCGAGTGAACGCGTGAGCGAGATCTGATCGACGAAAAAGCGATACGCATGATCGGCGGGCTCGATGAATGGCAGCGCGGACATATCAACCATTCGCGTCGCGACGCCCTGTACATTCTCGACCGACTGATGCGCCATCCGGACCGGTGCCCCGAAGTCCTGCCGCCTGGCCATTTGCGTGTAGGCGCGTTCCGACGATCGACGACTCGTCCGCTCGATTAAGGCGGCGCTCGCGGCAACGAGGACCACCGCAATGGCGACGCCGATCGCATAGCGCAGGTCGCGTGGCGTTCGCAGCGGCCGCTCCACCGGCCAAACAGGCGCGTGCGCGATTGCACCGAGCAGCCGGCGATGCCGCTCCTCAGAAAAAGCCGCCCGCCCTGCTTCGACTTTGAGCCGCTCATCGATGGGATTCATCTTGCACCTCTCGCCGGAGTGGCGGATGTTGCCGGCCCGAGTTGTGACGGTCCTGCCGACATGCGTACCGCTTTGCGCGCGCGGTGGAGCATCGTGCGGACGCTCACCCACGAGCGATCAAGGATCCTGGCGATTTCCCGCGGCGGAATTTCCTCTACATGGAACAGCCAGAGCGCCTGGGCCTGTTCGACGGTCAAGACCCGCCGCGCGAGCGACCAGATCACGTCGGCCGAGTCACACGCGGATTCCTCCCGCGAATCGAACCGTGACGAGTCCATACGCAGGTTGCGCATCGCCGCCGCCTCCCGCGCGCGACACCGGTGCGCATCGATGGCGGCCCGCCGCGCGATCGTGAACGCCCATGTGCGGAACTTCCAGCGCGAGCGATATTGCCGCCGCGACGCATACAGCCGGACAACGGTTTCCTGCAACAGGTCTTCGGCATCGGCGTGGCGCTGTGTGAAGCGGCGGAGAAAACCGAGCAGCGGAGACTGATAGCGCCGCAGCAGTTCGGCGAACGCAGCGTCCTCGCTCGCCGCGGCAACGGCGAGCGATTCGTCGCTGGTGCTGTGGGACTCGCTCGACATTCAGTTGCCCTGCGATTCCTTCATCTCCTGCAGCCTGGTGAGGATCTGCTTCACGCGATCGTTCTGAAGCGACAACGTTGCGACCACGTTGTTGCCCTCGACGTGGGTCGTAACCTTCTCGATCAATTCGCCGGCGAGTTTGGTCGCCTCCTGCGTGGTCGCGCCGCGCTGGTTCGAGGCAAGTTGTACCGCGGCGATCGCGCCGTCCATCATCCGCCGCGTCCATTGGGCCTGCAGCGGCGTACGGGTGATCACCGTCAGCGTGGCGACGGCGCTGGCATCTTTTTCGCCGAGCTCGAGCGAGCCGCGATCGAGAAATCCGTTCAACAGCTCGTTCTTCAGTACGGCGGGCGCTGAGTCGAGATGGGAGACGACCGCGAACGCCCACGAATCCTGCTGCGCCGGCTTAGGCAGCTCCGACTTTTCGTTCATGGCCTTGTTCGGATCGTCCAGCACATCGACAGCGGCCTTGAGCGCCTCGACGCTCTTGTTCATGACGATGGTCTGCGTGTCGAAGATGCACGCGTTGATCCGCTTTCCGTCCTTCTCATCCACCCAGCTCAGCAGCGAATGGCCCCTGTAATCGTCTGAAGTGAAATCGCGCGCCATCGTCAGCGCGTTCGCCAGCCTCACGGAATCGAAGTTCGCATGAATCACCAGCGATGCGTCCGGCTCTTCCACGAACCGGTTGCCGTAGATCGTGAAGTCGTGGATGTCGCTCGCGGGCATGAAGCCGGCGAGCTGGAGCATGATCTGCTCGAACTGCTGGTACCCGGGGTTCTCCTGAATCCGCTCGATGATCCACCCGCCGACAGCGGTCTTTCGGCCGGCCTCCAGATCGACGAAGGCGACGAACTTCGCATCGCCAGCAACGACGAGCGGATCGAACGGCGCCGCGCCGGCGGCTCGGCAGAGCGTAAGGGCGGACGCCAGGGCAATGGCTTTGTAACGCTGGGTCATGGTGGAGAATCCTTGTGAAACCGCAGACGGATACGCTCGATTGATCGACAGAGTGACAGAAAATCGTGGACATCACCCGCGAATGTGAAGGCTTCAGCCGAATCCTAACGCGTCGCCGCCGGCCGGGTCGCGGGAAGGTGGCCGGCGTTTTCGCGCACGATGGCGTCCCACTTGTCGACCAGCGTTCGCGCCAGCCGGTGGTCGGGATCCAGGTGCAGGACCGTGCGAAGCTCCTTGATCACTTCGTCGCCACGCCTGAGTTCGCCGAGAATCCCCGCCCGAGCCAGATGGTATTGAGCATCGCCCGGCGCCGTCTTCAGCGCCTCGTCGATCTGCACGAGCGCCTCGTCCTGTCGCCCTTGGGAGCTGAGCACGTTGGCGAGCACGTTCAGCGACCGCGGATTGTCCGGACGGATCGCCAGCGCGGTTCGGGCGTAGTCCTCCGCCTTTTTCAGTCGCGCCGGATCGTTCTTTGCCTGTTCGAGTTCGAGCACCGCGAGAATGCTGTAGGAACTGAACGAACGCGGATTGACCTCGAGCGTGTGCAGTGTGGCGGTAATCGCGTCTTTCCAGAACAACGACTGGCGGGTCGTGATCGCGCCCAGAGTGATAAGGATCGGCACGCAGATGGCTGTCGCCACCCTGGACGGCAGGCGCTCGAGCAGCGAAGCGGTCGCGATCGCGATCCCGAGCATCGGAAGATAGAGATAGTGATCGGCGGTGATCGAGTAGTGCGAGAAATCAAAGATCGTGATGCCGCTCACCGGTGCGATCGGGATGATCGCCAGCAGCAGCCCGGCGGCGAGGAATGGCACGCGTCGGCGCAGCGCCATCGCGAACGCCGCGACCGCGACGGGGGCGATCCACGCCACGTAAAGCGCCCGGGAACCCGCGAGCAAGTCCCAGTTCACGCCGTAGTCAAACGCAAGGCGCGTCGGCCACACGAGCTTCAGGAGATAAAACGCCATCGTGTGCGGCGGAACGAGCAACCGCTCGACCAGCGTGAGCTGTACATCCGAATCGACGACCGGCTGAACGTGACGGGCATAACTCGCGCAGACGATCGCGATGATGATGTGCGGCACGAGTCGCGCGCCCATCCCGCGCCATGGCCTGCGGATGATCAGCCAATCCATCACCAAAAGCATCGCCGGCATGACCAGCGCCGTGGGTTTGCTCAGGCAGGCAAACGCCATCATCAGCACCGCGAGCAGATCGCTGCGCGTCGAGACGCGATGATCCGAGTTGGCGTCTCCCATGTAAAAGTAGATGCAGGCGACGCCGAAGAATCCGAACAGCAGATCCTTCAATCCGCTCGTCCACGCCACCGCTTCCACCTGGACCGGATGCAGGCAGAAGAGCAGCGCGCCCGCGAGAGCGAGCCCGCGCTGGCGAAACAGCCTGGCGAGTATAAGGAACACGATCGAACTCGTGCCGGCATGAACCACCACGTTGGTGAGCTTGAACAGGCCCGGCCGCAGCACCGGCGTGCCCATCTCCGTGTACGCCTGCGAGAAGTGCGCCAGGAGGAACCAGACCGTGTGCACGATCGGGATGTAGATGTTCATGAACGGCCCGGACCACCGCTTGGCCAGGCCCTTCAAGACGGGCGGGTTGAGGTACTGGTTGATGGCGATCTGTTCCCAGTCGTCCCATTGCGAAAACGTCGAGTTCAGGACCGGCCAGAACGCCGCGAACGTGATCGCAAAGATCAGCAGCACCATCAGCGGCGTCGGCAGCGAGGGGTTGCGGCGGAACGGGGTCCTGTCGTCAGGGGTCATCCGCAGTGGAGGCTAATCGCCGGCGGGCGCAAATCAACGACCTTTCCGATCGGGATCGTGCCCTTTTGCCGGCAAGCGGCAACGGATGTGCCTTCCGCGAGCAAAACTGGGGACGAGACCGCGCGATTGCCGATAAACAGGTCTGTCACGATATGCCTTCAGGGATGAAAGCGAGAAACACATGGTGGAGTTTCAGCCCGTATGTTGCGATCCGGCCGCGTTCGACCTCATGCGGCGCGCCCGCGAACGTCTCGAAACACCCGTCGGTCTGATCGAAGGCGCGCTCGCCATCGCCCGCAACCATGACGTGAACGTCGATATCGAAGCGCAGAAGCAGGTCCTCTACGAAATGGGCCGGGTCGTCCGCTCGCGCGTGCATGGCACGCAGCCGCAGGCGAGGCTCGCACACCTTCACGATCACCTATTCGTCGAACTCGGTTTTATCGGCAACACGCTCAACTACCACGATCCGGCCAACAGCTACCTCTCCAGCGTGCTCGACACGCGACGCGGTCTGCCCATCACGCTGAGCCTGGTCTACAAGATCGTCGGCGAACGGGCCGGGCTCGTCGTTCACGGCCTGGGACTGCCCGGCCACTTCTGCGTCGGCGTCGAGATGCCCGAAGGGCTCGCGATCATCGACCCGTTCTATGCCGGCCGACTGCTCAACCCGCAGGAAGCGCACGAGCGCATCCGCGACACCTACGGCGCTCACGTCGAATGGACCGAAGAGCTGCTCGCCCCGGTGACGAATCGTCACTGGCTGACCCGCATCATGCAGAACCTGCTCCATACCTTCAGCGAGCGAGAACGCATCCGCGACGTGGCGAGCATGCTCGAACTCGAACTGCTCCTCTGGCCGGAACAGATGCACCTGCAGCGCGACCTGGCGCTGGTCCTGGCTCGACTCGGGCGTGTGGAACAGGCCAGCAACTGGCTGACGCGCTACCTCGACGCGAACCCGGACGATCCGCAGCGGTTTGACCTGGAACAACTGCTGGAAGTCTTGAGTGCATAAACGCGGGCGTCAGTGCCGGCAAAAGCCGAGATGTAACCGCCTCGCTTGTGAGCGCGTCTGCTCGGTGCAGGCACGGTGACATACACGCACTGAATGATCACTTCCCATTGTGATAGCTTTGCAGCGGCCGAACATTCCATCCGGTTTTCTGCAAGGCAGCGATCCCTTCCGCGACCGCGCTCGCGGCGGTTAACGTCGTAAAGATCGGCACCCTGCTCATCACGCTGGCCGCGCGGATCTTGCCTTCATCCGTCGCGGGACCCTTCTTCGTGGGCGTGTTAATGATGAGCTGGATCTCGCCGTTCTTCATCTTGTCGATGATGTTGGGTCGTCCTTCGCTGATCTTCGGCAACACGGTGTTCTTCACGCCACCCTTGGCGAGCATCGCGCCGGTTCCGTGGGAGGCGAAAATCGTGAAGCCGAGTTCGGCAAGCTGCTTCGCGATGGGAACGACCGCTTGTTGATCACCCGCGCGAACGGAAATGAACACGTTCCCCTTGAGCGGCAGGTTCGTGCCGGCCGCGAGCTGGCTCTTCGCGAACGCGAGCGGGAAGTTCACATCCAGGCCCATCACTTCGCCGGTCGATCGCATCTCCGGGCCGAGGATGACATCTACGCCGGGGAACTTGCTGAACGGGAAGACGACTTCCTTCACGCTCACGTGCTTCGGGTCGGGTTGTTCATAGATGCCGAGCTCATCGAGCGTCTTGCCGGCCATCACCTTCGCGGCGATCTTCGCCCACGGCATGCCGGTCGCCTTGCCCACGAACGGAACTGTTCGCGAGGCTCGCGGGTTGACTTCGATCACGTAGATCTCGCCGTCCCTCACCGCGTACTGCACGTTCATCAGGCCGTTCACACGGAGTTCCTTCGCGAGCTTGTAGGTCTGCTCCTTCAGGCGGGCGATGAGTTCCTTGCTGAACGTGTAAGGCGGCAGGACGCAGGCGCTGTCGCCGGAGTGGATGCCGGCCTCTTCGATGTGTTCCATCACGCCGATCACGACCGCGCGGCCTTCAACGGTCGGCGGTTTGCGGTCGGCGGCTTGCGGTGAGTTCTTGTCTGCACTGCCCACCGCCGACTGCCCACCGCCCACTTCCCGGTAATCCGCGATGCAGTCGAGGTCGCACTCATCCGCGTTGTCCAGGAACTTGTCGATCAGGATCGGCGTGTCGGTGAGCGTGCTAGCACCGAGCGCATTCTGCATGTAGATGTCGAGCTGCGACTCGTCGCTGACGATTTCCATCGCCCTTCCACCCAGCACGAAGCTCGGGCGGACGAGGACGGGATAGCCGACTTCGGTTGCGATGCGTTTGGCGTCCGCGAGGTTACGGGCGATGCCGTTGGCGGGCTGCTTGAGGCCGAGCTTCTGCAGCATGTCGCGGAACTGCTCGCGGTCACCGGCCCGGTCGAGGGAGTCGATGGAGGTGCCGAGGATCGGCACGCCGGCTTCGGTCAATCCTCTCGCGAGGTTGAGGGGGGTTTGGCCGCCGAGCTGGACGATGACGCCTTTGACGAGACCACTCTGGCCCCCTCTCCCAGTACCCTGGGAGAGGGTTGGGGTGAGGGTCTTTGAATCGCCTCGCGACTTGCCGCTCGAAGAACCCTCACCCCGACCCTCTCCCGGCGTACCGGGCGAGGGGGAGGAGAAAGGCTGTCCGTTGAGCCGCTCACAGATGTTCAGGATGTCTTCGTGCGTGAGGGGTTCGAAGAAGAGGAGGTCGCTGGTGTCGTAGTCGGTGCTGACCGTCTCGGGGTTGGAGTTGATCATCACGCTTTCGAAGCCGAGTTCCTTCATCGCGAACGCCGCGTGGACGCAGCAGTAGTCGAACTCGATGCCCTGGCCGATGCGGTTGGGTCCGCCGCCGAGGATGACGATCTTGCGCCGGTCGCTCGGC
>JANOBD010000234.1:0-1642 GCA_031411495.1 Phycisphaerae bacterium | reverse complement strand
GAATGGAATAGCGGCGGCGGGCCCCAGCGCAGCCTTCTCTCTGGCGTTCTCCCGTTCAAAAATGGCCGCGAATAGCCCACTGAGCAAGTTTGCGCCAGCGACACTAAGATGGTCTTCGTCGGTATAAAGCAACGTGCCATTCTTCGTGACCTTGCAAGACGAAGCATCGCAAAGTTCGCCCAGGGGAACCACGAGTTGAGCACCATGGGCCTTCGCGGCGTTTTCAAGAACGCGGAGCGACGGAGCTTGCCGGTCTTCGACGGCGCCGCGGCTCGGTTCGATGTCAATGATCCTTTGCTGCCAGGCGGCGCGCGCCAGCGCATAGGGCACGTCATAGCCGATCTCGGGAACGTCGGACATGATGACGGCCTTGGCGCCGGCAGCCGTGATGGCGGCGAGTGTAGCCTCGAGCCGCTCTGCGACCTGATCCGATTTGTCGTCGATCCCGACGGGATAGCGCGGGTCGAAAAACGCACCTTCGTTGCCGTAATTCGTGCCGTTCACATAACGTGGCCAGCGCGACGTCATGATCACCATGGGAATTTGCCGTGCCGCGACCAGATCGATGACAGCCGCCGTCGTCAGCTTGCAGGCGGTATGCCGGGCCCGCGCCGAACGTTGATAGCCGATCAGCGGCGGACATGATCCGTGACCGACGAAAAGGCCGCGGCGGTTCGTAGCCTTCGCCGCCTTGTCAACACCCGGAGCTAATGCGGCGGCGTGTGAATCGCCCCACAAAACGAATGACACCGGCAGGTTTCCCCCGCCGCCCAGCGAACAGATTTTACCTTCGCGGATGTCATTGGCCGTAACTCCCTCCTCTTCGAAGATAAAGCACGATGGTTCGCTGAACCGCGTCGAAACCCTTCCTTGATCATAAATTGCCCGCACATGATCCGGCAGCCGGTCTGGCACACCCTTGGCAAGCGCCACGGAAAGGCCTACGGCAGCACAGGCCACAACGCCCCCGCCCGCTATACGGAAAGCGGCGCCCCTGCTCAGCAGCCCGGGGCGGCGGAATGGTTGTTCCACGAACTTCCAGGTGAGATAGGAGAGGGCAAACGCCATTGCCACCACGCCCACGGTGCCTAGGGCGCCCGGTTCACTTCCGGCGGCATAGGCCTGGAAGACGATCAGCGGCCAGTGCCAGAGGTAGAGCGAATAGGAAATCAATCCGATACCTGCCATCAGACGGTTGGCCAAAAGGCGCGCCGGCCAAGTGGAGGTGCCGTCGCCCGCATGGATGAGCAAGGCCGCGCCAAGGCATGGAGGAAGCGCCGCAAAACCTGGAAACGGCGTCGCGCGGGTGTAGAAGAAAACCGGCACGATAATGAGCATAAGCCCCAGTGCCTGAAGCAACGAACGCAGCATGGCACCGCCCGCCCGCGGCACAGCGCCCAACGCCAGCAGCGACCCCAGCAGCAATTCCCAGGCGCGGGGCCAGAGCATGTAAAAGCCGGTCGAGGAGCCAGCCTCCGCCAGCCATGCGCTGACTGCCAATGACAATGCGGCGAGAATCCCAAGAATAACCTTGAGCCGCCATGCCTGCCACCGTCTGAGGATCAACAGCAGCAACGGAAACACCATGTAGAATTGTTCCTCGACGGCGAGCGACCAGGTATGCAGCAACGGCGAAAACTCG
>JANOBD010000233.1:0-1664 GCA_031411495.1 Phycisphaerae bacterium | reverse complement strand
CGGATGCTCGCGGTCAGCGATGCGGCAACGGAGTGAACGTATGACGAAAAGCGAACGACTACGGTTATTGACGCTTGGCCTCGCGGCCGGGGATTCGCTGGGTTCCACGAGCGAGTTCGTGGATCGCGAGGAGGTTCCGGCCCTGTATCGGCAGATGAAGTCGAGTGGGTGGCCGTTCAAGCAGGTCGGCGGCGGCGCGTTCGGTTGGAAGCCCGGCGAGCAGACCGACGACACCGATATGGCGCTGTGTCTGGTCCGCTCATTCGTGCGGACAGGCACGTTTGATGGGTCCGATGTCGCCGCCGAGTTCGTCGGCTGGTTGAACTCGTCACCGCCCGATGTCTGCAACGCGACGCGCAAGGGACTGTCTTCGGTTCGATCCGGCACACCTTGGCATGAAGGCGGGCTCAAGGACTTCGAGCAGAACCATCGGTCAGCCGCGAACGGCTCGCTCATGCGAAACGGCGTCGTCGCCGGGATCGCCGACTCCCTCGACGATGCCTACCAGATCTCGCTCCACCAGAGCTTGCCGACGCACTACGGCCCGCTACCCATCCTATGTTGCTGCGCCCAGAGCTACCTGCTGTGGGAGCTTCTGGATGGTCGCAAGCCGTTCGGCGGCGACTGGCTCAAGGAATATCGAGCGTCCTTCACGACATGGCTCCGGACAGCACCGGACGCCATCATTAAGGCTTGGTTGGGGAACGTCGAGCTTCGCGTCGATGAGGCATGGGAGACGCTGCTGGAAGCCGACTGGGACGCCGACTTGTTCAATCCGTTCGAGATCGAGTTCGCCGGCGCGGACGGCTACTGCCTGCTGACGCTTCAAATCGCCGTGTGGGCTGCCCAATGGAGCAGTCGAGGCGTCGCGTTCCCGACGCCGAAGGGGTTCCCGGCGGAGGTCTTCGAGAAAGCCACAGGGCCGATGTTCCTGCCGATCGTCGCGATGATCGGCCACGATGCCGACACCTATGGCGCTGCGGCCGGGCCGCTTATCGCGGCTGTTCATGGTTCAATTCCTGGCATACTCGTTCAGAAGCTTGACGCCGTTGGGGAACTGGCAGCACTAACCATTGAATGACCGCCACTCTCGTCACCGCTACGAACAATTGCGCTCTCTCACTCATGCTGGCGCGACCTGTGAAATAAAGCAGCCCTGTTGAGCAAGACGCTCAACAGGGCTGCTTCCATGCTATTGCCAGGTATGACTGTTTGATAGCTCACGCCTTTGGACGGTCCCAGCTACCGTCGCGAATGCGTTCGACGAACTTCTCCCAAAAGGGCGCGAAGTTTCGAGGAGCAAATATCTCCCATAACTCATACTTTCCTATTTCGGACCAGCATTCTTCACAAAGGAATTCGGGTTCATCATCGTTTTGAACGACCATCCCCTTGTCCCAATCGACTTCACCGTCATCACCAATCGCATATTGTTTGATGATGTTGTCGCAAAAGGCGTAGTGCGCCTCCTTCTCACATTGGCCGCAACGCCGTTTCGCTGGACGCCCTGAAGCATCCGCACTTCGTCCACCATGATCCAGAGGGGTAGAGTTTGTTTCGTTCTTATTACTTTCAAACATTTGCGTTTGTCCCGTAAAACATTTGGCAGGCAATCTGCCGGAATCGCCGTCAGGACATTCCTGCCGATCGACAAGCATCTATCG
>JANOBD010000232.1:0-2399 GCA_031411495.1 Phycisphaerae bacterium | reverse complement strand
CCCTGCCGGGACTTGAGCGTGACTGGCCAAGCGCGAACGAATAACCGCGTCGGCACAAATCAACTTCGAATTTACTTGGAGGCTGAAGGTTAAACTGCGGGAAAGTCGAAGACACACGTATAGGCGATGCAGAGTCGTCTGGGTGGAGCCGTCGCAGGCGAAGTGAAAAACCAGTTCATCAGTCCTGCGACGGACTCACGCCCAGACGGCCTGCCGCGTCTGGGCGTTTCTTCATCCATGACGCATAAACGAATTGATGGATGCCATCGAATCAATTGAGATGGCAAGGACGACGGACCAGCCGGTTTGCTGGGCGAGACTCTGGACTCACCGGAGTAGTATCAACGGCTACCAATCAACTATGCCAGCAGACTGACATCTGCATGGGCGACAGGGCCGGAAGGATCGTGGCCGTGCCAGATCCGCTGCCTGATACTTTAGCGATACCCAGTATCGTGATGGGCGAAACAGCATTGACAGTAATCCAAATCCGCTTCGTCAGCGGAACTGTCACAGCCCGCATGGATGCGGGAGCGAGACTATCGATGGGGTCCACCCTAAACCGTCGAGGGGAGTTTCAGACTCGCCACGTGTTCGTGGGGAGTTGCCGTGGTGACAGCGGAACGCTGAACTTGGAACCGCTTATGGCTGCCTCGCAGGCTCGGCAGATTCGGCTTGCAAAGGTGTACCGTTGCAAGCCGAACACGGAGTGTTGGCATTCAGGTCGTTCGACAAAGAACGCAATTCCGAGAAGAGAAGGAAGAGATGAATCAAGATCTCTGGCCGAGCGAAGCTCGACAACCACGGCACAGGCGAACCGACAAAGCGAAGCTTTCAATCGACGTTTGAACAGGCGTGTCGCGAATACTCTCGCGAACAGCGACCTCGCTGAGTTGTTGCTGGTTATTCTACGACGAGCGTGTTGATCGCTTTGCTAAGAAAGGGATGCAGCTTCGCTGGCAACTCTGCTGGCTCGAACCACGCGAACTCCGAAAACTCGTTCCCCCAGTGATTGAGCCGGGGCCAGAGTCGAACATCCGGCATCGTGCCGAGATGAATGTGGAAGACTCGGAAGTCGTAGGCGAATGGAACGTGAATGCGACGCATTCGTGCCTGCTTAAGCTGCTGAGCGAGTAGGTGCTGGATCTTTTCTGCGCCGCTGATCGCGACCGTCTCTTCGAATGCTTCTCGCGCGGCACATCGTCGGAAGTCGCCGCGATCAAGTTCATCCATCTGGCCGCCGGGAATTGCCCAGTGGTCGGCGTACGGGCGATACAGCCGCTTGCCCAGCAGGACTCGATTCGTGCCCGATGAATCCGCGGCGGTGAAGAGAACACCTGCTCCGCGATACGGCGTCATCAGCTTTTGCAGACGATTCAATGTCATACGTGCCTGTTCAGAGCGGGAGATAGTTGCCCGACGAGTCGCTGGGGCGAGCGTGCAGATATCGGCCTGTTGTTGAAAGATCGCTGTGGCCGAGCGTCTGCTGGACCAAATGAATCGGCGCGCCACGCTCAAGTGAGTGGCTGGCATGGCAATGCCGCAGCGTATGGACGACGACGTTGCTCTCGATGCCGGCTCGCATGGCCGCCGCCTTCACGATTCGCAGCACCTGGCTGGTGCTGATGGCTCGCGACCTGCGGCTCTTGAACATCGGATCGTCGTCCGCGGCGCCGCGATGGAGTCGGTCGAGCTTCGCCTTCACGCTCGAAGGGATGATGATCTCGCGAGTCTTTCCGCCTTTGCCGAAGATGCTCAGTTGACCCATCCCACCTGCGCGCTCGATGAGGTCGGCCCACTTGAGGCCGCAGAGTTCGCTCACGCGCAGCCCGGCCGCATAGAGCAAGTAAAGGGCCGCTTCGTTCCGGGGATTGGGCTCAAGGGCGAGCATCCGCTGAACGGCCGGTTCATCAAGTATGCGGCTGCTCAACTGGTCGCGCAGGATCGGCAACTTCAGCGGTCGGGCTGTATCGAATGTTAGGTAGCCAAGTCGGTGGCCAAACGAAAACAGCGACTTCACCGCCGACAGCGTTCGGTTGCGGCTTGCCGGAGTCATTGCTGTCGCTTCCAGAGCGTCTGCGAACGACTGAAGCTCCACGAGTCGGACCTGGCGTAGCGGTTTGCCGGTGAACGCTTGGAACCGCACAGCGTCGGCTCGATAGGCGCGCTGGGTATGGCGGCGTCGGCCATGCAGCCAAAGGTCGATTAGTTGGTCGTCGGGGTCTGCTTGGCGAATGGTCGGCATCGCGGGCGCGACGTTCACAATCGCCGTCGTGCTGTCCGGTTCGGATGCAGGATAATGGGACTTATCTTCCGTAATTTCGGACATAAAGCCTTTCACGAATCGGACACCTATCGACTGCCAAGTGCGAACGAACGGTGCCACACTTCCACGCTGC
>JANOBD010000231.1:0-1616 GCA_031411495.1 Phycisphaerae bacterium | reverse complement strand
GTTGATACTCTTGAAACGGTCCAGATCGATGAGCAGCACCGCCATCACCGATTCATCGCGGCTTCGACGAGACACGGCGACGTCAATTCGCTCCTCAACCATCAATCGATTCGGCAGCCTGGTCAGTCGGTCGGTTCGCGCTTCGAGGTGGAGGGCATCCTGCATCTTCTTGCGGTCATCGATGTTGCGCGAGACGCAGAGGATCTCCGGTTCAAGATTGGCTCCTCTCAGGAAGCGCATCGCGCCTTCCAACCAAATGTATTCCTCCGTGGGCACGCGTGCCCTGTAGCTGATGGTCACCGAGCGGTCCGAACTGCCTGCCTCGTCGAACGCGGCTTGAACGCGAGGGATGTCGTCCGGGTGCACGACATCCATCAAGCTCCGTCCGCAAAGTCGATTCGCCGGGATGCCCAGCAAGCTGACGCTGGCGGGCGACGCGAACACCGTCAATCCGCTCAGGGCGTGGCGAGTGATCAAGTCTGTGGAGTTCTCCGTGATGATCTGGTACTGCCGCATGGCGCTGACGACAGATTCCTCGCGCTCGTTCAGACTGCGCGTGAGTGCGTTGAACGTCGTTGTCAGTGCGTTGACTTCACTGCTGCCGAAGCCGACACCCACAGGAAGCGGCTCGATCCTGCCCTCGCTTGCCGAATACGCGGTGATGTGGCGGGTCAGCGCCAGCAGCGGCCTGGTCAGGTATTTGGTCAGAGCCCAGGTGGCAAGCAGCACGAGCAACGCTGCCCCGCCGAGCAGCCAGAGAAAGTCGGCTACGAACTGGCCGACGTGTTGATAGGCCTCTTTTGCCGGATAGACCGCCGACACGATCCAGCCCGCGCTCTTGACCTTTCGGTACGAGACGAACGAGGGCCGCCCCTTCTCGTCAGTGCTCGCTGCGGTGCCTTCGAAGCCGGCCAGCGCGCGATCGAAGAGCGCGTTTTCTCCAGGCGCATACAAGGGTTCGGACAAGCGACTCTTGTCCCGGTTCATGATCACCTTGCCGTCGCGCGTCAGGATCGCAACGTATCCGGAATTCCCTATCGATGTCCGCGAGATGTTGCCCAGCATATCCGGACGGGTCAGCCCCAGGCTTCCGGTGAGGATGCCCATGAGTTTGCCGTCCGCAGCGAGGATCGGCATGGTCAGAACGATGACGATGTTGTCGTCGCCGGCGTTCGTCTTGAATGGCTCCGATATCACACTTTGGCCGGTTTCGATCGTGCGCTTGATGTACGGACGCCATCTGGCATCCTGACCCAACCGGTCGCTGCGATGCGGTCTTTCGGCCAGCAGGGTCCCTTGCGCCGAAAACAGAAACACCGATCGGTCGAAGATGGCCGCCAGGCCGTCGTTGCTCGCCAATGCTGCCTGGGCGCCGGTGTAGCCTGAAAGATCTGCGGCGGTGATGTTTTTCGCGCTGGCCCGCATCGCTCCTTGCAGAAGGTCGATTCTCTGGTCGACGTTCTCGGCAATCCGGCTCAGAAGGAGGTCTTGCTGCGTTGAGAGGACACTGATCAGCTGGGAGTCGAAGCTGCGCACCGATATCGACGCGATGGCGCCGATCGCCATGAGGAACAGCAGCGACATCGAAAGAGATGCACGCCCAGCCAGGCTTTGCG
>JANOBD010000230.1:0-1603 GCA_031411495.1 Phycisphaerae bacterium | reverse complement strand
TCAGGAACTTGAGGCTCTCCTGCGTGTAGCCGAACGCCTGCTGCAGATCGATCAGCGCGACGTTGGACTTCTTCTTCCCCGTCTTCCTCGGCAAGGGCAGATCGCCGACCTGGATCTGCGTTCTTTTCAGCCACTGTTCATAGGGGTGGCGCGACGCCAGATCCTTCTTCAATTCGTCGTCGGACACGATCTTGCCGGCGACCAGATCGATCAGCAGCATCTTGCCGGGCTGCAGGCGCCACTTCTTGGCGATGTTTTCCTCTCTGACCGGCAACACGCCGGATTCCGAGGACATGATGACGATATCATCCTTGGTCACGAGATAGCGGGCCGGGCGCAGGCCATTGCGATCCAAGGTTGCCCCGATCTGGCGGCCATCCGTGAAGGCCATGGCGGCTGGGCCGTCCCACGGCTCCATCAGGCAGGCGTGGTATTCATAGAAAGCTGCCCGCTTCTTATCCATCAGCGGGTTGCCGGCCCAGGCCTCCGGAATGAGCATCATCGCGGCGTGCGCCAGCGAATAGCCGCCCATGGTCAGGAATTCCAAGGCGTTGTCGAAGCAGGCCGTGTCGGACTGGCCTTCATACGAAATGGGCCACAGCTTGTTGATGTCGGCGCCGAACAAGGGCGAGGCAACCGACGCCTGACGCGCGGCCATCCAGTTGTTGTTGCCACGCACGGTGTTGATCTCGCCGTTGTGGGCGACCATGCGATAGGGGTGGGCGAGCCGCCAGGACGGGAACGTGTTGGTCGAGAAGCGCTGGTGCACGAGCGCCATGGCCGAGGCCATACGCGTGTCCGACAGATCCTTGTAGTATGCTTTCACCTGGTACGACAGGAACATGCCCTTGTAGATCAGGGTGCGTGAGGACAGCGATACCGTGTAGTGGCCGATGTCGCGGCCTTTGTAAGCATCATACAAGGCATTCGAGACGACCTTGCGCACAAGATACAGCTTGCGCTCGAACTCGTCCTGGTCGCGCATCGCCTTGGGCCGGCCGACGAACAATTGTTCGTGCACGGGTTCCGCGTCCTTCACCGTCTGTGACAGCGATGTGTTGTCGACTGGCACCGGACGCCAGCCGAGGAACTCGAGGCCTTCCTGGCGGATGAGACGTGTCCAGACGCGCTTGCAATGCTCGCGCAAGCGATCGTCCTTGGGCAGAAAGATATGCCCGACGGCATAGTGCCCGAGCTTTGGCAGCGCGATTTTCTGGCGCGCCATTTCTTCCCGCAGAAACTGGTCCGGGATCTGAATGAGAATACCGGCGCCATCACCCATCAGCGGATCGGCACCGACCGCGCCTCGATGCTCGAGATTTTCCAAGATCTCGATAGCGTCTTCGATCAGCTTGTGGCTCGAACGCTTCTTGAGATCGGCGATGAAGCCGACGCCGCATGCGTCGTGCGAGCGGCTCGGATCGAACAGGCCGCGTTTCGCCGGCGCGCCGTAGACGTCGGTTTCCGCGGCACCCAACGTGAGCTGATCGACCGTCGACGTCGAACGCGCGTCTACTGGAGGGATGTCGGAGGCGGTGTTTTCGCAGGTGGTGTGTTCGGACATGGTCGGTCTTCCAAGGCCGCCGAAGACGGCGGCAACGGT
>JANOBD010000229.1:0-46685 GCA_031411495.1 Phycisphaerae bacterium | reverse complement strand
GTCAAAGTCCGCGGCCAGTGAGAGGATGCGCCATCGCATCTCGTGGTAGTGGCGATCGAGCAGGGCCTTGGCGTCGAGCATGTCGCCATTGTAGCGCTTTCCGGCCTGCCGGAAATCTTCGGCGCATGTCGATCGCGAGAGCGTTCATTGCCCCGCGGCAAAGCCAACGCTCGGCCGGGGTTGCAGGTTGATTTCGCCCCACGTTCCGGGACGAAACTGCGTCTGCACCTGCTTCGGGGCCGACCAATAGTACTCGATCGCGTTCTGGAAGTTGCGGACATGGATGTTCATCGCCATCGGCGTCTTGCCGGTGGTGTCGAACTCGTGCATCGCCTCGGCAGGGATAAACATTTCGAAGACGTAGCGATCGGGAAACACGCGGCTGGCGCACTGCACGAGCGGCTGTGGGATCTGGTGCTCGGTGAGGCCGTCGCCGAGCCGGTGCCAGCGGCCGACGGTGCCCGTGTTGCCGTCGGTTCCCGGGAACGCGATCGGCACGAAGAAGAACTGGTGATCGTGCGGCGTATAGAAGGTCTGGGTCGGTTCGGGTCGTTGGGTGGCGATGAAGAACTCGGCGCAGTCGCGCGTCCACCACCAGCCGTTCGCCGGCGCGCCCTCGATATCGCGGTCGAACACTTCCACGCCGAAGTAGAGCCCCCGCTCGTTCCACGCCATGTAGACGTTGGGCAGCGGCAGGTCGCTGCGCTCGTTGCCGAGCGTCTGCGAGTGGCGCATGCCCAGGAGCTTGGCTTCCTTCGGCCAGTCGCTGAGTTCGCCGTTGATGCGGAGCGAGCTTGAAAGGTAGGGAACGTCGAACTTCACGCGCTCGCTGAAGCGCTCGCGGGAGATGTCGATGCCCATGTCCGCCGGGCTCTTGGAATGAAGGTCGTTGAGCTGCGGTGTCGTTTCGCGGATGGCGTTGGTGAGAATGTCATACGGGCGGTCGTCCACGTCGACGACGCCGAAGTTCACATCTTCGCCGTCGCCGGTCCGGCCGCTCGGCGGCTCGTCCATCCACTGGAACCAGTCGGCCCCGATGATGTAGGGAACCCGCGCTACCCGCGTGGTGAAGAGCTTGTATCCGTCCGCCCGCGCCTGCTGGTCGAGCACCTGCGCGCTGAAGCCGAACGTGTTGCGATTGCCGGATCGACCGTCGAGCGAGTGGAAGGAATACTCGGTCACGATGAGCGGCTGCTGCGACTGCTCGGCGATCATCGGGAAGAGATCGGGGTCGATCTTCGCATCCGAGGGGTAGTAGTTGATCGAAAGGGCGTCCGTCTTCCCGCGTGCGGCGCGACACACCGGCGCCGGCGCGGAACCTTTGAAACGCACGCCGAGAATGAGGTGGTTCGGGTCGTATTGGCGGATGAGCGCGGAGGTGGTGGAGAAGTAGTCGCTCGCCAGTTGGAAGAGCCACGCGTCCAGAAGCTTCGAGTACGCCTCTGCGGGTTCGCGCGGCAGCGCGCGCGTCCAGCCCAGTTCTTCGTAGCTGGAAAGTTCCATGTTCCATGCCGCATTGAACGTCTCGACGGTTGGCCAGAGTTGCCTGATGACTTCGATCACCTTCTTTCGGTTGGGATCGGTGGCGTCGAGGTTGTCGAAGTAGGTGGCAGGTCCCGCGCCGCCATCCGACCAGTCGAGCTCGTTGTCGGTGTAGTAGCCCACCAGGTTGCGGTTGCTCGAGAGGACGGTCACCTGCTTGGCGACGGCCTGTTCCATGATGGAGCGCCAGCGCGGGCTGTAGAGCAGGTGGTCGCCGCCGATGGCATGGGCCCAGAGGTTGAGGTCGCGTGAGATCGGGACGTCGAGCGAATGGAAGACGGGGTGACACCACGCGCCCATTCCCTTGAAGCCGGCTTCGCGGACGCGGTCGAGCGTTTTCTTCGCCCACTGCTGGATGTCGCCGCTGGTCGTGTCCAGTCCGCCTTGCCAGTCGCGGCTGATGAAGTGCGGTCCCGCTTCGCGCCGCCCGAGCTGGAAGGGCTGGACCGTGGTGACGGTGTTCATGAACTCGCGGCGATTGTCGGGAGAGAGGAACCACCAGACGCCGTCCGCGCTCTGGCCGATCCGCCAGTAGCCTTCCGCGCCGACGATTTTCACGAGATCGTTGGCGGCCGGCTTCGGCAGGACGGCGACAATCCGCTGGGTTGAAGGAGTGGCGATCAGTGGCGCCGGCGGTTCGGCCAGTTGCAGGGCCGCGAGCGCCGGCGCCGCGGGCGTCGTAAAGACCAGCGACGTGACCATCGCGAGATTGAGAAAGGTCAGGAGCAGGATGACGACCCGCCGCGCAGAGGAGGCGCTGGAGGTGGCGCCGAGCCACAACCTTCCGCAGGCGGAATTGTCCCATCGCACGGTCATGAACAGTTGCTCCCGAATCGCAAGGCGGCAGATAAGTTCTTATCGGCATTGGGTCGGGATACACTTGGCCCGAAAACCGCCGAGCGAACGTCTTTTCTTTTCGATAGTTGCCCATCTTCGCGCCCGCGGGTGAGAGAGTCGCTGGCGGGCTCAAAAAGGCTTTCATTTCCTCTCACTTGCTCTCGGACCTCGGGTTGAACCGGCCGGCAGCTCGATGCGGAAGTCGCTTGCGTGGGTTGGATCCGCATGATGTCTCCCAGTACCGGGCGCGCTGCGCAAACGTGCCGTTTTCGGAACCGCCGCCGATGCGTGTGTCGAGCCGTAAACCCTCAATAATCATACGTTTGAGGCGCGGAACTGGTTGCACAGATTCTGACCGTTTCGACGGGCTTTCCTGTATCCATCGATTGGTGATCCTGTCCGCTCCCCGTATCTTGCCTGCCCTTGCAAGGAGAAGCTTCAATGCGTGTACTCGTGACCGGCGGGGCAGGGTTCATCGGCAGCAATCTCGCCAGGCGGCTGGCGAAAGACGGCCACGACGTCGTCGCTGCCGACACGTTCCTGTCGGCTCACTGGAACACTCTCAGCGATTTCGCCGGCGACATCCTCACGCTCGAGGAGCGCAACGACATCGACTCGATCCTCGACGTCGTCGATCGCGACGGCGCGTTTGACGTGATCTTTCACGAGGCCGCCATCACCGGCGTCATCGCCAAGGATGGATCGGCATCGGCCGGCGACGACTTCCACGGCTTCATGCGGAACAACGTCGAGCAGTTCCGCCAACTGCTGGACCTTGCCATCGACACCAAAGCGCGCGTCGTGTGGGCGAGCAGCTGCAGCGTCTACGGCCGCGGCAAGGCGCCGATGCGTGAATCCGATCCGTACGACCCGCTCAACATCTACGCCTTCACAAAAGTCACCAAGGAACGCCTCGCGAAAAAGTACCAGAGCAAGCTCGCCCACCCGATCGTCGGGCTGCGCTACAGCAACGTGTACGGCCCCGGCGAAGACCACAAAGGCAAGCTCGCCAGCATGATCCACCAGCTCGCCCGACAGATGCGCGCCGGCAAGCGGCCGCGGATTTTCACGCCCGGCACGCAGCGGCGCGACTTCGTCTACATCGAAGATGTCGTGACCGCGAACCTGCGCGCGATGGAATCAAAAGTGAGCGGCGTCTTCAACGCCGGCGCGGGCGGGAGCTGGAGCTTCAATGACGTCGTCTCAGAACTGAATCGGCTGCTCGGAACGAACCTCGAACCCGACTACTTCGAGAACCCGTACGGCTTCACGCAGGATCACACCGAGTGCGACATGAGTCTCGCGAAAGAAAAGCTCGGGCATGTGCCGGCGTTTGATCTGCGCAAGGGGATCGAGGCGTATTACGAGAGCGGAAAGCTTGGGGTTTGATTCGCCGCGGATGAACGCCGATGGACGCGGATGTGTCAGGTCGCTTCGTCGCGCTCCCAAGAGCCGTCATCCCGAGTAGGCTTGCCGATGAGGGATCTACGGCCGAGGTTTCGGTGGGTTCGAACTCGTGCGCACCTTATGCCGGCCAGCAGACCCTTCGTCGGTAAACCTCCTCTGGGTGACAATGTGCTCGGCCAATTTCTGATCTGCGTCCACCTGCGTTCATCCGCGGCCGATCACTTCAGAAAAACGAGCCAAACCACAATCAGCAGCGGCAACAAGAACGGGATGGCGTACCTGAAGACGTACCCAAAGAAGCTCGGCGTCGGTGCGCCGGCGTGGTCGGCGATGCTCTTGACCATGAAGTTCGGCCCGTTGCCGATATACGTCATTGCGCCGAACAGCACCGCGCCCATCGAAATCGCGATCAGGTTCAGGTTGAGATGCTCGTCTCCCACCAGGAAGCCGACGCGGGTTTCGCCTTCGGTGAGATTGCCCTGGTTCACGCGGTCTTTGTGATATTCCAACAGCGCTTCGATCGTCTGATGAACCGCCTTCTGTTGGTCGTCGGAAAGGCCCGCAAGGTCGGCGCTCGTGACCTCCGATCCCGGGCGTTTTGCAATGGCCATGACGCGCTCCACCGTCAACGGATCGAGCTGGCCGAGCTTGCTCTGCAGGAACGTGAGATACGTCGGCGCGTTGTCGAGCACGCTCGAGAGGATGCCGCTGGCGAAATAAAACTGGCCAGGCGTATTGATGGCGATCCGGCGTTCTTCGGGGGGCTTGGCGTTTTCGTGGTAGAGGAAGTTTAGCGCCGGCACCATCGTCAGGAAGATGCCGATGAACAGGAACGCCACATCCTTGATCGGCGCGTAGTTGAAATGATTCTCGGCGTGCACGCGGTGCGGCGTGAACGCGAGAGAGGCGATCGCGGCGAGCGCCATCGCCAGTTCGCGGATCGGGAGTTCGATGCCGACGAGGTTGTGGAGCGTGTGGTTGATGGGCGCGTGCAGAAGGATGCCGCCGATCACGAACGCGATCCAGACGAGGTTGGCGGCGCCCCAGAGGCTCACGGCCGGTCCCACGGAAGAGTCGTCGGGCCCGGTGCGCCTGAGCTTGCGCGAGTGGATCGTGTCCAGGATGAAGAATAGCGCCAGCAGCGCGCCGTTCACCAGCATCCACACCGGCCAGCAGTGTTCCAGCACCCACCAGAACGGCACCCCCTGGAGAAAGCCGAGAAAGAGCGGCGGGTCGCCGATGGGCGTGAGCGAGCCGCCGGCGTTGGAGACGATGAAGATGAAGAACACGACGTGGAAAGGCTTGATGTGTCCCTTGTTCATCCGGAGGAACGGGCGGATGAGCAACATCGATGCGCCGGTGGTGCCGAAGAGATTGGCGATGATCGCGCCGATGAACAGCAGGCTGGTATTGGCAATGGGAGTGGCGGTGGCGCGGACCCGGATGAGGATGCCGCCGGAAATGACGAAGAGCGAGCCCAGCAGAAAGATGAAGCTGATGTACTCGGCCAGCGAGCCGGCAATCGCACGGGGCCCAAGGTTCGCGCCGTCAGGACCGAACTGGCGCAATGCGAACGCGTAGTAGATCGCGACGAGAAGTCCGAGCGCGATCGCCACGCGGGCGTAGTTGTGCTCCCACCAGTGCCTGGCGATGAACGGCATCGCGGCAATCGAGCCGAGCAGTAACACGAACGGCAGCATCCACGGCGCGGTGACCCTCGGCGGCGCAGCGCCTTCGGCGTAGTGATGAAACCAGAAGCCGGTCAGCGCAATGACAATCGAAACGACCGACGCGACGAGCATCGCCCGTTTCGTGATCGGGGGAGCCGTCGCTTCGGAGACTTCGTAGCCGGGGATGTGCGACTCGGGGTGGCCGTAGTGAATCAGCGGCGACTTGCTCGATGGAAGGTTCGCATCGGTTTCCGTCATGGTTTGCTCAAATGGGCCCAACGCCGTGCGGCGAAACTACGGCATCGGTGGAGAACGCTCAAGTCGACTTCTCTTTTCCGCGCCAGCCATTACGCTTCGCAGCCATGTTCGGCTTTGGAAAGAAGCAGCCCAAAGTTGCCGCCGCGACGGGCGACGCGGCCGGCGCGAAGGTCAGCACGCGTCTCTGCACCCAGAAGTTCAACGGCAAGTATCCCCACGTCGGGCTGTACGACTGTCGCGAGCGAAAGATCTGGATCTGCAAGCCGCTCGACGGACAGGCGATTCGCACCTCCCACGCCGCGCTCATCACCGGCGTCAACGACGCGACAAGCACGGTCTGGAAGGACCGATTCATCTGCTTCTGGTTCTACACGGCGGGCACAGGCTCGGGGCTGGTCCTGGGGTATCCGATCGAATGGGATGAGGCGCATCTGCTCATCCGGATCGATCCCCAGTGGGATTACGACCGCCAGCGGATCATCCCGGCGGAGCTTTCGGACCACATCGAGAACAACCGAGATCGTCAACTCAAACACGGCGAGGCGATTGTCGCGTTTTTCCGCGGCTGTAAACTTAAATACCCGTTCAGCGTCCACTTTGTCGCGCAGACGGCGGCGGATTCAATGTTCTATTTCAAGCGGTTCGAGCCGGTCAGCTAGCGCGAAAGCACATGTGCGACTTCAAAGCGCGTCGGCGGGCACGCATCGATTGTGGATCGCGCGCGATTCACTATTATCGGCCTGTTCGACCAATTCCGTTCTCCGCATCATTTTGCTGGGAACTCGCTCCACAGATCAAGGCTGAAAGTGTCGAAACTTAGCTGGTGAATCATGCCATATTCGGTCATTCCTTCGCTCAAAATCTTCCAGGTCACGCCTGATATCCCCGAAGTCCTCAAGCCGCTGGCCGAGATGGCCACGAACCTGTGGTGGACCTGGAACTACGATGCTGCCGAGCTGTTCCGCCGGCTGGATCGCACGCTCTGGGACAAATACAACCACAACCCGGTGAAAATGCTCGGTCGGCTGACGCAGGAACAGCTCAACGACGTCGCGGGCGATGCGGGTTACATCGCGCAGCTCGAGCGCGTCTACGAATCGTTCAAGGCGCAGTTCGCGACCCCCGGCTGGTTCGGCGCAGCTCACGCAAAAGATGCCGACACGCGCATCGCGTATTTCTCCGCCGAGTTCGGGCTGCACGAATCGCTGCCGATCTACTCCGGCGGCCTGGGCGTGCTCGCGGGCGATCATCTGAAATCCGCCAGCGAACTCTGCCTGCCACTCACGGGCGTCGGACTGCTGTATCGCCAGGGATATTTTCAACAGTATCTCAGCGGCGACGGCTGGCAGCAGGAGGCATATCCCGAGCTCGACTTCCACTCCATGGCGGTGGAGATGCAGAAGCACACCGACGGCACGCCCGTCCAGGTGCGCGTCGACATGCCGGAAAACCCGGTGTTCATCCGCGTCTGGAAAGTCGCGGTGGGGCGGATTCCCCTTTACCTGCTCGACACGAATCTCGATGAAAACTCGCCGAGCGATCGAGAGATCACCGCGCGCCTCTACGGCGGCGGAACGGAGATGCGCATCCGCCAGGAAATCATCCTGGGGATCGGAGGCGTCCGCGCGCTCGAAGCGCTGGGCATCAAGCCGACCGTTTTCCACATGAACGAAGGCCACAGCGCCTTCCTCGCGCTGGAACGAATCCGCGCGCTGCTCGCCGACCCGGCACACAGCAACCTGAGCTTCGACGAAGTGCGCCAGGCGGTGATGGCCGGCAACGTCTTCACCACGCACACGCCGGTTCCCGCGGGCATCGACATGTTCCCGCCGGACATGGTCACGAAGTATTTCAAGAACTTCTATCCGTCGCTGAAACTGGACGAAGAGGGCTTCCTCGCGCTGGGCCGCGAAGATGTGACCAACAAGAAGCAGGGCTTCTCGATGGCAGTCCTCGCGATCCGGCTCGCCGACGGCGCCAATGCCGTGAGCCAGCTGCACGGCGAAGTTTCGCGCGCCATGTGGAAGAGCATCTGGCCAGGCGTGCCCGAGCCGGAAGTGCCGATCATCCACGTCACCAACGGCATCCACGTCCGCTCGTGGATGAGCCCGGACATCGCACAGACGCTCGACCGCTACCTCGGCGACGCGTGGATGAACGATCCGACCAACACCGAGGCCTGGCAGGACATCGACACGATCCCCGATGAAGAACTCTGGCGCGCCCACGAACGCTGCCGCGAACGCCTGGTCGTTCACACCCGCGTGGCGCTGCGCAAGCAGCTTGCCAATCGGGGCGGTACATTTGATGAATTGGCCGTGGCCGACTCGGTCCTGGATCCGGATGCACTCACCATCGGTTTCGCGCGTCGATTCGCGACATACAAGCGCGGCGCACTGATTCTCCGCGACCGTGAACGTCTGAAGCGGCTCATCGCACAGACCAATAAGCCGATCCAGTTCGTTTTCGCTGGCAAGGCGCATCCCGCCGACCAGGGCGGCAAGGATCTCATTCGCCAGATCGTGGATTTCGCGCGAGACCCGGCGGTTCGCCGTCGGTTCGTGTTCCTCGAGAACTACGACATCGGCGTCGCGCGCCAGCTCGTGCAGGGGGTGGATGTGTGGCTCAACACGCCGCGCCGCCCGCACGAAGCCTCCGGCACCAGCGGCATGAAGGCCGCGGCCAACGGCGTGCTGAACTGCTCGGTCCTCGACGGCTGGTGGGTCGAAGGTTACGACCCGAACGTCGGCTGGGCGATCGGCCGTGGCGAAGAGTACCAGGATGGCGAGTACCAGGATCACGTCGAGAGCCAGTCGCTCTACGACATCCTCGAGCACCAGATGGTGCCCACCTTTTACGACCGCGGCGCCGACAACATGCCGCGCGAGTGGATCCGGCGGATGAAGGCGTGCCTGCGCAAGCTCGCGCCGATGTTCAACACCAACCGGATGGTCGCGCAATACGCCAACAATCTTTACACGCCGGCTAATACGCGAAGCCAGGCGCTCAACACGAGCGATCTCAAGACGGCGCTCGACCTGGCGCACTCGAAGGATCGGCTCAGGCATGCCTGGGGCGGCGTCAAGGTGGTCGCGATCAATTGCGACACGCAAGGCCCGCACAAGGTCGGCGAGACGATTTTTGTCGAGTCGATCGTCGAACTCGGCGAGTTGAAGCCTGCCGACATCCGCGCGCAATTGCTCAGCGGCCTGTTGACGACCGAGCGTTCAATCGAGAACCCTTCCATGAAGGAGATGACGCACGTGCGCGAGGTCGCGCCCGGTCGGCATCTCTTCAAGGGCGCGATCTCCTGCGATCGCAGTGGCCGGTATGGATTCGCGATCCGAATCATCCCCGGCATCGCCAATCTCGGACACCCGTTCGAGCCCGGATTGATTCGCTGGAATTGACCGCTCCGTAAAGAACCAGAATGAGCTTTCAGGACACGCGCCGAGCGACGGAAACGTCGCCGGCGCGTGCTTTCATTGGGCGGCGCACATCGTCGAGTGCAATGAGCGGATCTTGAATAGCCGGCGTGACCTGTGCACTGGTTCGGGAGGGTGAAGCTCCTGCCGAACTGAGCCGACACCGGAAGTGACCGCTCGCGGACCGCCGGGAAGCTCGCTTTCCCGATCGCGTTCCGAAGCGATGATCCGAATCAGATCGCCCCGTCCAAAAGCGTCATCATCAAAAACCCGCGATCACACCGCCGGACTCGGCGTCAGCAGTGAGCTGTCACCCAGGTTCTGCTTGAGCCGGGGCGCCAGCAGCATGCCGAAGATGAACAGGCCCAGCACCAGCGCGGTCAGCAGGATGCCCTGGAAGCCCGGGCGGATCGCGGCGACGAGGGTGATCGCCATGATCGCGGCGGCGGGAAGCGTCATGCCAAAGAGGCCGATGCGCCAGCCGAGCGTCATCGTCAGCCGCAGCGCGATGATCAGGAGCACGAGCGCGCCCGCGAAGAACATCGCCTGGTTCAGCGGGATGAACTCCTGCGCAAAATACATCAGCGGGTAGGCGCCGGTGAACGTGCCGAGCACGAGGAGCAGCATCCAGCGGTCGAAGTCGGCGACGGGGAACGCGCGGGCGATCAGGCCGATCAGCAGGCCGAGCGCGACGACGCTCACGGGCCCCAGCCAGCTCAATTCTCCCAGGCGATCGATCGGTGCGATGCCCAGCACATCCAGCGCGATCGGCCGGCCGAACATGAGGCGCTTGTAATCCCAGACGTAGGTCGTCTGTCCGTCGCCGCGCGAAAACCGTGTCGGCTGCAGCGAGAGTTCGAGCATGCGCACGTCGGATTCTTTTGCGGTCAATTCGATCCGGAAGAGGTCGAGGATTTTCGCCGGCGGCGTCTGCAGTGCGTAAAGGCCCCGGCCGACGGCGGTGTATTTCACGTCCAGCTTCGTCGCCGCGTCCGCGCTCAGCGGCCCGCGCCAGATCAGCTTGTCACCCACCAGCGATGCACTGTCGCTGGGCTGCCCGTCGACGGAAATCTCCAGGTCGGCGAGCGAAATGATCTGCGGCGGCAGGGGGAGGGCGATTTCGTAATCTCCCGGCTGGCTCGTCGCGCCGGCAGGACGTTTCGCCTCGAGTTTCGCCGAAAACGCGGCTTCATAAATCGATTCCGGCTCGGCGGTGCCGACCGAGAGTCGCGGCGTGAGGATCACGTCCGCGGAAAAGCTCGTCACCTCGGCGCGCGTGAGCGGAGCGGGCGTCTCGGCAGTGGACGCGCGGGGAACATCGGTCTGTGACACGCCGGCAGAGGAATACTCGCTGGCCATCTTCGTCGCGATCGCCGACTTGCGCGCGCGGCTCAATACCGGCAGCAACACGGCCATCAGGATGGCAAGGATGACCACGACGACCAGCAGCTCGATCAGCGTGAACCCCGTGCCGCTCCGCCTTGTGCGTTTCATAGGCTTCCCAGGTTGGTGGTGCGGATCTGACGGATCCGTTCGTATCGAGAGCAGACGTCTCAACATCTATATGACGTTCGGGGGTGGGCAACGGTTCGCTTGGATGTCGAATTGGCAAACTGGGATCGGCGTGAGTAATTGTTCGGTCGATTCGCGATGAGGGCCGGGTGTAGTTCGGGATTGACGATTATGGTCACGGCGGACGCCGGGTCAGCTCTGCGCTGCAAGCGATTTCAGACGCGCGATGAAACGTTCGAGAATCCGCGTCGCGACTTCCATAGGCACGATATGGGTTCGATAGGTGAAGCCGAGATTGAGCGAGTCGCCCAACGTCGTCGGCGTGAAGACGATCGGCAGCATCGGGCCGAGCGGACTGACGCGGGTGTACCCCTGCAGCGGCGAGGGGTGATGCCCGCTGGGCCATTCCCGCGAGAGGTTGACGTTGCTGATGCCCGCCGAGAGCGGGCAGCGCTTGCGGTAGAACGTCGCGAGATCCTCCGGGCTGGATCGACAGCCGACCCATACCGCCGCGGCGAGGCGCAGGCCGCTGGTTCGCCCGGCATTCCGCCGGCGTGCGAGGGTCGAGTACGCCGCCGCGGTTTCGAGCGTGTGGTCCCAGTCGCGGAGTTGTTGCCAGCGCCAGAGAGTCTGCAGGACGCCGAGCGAGAGCCCGAATCGCTCGTGAATGACTTCGCCGGGCGCGCGGGTGTCGACGATCGTGCCGATCGCCAGGTCGCGGCGCGAATCGGATTCCTCGTGCGGCAGATGGCGATCACACGCCTCCGCGGCCGCGGCGACGAAGAGGTCGTTCACCTTTACTTCGTGCGCCTTCGCGTAGCGCATGAGCGGGCGGATGAGACCGGTCCCGAGATCGACGCGTTTCCACGCGACCGGGCGGGTCGGGTCGCTGTCGACGAGCCGGCGTACACGCTTGATGCGACTCAAGCGTGAAACTTCCCCCATCGATTCGCGGACAATGGATAACAGGTGCTCGCGCCACACGCCGCCGAAACGTTCGCGCATCAGGCTCACCGGCGTGAACAGCGGCTTGTCCCGGCGCGGGCAGACGATCAGCCCGAACCATTGCCGCATCACCAGGCGGATCGATGCGCTGTCCGCGACGATGTGGCGGTAGATGATTCCGACGTGCGTGGCCGCACCTTCGCGCGCCGTGAACGCGCGCAGCGGCGATTCGCTCGGCATGAACCGACGATTCATCTCACGCGTGATGAACGTTTCGATCGGTTCGGCGCACTCGACGACGCGCGCATCAGGGTGCTGGCCGATCTGCTGCAGACCGAGGCTGATGACGGTCTGGCGGAATGCGCGGGCGACGAGGTCGCGGTCGACTTCCTGATCGAGCGTGATGAACTGCCCGGCATTGTACGGCGCGAATCGTTCCCACTGCAGCATGAGCTGCTGAAACGTATTGGCTTGCGTGCAGAGTCCGTCGTTCATCGATTGGCAGGGGTTGAGTGGCTAGTGAGTCGCCTTGACGATCCGTGGCAGAAACCGGCCGGCCGACCGCATGTAGTTCCGGTATACCTCGCCGTGCACCGAGGTGAGGTGTCGCTCTTCGCGAATTGCTTCCCAGGAGAGCAGGAGCACTTCGAGTGCCGCGACGATAAACATCGCCGGCACCGGCACGGCGATGGCGGATGCGATCGCCAGCGCCTGCTGCAGCGCATAGATCGGATGGCGAACGTACGCGTACGGGCCGGTGACGAGCAGGTTGTTCTTTTCGCGCGGGTCGATACCCATGCGCCACTCGCGGCCCATCTTTCGCCAACAGATCATCGTCAGGATCAGGATGGTCATGCAGGCGATCGCCGCCGCCCAGGAGAGCGCCGGAATCTCAAACGACGGGTGCAGGAGGAACACGGCGGGCCTGACGAATGCGAGAATAACGGGAATCAAGATCCACGCGACGACGGTGGGATACCAGATGCCGCGAATGATTCGGCCGATGGTTTCAGGCGGGAAGAAGTGCGCGCTTTCGCCGCGGCGTTTGGCTTTGCGCACCAGTCTGACAACGCGCGCCCAGTAGAAACCGAGGATGAGGCCCACGAAAAGCGCCGGCCACCAGATCAGAGACATGTCGCGAAGTATCGCCGATTTGGCGGACGGGTAAAGACGATGCGCATCGACCTCTTTTCAACGGGAAACTCGCGCGGTCTCGCCGGGCACGAAGCTCACCGCTGAACGACCGTATCGGCGGGCTTATCTTTCGTGCCGCCACCCGGCGTTGAATCGTCCGCCACCCTGGCCGCGGTGGCGACCGGCGTCTTGATTGCACGGCCTGCAGCCCACTGAGACCGCGGCTGGCAGACCGACAGCACCTGGGCGATGACGTCGTTGTGGACCTTTTCCTTCTTTTCGATATTGAAGTGATCGAGACTGGAATCCAGAAGATCCTTCCGGTCCTTGCGGATGTTCAGGTTCTTCAGCATCACGGGGCCGGGCTGATCCGCGGTGAGGGCGATACCCCGCAGGAAGGGAAGGCCATCGAGCGCGCCGCTCTGGTAGAGGTTGTAGGCCAGTTGGATGTTGCCCGGCGCCTTGCGCGGCGTGACCGGATCGAGTGTGACGACGAGATCGACCTTGATGTTCTTCTCCGCGAGCTTGCGCGAGATGAGGATCGCATCGTCGGCGCCATAGCTGTGGCCGATGATCACGATCGGCTCGTGCTCGGGCTGGTTCTCGTATTTCTTGATGATGGCGGTGGCGAGTGAGGACCACTGCGCTTCCTGGAAGACCTCGGCGTGAACGCCTTGCTTGTTGATCTTGCTGCCCAGCGAATCGATTCCGGTGGAGAAGATGCCGATCCAACCGCGCAGCAGATAGACGCTGCCGACGCGTTGATTGGTCGTGACCGGCTGGACGTTGGCCATGGAGCCATTCTTCATGCCCGAGCAGCCGACGGCGCCAAGCAGCGTCGCGGTCAGGAGAAGTGTGCTGGCCAGAAACTTGAACCGTGCGTAACGCATGTATCTCTCTCCCACTCGACCCTCAGACAGGCGCTCACCCCTGCGGCGAGAACTGGCCTGCTCCTGCCATTGCTATCGGGTCAGGCGTGGAGCCTCTACGCTCCTGTGTTTATGAATCCTTTCGAATTGAGCGATCTTAGGCCATCCGGCAATTTCCCAATCGGCAGACACAGCAAAATCGTCACCGATAGCGGAGGACCCCGTCGGATTATCGGGATATCATCGATTTTGCGGCGCCGCCAGTGTGATGCTGCCCGAAAACAGGCTCCTCGTCTGCCCGGAGACGTTTAGACGCAGCCTGCCACGCGGATCGATTCCTTCGTAAAGCCCTTCCAGCACGCGATCTGCATCAGTTACGCGAATGCGGCGACCGACGAGGGCATCGACGGCGCGAATCTGTGGCAGAACGCCCGCCAGCGACGTCCGGGCGTCAGACAGCAGTTCGCGAAGATTCGCAGACAGGACGATCAACACTTCGTTGATGTCGAGCGGCTGCGCGATGCATTGCGACATCGATATCGCCTTCGACTCAAGCCCGCGCGGCAGCCACTTTGCATTCACATTCAGTCCGACGCCGATCAGGTCGACGCGATCGATCCGCTCACAGAGAAGCCCGGCGAGTTTGCGGTCCTCCACCCAGATATCGTTCGGCCACTTGATCTTCGCGCTTTCGATACCGAAGCGCGCGACTGCATTACGGACCGCCAGGCCCGCGACAAGTGGAACGTGTTCGGGCGGGAGCGAATCGTGTGCGGGCAGGACGATTGTGGCGGTGATTGTTCCGCGGCCGGAATGCCAGACGTTTGCGCCGCGTCCGCGGCCGGCGGTCTGGTTGCCGGTGAGGACGATGCTCGGTGCCAGGAGCTTGCCTGCACGGCGCATTTTCGCGGCGTGAGAATTCGTGCTGCGGAGCGTCGGAAACCAGTGCAACCGGAATGGCCTGAGTTCTCGCGTAAGATGAGGCAGTTCGTAGGTGGCACCTGCCTCCGGCACGTGGGTTCACTTTCTTAAAGACACGTGCCGGAGGCCCGTGCCACAAAGTTTCTATTCGAGCACCAGCAGCAGATCGCCTGCCGCGATCGACGAGCCGACGCTCACCGAGACCTCGCCCACCGTGCCATCCCGCGGCGCGTAGACGGCCGTTTCCATCTTCATCGCTTCGATGGAAAGCATTCGATCGTTCGTCTTCACGGACTGTCCCTTCTTCACGGCGACGCTGCTCACCTTTCCGGGCATCGGCGCGCCGATGTGGTGGGCGTTGTCCGGGTCGGCCTTGGGATTGCGGACGACGGTCTCGCTCAGGCTGTGATCGACCACCGTCACATCGCGCGGGATGCCGTTGAGTTCGAAGTAGACGATGCGCGTCCCATCTGGCTGCGGCGGGCTGACGGTGATGAGCTTCACCACGAGCGTCTTGCCCGGCTCGATTTCGACGCTGATCTCGTCGTTCATCTTCAGGCCGTAGAAAAACGCGGGCGTGGGGATCATGCTCGTGCGGCTGTATTTGACCAGATGCTTTTGCAGATCGAGATAAACCTGCGGATACATCAGGTAGCTCATCACGTCGTGATCCGTCGGTTCGCGATGGATCTTCTTCTTCAGTTCGGACGCGACGGACTTGAAATCGACGGCCTTGAGGGTCGCGCCGAGTCGCTTCTTGAGCGGCTTCTCGTTCGCGCTGTCGAGGATGATCTTCTGAACCACCTTCGGCCATCCGCCGGCGGGGAAGCCGATGTACCCCTGCATCGCCTCGACGACGGATTTCGGGAAGCTGAGCTTGCGCTTGGGGTCGAGCACGTCGGCGGACGTGAGTTCATTGGTAACCATGAAGAGCGCCATGTCGCCGACGATCTTCGAGGACGGCGTCACCTTCACGATATCGCCGAAGAGTTCGTTCACCGCGGCGTAGGCGGCCGCGATGTCGCGCCAGCGGTGGCCAAGGCCCAGCGATTTCGCCTGTTGCTTGAGGTTCGTGTATTGGCCGCCGGGCATTTCGTGGAGATACACCTCGGCGGTGCCGGTCTTGATGTCTTCTTCGAACGGGTAATATGCGCTGCGGACGGCTCCCCAGTAGTCGCTCATCTGGTTGAGCGCGTCGAGGTTCAGTTTCGTATCACGCGACGTGTTCTGCAGCGCGGCGACGAGCGAGTTCAAGTTGGGCTGCGAGGTTTGTCCGCTCATCGACGCGAGTGCCGCGTCGACGACGTGCACGCCGCTGTCGGATGCGTTGAGCAGCGATGCCGCATTCAATCCGCTCGTGTCGTGCGTATGAAAGTGGATGGGCACATCGATCTCGTCGCGCAGCGCCTTGACGAGCTTCTTCGCGGCGTACGGCTTGCACAGGCCGGCCATGTCTTTGATGGCGATCATGTGCGCGCCCATCTTCACGAGCTGTTTCGCGAGATCGACGTAGTAGCTGAGGGTGTACTTGTCGCGCTTCGGATCGAGGATGTCGCCGGTGTAGCAGATCGAGGCTTCGGCGATACTGTCGGTCTGATCACGAACCGCCTCGATCGCCGCCTGCATCCCTTCGGGCCAGTTGAGCGAGTCGAAGATGCGGAAGATGTCCATGCCAGCCTTCGACGCTTCCTTCACGAACTCGGCCACGACGTTGTCGGGATAGTTCGTGTAGCCGACGGCGTTTGCGCCGCGGAGCAGCATCTGGAAGCAGATGTTGGGGATCGCGCTGCGCAGATCGGCCAATCGCTCCCACGGGTCTTCCTGGAGGAAGCGCATCGAGGTGTCGAACGTCGCGCCGCCCCAGCACTCCAGGCTGAAGAGGTCATGCGCGTGCCGGGCATAGACCGGCGCGATGCGCAGCATGTCGTAGCTGCGGACGCGTGTCGCCAGCAGTGACTGGTGCGCATCCCGCATCGTTGTGTCGGTGATGAGGAGCTTCTTCTGCTTCTTGATCCACTCGATCAGCCCGGCAGGGCCCTTCTCCTGGAGGATGGTCTTGGTGCCCGGCTGCGGAAGGTCCGCCTCGCGATAAACGGGCACCTGCGGCAACGGGAGGACGCGCTTGGGATCGACCTTCCCTTTCACGTCGCTGCGGCTGTTGATGATCACGTCGCCGAGGTAGCTGAGGATCTTCGATGCGCGGTCCTGTCTCGGCTTGAACTCGAACAGTTTCGGCGTGTTGTCGATGAACGTCGTCGTGCAGTCGCCGCTCATGAACTCGGGGTGCAGGATCACGTTCTCGATGAACGGGATGTTGGTCTTCACGCCGCGGATGCGGAACTCGCGCAGCGCGCGGTCCATGCGATGACACGCGTGCTCGAGCGTGTTGTCCATCGCGCTGACCTTGACCAGCAGCGAGTCAAAGTAGGGCGTGATCACCGAGCCGGTGTAAGCGTTGCCGCCGTCGAGTCGGATGCCAAAGCCGGCACTGGATCGATAGGTGGTGAGCTTGCCATAGTCGGGAATGAACTTGTTGGCCGGGTCTTCGGTGGTGATGCGGGCCTGGATCGCGACGCCACGGACGGTGATCTGATCCTGCATTGGGATCATGATCGGTTCTTCGTGGAGCTTTTTGCCCTGGGCCACAAGGATCTGGGTTTTGACGATGTCGATGCCGGTGACCATTTCGGTCACGGTGTGTTCGACCTGGACGCGCGGGTTGACCTCGATGAAGTAGAACTCCTTCGAGTCGTCGTCGACGAGGAACTCGACGGTGCCGGCGTTGTAATAGCCGGCTTCCTTCATCAGCTTCTTGGCGGATTCGCAGATGCGCGTGCGGAGGTCCAGGTCCATCATCGCCGCGGGGGCGACTTCGACGACCTTCTGGTGGCGGCGCTGGACGGAGCAGTCGCGTTCCCAGAGGTGGACGATGTTGCCGTGCTTGTCGCCGATGATCTGCACCTCGATGTGCTTGGCGCGGCGGATGTACTTTTCGACGAAGACTTCAGGCCGGCCGAACGCGGCGCCGGCTTCGCGCTGCGCCTCTTCGAGCTTGCTGAGAAGATCCTCTTCCTTGAGGACGACGCGCATGCCGCGTCCGCCGCCGCCGAAGCTCGCCTTCAGGATGACCGGAAAGCCGATTCTCTTGGCGGCCGCGATGACCTTTTTTGGATCTTTGATGGCGTCGGTGCCGGGAATGGTCGGCACGTTGGCGGCGTCGGCGAGCTTTTTGGCTTCGGTCTTGTCGCCGAAGCGGTCGAGCAGCTCGGCAGAGGGGCCGACAAAAATGATTCCGGCGGCTTCACAGGCGCGGGCGAGTTCGGGCCGCTCGCTCAGAAAGCCGTAGCCTGGATGGATGGCGTCCGCGCCGCACTTGCGGGCGACATCGATGATCCCTTCGATGTTGAGATACCCCTTGACCGGTTCGCCGCCGTGCTCCGGGCCGACCTGGTAGCTCTCGTCGGCCTTGAATCGGTGGAGGCTGAAGCGGTCTTCATGGGTGTAGATCGCGACCGTTTTGAGCTGAAGTTCAGTGGCAGCCCGCATGACGCGGATGGCGATCTCACTTCGGTTGGCAACGAGCAGCTTTTTCATGAAACGGTTATCCTTGCGAGCATCGCGGTCGAAGGGGGCGATTCTTCGCAGCGCATGCAGATTTGCAAGGCTCGGACCGCGTCGAGTTCCCCGGGGGCAAAACAAACTTGCCGTCCAGAACCTGCAAGTTGCGCTACGCCCGGCAGTCGGGCTTAAACGGGATTTGCCGCCAACGAAGCCCGCAGGGAATCAGTGGAAATCCGAGTTGCCGCGGGTTGGACATGGTCTAGGATATTGCATAGCCCGGGTCGGAGCAGAGTGGGCCAGATTGGGAGCGTAATGTTGTTGCCTGGATCGCGCCGTCATTTGTTCATGGCGATCTTTTCTGTTTGTTCGATCGCTGCGACATCGCGGGCGGGGCAATTCGTATGGTCGCCGGGCAATGGGTCCGATATGCAGTGGACCAATCCGCTGACATGGAGCTCAAACTCCGGCGGATCCCCCACGTCGTCGGACACCGTGATCTTTACCCATCTTCCATCAACGGTGGAATCTCCGGTTATCTTTGCCGACACCAGTCCCGGCGCCACAAATCCCCCGACTTCCGTGCTTCACGTCGGCGAGATCCTCGCCGACGGTTTTTACAACTACGACGCACAAGGCCAAGGCCTGAATGACTGGCGCATCGTCCTCGCGCGTTTCACGCCCGAGGAAGGGTCTTCCAGCGGCTACTACTCAATGCCTTTCGCACTCGACGTTGGCAATGGAAACGGCCTGGTGCGGATCGGCTATTTTCAGGAGCCGGCGGTGTTTGGCGGCTTGGCGACAGCCATCCCCGGCGGGTTGACGATCACCGGGCATCGTGTCATCAGCAACGTCGACTATCACACGTCGGCCGGATTCCGGGGCGTGCTCGACGTCCGCCACGGACGCCTCACCCTTTCGGACATCAATTTCGACGACAACTTTGCCGATTCGAACATCTTCGGCGTCGTCGACTCCCGCGACGATCTCAGCTACATTCCGCAGCGCCTGCCCAATGCCGAGCTGTTGATCGATCACTCGCACTTCAACGCGTTTCAGAATGGCGGTCTGCTCATCGGTTCGATCGGACGCGCGACCGCCACGATCCAGAACGGCAGCATCGTTTCCAACTTGAGCGAACTTCGCGTCGGCGGCAATTCGTTGACCGGCGACATGTCGCACGAGCTCTCTTCGCTGAGGGTCACCGACAGTCACCTTACCGTAGGCGACGGCTTCGGCGGCGTGTTCGTCGGGGATATGGCCGCGCCCGACCTGATCAATCCTTACAACGGCACGCTGACGTTAACTCGCTCCACGCTCGCGCCGTCCGTCATTCTCGATGGCCAATCGCAGCCGATCGGCGTCGAGCCGCTCGCCATTCATGTCGGCAACTTCGGAGCGGGAAAACTGGTTGCCAATGACTCGTCATCGATCACCGGCCGACGGTTGTTCGTCGGAGAGCGGTTCTTCGCGCTCGGCGAAATGCGGATGAGCAGTTCGAACCTCACGCTCGCCGCGCCCGACGGGCCCGAAACGTTCGACCATGCCGGCCGATGGAGTGTCGGCGCGCAGGGCCTCGGCTTCGTCGTCGTCGACGGCACGACCGCTGCGCCATCGACGGTCGCGGCGCGGTCGCTCACGCTCGGCGAGAGCCAGAACGCCTACGGCGACGTCTATCTCGATCGCGACACCACGATGACGCTTGCGGATTCCGCATCCGTCGGCATCCGCGGGCAGGGACGTCTCACCGTCACCGGCCGATTTGCCAGCGTCGACCCCGTCGAGCAGCGCAATCTGTACGCACCGTCCGTCGCGACGATCGGCACGCGGCCTTCAACGCCCGCGTCTGATCCGTCGCGAAATTACACGCTCACGATCGGCAACGTCTGGGCGTCGGCGGGTTTCGTCATCGTCGGCGAAGGTGGCCGGATCGATGTCACCGACCAGCCACTGACAGGCACGGATCAAGTCGATGAATCAGGCGTCGAACTCTGGCGCTCGACGAACCACAAGCTGCTCGTCGGCGACGACGGCCTGGGCTCCCTCACCGTTCACGCCGACGCGAATGTCCGGGCGGAACGCGTCCTCATCGGCCAGACAAGTCTCGGCGTCGGGCACGTCGTGCTCGACAAGGCGATGCTGAACATCGGCGCGGCCAATTCGTCCTACGCGATTCCCGGGACCCTGCGCGTGTCGCGCGGGATGTCGGTGGGCGTCCATGGCGTCGGCACGCTCGATGTTCGCGGCCCGTATGTGCCCCGCGCTCATCCGGAAGACCCCCAATACCTCGACTCCTTCGACAACTTCGGATTGCTCGCGGCGTCGCTCACGCTCGGCGACGACACCGGGTCGAGTGGTACCGCGAAGGTCTATGACAACGGCCAGATCCGCGTGAACGGCACGCTCGATGACGAACGGAATCTGGTCATCGCGCGGCTCGGTGCGGGATATCTCGACGTCAGCGATCCACTCGTCCTCGCCGGGTCCGGTCCGCAAATCTACGTGCGCGGCGCGACCGGCGGAACCGTCGCGGTCGTCGGCGGCGGAACGATCCGAGTGGGCGGAACCGATGCGGACCTGTTTCCGATGGCGAAGGGAACGGTGATGGTCTATCCGAACGGTCTGCTCTCCGGCGGATTGCTTTCGGTGGGCAGGGCGGTTTCCAGCGGCGACAGCTTCACCACCCGTGCCGGCGCAACGGCGCAGGTGAACCTGCCCGGCGGATCAGAAATGCGCACGTTCGCCGGCGGGACCGTCCGCGTCGATCGTGTCGAGCTCGACGGAGATAACGTGCTCGCCGTCGAATCCAACCCGATCGCCGTCACTCCCGGCGAGGCACGCGATGGCGGTTTTCACGTCGCGCAGCGCATCGATGTCAACGGCGGCACGCTTCGGCTCGGCATGTTCGATCGATCGTCGACCGGCACCGTCATGGGCAATGTGTCGATCCATGGCGGGCAACTCGTCGGCGGAGGCACCATCACCGGCGATCTGCAGTTCGCCGGCGGAACGCTCTCCGTCCAGCTCCGAGGAGTGACGCGCTTCACCGGGTATGACGCGTTCGACGTCGGCGCGAACGCCAGCTTCACCTCGGGCGGCATTGTCGTCAGCGCCGGCGATTTCGTGGGACAGATCGGGCAGCAGTTTGATGTCGTGCACTTCACCGCCGGCACGCGCAGCGCGGCGTTCAGGGTGATGAATCCGCTCGCCTCGCAGCCGGGAACGCAGTGGGTCTCCTATCTCGATGCCGACTCTTTCACGCTCGCCGTTGCCGGTGCGAGCGGCGATACGAACTTCGACGGCGCGGTGAACTTCGATGATCTGCTCATCCTGGCCCAGCACTACAACTCGCCAGACGATCAAAGCTGGATCACGGGGGATTTCAACGGAGACCTTCTGACCAATTTCGATGACCTTTTGATCCTTGCGCAGAACTACGGCATGTCGCTGCTGGGCGAATCGAACGATCTCCACAGCTCGTTCGCCGCCGACTGGGCGATGGCGCAGTTGCTCGCGCCGGAGCCGGCTTCGCTGGGCATGCTCATCGCACTCCCGCTGCTGCGCACTCGCCGCAGGGAAACCGCCACCTCATGCTGAAGTTGAATGACGATCAGCGAAGACTCTTCGCCGAAGCGGTTCGGCAGGCCGCCGCGAACTCGAAATCCTCGCAGCTGGACGACATCTATTCGCGTTTCGAGCAGGAGCGTGTGGCGCGGGCGCCAACCTGCGACCGATCGGGCCGTTGCTGCCGATTTGAGGCCTACGGACATCGGCTCTTTGTCTCGGCGCTCGAGGTGGCGCGGTTCGTCCAGCAGGAGCAGGGCAGCGGCGACCCGGATTGGGACGGAACCGGCTGTCCGTTTCAGGCCGCCAACCTCTGCACGGTCCATGCGGCCCGGCCGTTCGGATGCCGGGCGTATTTCTGCGATCCGAGCAGCACCGTTTGGCAGCAGGACCAATACGAGCGGTTGCACCGCGAGATTCGCGAACTTCACGACAAATTGGGCGTACCATATCTGTACGTCGAGTGGCGGGAGGCGCTGGCCGCACTCCAAATCCTGCCAAAGGCGGCTGTCGCGCGGCGATCGCTGCCGGTTTTGCCCTGAATCGCGTGTCGGCAGGGGGCGACCGGTTTTGACAGACGCCAGCGAACTCCGGTAACTTCCGAGTTCGAGCCGGCCGAAGCACGCCGGTTCTCTGGCAGGAAGAAGTCGCTAGAGAGTCACTGGAACGTTCAACGAGGTCACACCCATGAAAAAGATTGCACTGATCTGCCTGTCGGTAACGGGCCTGTTCCTCGCCGTCGGCTGCGAAACGCCTGTGTATTCTGCAAAAGAGCGAGGCGACAACATCGCTCGCAACATGGGACTGGAATGGCAGATGGTCCAGGACGATGTCGATCATGTGCTGCTCCTGCGTCCGGTTTCAGTACTGACGCGCTGGAATGTCCGGTGATCGCGATTTTGGCGTCGGTTGATCTGCAGATCGGTCGACCCTCCTGTTAGGTTTGCCTCCGTTTCGCCGTCTTGGCTTGACGTGTTCGGACCCGGCTTTAACGATTAACACTCGCCCCGCGTCACCAGACGCGGGGTTTTTTATGGCTGATCTCCTTTCGCACTTTTCCCCGCGACGGCTTCCGTACCTGAGCCGTGCCAATTACTTGAAGGAAATTCGCGCCGCGACGACGTTCCCGCTCGCGGCCGCGATGGCGGAAGGATCGTTTGCATCCGTCGTCGCGCAGAAGTATTTCGGCGCCGGCTCGTTCCTGATCGCCGTGATCGTGGCGGCGCCGATGTTCGGCAACGTCCTGGCGATGGTCTGGGCCGACCTTGCCGACCGCCGGCCGAAGGTCCGATTCGTCAACACGCTGCAGTTGTGCGTCATCGTCTGCACGTCGCTGGTCGCGGTCACCGCGATTTTGCCCCAGCAGGCGGGCGGATGGACCTTTGCCGCGCTGATGGTGCTGGCGCGGATGTTCACCAGCGGGATCGTGACGGCGAAAAATCTCATCTGGCGACTCAACTTTCCCAGGCACAGCCGCGGGCTGATCGTCGGCCGGGTGAACATGATCGGTTCGGCAATGTTCGCGGCCACGACGTTCGCCGGCTCGCGGGTGCTCGATCGACATCCGGCCGGATACGTCTGGGTCTACCTCGTTTGTTCGCTGCTCGGGCTGATCGGCGTGTGGCAATTCTCAGGCGTGAAAGTGCGCGGCGAGCGGTCCGTCTTGGCGCTGACCCGCGCACGGCCGAAGACGAATCCGCTTCGTCACCTTCTCACGCTCGCGCGCGCCTCGGTTCATCTGCTGCGCGTCGATAAGCAGTTCCGCATCTACCAGCGTTGCCAGATGCTGCAGGGCGCCGCGTTCATGATGATGCTGCCGGCGCTCTTCTCGATGGTCAATACGAAGATGACCGACCCGGTCCGCGAGTACAACCTCGCGACGAGCGTGAACCACGTCCTGCCTTTTGTAACGACGGCGCTGACGATCTCGATCTGGTCGATTTACTTCGACCGGATGAACATCGTGCACTATCGAATCCTGCAGAGCTTCGCCGCGCTCGTCACGCAAATCGTGATTGCGGCGGGCGCGCTGACGGACCAGCTCTGGCTCGTCGCGGTCGGGACGTTTCTGCTCGGCGTGAGCAGTGCGGGCGGCAACCTGGCGTGGAACCTCGGCCAGAACGCCTTCGCGACGCCGGACAAGGTGGGCACCTACATGGGCGTCCATGTGATGCTTACCGGCGTGCGCGGGCTTTTCGCACCGTTCATCGGCACCATCCTTTACAAGGGCCTGCACATCGGCCCGATCGCGTGGCAGGGCATCGACCGCTGGTGCTTCGCGGTGGCGGCGGGCGTCTGCCTGCTCGGCACCATCGGCTACGTGCGGATGGGACTGGACCGCAACACCGTCGAACGTGACGCCGAGCGCGGCCCGAACACGTCGACGCTCGCGCCAGCGACCGTGAACACCGACATCGAGTCCACCGCATGAACAGCGACGAGAGCCGGCGCCCGATCGGCACGGCTCGCTGTGGCTTCATCAACCCGCCATTCGACGATCAAAGCACGTCGTGAATGACGCCGATTCGGGTCGTCGCGCAATTGCAGAGGGCGGTCCCGCGGGCGCTGCGCGAGTCCACGACCGACGGCAGCAAGGTCTTACAGAGCGCGGAATTACCCGGGCGGGGCGGACCTCGGTCACCGTTTTCGCATGGGTCCGCGTTGATTTCGCCGTTGACTTTGGAGCACGGACCCACCATTACGACGCGATGCGCATCTTCGGTTTGGGGCGTACCCAACCGGCGATCAATTGCTCCTTGCGGGCGGCGGCTTCCAGGCGCTTGAGGTAGGCTTCCAGATCGGCCTCGCTGAATTGCGTGAGGAACACGTCCTCGACCGAAACGTTGTACTTGCGGATGTCGGCGATGAGTTGACGTTTATCCATGGGAGGTTTAGGGTTCGAGTCGTTTCGGTTGGGAACACTTGCGGACGCCGGTTTCAAAGTCTGTCGCACGCGATTTTTGTCATGTGCAACTGCGTGTGAATCGACCCCGCAAACCCCGTTTCTTGAAGCCTTTGCACTCATCTGAAGGTCTGGATAAATGTCACAGTCAACCGGCCAGTCTGGTAATGCAAACGCCGCCGATTCGCGCACCGACCCGGCGATGAAGGCGCTCTATCACATGTCGAAGACCGCCGGCATCGGGTTGGGCGATTACGCGGCGATCAACGTACTTGCGGTGGTCGGCGCCATTGTCGGTGCGGCTTGCTTTCTCCTGCTCATCTTTGGCGACTCGTGGGTCATGCTCGCGATTCCGGTGGCGGCGCTGGTCATCTGCAGCATCGCGTTGCTACAGATCAGTGGAAGTAACGGCACGCAGGTCGGACGTGCGTGGGCCGTGCTGGGCATCGTCCTGGCAGTGGCGTTTGGCGGGGTGAACGTCGGAATGCGCGCGAAAGTGGCCAACCAGCAGTCGAAGGACCGTGCCGCCCTCACGCAACTGGTCACGAAACTCGGCAGTTCGGCGACGACCCAATCCACATTGACCAGCGCGTACGACCTCTTCCATCCACGCTTCAAGGAACTGGTAAACCAGGATACGTTTGCCCGCACGCTCGCGATTCGCACGGGATTGCTCGCGAACCATCCGGTGAGCTCCTATGCGCTGGGCGACAATGTGTTGTTCGAAACCAATCCGGACACGAAGGTTCAGCAGGCGACGGCGTTGATCGTGTTGATCAGCGACATGAAGGATGAACGCGGGAAGCCGCTCACCATCGAGATTCCCGCCGTCTTCCGCCGCGATCCTGGCGGCGATTGGCAGTTCTACGCGATCCCGGAGTGGTTCGGCGAAGAGCAGCCCAGGAAGACCCGCTGAGTTCAACTCGCTCTGCGGCGCTGCAGTTATCAGCCGCGAATTGGGTCGAAGTTCAAGGCGATAAGGTCATGCGTCCGATAGTTTTTGGGAATGCTTGACGCCTTTGCGGGCTGCTGCTGCGCACTTTGCGCACACAGCCCTTCACGCACTTTTTGCCGGCGTTTCGGGCTTATACGCCTGGAACATCCGGACGATACCCATCCCGGGCAGCCGTGCCCGAGAAGGATGGGACGTATGATGCGTGCGCAAACGAAGGTGACTCTTGCAGCGGCCTCGATCGGCTTGCTGGCGATCGGCAGCGGATGCAGCCTGTTCTCGAGGCCCGTCGCGCACGAAGCGCGACTTTCGACGCCCGCCAACCCGATGGGCCCGAGCGAAGGCGTCTCCGGCGAGGACACGACCGGCGTCGGTCCCGGCGCCGATTTTGGTGCAAAGAGCGGCGCGCAAGCGCGACAGGCCGCCTCGCCCCGATCGCGGCCTGTACATCCCACCAGCCTCGAAACCATGAGCAATGCCGCCGACCTGATGTTCCAGTCGGACGAGCCGTTCTCTCAGCAGCCCAGCAACGTCAACGTCTTCGGCGAGCTCGACGGCTTCGGCCCGAGTGTGTTCAACCCCGGCGGACAAGGCGGCTATCAGCAGCACACCTCGGTCGACGAAGGATACGACGCCGATCCGGAAATCTCCCCGGACGGCGAGCACCTGCTCTTCACCTCGACACGCCACACCGAACATCCGGATATCTATCTGCAGCGTGTCGACGGGCTCGCGGTGACGCAGCTTACGACCGACCCGGCCGACGACGGCTTCGCACGCTTCAGTCCCGATGGCCAGCGCATCGCCTTCGCGTCCAATCGCAGCGGCAACTGGGACATCTACGTGATGGATGCCGACGGAAAGAACGTCGAGCAGGTCACCCGATCGGCCGCCAACGAGATTCATCCGACGTTTTCTCCTGACGGTCAGCGCCTCGCGTTCTGTGCGATGGGACTGCGCAGCGGTCAGTGGGAACTCTGGACGGTCGATCTCCGCACGAGCCGGCTGCAAATGATCGGTTACGGCCTGTTCCCCGACTGGTCGCCGCGCACGGACAAGGACGTCATCGCGTTCCAGCGGTCGCGCCAGCGCGGCACACGTTGGTTCAGCGCGTGGACCGTCGAACTCACCGGCGACGATGCGAAGAACCTCACCGAGATTGCATATAGCACCAATGCCGCCATTGTGTGTCCGAAGTGGAACCTCGACGGGACCAAGCTGACGTTCTGCTCGATTATCGATCCAAATGCGAGCGAAACCGTCAATGAGCAGGTGCACGGCACGACGCAGGACATCTGGATCGTGAACGCCGACGGCACCAGCCGCCAGCGACTGACGGATGGAAAGGGCATCAACGCCACGCCGACCTGGGCACGCGATGGCCGAGTTTATTTTGTGAGCGACCGCGGTGGGAAAGACGCAATCTGGTCGATCGCGACGAGCGCATCAACCGGGTTGGCTAAGTCGAAGGCGGCAAAAGTCGACACCGCCGCCGCCGAGACCGGCGAATCCAGGTAGACTCCCCTGAGACAGGATGCTTCAAGGAGCGAAGCGATGAACATGACAAGGACGTCAACCGCAACCTCGAGGGCCTCAACTCGCTTCGCAAGTCATCCATGTGGCAACGCGAGATTCAATTCGCGTGATGCGCGCGAACCGGGCAGGCGGATCGGGTGCTTTGCCGCGTCGAAGTGGAGTCGGCTCGCGATTCTCGTATCGATTTCACTGGTCGCGGCTTGCGGATGCTCCTCCCCTCCCGAATACGGCCGCGAGAATATCACGTACGCGCCGCAGTACGGCCCGCGGACGATGGCGGTCGCGCCGGCGATCAATCTCAGCGGTCAATCGGGCCCGGATGCGCTGCTGCAGGCCGATATCGTCTATCAACAGCTCCAGGCGGTTCGGGGGGTGACCGTGATTCCGGTGAATCGCGTTGTGCAGGTGTGTGCCGGGCTGGGGATTCGCAACATCGACACGCGAGAGCAGGCGGTTGCCGTGTGCGAGGCGCTGGGCGCCGATGCGCTGATCGTGCCGACCATTACGGCCTTTGATCCGTACAACCCGCCGAAGATGGGGGCGAGCGTTCAACTCTTCGTTTCCAAGTACCGGGACCAGGACGGCGGGCTCGACGTCCGACAACTTTCCCGGCAGGCAACCGAAGGTCCGGTACAGTCCCTGCCGAAAAATGCCGATTTCATACAGGCGGCCCGTTTGTTCGACGCGTCGTCAGGCTCGACGCGTGACCGCCTGCGGGGTTACGCGGCCGGTCGAAACGATCCGGGCGGGCCGCTGGGCGAACGCGAGTTTTATCTGAACATGGATCGATACGCGGCGTTCGTATGGCACGAGTTGATCGACGAAGTTCTGGAACGGTTTGCCGACTGATCTACCACCGCGCCGCGGCGCGAAACATCGCGCCAGAGCGCGAAGCGGGAGTGAGAACATGACTGATGTAACCACGCAGAAGCGCGAAGCCCGGACGATCAGCCTCGTCAAGGGCAAACACACGTTCTGCTTCCGCTACAGCGAGGGAGATGAAAACCAGGTGCTCGAGTCGCTGGCCGACATGGTCAAGCGCCGAGACCTGCCTTTCGACTGGTTTGATGCCGCCGTGCTCAGCCACCAGCTCGGACAACATTTGTCCAAAGAATTGCAGAGCTTTCTGCCGAAGAAAGAAGAGTAGAGAGTTATTGGAATGACTCATAACGAATGACCGGGAATCGAATGAGCGGGGAAGCTCATTCGAGATTCGGATTTCGGATTCGGTCATTCTCGTCTCTCCGCGGTGCGAGGATCGCCCGTGCGAAATATGGTCGAGCGGGCCGGATTGTCCGCTGCCGAACTGCCGGGATAGGTCTCGTTCCTCGCGTCAACCACATGACAACCGAAACGCTCTCAACCGAAGCGATCGCGCAGCCGCACGTCATCGCACAAGCTTCACCTCTGGTGAGGTCCTTCCTTGACTACCTCAAGTACGAAAGGCACTTCTCCGACTATACGGTTCGCTCTTACGGAGCCGACCTGATCCAGTTCTGCCAGTACCTGCGAGCCGAGATCGGCGCCAGCTATCGCGCCAACGCGCTCAAGACCGAGGGCAGCACCGACGACCAGATCTGTTCCGCCGATACGACGGTGTTCCGCGAGTTCCTCTCCTATCTCTACGCACAGAACTACACCAAGAGCACGACGGCGCGCAAGCTGGCAACGCTTCGCTCGTTCAGCAAATACCTTATTCGCAAAGGCCGCATGAGCGCCAACCCGCTGGCGTCCATCCGCACGCCCAAGCAGGAAAAGCGCCTGCCCAAGTGCCTGAGCCTGGAACAGGTCCAGAAGCTGCTCGACGCGCCCGGCGATGGCGACATCCTCAGCGTTCGCGACAAGTCGATGCTGGAAATCCTCTACTCCTCCGGGATTCGCGTGAGCGAACTCGTGGGGCTGGAACTGCAGGACATCGATCTCGATGAAGGCGTTCTCCGCGTCCGCGGCAAGGGTCGCAAGGACCGACTCACGCCGATCGGTTCCCAGGCAATCGGCGCGCTGCGCCGCTACTTCCAGATGCGCGCCGCCATCGGCCGGATGGAGAATACGCCGACTGGCAAGGTGTTCCTGAACAAGCACGGCGCGTCGCTGAGCACGCGTAGCGTCCGCCGCAAGCTCGATAAGTACCTGGGCATGGCCGGTCTGGACCCGGGAATCAGCCCGCACACGCTGCGTCACAGCTTCGCGACGCACCTGCTCAACAACGGCGCCGACCTGCGCAGCGTGCAGGAACTGCTGGGCCACCAGAGCCTGAGTACGACGCAGATCTACACGCACCTGACCACCAAGAAGGTGCAGGAGTCCTACAACGCGGCCCACCCGCGGGCGAACATGGGCACCACCATTCCGCACCCCATGGGCACGACGCCTCCGATGACGCCGCCGTCGTACGGAGCCAAGGCCGGATAAACGACTCGGATCGATTTCAAATCCGAAAGCCGGACGCCCGATGATTCGGGCGTCCGTCTTTTTTTTGTTGGGAAGGAGAAAGGGTGTTGCGAAGTCAGCCCTTCAATATGCGCGATGCAATGAACGCAAAGTTCAAAGCCAGCGCCGGACCATACGCGCACATCACTCCGATCGAGCGACCAGCGATTCGATGTTTCGTCCGAGGCTCTGCGAGCAGGGCATAGATCCACGCCGGATTTGCGAACAACAACATCATGGTGATGACCGGCTCGACGAACTTCGGGCTTCCCATGGTGAGATACGCAGTCAGCCCGAGGTAGTAGACGATCGAGATCGTGGCGATCCATCGGATGTCGTCCGACGTCGGGCCGAAGCCTTGCGTCAAATCGAGTCGCTCTGAACGTGTCTGCGTTCGCGCATCGATGAAGCGGGTCAGTTCGGCCGGGTCGATCGAACGGGGAACATGAACGAAGTGCACCTTGCGATTTCGCCACGTGCCGACGGTGATGCGAAGTGTCGTTGCGGAATTGCGCGAGATCATCGCCGGAGCCGTGACTTGGGCCCAGGGCCAGTGCTCGGCATCGATCTTCACGCCGGACGGATCGACTTCGACCTGTCTTGGCTGATTCGGCTTGCGGAGCCGATGGAGGTACGTCAGTGCCGCGAGTGACAGGAAGAGCCCTGAGAGCGATGCCGACTGGAGCAACGTGAATTGCAGATTATTCGGCGCCCCGCGTGCGGGCCAGTTCCAGGTCCACCATGCCATCAGCGGCGCGACGGCGATGGAAGCTACGACAAGGGTTCTGCGAATCAATCCAAGCTGACGGCGAATCTCGCGATGATCGGCGACGAGGTGGCTGGCGTCTTCGGACCAAACGTAGCGAATGGACATTGAAAACAATCGTACGTGAGACCGCCGAGGGGCTTCAAATGCGTTCCCGCGTGGCGCAATGAAAACGTGCCACGATCGAACTGGCGATCGTGGCACGCTGTCAAAGAGTGTTCGGGCTGTTACTTGCGTCGGCGCAGGCCGACCAGCACGGCACCGGCGAGCAGGCCGAGCGTCGTCGGCTCCGGAACGAGCGATCGCGCGAGTGCGAAATCGCCGGCGAAGTTGGCGGACATCGAGCCGCTGAGCGCCTCGCCGGCAAGCACGAGCGAGCCGCCGTAGTTCTGGGCCAGCGACAGCAGGTCGTCGAAGTTAACGATGCCGTCGTAGTTGGTGTCGCCTTGCGACCACTGCGCGCCGCTCTGGGTACCGTAGTTCTGTGCGAGCACGAGCAGGTCGTCAAAGTTCACGCTCTTGTCGAGGTTCGTGTCGCCCCGCAGCGTATAGCGGATCAGCACCGTGCTCGAATCGACGATCAGCGCGGGATCGGCAAAGGTCGGCGAGGTCGCAGTGCCGCGCTCGACGATGCCCAGGGTTCGGCTCGACGTGACCAGCGAACTGTTGATCGTGCCGGCGAGCATCGCGTTCAGCAGGTCGTTGTACGGCGTCGGATCGGCAGAAGGGTAGTCGACGATCAGGCCGTTGTTGGTGAGGTCGAGCGTGCCGCCGTTGAGTTGCAGAGCAGCGACGCGGCTCATCCCGGATTCGGCGCCGTTCTGCTTGATGACGGTCGCGCCTTCGTTGAGCGCGAGCGCCGAGACGCGGATATGGGCCGCCTGGAGCGTGCCGGCGCCTCGCTTGGTCAGGCCCCGGCCCGAGCCGTCGACGTTGCCGAGCGTGAGCGTGTCGGCGGCATTGGTGACATCGAAGCGGGCATTGCTGCCCAGCGCGATCGGTGCGTTCACCGTGTGGCTGCCGTTGAGAACGGTGATATACGCGGGCAGCGAGTTGTCGGCATTGTTGGTTGGCGTGCCGAGCGTGAGTACGGCGGTGCCGTCGATGGTCACGCGGTTGGCGTTATCGAACTTCAGTTGCTTCACGGCGCGTGCACTGTCGAGGGTGATCGTGCGGGGCGCGGTGATGCCGGTCGAGAAGGTGGCGTTGGTCGTGCGGCTGTCGGGGACGATGCCGAGGGTCCACTTCGATGAGTCGGACCAGTTGCCGTTGGCGTTGCCGGTCCACTGTGGCTCGATGCCGTAGATGTCCAGGCGCTTCTGCGAGTAGCTGAGAACGAAAATCACAGGGTTGTTGTTCGCGTCGCGTCCGATGGAGATGTTCTTCAGGTCGGTGTTGAAAGCGTCCGAGAGGCCGTCTTCGCCGCCGCTCAGCGCGGGATTGCTGATGACGGAAGGCACCGAGCCGTCGGTCTTGCGGATGAAGAGGTTTCGTGCATCCAGCCCGGTCTGCTGGGTGAAGCCGCCGGACTTGTCGGTTGCGGTGCTGAGCGAAAGATCGAACGTGCCGCCGACGCGTTCGCTGACGGCGAGGAGCGTATCGGTGCCGAGGCCCTCGATGAATCCAAGGCCTTGTGCGACGAACGCGGCCGACCCGGCATTGGTCTGCTTGACGAGGATGGGGCGGGTCTGGCTCGCGGCGTTATCGAGTGGATTGACGAAGCGATTGAAGTTGGTGTTGCCGACGGTGTCGCGGAGGCCGTAGCTCGTGCCACCGGCAGCGGTGACGGCGACGTTGCCGGTGGAGTCGAATGCGAGGCCTCGATAGCCGAAGCCCAGCGACACGCCATTCACGGAACTGGGGTTGGGGTTGACGATTTCACCGAGCGGTCCGCCGAACCCGGAGGGTCCATAGATGATCGCGCCGGTGGTGAGATTGAGCGCGGTGCGGCGGCCCGAACCGTTGCCAATCGCGCCGAGTGCAGGAGAACCATTGTTGGCCTTCGGGTCGATCGCGAGCGCGGTCGGTCGATAGCTGGCGACGAAGTTAGACGAAGGCTGGTCCCAGATCTGGTTCCCGTTGGAATCGAGCTTGCGGATGAACGCACCGGACCCGACTCCGTCGTCGTAGCAGAGGTAGACGCCCGTCGCATCGGCGGCGAGTCCGTCGACGCCGCGCGACGCGCCGGCCAGGAAGGGCGAGCCGGCGAGTGGCGAAAAGGATGTCGAGGAAGAAAGGACATTGTCGATGCGGACAATGCCGACGTTGCCGGTGGATGATCCACTGGAATTGAATCCACCGACGTAAGCCGTACCGTTGGCGTACGCCACGCTCAGCGGGAAATCACCGTACGAGCCGCCGGTGAGAAACTGTGTGCCGAGTGCAATCGAGTTCTGTTTTTGCAGTGTGATCGATTGGGCATGCGCAGCGGACGCAATTCCAAAGACGGCCGCGGCGAGAATCGAGGCGACGCGAAGCGAAACGATAGCTCTCATGTAGGGTGCCCTCCGGAGGCGGTTAATATTCTATAAGACTAGAGTGAAATGGCGAATTTTCAAGCAAAAAACGGATCCAAGTGGACCTTTATGAACCATGGACACTGAATTGCCAGGCGTTGCGGCGGCCTGATTTCGACAAAATTGTCACGGGTGTTGGGCGAATTGACTGGCCGGTCCGTATAACCCGTACAGGTCGTTCACTCGACCCGAATTGCGGAGCTACCGATGACCCAGATCGATACCGTCTCCTTCACCTGCACATGCGGGAAGCGACTGATGGCCCGTGCCGATCAGTCCGGGCGAACGTATGCCTGCCCGGGCTGTGGTGCGCCCGTGCTCGTGCCGCAGTTCAACTCGATCGCGAACGAACCACCCCGCGTGACCGAGCAGAAATATATAGAACCTGCGGTCGGGGGCTGGCTCCGCGTTCCGATGAGTCTGGGCGAACTATCGCTGTATATTTTCATCGCCTGGAGTGCCGCCGCGTTCGTCTTGCTCATCGCCTCGTACTTCGGCCGGGTGATGGCGGTCACCTGCCTGAGTGTGTTCATCGCGGTCACAATTCTAGCGGCGCACCAGGGATGGCTTCTCCTCACGGCGCGCCAGCGGGTCATCACGCAGAAGGATGTTCCGCTGCTCTACGGATTGATCCGGCTCATCGCGTGGGACCCGACCGAAGGCGTGCTTATCCTCCGCAACAAGGCGGTTCACTTCGCCGACGATGACCTGCACGACGCGAAGGGCGGCGTGAAGTTCATTTACCCGATGCTGGGCGAAGAACTCGCGCTGCGCGCGCCGCTGGAGGTGCAGACCTTGGCGTTTACCGACACAAACGTCCTTACGCGCGAATACCTGAATCTCAGCATCGGCGCGACGATGAAATGGCGGATCGTCGACATCCAGAAGTTCTACCTGCTGGTGAGCCGCGAACTCCGCGGAGCGGACGAAAAGAGCAGCGAGATGCAGGAACTGGCGCAAACCGCGAAACGCCACGCGAGGATCAGCTCGCAGCAGATGGTCGTCCGCCTGATGAACGCATCCGTCGAGTGGCTGCGCGGTATGGCGCAGGAACAGACGCGGATGGTCGTTTCGCGGGTGCGCTCCGGGTTGCTCATCGCGGATCGCCTGATGGCGGATGTTCCGGAGGTGCGCGGCGTAGATGTCTTGAGCGCCCCGGCCGAGTTCGGCGGCGCGACCGAAGGGCTGGCCAGTGCGATCCACCAGACGCTGAGCGAACGCCTGAAAGACTTCGGCATCGCCGTGGTCGATGTGACACTTCAGGAGATCAGGCTGCCGGAGGAGATCGTGCGGCAGTGCGTCGAAGCGGCGAAGACGGCGTACGTGCCGCTGATGTCGAAGCGCAACGCGACGCAACGTCAAGCCGAACTGAAGGCGGAAGTCGATCTGCTTGGCAAGGAGGCGGTGGCGGCGCGCGAAGTGATCGCCAGCGCGCCCGCGTACGCGCTGCGCGATTTCCTGAGCGAGTTCATCGTGAAGACCGCCAAGCCCGCGATGGATGCGGGGAAACCGACGATCGATCTCACGCAGCTCGATGCGATCGAAGAAAAGCCCTCGCAGGGGGGCGCTTCCGGATGAAGTGAAAGCGAAGTAATCCTTCGACCCGGACGTTTTCGCGAAGCAAGTCGCAAGCGACGCGCCCGAAAAACCCATCGCGCAATTTGCGAATCGGGCGGATCGATCGCTACGACTTGGTCATCGACGCATACAGCGCGTTGTTCGTCTTCACCTTGGTCAGCGCGTCGATCAGCGACTTCATCGCGGGGATCGGCTGCATGTCGACGAGGTGCTTTCGCAGACGGCGATTGCATTCGAGCGCGCGCGGTTCGAGCAGCAGCTCTTCCTTTCGCGTGCCCGATTGCGCGATGCCCAACGCCGGGAAGATGCGGTTGTTGGCGACGTTGCGGTCGAGCGTCAGCTCCATGTTGCCGGTGCCTTTGAACTCTTCGAAGATCACCTGGTCCATCCGGCTGCCGGTGTCGATGAGGCAGGTCGCGATGATGGTGAGCGAGCCGCCGTGTTCGATCTTGCGTGCCGAGCCGAAGAGACGCTTGGGAATTTCCAGGGCGCGAGAATCGACGCCACCACTCATCGTTTTGCCGGAGCGGGCGTCGCTGTTGAATGCCCGGCCGAGGCGTGTGAGCGAGTCGAGCAGCACGATGACATCGTGCTTGTATTCGACGCGCCGTTTGCAGCGTTCGATGACGAGCTGGCTGAGCTCGAGATGTTTTTCAAGCGTGTTGTCATTGCTCGACGCGTGAACCGTGCCGGGCACGTTTCGGCGCATGTCGGTGACTTCTTCGGGACGCTCGTCGACGAGCAGGAGGATCAGCTCGACCGGCTTGCCGGTGGGCGTGGACGCCTTCTTGATCGCGCCTTCGCCTTCGGCCTTCGCGCCGCCGTAATTGGCGTGGATTCCCTTGGCGATGTTCTGGAGCAGGATCGTCTTGCCGGTGCGCGGCGGCGCGACAATGAGCCCGCGCTGGCCGAAACCGATGGGCGTCAGGATGTCGATGCAACGGCTCGTCAGTTCCTCGGGATCGTGCTCGAGCTTGATCTGCGGGCTGGGATCGATGACGGTGTCGTCGTAAATCGGGACGGTGTCGGCGTAGTCGTCGACGGGGCGGTCTTCGATCGAGAGGATCTGCGAGACGGTCCGCCCGCGGACTTCGAAGCCGAGCTTGAGGCCCGGGCGCAGGCGCAGGTCGACGATCATTTTCCGCGGGACGAAAAGGTTGTTGAGGGGGCGCAACAGGTTCGCGGGGTCGCGAAGCACGCCGTCTTTTCGTTCATCCGGGATATGGAGAACCCCTTGCAAGGGCGAATCGGTCATACGACATTCCGTACTGAGGACGCCGGGCGAACATCGCGGACGCCGCGTGTCTGTGTGAGCGGAAAGAGTGAGCGACGCCGGCAAGGCCGGTGCCGTGCGAACTCCTGACGCGTAGAATTGGAAACCCCCTGCAACCACGAATGGTTATAGCGATTGACGATCCGGACGCAAATTGACCCTGACCCCAAGGCATACCATGACCCTGCTCGAACGACTGACCCAGGAAATGAAAACCGCCCTCAAAGCCGGCAATAAGGACCGCCTGATGGTGATCCGAATGGTCCTGAGCGACGTGAAAAACATCGACATCAACCCCGCCAAGCCCACCGCCGAGCAGGTCGTCGAGGCGTACGCCAAAAAGCTCAAAAAGAGCGTCGAGGAATACGAAAAGCTCGGCAAGGCGGATGAGGTGGCCAAGCTCAAGAGCGAGATCGCGGTGGTCGAAGAGTTCCTGCCTAAAAAGCTGAGCAAGGACGATACCGAAAAGCTGATCGACACCTTCCTGGCGGCGAACGCGTTCACCGAAAAGGACGCCGGCAAGGCGACCGGCCTGTTCATGAAGCAGCACGGCGCCAGCGTGGACGCGGGGCTGGTGAATCCGATCCTGCGGGCCAAGCTCGCGGGGAAATGAGTCGGAGCGACTTCACGCCGAGCTATGATCGGCGGTGAATCTCCACACTCCGCGGATCTGCTTCTTTCCCGGCCTCGGGTGCGACCATCGCGTGATCGAGCCGCATCGGCCCATTCACGCCGCGATCGAAGTGCAGGAATGGATTCAACCGCGCGGCAATGAATCCCTCGCGAACTATTCACGTCGGATGGCCGAGCGGATCGACACCTCGACCCCGTTTTACCTTGCGGGCATATCGTTCGGCGCGATGGTCGCGCTGGAGGCGGCCCGCATCGTGCAGGCGAGCGGGAACCTGCGCGGCGTCATCCTCATCGCCGCGTGCCGGTCGAATCGCGGGATTCCGGCGGGGTATCGTGTCGCGGCCTGGTTCGCCGCGCGAAGCCCGATCTGGCTCGTAAAGCTGGCGAAGATCGCCATGCCGCATATGCGTCGACTGTTCGGCATCCGCGAGGCGGCGGATGTCGACCTCTTTGAGTCGATGCTGCGCGACGCCGACCCGGCGTTTGTCCGATGGAGCCTGCGCGCGGTGCTCGAATGGCCCGGCGCGACGCGCGTCGACGTGCCGGTGCTGCAGATCCACGGCAAACGCGACTACGTCCTCCCGTTAAGACTCGCCGGCCCGGTCGATGTCGTCATCGAAGGGGCTGGGCACGCGATCAACATCAGCCACGCCTCCGAGGTAAATCGCGCGATCGATCAGTGGCTCATTGAGCGGGAGTGAGACCGCAAGGGAACCCGCGGCCGTTTGACTTCTCTCGCCAGCTCACATTTGATTGCCGACAAGGAAGGACACATCACATGCCCGAAAACTCCCCCAAGATCGGTTCCAAGGCCCCGACATTCAAGCTCCCCGACGCCGAAGGAAAGGTTCACGACATGGCGAGCCACTTCGGCAAGTCGCCGGTGGTCATCTATTTTTACCCCAAGGCCGATACGCCCGGCTGCACGAAGGAAGCCTGCGGGTTCCGGGATGCGATCGCCTCCTACGAAAACCTCGGCGTGCCGGTATTCGGCATCTCGCCCGATCCGGTGGCCGAGGTGAAGGCGTTCTCCGACAAGTTCCAGCTCAACTTTCCGCTGCTGGCCGATGCCGACCACAAGGTGACCGAACTTTACGGCTGTTGGGTGGAGAAGCAGATGGGTCCGACCAAGTCGATGGGCGCAGCCCGGACGACCTTCATCGTGAACAGGAGGGGCGATATTGGTCACGTCTTCGAGAAGGTCAACGCCGAGGGGCACGACCAGGAAGTCCTCGCCTGGCTGAAGGCCAACGCAACCTGAGGAGACCTGTGGCGAAACGTCTGCAAGGTTTCCCCGATGATCCGTTGCATTTGCGGATTGCTTGTGCATAAATCAGGGGCAGACACGGGTCGATGTTTCGAGGCCGACGGATACGGCTTCGGGGACAGGGAAGAACCGGCCGCGTGGATTGACGCCTCTGTCAAACAAGCAAAGGAGTTGCCATGGCCTCAAGTGCCAAACCGTCCCCCTCAAAGTCTACGCCGAAGTCCGTCTCACCCTCGAAGCGTGAACCGACCGTGAAGTCGACACCCGCGCGCAACACGACCGTTCCGCCGAAGGCTACGGTGTCGACCAAGGACAACGGCCGCGCCGCCGAGGTGACGCGCGAGATGGTCGCCGAGCGCGCCTATCACCTCTGGCTCTCGGGCGCGCCGGGCGGCGAGTTCGATCACTGGTGCGCTGCCGAACGCGAACTCAACGGCAAGTGAGCATCGTCCCTCGAGCGATTCGGGAGCGCGAGCGGACAAAACCGTCGTAAGTTTCACCGCGCTTTGAAATCGCTGCGCCGAACGCAATGATGCGAATGCGAGAGGTCGCCACCGGGCGACGATACGCCTGGGCGCTGAAAGGGCCCGGGCGCGGGAATCGCTTCGCAGATGCTCTATTTCGCCTACGGGTCCAACCTCAATTCCAAAGCCGTCGCCGACTGGTGCCGCCACTACGCGCACCGGCCTCCCTCGCAGCGCAACCCCAAGTCGGCCGTCCTCGATAACTACCGCCTCTGCTTCCCAATCTTCAGCGAGTACTGGTCCGGCGGCATCGGCGACATCGAGTACGACGCCGGCAAGTACGTCATGGGCGCGCTCTATGACCTCTCCGAGGCCGAGATGGCGCTGCTGGATGAAAAGGTCGGGCGCAAGCTGGATGCGCAGAACAAGGAGGTCGGCGTCTACAAGCGGATTGACGTCCGCATCGCGCCCCTCACCCGCGACGGCCCGGTGCAGGCAATCACCTACCAGGGCGTCAACGTCGAGAAGTACCACATCCCGCCAACGCAGTACTACATGGACCTGGTGATCCAGGGCGCGTACGAAGTGGGGCTGAGCATGATGTGGATCAGCTACCTGCAGAGCTTCAGCACGCAGCCGGGAAAGAAGCCGCGCAAGCCATTGTAATCTCGTGGCACGGGCCTCTGGCACGTGGTTCGAGTCTGCATGAAACATCAACACTGCACGCACCTCAGTGCGATTTCTCCAGAACGATGATTGGCCCCGCGCCGTCAGTCCATTCCGACGCGAAGTAAGCGTACCCGCCCGGAAAATCGTCCAAGAAGACGGATTGATTCGGCTCCGCGAGATGTGGCTGCACTTCGTGCTTCCACTTACCATAACACGCGGCCTCTGGTATCCAGCGGAGCGACTCACCTACATTCGCGATGACAAATCGCACGGGACTCGTTCGAAGGAGCTCGCGGATGATTACTGATCCGACATCCCGGACGCGAGTTGCCTCGCCGTTGGGAGTGATCAGTTTGTCGAGCGGGAGCTTGCTGATCATGATTGTCTTCACGTGCCGGAGCCCCGTGCCACGTTGCGCTGAGCGAGGCGCTCATGCCGCTGGCGCTTTCAGAAATTGTACCCGCCCTTGTTGCTTCCCATCATCAGGAAGCCGGCGATCAGCAGCACGACGCCGCCGGCGATGCCGTAGAACCAGATGTAGCCGCTCAAGAAGATGACCGCGCTCACGCTCAGCAGCGCGAGCCCTGGAAGCGGTTTGAGCCAGTTGGGTTGGTCCATCAGCCATTCGATCATGCGTCCTCCCTTCGAATCCCTTGGAGATGTTTCTACGATTCATTCCGGTGGCAACTGCTCAAGGTCGCGAATCAACTGCTGGACAGCCGACGTAGCCGAAGGGCGAAACCAGAGTTGCAGATGCAGTGGCGGCGTTCCGGTCGGCACAAAATCGACGTATGTCGGGTTTCCGGTCGCGTAGACGACGTCCTTGTTGTCCTCGGCCCACTTCATCCAATAACGACTCGTGTTGCGACTCTTCGGGACAGTCGGTAGCACTAAATCTACATGTACGATCTCACCCGCATTCGCAAGCGCAGCTAGACTTGGAGTCGGATCGGGCGGCGGTGTCGCCTCCATCATGCCCGTCTGCAGATCCAGTTTACGGTTGGCCGAATTCGTTATGAAATCGCGATACTGCTCGACCACTTTCCAGTGGTAGGCATTGCCGCTTCCGTGCGTTCGCGATACGTCGAAGAGGGCGAATGCAGCAACACCGCTGAGAAACGACACGACGGCAATCGCGATTGTGTTTTGCCGCATCTCCGCTCCGATTGAAACTCGCCACGGACGGGACGCCCGTGCTACCTTTGCCTTCACACCTTTCGAAACACCAGCGCCGCGTTCTGCCCGCCCAGTGAGTACGTCGAACTCACCGCGAGGTTCACGCTCGCCTCGCGCGCGGCCGACGATACGTTCAGCGTCGCGCCGGCTGCAAGCGATTTCGTGTTGATCGCGGGGGCGGCCCGGTTGTGGAAGACCGACAACGCGGCCGTCGCGACATCGACGCCGGAGCCGGCGCAGAGGTTGCCCGTCTGGGCCTTGATCGGGGCGCACATCGGCTTGTTCAAGCCTTCGCCGAAGACGCTATTGAGGCCCTTCAACTCGGCCTGGTCGAACTTCGCGATGCCCAGGCCGTGCGGCACGATCAGATCGACATCGCTCGCGTTCGCCTTCGCATCGCGCAGCGCGCTCAGTATCGCGCGGCTGTAGCTGTGGCCGGAGGGATCCGGCTCGGTGGGGCTGTACGCATCCTGGCTTGCGCCGAAGCCGACGAGTTCGCAGTAGATCTTCGCGCCTCTCGCCTTGGCGTGTTCGTACTCTTCGAGGATCAGCAGGCCGCCCCCTTCGCCGATCACGCTGCCGCTCGCGTCTTTATCGAACGGGCGAACCGCATCGGCGGGGGAGTCGTTGTGCGTGCTGTTGAGGCGCCCCAGCAGTTGGTGACGGATGATGCCCATCGGGTTTACGCGGCTCTCCGCGCCGCCGCAGATCGCCAGCTCGGCCTTGCCGCGCTGGATGGTGCGGAACGCTTCGCCGATCGCGAGATGGCTTGATGCATCGGCGCAGGTGATCGTGTTGGATGGACCCATCAGGCCGTGAATGATCGTCACGTGGCACGCGAGCATGTTCGGCAGGTACTTGAGCAGCCACAGCGGCGTGAGTTGCTGCATGCCTTCGGTTCCCCACTTGGTGAGGTCTAGCACTTCGCCGTCCCGCGCCACGTTCATCGCGCCGGCGAGTTCGTTGAGTTCGGCGCTGATCAGCCCCGCGCCGATGTTGCAGCCGAAGCGCAGCGACTGAATCGGCGAAGGGTCGACATACGCACGCGTCTGCAGGCCGGCGTCCTTCATCGCATCGTCCGCGGCGATGACGGCGAGTTCGATATCGCGGGCCATCACCTTGGTGGCCTTGCGATACGATTTCGGCACGTGGTCGGAGATCTTGTACGCGGGCACTTCGCCGGCGATGGAGCACACGAAGCCGGTTGCATCGAACGCCTTCACCGGCGCGAGCGCGACCTTGCCCGCCAGCAGCGCTTCCCACGTGGCGCGGGTGCCGATGCCCAGTGGCGAGACAAGACCGATGCCTGTGACGACGACTCGTTTCATGGCTTCACTTTAACACCACGGAGACACGGTGGCACGGAGAGGAGGAGGAACCACTGATCAACACAGATAAACACAGATCAGGGAGAAGAAGCCAAGCTCAGAGCCAATTCAGAAATGCGATTCAGGTTTTACTCGACTGTCTCTGATCTGTGTTCGTCTGTGTTCATCAGTGGTTTCTGTTTTTTCTCCGTGCCTCTGTGCCTCCGTGTTTAGAAATCAAATCTCCACCGTCGTCGCGTTCCGATACGTCCGCAGCAGATCCAGAAACGACTCGGTGAAGACGAAGTTATCCTTCGGAAACTGCAGGCCAGAGAGGTTGTTGTCGATGTGCGAAAACATGATCTCCATCTCGGCCACGAGCGAATCCTTGTCATCGCGCACTTCCGCGAGCGGCGATTGCGCGACGAGCCGCACGATGCCGGTAATGGATGCGCCGGCGTCGTTGAGCTGATCGATGGTCGCGTCGAGCGTGATGACATTGCCGGGACGGACGACGCGGTGAAACGTGGCCCGCCCGATCTTGGCGAGGATGACCTTTTCTTTGAAGCCGCGCGCCTCGCCGACGAGCATGCCGGCCGTCTGGGCCATGCTCTCGACCATCAGGCTGTGCGACATGATCGGGAAGTCCGGGTAGAGGTCGTGGTTGTGGTCTTCGCCGAGCGTGCAGGCCTTCACGGCCACGGCCCGCTTGCCGCTCTCGAAGTCGATGAACTTGTCGATGAGGATCCAGCGCATGTTGGTCGGCGGTCGGCGGTCGGCGGTCGGCAGCATGGGCGTTTGCCGCCCACCGCAGACTGCTGACCGCAGACCGTGTCTTACTTCAGCTTCGACTCCACATAATTCACGATCGAGTTCACGGTGAAGAGCTTGCTCATCGATTCGAGCTTCGGGTCGTTCTTGAAGGATTCGTATTCGTCGGCGGCGTGGGGCATCTTTTCCTTGATCAGGTCCAGGCCCTTTTGCGTGACCACGCCGTTAAGGACGTACTCGGGGTTGGTCGCGAGGTTGTCGGGCATCATCTCGCCTTTGGGGATCTTGATGCCGAACTCTTTTTCGAGCCGGAACATGATGTCGAGGAAGTCGATGGATTCGGCGCCGAGGTCGTCGCGGATGACCGCGCCCGGCGTCACTTCCTCTTCGTCCACGCCGAGTGCGTCGACCAGTACCTTCGTCACCTTGGTTTGAATCTCATCGCGTGTCATACGCACTTCCTTCCGTGATCGAATCCTCGATCGTCTTGTTGGACTTCCTATCCCTTTTCTCATCCCGTGAGAGACGGAGCGTCTTCGCTGCGACTTCGGACCGGGGGCGGTCCGTCTCTCACCTTGATCATCACCTAAATCGTCACTGCGTTGTGCATCCTAAGCGCGTTCCATCGCGCCTGGGTGTGCAACTTGAGTTTCTCGTCGAGGCCGGCGAGTCCCGGGTCTTTGTCGGCGAGATTGAAATAGGCGATCTCGATGCGTCCGCTGATGGCGGCTTCGCCGTTGACGGTGCTGGAGGCTTTGAAGGTCGCGCCGGTGTCGGTGAGCTTGAAGAACTCGACTTCCACCCGCAGTTCGTTTCCCGGCGCGACGAACGTGCCGTAACGGATGTTTCTTGCGTCCTTTAAGACCACGAAGGTCTTGGCGAACCCCGAGCGGTGGTGCATCAGCCATCCCGCCGCCTGGGTCAGGGCCTCGAGCATCATCACGCCCGGGAGCACGGGAAACCGGGGAAAGTGGTCGGCGAGGTATTCCTCGGCCATGCTGACCGACTTGCTCGCCACGATCTTCTGGTCATCCAGGTGATCGATCCTATCCAGCAGATTGAACTTCACGCGGCGGCCACCGGTTGCGTTGAGGTCTCGTCGAGGCGATGCGCCCCGGTTCCGGGGCTCCAATCCCCGAATCTCCGCCGAGTTGTACGGATGCAGGGGGTGATTGCAAGGAAGCCGCCTCGCACGATCGGCGTCGAGACCACTCCGTTTCTGACACACACCGCACCGCGATTGCGAAACCTGGTAACCGATTTGCTGCGCGATTGGATACCGATGGGTAACTTTGGGAAGCCGCCGCGACAACGGATTGGAGTGAGAGTTGGGCCGCGACGCTTTGAGGAAAGTGCACATCCATCCTTAACGTCCCGCGCTGCGCGAAAACGCGTTTTTTGCGCAGCGCGCCAGAGCCATTTTCGATCGGGTTACCCATGCTTCCGTGCGGCAAACAATTGCGATGTGCCTTACGCCGTTCCATTCGCGGCTTGTTCTAAACCCCGGCCGCCGCTTGCCATGCGCCGGGAGGCGGATAAGGTGAAACGTCCCAACTCTCAAGACTTTGAAAGAGGCCGTCATGGCGATTCAGATAGACGACGACTGGAAGAAACAGGCACAGGAAGAAAAGCGGAAACTCGCCGAGGAGGCCAAGGCCAGCGAAGAGGCCGCCGCCGCCAAATCGGCTCCAGCCGCCGCGGGAGGCGAGAAGCGCGCCCGCGAGATGCCGCCGGCATCGTTCCTGGCGCTGGTCTCGACCATGCTCACGCAGTCCGGCTACTACCTCGGCGAATATGCCGGTCAGGACGGAGAGCCGATGGTCGACCTCGACGCCGCCAAGTTCCAGATCGACCTGCTCGGCGTGATCGAGGAAAAGACCAAGGGCAACCTGACGGCCGATGAACAAAAGGTGCTCGACGCGGCGCTGTACGAATTGCGGACGCGGTATGTCTCGATCGCGACCCAGATGATCAGGTAGGAAAGGGATGAGGGGCAAAGAACAGCCATGCTGGTCCCCTTGGCCGGTAATCCGGAAGAGGGTTAAGGTGAGGGCTTGAGCGTGAAATGAGACCGTAATCAGGGCAACTTCGTAATCCGACGGCCCTGTGTGCCGTCCAATTCTTAGAAGACTGACCTCCGAGGAGAACCGAACCATGTCGATGATCGAAAACCTGGAATCCCGCCAACTGATGACGATCGTTACGGTGACCGACATCGTCGCCGACAACCGAGGCGAAGCGACCATCCGGCTCAGCGGCGACGTGACCGGCGTCAGCAAGCGGACCGTCCGCCTGTACTCGGCCGGTCCCGATGAAGTCGCCAACACCAATGACGATGTTCTGGTGAACCGATACGCGGTGGTCTATTCGGCCGAGCAGGACCGGATCACCATCCGCGGGAACATCACCGCCGACACGAAGTACCGCGTCCGCATGCAGGCGCAGCAGATCAAGAGCACCAGCGGCGGCGAGATGCTCGACGGGACTTTCACCGGCACATTCCCGACCGGCGACAATGTGGCCGGCGGCAACCTGAACTTCTTCGTTCGGCGCAATGCCAGCACCACGCCGCGCGTTCGCTTCGCGACCAGCGCCGGCAACATCGACGTGACCATGCGCGGCGACCTCTCGGGCATCAAGACGACCGTCGACAACTTCCTCAACTACGTCGACTCAGGGCGGCTGGATGGGACGATCATTCACCGCAAGATCACCGACGCATCTGGCGGAATTGCGATCGTGCAGGGCGGCGGTTTCTACGGCACCGCCGAAGATACCCAGGGGAGCCCGACGCAAAAGGTGGATGCAGACGCGCCCATCCCGCTGCAGGCGGGCGTGCTCAGCAACACGACGGGCACGATCGCGATGGCGCGGACGAACGACCCGAACAGCGCAACGAGCCAATACTTCTTCAACGTCAACGACAACACCGCGCTCGATCCGACCGGTGCGGGCACCGGCTATGCTGTCTTCGGCAGCGTCGCCAACAGCATCAGCCAGACGAATCTGAACACGATCTACGCGGCCCCGAACGTGAGTGTGGGCACGGGTGGAACGTTCTCGACACTGCCGCGCATCGGCGGAGAAGACATCGTCGTCCGCCGAATCTCCACGCTCGCGCGCGTCGATACGCTCCAGTGAGGCTATGTCCCCAACGCAATGGAGTGCAGTCAGGCGATCCTTTCGCCTGTCTGCTTTTGCAACAGAATCTAAGACGCTGATTTAAATCTCTGGAGGGCGGATGTCTTCATCCGCGGGAACAGCGATCGGGACGATCGCCCTCCAGTTGTGAAAATGTCGTCTAAGCTAGAGGAAATCGAACATGCTATGGATCGATCTGCTTGAAGGCCGCCAGTTGCTCGCCAATTCACTCCTCCGTGTCGGCGGCGTCACTGCCGACAACCGCGGCGAAGTGGTGATTCAACTGAGCGAGCGTGCGACCGGCGTCAAAGGCGCGGCCGTGCAGATCTTCACGGCCGGCACGGACGGCGTCCTCTTCACGAATGATGACGTGAAGCAGAGCGCGCGCATCACCTACAGCGTGAACAAGAAGCAGATCAAGCTCACCGCGAATCTGACCAAGGACACGCCGTATCGAATCAAGATCGACGGCAAGAGCCGCATCAAGGCCGAGGATGACGGCACGCTGCTCGACGGCAATTTTAGCGGCACGCTGGCCAGCGGCGATGGGATTGCGGGTGGGAACTTCGAGGCGGCTTTCAATCGCGACACGAGTTCGACGCCGACGGTGAAGATTCGCACCTCGGAAGGCGACATCCTGATGAAGATGCGCGGCGACGTGGCTCCGCTGTCGGCCGCGAACTTTTTGAGCTACGCGAACTCTGGCAGGTACGACAACACATTCATCAGCCGGCGTGATGCGGGCAATCCATTCGTTCTTCAGGGTGGCGGGTTACGCATCACCTCCTCGACAGGGACCTATCAAGACGTCACCGTGACTCCAACGGACGCCGCGATCGCGGACGAGTCGAGCCTTTCCAATCGGCTGAGCAACGTGCGCGGCACCATCTCGTTCGCCAAAGGCGGGCCGAATACTGCGACGAACCAGTTCTTCTTCAATATGAACAACAACTCGACGTTGGATAGCCCATCGCGAGGCGACGGCGGATTCACTCCGTTCGCCGAGGTCGAATCGTCGAGCATGGCAACGCTGGATCGAATCGATGCCAAGCCCCTTGCAGACCTGACCCTTCAGATCGGAATCCAGGCGGCAACCGCTCAAACTCCCATCGCCAGCGTCCCGGTCAACAACGTCACCAACGCCACCGGGACCATCAACCCCTTCCGCGACCTAATCGTCTTTTACCGCACGGCCGTGGTGATGAAGATGTCGGCGAAGTCGTAAGGCGAAACCCGCCGTGGAACTTGGCCGCGGATAAACGCAGATGAACGCTGATTCAGGTAGGTAGCCAACTTCTGAATCGATCGGCGTCCATCGGCGTTCATCCGTGGCCGGATTCTCTTTTGCCGCGAAACGTCTTCCCCAATCCTTCCACGAAACCGATGGGCGCCGTCCGCAATTTCAAGCCAGCAATCTGTGCTCGGCAACTTCTGCTCAAGCTCGATTGCAATTCCTGCCGATCCACTTATTGTTCCGATAACCCTCCGGCAACGCTTCGCTGGAACGGCTACATCTCGGAATCCGGCCGCGGGACGCGGCCGGCCGGGCGCAAAGCGCGGCCGCACGGTCGCGAAAATCGCCGGGCGAGCGATGGATCGCTCGACAACAGAATCGTCAGGTCGCCCCCGCACGGCCCGAGCAAGGCATGGATGCCATGGCAA
>JANOBD010000228.1:0-1557 GCA_031411495.1 Phycisphaerae bacterium | reverse complement strand
AGAACGTGGAAATGTCCAAAATGTTACGAACAATTTCTGACAAAAAATTATCGTTTTAGGTCTTCGTTTTGGGCGAAAGCGTGTCAAAATTGTAATTTTGCAAAATACGAAGGCTCAAATTTTGAAAGTTATTAAAAATATGAAAATTTTAGTTACAGGCGCGAGCGGACTTCTTGGAACTCATTTGATTCCGACTTTGAAGGCGAAAGGTCACGATATTTATAAATTGTCGCGCTCAAAGGCGAAAAATGCGGACGAAATTCAATGGGATTCGATGGAAGGTTTCGCGCCGGGCGAACAGGCGAAGCTCGAAGGTTTCGATGCGGTTTTTCATCTGGCGGGCGACAATATTGCCGACGGCAACTGGACGGACGAGAAAAAGAAAAGATTGAGAGAAAGCCGCGTCAACGGCACGCGGACACTGGTTGACGCTTTTAGAAAATGCGAACAAAAGCCGAAGATTTTTATTTCCGCTTCGGCAATCGGCATTTACGGAGATCGCGGCGACGAAGTTTTGACCGAGGAGAGCGCGGACGGAAAAGGCTTTCTGCCGGAAATTTGCCGCGATTGGGAAAATGAATCGAAGAAAGCGGCGGACTTGGGTGCGCGTGTCGTGATGCCGCGCATCGGCGTTGTTTTATCGAAAGACGGCGGCGCACTCGAAAAAATGCTCACGCCGTTTAAATTCGGAGTCGGAGGAAAGATCGGCAGCGGCGAACAATTTATGTCGTGGATTGCGATTGACGATCTGATTCGCATTTTTCATTTTGCGCTCGAAAACGAAAATATAAACGATGCAGTCAATGCGACCGCGCCGAATCCGGTGAAAAACAAAGAATTTACCGACACGCTCGGCAATGTTCTGAATCGCCCGACGTTCATTCCCATTCCGGCTTTCGGCATCAAATTGTTATTCGGTGAACTGGGCGAAACTCTGCTTTTGGAAGGCGCGAAAATCTTGCCGGAAAAATTGCAACGTGAAAGTTTTGAATTTAAGTTTGCCGAACTCGAAGCGGCTTTGAAACATATTCTGGAAAATTAGTTTAGCCACAGAGGACACAGAGAAAATGAGAATTGCAAAGCAATTTATACTGTTGAATTTCATTACAGCAGTCTTGAAATTTTACTTTTAGAAATCTTTTCTCAAAAAACTCCGTGTTCTCTGTGGCTAAAATAAAAAATGAAAATCTGGCTTTCGAAAAATTCCGAAGTTCCGATTTACGAACAACTGACGACGCAGATAATTCTCGGCGTGGCGAGCGGCGATCTTCCGATCGGGCAGAAACTTCCCGGCACGCGCGAGATAGCGCGGCGTTATAACGTCCACGCCAACACGGTCGCCAACGCTTACCGCAAACTTGCCGAACAGGGCTGGATCGAATTTAAAAAAGGCAGCGGTTTTTATGTCCGCGAGGTCAAAAATGAAACGATTGAAAATCCGCTCGACAAATTGATTGCCGAATTTTTACAGTCGGCACAGCGGAAAGGTTTTTCGACAAACGAGATTAAAAAACGTCTGGCATATTTTTTTACGACCGATGCGGGAAACGAAATTCT
>JANOBD010000227.1:0-2154 GCA_031411495.1 Phycisphaerae bacterium | reverse complement strand
CACGCCAATCTGAACCGCCATCGCACGGATGCGACCTTCATCCGTTCGAGCCCCTTTTCCGCTTGGCGTATTAATAATCAGTGAAACGTCCTCGTTCTTCATGTAGTCGATGATGTTTGGATTGCCATGCCCTATCTTTTGAACTCGTTTAACAGGTATTCCCGATTCAGCAATCACATCGCCTGTTCCGGGAGTCGCCAGCAACGTAAAACCCATGTCGTGTAATCGTCGAGCAATGTCGGTAATGCCGTTCTTCTGCCGCGAATTGATGCTGACAAACACATTTCCTGATGTTGGCAAAACGACTCCAGCCGCCAACTGGCTCTTGGCAAATGCGAGCGAGAAACTATCGCTGACACCCATCACTTCGCCCGTGCTGCGCATTTCGGGGCCGAGCACGATATCGACACCAACAAACTTGCGAAACGGGAACACGCTTTCTTTGATCGACACCCGAGCCGGAATGGGTTCTTTCGTAATTCCCAGTTCAGCAAGCGTTACGCCGGTCATAACTTTGGCCGCCAACTTCGCAACATGAACACCGGTCGCTTTAGCAACAAATGGCACCGTGCGACTCGCCCGGGGGTTCACCTCCAAAACATAAACGACCATTTTGTCATTGACGCTCTTCACCGCAAACTGAACATTCATCAACCCGATGACTTTCAGTCGCTTCGCCATCGCCCATGTCGCTTCGCGGATCTCTTGTACGACTTCTGCGGGCAAGCTGTATGGAGGGATGACGCAAGCCGAATCGCCGGAGTGAACACCCGCTTCTTCGATGTGCTCCATGATGCCCATGACGACAACATCCGTACCATCCGATAACGCATCAACATCGACTTCAATCGCGTCTTCAAGGAAGCTATCGATTAGAACTGGTTGACCCTGTGCGACCACAAATGCTTCGGCCACATAACGTTCAAATTGCGAGTTGTCGTAACAGATTTCCATAGCGCGGCCACCCAATACGTAACTCGGCCGAACCAACGCCGGATAACCAACCTTCTGGACTTGAACTCGTGCTTGAGCCATTGTGCGAGCGATCGCATTGCCCGGTTGCTTAAGTCCCAATTCATTCAGCAGCACCTGAAACTTTTCGCGATCCTCAGCCGACTCAATCGTATCAACGCTTGTACCGATAATAGGTACACCCGCCGACGCTAATGCACGAGCCAGGTTCAATGGCGTTTGACCACCGAATTGGACGATGACTCCGTCGGGTTGCACACGATCGCAAATGTTCAAAACATCTTCAGTCGTCAACGGTTCGAAGAACAACAGGTCGCTTGTGTCGTAATCGGTGCTAACCGTTTCAGGGTTACTATTGACCATGATCGATTCGATGCCCAACTCTCGCAGCGCGAAACTGGCATGACAACAGCAATAATCAAACTCGATACCCTGCCCGATGCGATTTGGACCGCCTCCGAGAATAATGATTCGCTTCGTTCCAGGCTTTTTGGCAGGCGATTCATCTTCAGTTTCATAGGTGCTGTAATAATAAGGCGTGTAGGCTTCGAACTCTGCCGCACAAGTATCGACCGATTTGAAAACAGCCACAATTCCTTGCGAGTTGCGCCAACTGCGGACTTCAATCTCGTCGCTTGAAAGCATCGTCGCCAGTTGTCGGTCAGAAAATCCGTACTGCTTGGCCTGCCGCATGGTGTCGGGCGTTAATGCGCCGAGCGACCCGATGCCGCGCAAATGGTCTTCCATCTCAACGATCTCGGCTAAGTGGTCCAAGAACCAGCGATCGATAGCCGTAATCTTGTAAATCTCGTCAATCGTCATACCGCTCTTGAGCGCGTATCGCAGATACCAAACGCGATCCGGATTGGGGCGAGCAAGTTTGCTGCGGATATCTTCGTCGCTGGGCTGACGTTCTGAACCCCACAGATCCTTGGCATCCGATCCAAAACCAAACGCGCCAACTTCTAAACCGCGAAGCGCCTTCTGGAATGACTCCTTAAATGTCCTGCCGATGGCCATCGTCTCACCGACGCTCTTCATTTGAGTCGTCAACGTAGTGTCAGCTTCAGGGAATTTCTCAAACGCAAACCGCGGGATTTTCGTCACTACATAATCGATGGTCGGTTCGAAACAGGCTTTCGTCTTGCGAGTTATGTCATTCGGCAATTCCCACAATCGATA
>JANOBD010000226.1:0-1821 GCA_031411495.1 Phycisphaerae bacterium | reverse complement strand
GTCGATGAGGTAGCTCGCCGCGCTCGCGGGGACGAAATTATACGCGGCCGCGCCACCTGTCTTCAGGATCTTTCCGGCCTCGTACATCACCGTGCTGCCGTTCAGCGCCACCGCATCGTCGCCGCGCGCCCCAGCCTCGCTCATCGTGCCGTTGCCGCCGGTGGTGATCCACTTCATGTCGGGGTGGGGCCCGGCGTAGAGCACCTTGCCGTTGCCCGTGGGCAACAGCCAGAAATGACTGTCGGAAGCCCAGTTCACCGGCAATTCGGCGGGAATGCTGGTGGTCGTGACATTGGGCAGCGCACGCCAGCCCGAACTCTCGTTCCAGACCTCGCCGATCTTGTTGACTTGCGTGCCCGGCCCGCTCCACGAGCCGCCGAAGGTGAACACCGAACCGTCGCTCAGGATGGTATTGGCGTTATAGCCGCGCGGCACGTTCATGTCCTGCACGCGCGTGAAACTGTTGTTGGCCGGGTCGTATATCGAGGATACTTCCGACTGGCCGCCGCCATTCACCAGGATGCGGCCGTCCGCCAGATTGGTGGTGCCGGTGCAGAACATGTTCTGTCCGGCCGTCGCCGTCATCGGCTGTTGCGCCTGGGTCTGCGGATCGACCAGGACCGTATAGGCGATATTGCCGCCGCGGCCGAAGTAGAATTGGCCATCCGCCGCCCACAGCAGCAGCTTGCCATTGGGCAGTACGCTGCCCGACGAGGGAACCAGCGGCAGGCTGATCGGCGCCGTCCACTGGCCCGTGACGTTTTCATCCGCCGCCAGCGCCGTCCCGGCCGTTGCCGCGACGATCAGGGCGGCGGCGAGATGGTTCCATTTGCGCATTTCGACGCTCCATTTACACCGCTGGACCAGTCCGCATCTTCTGGAAACCACTTAAACTGCAATACGACCGGCGCCGCCCGTGGGGCCTCCACGCAGCGGCGTCTTTTCCCGGTTCACCCGATATGAACTTCCGGTTGTGACTCCACAGTAACGCCACTTCCCTGGCCCTGCAATGGCCAAAACAGCAGGCCTGCTAGGAGTCAAGCCGGATACCATTGGTGAAGTCATGCATCGTATTACGGTCCAGTGTTCCAAACCAGACTGGCTATTGCCCACAGTGCCTGGGCCAAGCAATAAGCTTGCCAGAACCCTTGTCCCATTCCGCGGGCCACCGCTTTTTAAGAAAGCGGGTCCGTCTGGTAGAGCCGCACCTTCAATCCGCCATGCATGATGGCCGGGCTTGCGGCCTTGAAGGGCAGCCCGGTTGCCTTGGCCAGTGCCGCCTCCACCGTGATCAGGCCAACCCGCCATCCGCTGAAACGCGAGGAGAGAGTCTTGCCCAGCGCGCCATAAAGCGCGAACAGCGGTTTCTTGTCCCCGATGCGGCTGCCATAGGGCGGGTTGACGATGACGAGGCCAGGCGGTCCTTGCGGGGCCACGAGATCGCTGATGGCACCGTTGCGGAATGCCGTGAAGCCCGCCACACCGGCCCGCCCGGCATTGGCGCTGGCCATGCGGATGGCGCCCGCGTCCCTGTCGCTGCCGAAAAACCGTGCGGCGGGCGTTACGGCAACGCTTTCCGCTTTCATTCTGTCCCACGCCGCCTGGTCGAAACCGGCCAGCCGTTCGAAAGCGAAATGCCGCGACCGGCCAGGCTGCAGGCCCGCCGCGATTTCGGCGGCCTCGATGACGAAGGTGCCCGAGCCGCACATCGGGTCCACGAACGGCTCGCTGCCGTCAAACCCGCATAGGCGCAGAAGCAGGGCGGCCATGGTTTCGCGCATCGGCGCCTTGACGGTTTCCAGCTTGTGGCCGCGCTTGTGC
>JANOBD010000225.1:0-1616 GCA_031411495.1 Phycisphaerae bacterium | reverse complement strand
GCGACGGTGCAGCCCTGCGGGTTGACGGCGGTGAACACCTTGCGGATGGCGCCGTCCTTCCCCGACGCGTCACGCCCCTGCAGCACGATGAGCAGCGCATGCCGCCCGTCGGCGTAGAGCACGCGCTGGAGGTCGGAGATGCGCTCGACCTCCTTGGCGGTGGCCTGCTCGAGCGCTTCCTCCGATCGCTTGCGCCCACTTTTGACGCGCGCATCGTCGTCGGCGAGCCTGATGTCCTTCGCGGACCGAACCGGTTGCAGCTTCATGAGTCAGTCATCGCCGAATGTTGTGTGTGCACTGCCGAGCGGCTCTTGACGTCGATGTCGATGCGCGTCACTCCAGGCTCGGCTCGTACACCTCCGGCGCCGCCGGTGCCAGCGCCGGGTTCCGCGAGATCATCCGCGCGCACGTGTTCCACCGCAATATCGCCTCGTCGTTCCCCGCCGGACGCATCGACTCCGCCTGCTCGTAGGCGTCCATCGCCTTCCGCAGCCACTCGTACGCCGACTCGGCCGCGCCCGGCGCGCCCTGCCGGAGCTTGGCCATCGCGTACCGCTCGGCGACGATCCCTTCGTAGTAGCGGCGACGGTAGCCGTCGTCGATCCCCGCCAGCAGCTCGCGCGCACGCCGCAACCCCGACGACAGCTCGTGCACCAGCTGGTCGGTCACCGCGAGCAGGAGCAGGATGCGCGCCTGCTGGTTGGCGCCGTCCACCGCCAGGATGTCGAGGCAGATGCTCTCCGCCGCCTGCGGCTCGTTGAGCAGGCGATAGCGCTGCGCCTTCTCCAGCGCCGCGGGCACGCCTTCGCGCGAGATCAGCTTCGGTTCGAACGTCATGCGGTCGTCCTCCTCGTATGCGTCACGGGTCCTGCCGCCGGCGCGAGAACAGCCGCACCAGCTTGCGCAGCGGGTCGTGGAACTCGTCGTTCACCCGCTCCTTGAGCGGGATGATCGCGTTGTCGGTGATCGTGATGTGCTCCGGGCACACCGCCGTGCAGCACTTGGTGATGTTGCAGTACCCGACGCCGAACTCCTGCTTGAGCGCCGGCACGCGGTCCGCCACGTCGAGCGGATGCATCTCGAGCGCCGCCACCTGCACCAGGAAGCGCGGGCCGACGAACTGCTCGTGCAGCTGGTGGTCGCGCAGCACGTGGCACACGTCCTGGCAGAGGAAGCACTCGATGCACTTCCTGAGCTCCTGCACGCGGTCGACGTCGTCCTGCGTCATGCGCCAGCTCCCGTCGGGCGCATCGGGGGCGCGCGGTGTGAATTCCCTGATGCGCTTCTTCACCGCGAAGTTCCACGACACGTCGGCCACGAGGTCGCGCACCCGCGGGAACGCACGCATCGGCTCCACGCTCACCGGCGCCGCGCCGGGCAGCTCGCCCAGGCGCGTCATGCACATCAGCCGCGGGACGCCGTTGATCTCGGCCGAGCACGAGCCACACTTGCCGGCCTTGCAGTTCCAGCGGACGGCGAGGTCGTTGGCCTGCTCGGCCTGGATCTGGTGGATGGCGTCGAGGACGACCATCCCCTCGGTCACGTCGGTGGTGTAGTCGACGACCTTCCCGCCACCGGCATCGCCGCGCCAGATGCGGAAGGTGCGGGTGCCATGC
>JANOBD010000224.1:0-1545 GCA_031411495.1 Phycisphaerae bacterium | reverse complement strand
CTTGGATTCCTGCAAGGCTAGGGTCAATCCTGTGGTTGAAGCCGCCGTCAAAGCAAAGCGCGCTGCGTCCGTGCCGTACTTATCAAACACGTCCAGCGGATCAATCACGTTGCCTTTCGTCTTCGACATTTTCTGGCCTTGCGGATCAAGCACGAGCGCGTTGATGTAGACGGTGCGGAACGGGACTTCGCCCATAAATTTCAAGCCCATCATCATCATGCGCGCGACCCAGAAGAAGATGATGTCCTGTGCCGTGACCAGCACGTCGGTCGGGTAGAACTTCTTCAAATCTTCGGTTTCTTCGGGCCAGCCGAGCGTCGAGAACGGCCAAAGTTGCGACGAAAACCACGTGTCGAGCACATCGGTTTCCGGCGTGAGCGGCGTGTTCGGATCAAGCCGCTCGGACATCAATCGTTCGCGCGCTTCGGCTTCGTCACGTGCGACGATGATCGTGCCGTCCGGCGTGTAGTACGCGGGGATTAAATGCCCCCACCACAATTGCCGCGAGACGCACCAGTCCTGAATGTTTTCGAGCCAGTTGCAGTAAATCTTCGAGACGCTTTCGGGAATGATTTTCGTGCGCCCGTCGTAGACCGCTTGCAACGCGGGTTCGGCGAGCGGCTTCATTTTCAAAAACCACTGCGTCGAAATCAGCGGTTCGACGACTTGGCCGCTGCGTTGGCAATGGCCGACGTTGTGTGTGTAGTCTTCGATCTTGAGCAGCAGTCCCGCTTCTTCCAAATCTTTGACAACGTCTTTGCGTGCTGCAAAGCGATCCAGTCCGCGATATTTTTCGGGCGCGGCGTCGGTGATCTTCGCTTCTTTGCTGATGACCTGAATGAATTCCAGGTTATGCCGTTTGCCCATCGCAAAATCGTTCGGATCGTGCGCGGGGGTAACTTTGACTAAGCCGGTGCCGAAATCTTTTTCGACAATCGTGTCTTGAATAAATTGAATGCTGCGTCCGACGAGCGGTAGCACAGCCGTCTTGCCGATCAATTCGGCGTAGCGCTCGTCTTCGGGATTGAAGGCGACGGCAGTGTCGCCCAGCATTGTTTCCGGGCGTGTTGTTGCCACGACAACGAACGTGCCTTGCGGTGTTTTGAGCAAGCCGGATTTCTGCTCGCCTTCGTTGAGTGCGGCGTAAACTTCGGCGAGTCCGTCAAAACGCTCGCTACTGCTCGCGGTACTGTTCCCAACTGGATAGGCAATGTGCCAGATGTTGCCTTTGACGGCTTTCATTTCGACTTCGAGGTCGGAAATCGCGGTTTGCAAGCCGGGCGACCAGTTGACCATGTATTCGCCGCGATAGATCAAGCCTTCGTCATACAAGCGCACGAAGACTTCCTTGACCGCATTCGACAAGCCGTCATCCATCGTGTAGCGTTCGCGCGACCAGTCTACGGAATCGCCGACGATGCGCATTTGTCGTTGGATTGTGCCGCCGGAAACCGCTTTCCATTCCCACACTTTTTCAATGAACTTTTCGCGGCCTAGATCGCGGCGGTCAACGCCTTGCTCCGCCAATTGCCGCGTCACGACCAT
>JANOBD010000223.1:0-2149 GCA_031411495.1 Phycisphaerae bacterium | reverse complement strand
CGTTCCTCCTGCGCAAACGCTTCCCGTTCGAGGAAGAGCACGACTTCGAGTGGGAGTACTGAGCGGTGCGCCTTATGGTGCGATGTAGTCCGGTTCCTCCCAGCCCATTACATCGAGGCCGAAAAGTCCTTCCGAAACGCGCAGGACCTGGATCTCCATGCCTGCCGTATCGCGCGGGTTCCCGACCACCACGCGCGTTCCGGGCGTTTCGAGGATCCATGGGGGCAGCTCGCCGCGTTCGATCCACTGCGCCTTCAAGCCGCGTCGCATTTCGCCGGGAACCACATAGCACCGTGGGTCCTTCGTGAAGACCGCGTTCAGGGTGAAGAACATGCAGAAGAGGAACGGCCCGATGGCCAGCAGGTTGAACATGAACCAGAACGGCTTGGACATGCCGAACACACGTCTGGTCCATTTCCCATAGAGCAGATTCCCCGCGAAGGCGAACGCGCAGAAGAGCCTTCCCACGACCCAGTATGTGACCAGCACGGCACTCGACACCCACCAGAAGGCGACGAGCATGGAGAAGAGCCCGAGCACCATGAGCCACGACGGCCATTGCCGGTCGTCGTCCTCATCGTCAACGCGATACTGTTGGCCCGCGAGCTGCCGCCATGTACGGGGCCGTGCCCGTTCCACGTTCCTTTGATCGCCCATGTCGTTCGCCAAACTATCAGGTATCGCGATCATCTCCGGCACGATGCTGGTTCCCGGCTGCGATGGCCCCCACGACGCCGACGGCAAAACGGACCAGGACACCATGCACGCGCATACGAACCGGCTCAGCCACGAGAGCAGTCCCTACCTGTTGCAGCACGCGCATAATCCAGTGGACTGGTATCCGTGGGGCGACGAGGCGTTCGCGAAGGCGAAGACGGAGAACAAGCTGGTGCTGGTGAGCATCGGTTACAGCAGCTGCCACTGGTGCCATGTGATGGAGCGGGAATGCTTCGAGAACGACAGTGTCGCGCGGATCATGAACGAGCGGTTCGTGTGCATCAAGGTGGATCGCGAAGAACGCCCGGACGTGGACCAAGTGTACATGACGGCCGTGCAGCTGATGACCGGTCGCGGTGGCTGGCCGCTGAACTGCTTCACGCTGCCTGACGGGCGGCCCGTGTACGGAGGCACCTACTTCCCGCCGCAGCAATGGACACAACTGCTCAGCGACCTGAGCGAGACCTGGAAGACCGATCCAAAGAAGGTGACGGCCTACGCGGAACGGCTGCACGAAGGCGTGCGCGCGAACGACCTCGTGCAGTTGAACGAAGCACCGCCGGACTTCACACGGAAACAGGTCGCGCGCCTGGTGCAAGTGATGGACAGCACCTTCGACCGCACGGATGGCGGCACCGACCGCGCGCCGAAATTCTCGATGCCGAACAACTGGCAGTTCCTGCTGAAGTACGGCAGGCTCGCGAACGATGAGGACGCGACCATGCAGGTGCACCTGACCTTGCACAAGATGGCACTGGGCGGCATCTACGACCACGTGGGTGGCGGCTTCGCGCGCTACAGCGTGGACGGACTGTGGAAGGTGCCGCACTTCGAGAAGATGCTGTACGACAACGCGCAGCTCGTTTCTCTCTACAGCCAGGCCTATCAAGCGGTGAAGGACCCCTTGTACAAAGACGTGGTGGAACGGACGCTCGCGTTCATCGATCGGGAGATGATGAGCGCGGAAGGCGCCTGCTACAGTGCCTTGGACGCGGACAGCGAAGGCGAGGAAGGAAAGTTCTATGTCTGGACGAAGGAGGAACTGCAACGCGTTCTCGGTGATGACTTCGCCTTCGCGGAGAAATACTACTCCATCGGCGGTGCGGCGGCGTGGGAGCACGGCACCAACATCCTGCTGCGCGAAGGCGACGACACGTTCATGGCGAAACGGCTCGGCATGTCCGAGGAAGAACTCCGGTCGAATGCGGAGCGCATGAACGAACGGCTCCTGGCCGAGCGCTCCAAACGGGTGCGGCCGGGCCTTGACGACAAGTCACTCACGAGTTGGAACGCATTGATGGTATCCGCCTGGTGCGATGCGTACGAGTCCTTCGGCGATGCGCATTCATTGGAGAACGCGCTCCGGACGATGCGGCTTGTCCTGACCAAGTGCCGCCGTGATGACGGCGGATTACAGCACAGCTACAAAGGC
>JANOBD010000222.1:0-9624 GCA_031411495.1 Phycisphaerae bacterium | reverse complement strand
GTGAAGCGGGCGACTGCAACTTCTCGGCGTCGTGAACTTCGGAATCAGGTTTCAATCCACGCCCGCGTGAAGCGGGCGACCTTCGTCGCCTTTCACATGATCGGCGACTACGTGTTTCAATCCACGCCCGCGTGAAGCGGGCGACGCCTGTAGCATATCTTTCAGTATCGGCGATAGATATGCACGATGGTTCGCGTATCGACCAGACATTTCGATCTCCTACAAATCACGGCTTCGAGAGAACCGACTATTCGGTTGTCAAAGAGCGACTTACATCGTTCGCGATCCTCCCCGCAATCTGTGTGAACCTCCGGTCAGCGACATGCGTTTTTGCTACGCCATCAGCAGTCCGTCCGGGTCGAATCCGGGCTTCGCGCCATGGTGCTCGAGGCGTTCGTGCCACGTCGCGCCAAGCATATAGAATCGCAGGCTGTCTTCTGCCGGATCGAATGCGTCGAGCAGGCGTTGGCGAAGTTCAGTCCACTGAGCGGGATCGACCTTACATTCGAAGACTGAAAACTGAACGCGCTGCCCGAAGTCTTCACAGATCTTGGCGATTCGGCGCAGCCGCTTCGGGCCGCTCTTGCTTTCGGTTTTCACGTCGTAGGTGACCAGCACCAGCACCGCTTACCTCCAGACGAAAGCCGGATAGGCGTCCAGGTCGCCGCGGATCGTCCTGGCGAGAAGCCTTGCCTGTAGATGAATGACCAATCCCAGTGTGACCTGCTCATCAAGGAACGGATGACGCAGCGTCTCCAGCTTTCGTTTTTGATACGCGGCGATCACCGTCTTGCGCGTGGCATCGTTCATGCGTACACCACCGGCCGGTTCGGACACGAAACCGTCCGGCTTCACCTGCTGTCGATTGACGAGCGACACGGCCAGGCGATCCGCGAGGACGGGACGAAGCTCTTCCATGATGTCCAGAGCCAATCCCGGCCGGCCGGGTCGATCGCGATGGAGGAATCCGACGGCCGCATCCAGCCCGGTCGCCTCACACGCTGATCGGGCGTCGTTTGCGAGCATGGAGTAAAGAAACGAGAGCAGGGCATTGATCCGATCCGCGGGCGGTCGACGGCTGCGTGCGACAAATGCAAAAGCCTGCTGCTGGGCCGTGAGTTGATGCTGGAACACGTTGAAGTAGGTCGCGCTGGCTTCGCCTTCCATACCGCGGACGACATCGAGGGCGGTCGGCCTGCCAAGGTACTGTATAGTTAGATCGATTCGGTTTGCGGCATCATTCAGTGCCGAGGCGGGTTCCCCAATACCGCGATCGCGTGAGGCCCGGCGAAGCGTCGTTCGATAGTTCGACAGCTTGCCGATTACAATCCATCGCGCCATGTCGGATGAAAGCACCGGGTCGTCGGCGCGTCGATATTGCTCTCGGCGCAGCAGCACGTTCCCTGGCGTGAAGCCGTTCACGGCGGCGAGAAAACGTCCGGTTTCGGTCAGGAATGAAAACGCGATGCCGTGCTGCGCGCACGCGCCAAGCAGAAACGGACTGCACGAGACGCGGCCGAAACAGGCGACAGCGCCGAGATTGTTCATCGGCACGCGCAGGACATCCTTCTTCTCGACACGTACGGCCACGGTGTCGCCTTGCTTGCGCAGGTATGCGCCCTGCGTCGTCACAAAAAGCGTGTTGAGATGCTGTTTCATTCCCAGAGCCTCCCGGTGAGTTCGCAGCCGGCAGATTGCGCGATCACCTGCTGGATGTACGTCGAGGCCGGCACGCGGATGCGCAACGCCGTGGGTATGCAGAGTGGCTTCATAGAACAACGATCGCACTTGCGGCGTTCGTAACGCGCGGCCGGGGTGATTTTCGACGAGATCAATTCGTGCAGCAATCCTGCATCGCGAACCGTCTCGGATCTCAACGAAGAATCGAGTTCGACAGGCACACGTCTGCGGACTTTTCCGTAGTAAATCGCCGCCGTGATCGGCACGTCGGGCATCGTCTCTTCCATGCAGATCGCCTGCGCGCAGAGTTGGACTTGGAACTCCCGATCGAACGCGCGCTTGGGGCTGCCGCGCTTGTACTCGACGATCGTCGCGGCGCGGATGGATTCGCCATCGACGGCGAGTTCGACCACATCCGCCTTGCCGTAAAGGCCGAGCGTCAACGAGCGGAGCATCATCCCGCGCACGACCCGCAGCCCGGGGCGTGATTCGACCCGGGCAGGGTCGTGAGCCTTGCGATGAAGCACGTTGCCTTCCGCGGTGAACTGGTTCTCTGCCCACAGTCCTTCGATATGCACCAGCGCGGCACGCCGTTGACAGAATCGAAAGTGTTGCAGGGCGGAGATCGGCAGCAACGCGTCTTCATCGAACGCAACCGTGTTGGATACGGCATCGCTCATGCGATCTTCCCCAGGTCGGCGGGCAGTCGCAGCAGTTCCGTGCCCTTGGGGATTTTGGATTCGTCGATCGTGACTGTGTAGTCGGCATATTTCCGCGGCGCGACGATGCCGTCGTTCAGCTTTACGCTGACGATCTGCTCGAAGAGCACCTGTGCCGGCGCGCAGCCGAGCTTCGCCTGGGCGGCCCGCTGTTCGAGATTCGAGTCGGTGCCGACGTGCTTGAGCGCGAACAGTTCGCGGACGGCCATCATCCCCTTGCTCGCCGAGCGGTCGTGCTCGTACATGCTTGAGATCGATTCGAACAGGAGCCTGAGGTCGTCGCCCGAGAATCCGGTTTGAAGGGCTAGGTGGGCCGAGACGAATCCTTTGCCCAAAAAGAGGCCGTAGGGGATGAGCTGCTTGCGGCCCATGGTGCGCAGCTGATCTTCGGGTTGTTCAGCCTCCCATGCTTTCAAATCGGCGCTGCTGCGCCTTTTGGGCACGTCTTCCGCGACCGCCATACGCGTTATGGAGATGTCCATCGGTAGAATGGGATCCAGTGATCGGGCGAAGGTGAGCTGGATTGGCCCTCGAACTTGGCCGGCATTCGCTCCGGTCGACATCACTGCGCCGAACGCACGGACGTCGTAAAAGTTCCTGCAGAGCCAGTTCCTTGCTCCCTCAACCTGCGGCTTGGTCGTTTTCTTTGCTTCAGGGACTTCGCCGTTGGCCTCTTCGTGTGCCTTGGCGATCTTGGTGTTCATGTTGCTGGCATGCTCGACGAAGATCGCGTTGGGCATCACGTTGCCGCGGGCGATTTGAACAAAGTTTCGCACCCGTCGTTTGATCGCGACATCGGAGACCAGTCCGTGCATGTCCTGCGGATCGATACGCGGTGAATTGCCCGCATCCGGGTCGCCGTTAGGATTGCCGTTCTCGCAGTCGAAGAGGAAGAGGAATTCGTAACGGTGTAGAAGTGGTGTAGACATTTAGTGTTCCTTTCAGATGAATCGAATCAGTTAAGAATGAACTTGGCTTGAACTACTTTGAGTTTTCCGTACTGGGTTTAGCCGGAGTTTCCGAAGTGCCTCGCCGGGCCAGTTGCTGGTAGTAGCCCATCGCGAAAAGTGTTTGCTGTTCGAGCGTGAGAGTGGTGGGTGCGGTGGTTTTCATCCGTGTCCACAGCGAGGCGAGTTCCTGTTCGTACCAGTCGCGCAGGCCGACGGGTTCGATCTTTGGAATATGCCCGGTATTCGCTGTTCGGATCAGCCGGCCAAGCACTAAGGCGGGAGTCGCGCTCGCGGCGGCGTAGTAGCGCTGCACCACGCCCGCGCCGACGTCACCCAGCGCCTTTCGCTGGATTGCAGCGAGCAGCGCCAGGATGCGCCCGCAGAGATAAGCAGGCTCGTCGAGATGCGGATTCAGTTCAGCGGTCATCGGAATGCCCTTTCGAATGAGATATGCTTTGAGAAGTGCGAAGCGGCGATGCTGCATGCTTTCGCCGTTGATGATTTCCAGTTGCGCCCTGCGAAGCGCTTGGGCCGCGAGTTGATACGGAATCTGTTGGCCGAAAAGCGCGGCGCGCCAAAGGCTGGTCTGCATGGCAGACGTCGCGTCTTTCAAGTCGCGTACACATCCGCCGATGATCGAGAGCAGTTTGAAATCGCGAATGATGCCGTGACCGTCTCGACCCACGATCGACAAATCCTCGAACCATGCGTTCACCGCGCGGACCAGGTCGGGAAACGATTCCTCCATCCAATCCCGGACCATCACCCGGCCGGAGTTGGCTGAGAGCGTCATCGAGTAAAACCGTGCGGCGAGAAGGTCGGGCCGCGCGCCAGATTCGATCGCGGCCAGCAATTTCTTCGCCCGGCCTTCGCTTCGGTCGATCTCGCTTCGCGTCGCTGGCGAGTTCGGCACGCTCTGCTCATCCTCGTCGTCGGTCGTGAATCCTTCGGGAACGTAGACCAGATCGGCCACGTCGTCTCTCGGCTCGATCGTCGAGCCCGCGTACCAGTACGCCACCTTCACCCCGGCCAGACGTCGACTGCGGTTCCGGATCAGGTCGTTGAGTGCGCCGGCGTACGCGGTTGCCATCTCGCTTGATACGGCCGCGTTGCGACCTTGTTCCAACTCGAACGATGTGAACGCATCCTTGTCGAAGCTCGTGAGTGCATCCCCCATCGAGAGACCGCCCACATCCGACAGGCCCGCGATTTTCGGATGCGTCGCGACCGGATCAACCGACTTGCCCGACAAGAGACACAGCATGTCGCCGACGGGCACTTCACTATCGTCAGCGTCGCGCGACTGTCGATCACTCAGCAGTTTCTGCCGGAACGCTCGCCACCAGTCGTGCCAGGTCGATTGTTCCACCAGCTTCTGCACGTCGCCATTCGTGGTTTGGATGGCGAGCGACGCACCATCGGTCGGCTTGGCCTTCTGGCTCTCAAGTTCGGCGCGAATCGTTGCGAGCAGTTCGGCATCGCCGAGCACCTTGGCGATCGTTTCGAGCAGCGGAATCGCTTCGCTCGCCTGTTCGAGCAGGCCTACGAAGTAGTCGTGTTCGCGCATGAGCTTTCCGGTCACCTCGTCCTTGGACAGCAGGACGACCTTGTCGAGGGAATCAACGAGGAAGTGACGGGTGCCTTTGCCCGCCGCGATCATTTCCGGGTGGGTGAGGTCCGGACACTTGGAGAAGACCTGTCCTTTACTCTTTCTGTCGTCCCCGGTGAGATTCTGAACGCCAATGTAGCGGCCCTTCGTGTCGAACATCAACAGCCACTTGACGGCTTTCGCCTTGAACCCTGGCTCTGACGCGAGTCCGGCGCGCTCAGCGTATTTGATCAATTCGTGCAGCATCAGCCGGCCCTCCTTCCCGGTTTCAGCACCGCATCGCTGTCGTAATCCGGCACGATCAGCACGCCTTTGTCGATCACGGCCTTGAACAGCGACACGTTCGCAGCGTTTGACTTGCGGAGCTTCGCGTTCGGATGCTCCTGCTCGGCCCGCGTCGCGTTGACAGCGTTCAAATCGAACACGTCGTAGACCATGTAGCCCAGATCCTGCGAGTAATTCGCCGGCGGCTTTGTGTTTCGAGCGGCATCGACGTCGTCGATGTAGTCGAAGAAGCACACGAACTCCTTCATGCCGAGGTACGGCTGTTGAAAGCATTTGCCCTGCGATGCGCGGCGGACGAACTGGGCGTCGTACGTCGCGACGGGCTGGGCGCCGCGTGGGACGATCTGCGCGGTGAGTCGATACCGCGGGCTGCGTAGCGCCATCGTCTGCCGCTGCGTACGGCCTTTGGATTCTTCGCCGGTGAGATCGGCGAAGAGCGGCTCGGGCTCGGCCTTGCCTTTGATCCAACTGTTGATGGAGCGCTCGCTGGCTTTGTCTTTCACTTCGTTCCGCCGCAGCGCGATGTAGGCCGGCGGATCGAGCAGTTCGATCCGCGTCACCTGCCAACGGAACTCGGGTTTGAAGTAGATCGCTTCGAACACGCCGCGCGCGGAACTAGGCGTTGGGCACGGATAACTGAAGCGCTCCACTTTCATCTCGGGCCGAGAGAAACACGCGAAGTCGGCCCGGACTTCGAGCGTGTGAGATTGTCCAGAACGTTCGTTCATACTTGAATCCTTTCGCAAGTGATCTGCCGTTCCCTTATGCGATGAGGTCTGCCGGGTCCGGCGCGACAATTCCGGTCAATGTGTCATAGCGAAGCCCCGCCAACGCGATGAACCAGTCCGATTCCGCGTTCGTCGCTTCGACGCCTTTGTAAAATTCCACCGCCTCCAGGTGCGGCCAGATCGGGCTGTTGTCGTTCCGGTAGATCGAGACGGCATGGCGCGAAGCGCGTTCGCGCCATCGCCGTCGCGCATCGGCATCCGCAAATCCCTCGTGCGCTTCGTCGCACAACTCAGCAAACACCTTCGGCTCGTACGGCACAAGAACCGAGACGGTGTCCGACTCGATGAGCTTGTATTCCTTTGCGACGTCGTCAAACCGACCTTGACGAATCGCGTCGTTCAGGTCTCGCTCATCGTTGACGATCGCATCCTGTCGGCCCGTCGTTCCGTAGAGCGTTCGGAAATAGGCACGTAGGTGATTCGGATCGTTCAGCAGTTCAGTCGCGTCCAGAGTGCATTGTTGGGAGATGGCCTTGAGCCAGCTCCGCGTCGCGTTGACGGCCTGCGTGTAGCCGGGCGGGAATTGGACCTTGCCGTCGTCTTCGAACTGAAACACGGTGACGATGCCCGGCACAGAGCGGTTGCCGTGACGGTTGCATCGACCCGCAGCCTGGCAGATGGCGTCGATCGGCGCAAGCTCGCGGTAGACGGCAGGAAAGTCGAGGTCTACTCCCGCTTCAACACACTGCGTGGAGATCAATCGAACCGGTAAGCTGTCACGCAGTCGCGCACGTATCGTCTCCAGAACTCTGATGCGATGAGCCGGGCATAGGTTGGTCGAGAGGTGGAGAACCGTGTCCTCGTCGCACCACAATTTCACCGCATCCGTCAGCGCCGCCGCGTGGCGTTTGAGGTTGACGATGCACAGTACCTGCTCGTGGCTCGCGATTTGCCGAGCAAGCGCATCAACCGAGACCGGTGTATCGTGCTTCCATCGCGTGCGGATGCGTTTGCCGGCGATCTCGAACATCGCCGGCGCACTTGTGTTAATTTCGCGTGGCTGCCAGCCGGCCGAGCACAAACGGCCGACTTGATCGTGCAAGACATCAAACGCTGGCTGGGTGGCGGTGGCGAAGAGAACGGTCGAGCTGTAAGGGCCTGTCGGATCGGAGAGCCGCGAGAGCGTCGCCAGCGTCGCCTTCGCCAGCTTCGGCGGGAGCGTCTGCACCTCGTCGAACAGGATCACGCTTCTAGCCAGCCGGTGCAGCTTGCGGCAGGCGGAGGTTCGGTTGGACATCATCGATTCCAGACACTGGACGCTGGTCGTCAGGATGATCGGTGCGTCCCAGTTCTCGGTCAGAAGTTGGTGAAACGGCTTCCGTTTGGATGCCCCTTCGAGGTCGTTGGCAGATGATTGCGCTTCGCGGACGAGACTGTGATGTTCGAGAAGTGTGTTTGGCGGGAACCCTTCCGCGGCGGAGAAGAGTCGCCGGTAGACGCCGGCCGTCTGCTCGATAATATTGAGGAACGGCATCACAAGCACGATCCGGCGCAGCTTGTGTTTCCGAGCGTGATGGAGCGCGAATGCGAGCATCGCGAGCGTCTTGCCCGTCCCGGTCGGTGCGGTGAGCGTGAACTGTCCTGAGGGCAGGGCGGCGGCATCGACGCACGATTGGAAGAGGGATTGGCGGGCACGTTGTATTTCATTGGTCGGGGGTTTGAAGGCAGCGACGTGTTTGTTGAGCGCGTTGATCGCGCGATCAATATCAAGTGTCGGGCCGCCGAGTCGGGGCCGACGTGGCTCGAGAGCGTTCCCGTCGAAGTGCGCTTCGGTCTCAAGAAAGTCGGCATCGACGAGACAGGAAAAGAGCATCCGAACATCGAAGAGGTCGGCGGCGGGAAAGGCGTCGGTAGGCAGCAGGCCGGACTTGAGTGGCGGTAGCACGATCCCATCCGCCTCGAATCGCTTTTGGAGCAATGGGACGTCGGCTGAGGTTAGTCGTCTCGCGGCATCCTTGTCCCTGAATAACTCGCCAAGGACCGAAGTGAACTTCTTGTGGTCGGGCTCGAATGCTTCGAGCCCGATGTGGTGGGCCACGATCGCCATTGCCGGCACAATCCCGAATTTGCGGTAGAGTCTGGCAACGACGAGTGCGCCAGCGGATGCGTGATCGCGGCCCGCGCCGATGCCGCGAACGCGATCTTGAAACTGGTCCGCGTATTTCCCGAGGTCGTGCAACAATCCCGCAACCTTCGCCTGTTGACCGACGCCGAACGCGGTACCGAACTGTTCGGCCCGGCCGGCGACGGCCAAGATGTGATCGCGGAGAAGTTCGGCCAGGCCGCGCCCGCCGTCGTTCTCGCTGTGACCTAGAAAAGACAATTCAACCTCCCTAGTTACGCCCGCTGCGCTGATGAGGCCGCCTGTGGTAGCGCACCGGTTGTTTCCCTTCCACTGAAAGAGTCGACATGCTTTCCTCTCTCGATACCCGAACCATTTATTCGACACCAAACAATTCGCTTCCGGCTGACACGTCGTGCCACCTTCTTGCGATGAGACGTGGCAGGTGGTGGCGTGCGATGGGGCGACGCTTGGCGGCGGAGAGCCGCCAGTCTCGAACCGTGCGCAGCACACACCACCGCCACGCCCGCCGCCGCCCCTTCGGCGTATTCAGCGGAACGCGAAACGTCGGCCTCCGCTTCCATGCGGCTGGCGTGTTCTGGTTCACGGGTCCGAGGATAGGGAAGCCGCTGACACCTGTATGTCAGTGGGCTTTGGAAGAAATGTTTTCTCAGCCTGGCGATTCGTAGAGGCGGGCGGTGTCGGTGGCCATCGTCCTGACGCGCTCGCGCAGCGCGTCAGGCTGGAGCACCCGGCAGTGCGGGCCGTAGCTCATCACCCACCAGACGATCTCCTCGAGTCCATCGACCTCGAAGCGGACGGTGATCGCGCCATCGTCGTGGTAGTCCACTTCCTGCGTCGAGTGCCACCAGGTGTCCGCGACCGTTTCAGCCACGGCGGGGGAGAACCAGAGCTGGATCGAATGCCGCGTGTCGTCGCGCATCATCCGCCAGGCGTTGCCGAAGTACCGCTCGAGCGAGAAGTCATCCGGCACGGCGAACGGCTGATCGGTCGACGTGCAGCGAACGAACCGCGAGAGCTTCAGCGTCCGGACCGAATCATCGGGATGTCGCCTGCCGATCGCGTACCAGGCCCGCTGGCCGAAGTACAAGGCGTAGGGGTCGAAGCGAAACGGCGGTTTCTCATTCGCGTATCGAGGTGACTCATATTCGCACGTCAGCGCCCGCCGATCGCGGATGGCGGCGCGGACGGTTGCGAACACGTCGGCCGCATTGGGGTTCTCGGTTCGGGCCAGGTCGATCGAGACGAAGGGCAGGACCTGCTCGAGGTCGTCTCGAAACGTCGCGGGGAGGTTTGATCGGATCTTTTCGATCGCCCGCCCGGCGGGCGAGGTGTGGGGCAATTGCTCGTCGCTGCGGAGCTGCATGCCGAGCAGGCAGAGGGCTAAGGCTTCGTCGAGCGACAAGTCGGTGGGCCGGAGAAAGAAATCGCGACGGATGGCGTACCCGCCGGTTTCGGAGTCGAAGTCGATGGGGACGCCGGCGGAGCGGAGATCTTCCAGGTCGCGGTA
>JANOBD010000221.1:0-62916 GCA_031411495.1 Phycisphaerae bacterium | reverse complement strand
CAAGCATCAAAAAACAAACAAGGACCAAAAACCAAAGGCCCGCCGGCATTGGACTTTGGTCATTGGTCCTTTGTTGGTCATTGGTCCTTGGTCATTGCCCTCACACCGGGTTCTTCACGAACGCCCCGCCGCGGCAATGCTTGAGATAGTTCAGGCCGTGGACCTGGCCGGTCATTTCCAGTTCGTCTTTGTAGACCGGATCATGCCACCCTTCGATGTCGATCGAGCCCTGGAACTTGTGCTGGCGGAGGATGGAGATCACGTCCGTCCAGTTGGTGTCGCCGAAGCCGGGCGTGCGGTGCCAGACGAACGGTTTGCCGCCGCGCAGGCCCGTCGTCTTGATCACGTCCCAGGCGATCGTCGCGTCCTTGCCGTGGATGTGGAAGACTTTTCCGCCCGGCATCAGCTTGCGCAATTGCGGGAGCGGGTCGATCAGCGAGTTCATCTGGTGGCACGGCTCCCACTCGAGCCCGATCGCGTCGCTCGGCACCGCGTTGAACATCATCTCCCACGCGGCGGGCGCGTGCGCGATGTTCCACTTGGGCCGATCCCACGTGCCGCCCATGTCGCAGTTTTCCCAGGCGATGCGCACGCCCTTGTCGGCGGCTTTCTTCGCGAGCGGCGTCCAGACTTCCTTGAACTTCTCCATGCTCTCATTCACGGGCCGGTCTTCCAGCGCGCCCGCGAAGCCGCAGACCATCTTGCAGTTGTAGCGCGGCGCGAGATCGATGGCGCGATCCCAGTCTTTGGCAGTCCGTTCGTTCTGCAGCGGATTCCCGAAGACGCCGATCGAGCTGATGACCGCCTTGCCGTCGATGCAGTCGAGGACTTCCTTCGATGAGCGGTCGAAATCGATGTTCGGCAGATACTCCCAGCAGTTGAGCTGAAAGCTCTCGAAGCCGTGCGGCAGGATCTGCTTGAGATACGCGGCCCCTTTGTCGAGCCCGGCGAGCGTTCCGATGCGGATGTCTTCGTGTGGCATGGGTCTTCCTCTTCCGTTCTGGTTCATTTCAACACAGAGACACGGATTCACGAGAAGTAACCACAGATGAACAAGATGAATACCAATCTGACTGAACTGGAGGAGGAGCATGACCTTTGGTCTTCTCTTCTATCAGTGTTCATCTTGTTCATCTGTGGTTCATGCTTCTTCTCTCCGTGGCTCCGTGTTTCAAAGTCACGATCTTACAGCTTGGCGATGCGTGACAGCGCTTCTTCCACATTCCCGCGACTATTGAACGCACTCAGGCGGATGTATCCCTCGCCGCTGCGGCCGAAACCACTGCCGGGCGTGCTGACGACGTGCGCTTGCGAAAGGAGTTTGTCGAAGTAGTCCCAGCTCTTTGCCTTACCCGGCGTTTCGATCCAGACGTACGGAGCGTTCACGCCTCCGAAGCATTTCATACCGCGCTTGCCGAGTTCATCGCGGATCAGCGCAGCATTGGCGAGGTAGCCGTCGATGAGGCCGCGAACTTGCTGCTTGCCTTCGAGGGAGTAAATCGCTTCGGCGCCGCGCTGCACGATGTAGCTGATGCCATTGAACTTGGTGGTGTGCCTGCGCATCCAGAGCGGGTAGAGATCGACGCCCCTGCCGTCTTTTGTCGCACCCTTGAGCGTCTTCGGCACCACGGTAAACGCCGCACGAGTCCCGGTGAAGCCGGCCGTCTTGCTGAAAGAGCGGAACTCGATCGCGCACTCCCTCGCGCCGGGAATCTCATAGATGCTGTGCGGAATCGAGGCATCGGCGATGTACGCCTCGTACGCGGCGTCGTAGAGGATGATCGAGCGGTGCTGCTTCGCGTAGGCGACCCACTGCACGAGCTGCTCGCGCGTCAGGACCGCGCCGGTCGGATTGTTCGGCGAACAGAGGTAGATGATGTCGACGTGGCCCGTCGGCAATTCGGGCGTGAATCCTCGAGCGGCGGTGCACCGGAGGTAGGTCAGCTTGGAGTACTCGCCATTGTCATCCGCAACGCCGGTGTTGCCGGCCATCACGTTCGTATCGACGTAGACGGGGTAAACCGGGTCGGTCACCGCGATCACGTTGGTGTTGCCCAGGATGTCGAGGATGTTCGCGCAGTCGCACTTGGAACCATCCGAGATGAAGATTTCATCGGCTGCGATGTCGCAGCCGCGCGGCGCGAAGTCATTGGCGACGATCGCTTCGCGCAGAAAGTCGTACCCCTGCTCCGGCCCGTAGCCACGGAAGGTCTCGCGGTGGGCCATCTCGTCGACGGCCTTGTGCATGGCAGCGACAGTCGCGGGCGTCAGCGGCTCGGTCACGTCGCCGATGCCCATGCGGATGATCTTCGCGCCCGGATTGCCAGCGGCAAACGCTTTGACGCGCCGACCGATCTCGGGAAAAAGGTAGCCGGCCCTCAATTTCAGGAAGTTTTCGTTCACGAATGCCATAGGGGCGAAGAAGGTATCGCTTTCGCTCGCGATCGTCACGCGGGCGTCTCAATCAGTCCTCCGCGTCGCCCGTGCCGAGCGATTCGCGATCCAGATAACGGGTGACGTCCGCTTCGCTCATCTTCATCGAATGGACGGCGTGATCATCGACGCCGCGGCGGATCGCGATGAGCTGGGCGACGATGCTCACGGCAATCTCCGCGGGAGTCACCGCGCCGAGTTCGAGGCCGATCGGCGCCTGTACGCTGAGCAGCTTCTCGCGCGCCACGCCCTGCTTCGCGAGTTCATCCAGCACCGTCCGCACCTTTCGCTTCGAGCCGATCATTCCGATGTACTTTGCAGAAGAGTTGATGATCGCGCCAAGGGCCGCGCTGTCGTGCCGATGGCCGCGGGTGACGACGATGAGGTAGGTCTGCGCGTCGATCGCTAGCGATCGCAGCTCGTGCTCGATCTCGCCGACGATCCGCTTCGAGCCGGGAAAGCGCGACTCGGAGAGCATGTCCTCGCGATCATCGATCACGAGCGTTTCGAATCCGATCGAATTGGCGAGTGCGGCCGTCGCCGCCCCGACGTGGCCCGCGCCGGCGATCACCAGCCGCGGCGGCGGGACGAACTCGATCTCGAAGGAGCGCTGCGCGCAGGTTTGGTCGACCGTCTGCATGCGGTAATACGCGTTCGAGCGGTTCAGCAGCGTTGCGCGCATCTGTTGCAGCGGCAGAACATCTTCCTGGGTGCGGAGGAGGCGAATGGCGATGTCCATCAATCCGCCGCAGACCAGGCCGTCGTCGTAGCCGAAATCCTGATTGAGTCTGAACTGGAAGACGCCGTGATCCGCGACTTCGTCGCGGCGTGCGAAGTCGGGTTCCGATGGGGAACCTTGAAGCATCTTGAGCGCGCGGATGCGGACATCGCCCTCGACACACCCGCCGCCCAGCGTGCCGAGCGACCGCCCGTTGGCGAAGACGAGCATGGCGGCGCCTTTGGACTGTGGCGTGCTGCCGCGGGCGTCGACGACGGCGCAAAGCGCAACCGCCTCGCCGGCTTCGATTCGTCGTTCGATTTCATCGATCAATTCGAGCATAACGATCGATCATACTCAGAAGGATGCCCACGAAGGACACGAAGGGACACAAAGGAATACGAAATGCCGTTCTAGAACTGGATCCCGAATGCTTCGTGTCGCTTCGTGTGCTTCGTGGGCAAATCCTTCCGCTGCGGGCGTTTTCCTTTGACGATCCGTAAGTTTCGGCGAGAATGCGACTTGGCGTTGAAGACTGTCCTCGCCACACTGCACTTCGCCATGGATCGACTGGAACACTTGCTCAGCGTCGCGCGTGGAGACACGCCGGCCGACCTCCTCCTGCGCGGCGGGCGCGTCGTCAACGTTTTCACCGGCGAAGTCGAAGCCCCGCTCAACGGCAGCACCGACATCGCCATCGCCGACGGGATCATCGTCGGCATCGGCTCGGGTTACACCGCTTACGGCGAAATCGACCTTGACGGCGCGTTCATCGCGCCCGGCTATATCGACGCGCATGTTCACATCGAAAGCTCCCTCTGCGTCCCGGCGCAGTTCGCCCGCGCGATCCTGCCGCGCGGCGTCACGGCCGTCGTGACCGATCCACACGAGCTCGCCAATGTCGCCGGCATCAAGGGCGTCGAATACATCGCGCAATCCGGCGCCTCGCTGCCGCTGGAAGTGATCGTCATGGCGCCCAGCTGCGTTCCTGCGACCCACATGGCCAGCAGCGGCGCGGCGCTGGACGCCCAGCAGATCTTCGACCTCCGCGCCCGCGGAATCGTCCACGGACTGGCCGAAGTGATGAACTTTCCCGGCGTCGTCAACGGCTCGCCGGACATGATCAGCAAACTCGCCGTGATGCGCGGCACGCCGATCGACGGACACTGTCCGGGTCTGCGCGGCCGGCCACTTAACGCGTACGCACTGTCGGGAATCGGGTCTGACCACGAGTCCGTCAGTCTGGAGGAAGCCAGGGAGAAGCTCGCCCGCGGGCTTTACCTGCTCATCCGCGAAGCAACCAACGCGCGAAATCTCGATGCGCTGCTGCCGCTGGTGACGTCATCCAATGCTCGCCGGATCTGTTTCTGCACGGATGACCGCACGCCCGGCGATCTGCTGCGCGAAGGCTCGATCGACATGATGGTCCGCCGGGCAATCGCGTTCGGCATCGAGCCGGTCGAGGCGATCCGCATGGCCACGCTGAACACGGCCGAGTGGTTCGGGCTGCCGCACCTGGGCGCGATCGCGCCCGGGCGCAGCGCGAGCCTGGTCGTCTTCGATGATCTGCAGAATCCCCAGCCGAAGTCCGTCTACGCCAAGGGCGAACTGATCGCCCGCGACGGCGCCCTATTGCCGGATATCGAGTTGGAACAGGCGGATTTCGAGCCGGGTTCGCTGGGAACGTGCGATGTGGACTGGGAACGGTTCAACCTGAAGGTAACGGCGGACGGTTCGACTCTCCGCGTGATTGAGTCGCGGGCCGATCAGCTTCTGACGCGATCGCTCTTGCTCAAGCCGAAAGTGGTGCTGGATCATGTCGTGGCCGACATCGAGCGCGACATCCTGAAGATGACCGTCGTCGAGCGGCACCGCGGCAGCGGGAAGCAAGGCGTCGGATTCATCCGCGGCTTCGGGTTGAAGCGCGGCGCGATCGCGGGCACGATTGCCCACGATCATCACAACCTGGTGATCATCGGCGCCGACGACGCGAGCATGATCGCCGCCGGCCGGGAGGTGTGCCGAATGGGCGGCGGGCTCGCGGTGGCGGATGGACAGAACATCCTCACGCGCCTCGCGCTCCCCGTCGGCGGACTGATGAGCGATCGGCCGATCGAAGAGATCGCGATGCGGTATGACCAGCTCATCGCCGCCGCCAAAATGCTCGGCTCGACACTCGCCGACCCGTTCATGGCAATGAGCTTCATGGCGCTGGAAGTGATCCCGAGCCTGAAGCTGACGGATCTGGGGCTGGTGGATGTGGAGAAGTTTGAGGTAGTGGGCCTTTTCGAATGACCAAGAACCAATGACCAACAAATGCCCAATTTCCATGCCCCAAAACGATTGCCGTGTTGGTCATTGGACCTTGTGGCTCTATTGGTCGTCGTGGTTTGGTCATTCCTGATTGTGGACAGATATGAGACCCGTCAATCAACTCGTTCATGGCCGCACCCGCGTCACCCCTCGCTGGGCGCTGATGCCACTGGAAGGCTTTCCGTTTTCGCGGCTGCCGACCTGGCCGAGCGCGCAGGTGCGCGTCTTGGCGAGCCCGCGGATCGGGGCGGAGTTCGTGCAGTATTTGATCGACGTGCCGGCCAATTCCAAAGGCGAGTTCGTCGCGGATTCGGCGATCGAAAGCTTCTTCTACGTGATGAGCGGGAGTGGCTCGTTCAGCGACGGCGCGAAAACCAAACATGCGATCCGCGAGGGCAGCTTCGGCCTGACGCCGCCGGGGCATGCATCGCAGTTCGTCGCCGAGAGCGCGATGCAATTGCTGATCCTCAAGAAGAAGTTCGAGGCCGCACCGGGTGTGAAGCTTTTCGAAGGCTGCTACGGCCACGAGAGCGAAGTCAAAAAGGAAGTCTGGGCCGACAACCCCAACTCGCTGCTGCAGACGCTCATCCCCGATCGCTTCGAGTTCGACCTGGCGATGAACATCTTCACCTTCAACCCCGGCTACGGATTACCGATCATCGAGACGCACGTGATGGAACACGGCGCGCTCATCCTTCAAGGCAAGGGCGTTTACTTCCTCGGCGACCAATGGATGGAAGTCGAAAAGGACGATTTCATCTGGATGGGCCCGTACTGCCCGCAGAGTTTCTACGCCACCGGCCCGACGCCGGCGAAATATATCTACTACAAGAACGTGAACCGCGAGATACCGTTGTAACTGTAGGGCGGGTCTCTGACCCACGTCTTCCAACCCATGGTGGGTCAAAGACCCACCCTACGGATGATCACTATGAACTATGCCCAACTCGTCGAGCTCTATTTCGAGCGGTCGACTGCGCTGCAGAACTACTGGACGCTCTACGTCGTGATCATCGGCGGCCTGCTTGCGTTCAGTTCGATGCGGCAGATTCCCAACCGCCTCACCACTGTGCTCATCACCGTTTTGTTCCTGTGCTTTGCGTACAAGAACTGCGGCGCGATCATCGACGTGACGGCGCAACGGCTGAAGGTGTACGACGCCGTGAAGGCCGCGTCGGCCGATTCAGGCATCAAGAGCGCGCTCGAGCCGACGATGGTCGGCACCGATGTCGAAGGCGTGAAAAAGTTCCACTACGTCTGCGACGGCCTGACCGTCCTCACGCTCTGGAGCATGGAGTGGCGCCGCCGACGTCGTCAGGCGGAATTGGCAGCGGTCGTGGTGAAGTGAATGGTGTCGCGATGAGCTAAAACTGTCATCCAGAGGAGGCTTGCCGACGAAGGATCTACTCGCGAGCGTCACCGCCCAGCCTTCTGCGCTAGATGCTTCACGAGTACGTTCAGCATGACAATTGGCGCATCTGCGTCCATCCGCGTTCATCGGCCGCCAAACGAAGAAAGAACACATGGAAAAAATCTACCGAGACGAAGACGTCGACAGTTCCATCCTCAAGGGTAAAACCCTCGCCGTCATCGGCTACGGCATCCAGGGCAAAGCCCAGGCGGCCAACGCGCGCGACAGCGGGTTCAAGATCATCATCGGCACCGGCAACAGCGCCGACACCGCCAAGGCCGATGGCTTTGAGACCTATTCCATCGCAGATGCCACGAAGAGAGCCGACATCCTGCTGATCGAACTCGCCGACCCGGTGCAGCCGAAGATATTCAAGGAGCAGATCGCGCCCAATCTCCGCGCGGGTCAGACGCTCTGCTTCTGTCACGGCTTTTCCGTCCTCTACGGCCAGATCCAGCCGCCGAAGGATGTCGATTGCGTCCTCTTCGTCCCGAATGCGCCGGGTAAGTTCGTCCGCGCCAAGTATCTCAAGGGCGAAGGGGTCTACGGCTGCGTGGGTGTCGATCACGATTACACCGGCCACGCCCGCGAGATCGTCTTCGCGATCTCCAAGGCCGTCGGCTCGACCCGCGCCGGCGTCGTCGAACTCTCCTTCCAGCACGAGACCGAAGGCGACAATTTTGAGGAACAAATCCTGTATGGCGGCGCGATCGCGCTCATGAAAGCCTGCTTCAACACGATGGTCGAGAACGGCTATCCGCCGAGTTTCGCGTACGCCAAAGCCATTCGGAGTCTGCGCAGCGTGATTGATGTGATGGACGAAACCGGCATCGAGCCGTACGTCTCCGGCGGCTGCAGCCGGACGTGCGAGTTCGCCATCCGCACCCGCGGCCCGCGCGTCATCAATGAAGAGGAGATCCGCAAGATCTTCGCCGAGACCGAACGCGGCGAGTTCGCGCGGGACTGGATGCAGGAGTTCGCGCTCGGCATGCCGACGCTGCACCGGATGCGAAGAACCGGCGCGAACAGCGTGATGGAGAAGACGGGCAAGGCGTGGAGAGAGCAGTTCGGAAAGTGATTTTCCGGTCCCCTCGCCCGGTACGCCGGGAGAGGGTTAGGGTGAGGGTTCTTTCGTTTTACAAGGAGCTAGACAATGTCAGTCAAACCGATCCCCGACGGCTTTACCGCGGTCACGCCCTACATGGTCGTGCCGGATGTGGATGCGCAGGTCGAGTTCATGGAGAAGGCCCTGGGCGCGAAACTGCACTACAAGATGCCGATGCCGGATGGGAAGACCGCTCACGCGGAGATGTCGATCAACCGCGCGATCATCATGATGGGCTGCTCGGGCAACGGCTATCCGCCATTGCCTTGCATGCTCTACATCTATGTAACCGACGTCGATGCCATCCACGCGCAGGCCGTCGCCGCGGGTGCGACCGCGAAGCAGCCGATTACCGACATGTTCTACGGCGACCGTGTTGGCAACGTGATAGACCCGCACGGCAACCACTGGTGCATCGCGACGCACAAGCAGGATCTCACGCCGGAGCAGATCGCGGAGAACATGAAGAAGATGAAGCCGGCCGACTGTCCGCAATAGAGCGAATCCAAGATGATCCGAGTCGAACGCATTGAAGCCGACATCCGCGCGATCGCGGCGTGCACGCACACGCCGGGCAACGGCGCGACACGCCCCACCTTCTCGACCGAGTGGGCGCGTGCCCGCGACTATGTCATCGCAGAAGCGCGAAAGGTCGGTTGCGTCGAGCGGATCGACGCAAGCGGAAATGTCTTCGTGAAGCCCGCGAGCCTGCTCGCGGTTCCTCCCGGCGCAGCGCCGATCAAAACCTGGCTCTGCGGCTCCCACATCGACACCGTCCCCCACGGCGGCGACTACGACGGCGTCGCTGGCATCGTCACCGCGCTCGAACTGCTGCGCTCGGCATACGACGACGGCATCCTCCTCCCGCTCGAACTCGTCATCTTCGCCGAGGAAGAAGGCCCGACCTTCGGCCTTGGCATGCTCGGCAGCCGCGCGCTCGTCGGTGAACTCGACGTAAAAAAGCTCGGCGAGCTGAAAAACAAGGAGGGCCAGACCTATCTCGAAGCCGGCGCGCCGTATGGTGTGAAGCCGGAAGAGATCGCCGCATCGCGGCTTCGCCCTGAAGCGCACCACGGATTGATCGAACTCCACATCGAGCAAGGCCCCGGCATGTGGCGGCGGGATCAGCGGCTCGCTGTGGTCACTTCAATCGCTGGCCGACAACAATGGATGGTGACCATCACCGGAGAAGCGAATCATGCGGGCGCGACCAGCATGAAAGATCGGCGCGATGCATTCGCCGCAATGGCCGAGATTGCCTACGCGTTCGTACAAAACATCGCCAAAGTATCTGATCAGGCGGTCATCACGATAGGTCGTATTGCAGTCGAGCCGAACGCAATCAATGTCATCCCAGACAAGGTTACCTTCACAATCGATTTTCGCGCGCCCGACGATCATACCCTTGCTTTGGGAAACACTTGGATCTCCTCAGTGCTCGGGGGAACCGGTGAGCATCGACCCGTACACGTCGACAAGAAAGTCACGGAGACAATTCCGGCAAGGCCGATGGCCGCTCGCCTTGTAGCGCCGCTCAAGCAGGCCATCGGCCAGGATGCTGTTACCGCCGTCTCCGGCGCCCTGCACGACAGCGCCGTCCTTGCGCCCCACCTCCCCACCGTCATGCTCTTCGTCCCGAGCAAGGACGGCATCAGCCACAACCCGGCCGAGTTCAGCCGCGTGGAGGACATCGCCGAAGGGGCGAAGGTGATCGAACAACTCGTCCGCCGGCCCGCAATCGACCTGATCAATGACGCCATGGACGCGAACGCCTTCGTCCGTCTCGCCGGGCGCTTTTACGAACATTCGCCGTGGATCGCCGAGCGCGTCTTCGAGCAGCGGCCCTTCACATCCGTCGACGATCTGGCCACACAGATGGGCCGGGTGGTTCGCAACGCGACGGCCGATCAGCAGCTGGAACTGATCCGCGCCCATCCCGATCTCGTCGGCAAGATCGCCCGGGAAAACAAGCTCACCAGCGAATCGACCGCGGAACAACAGGCGGCCGGGCTCGCACAGCTCTCGGCCCTGGAAGTCGAGCAGTTCGAGCGGTTTAACGCGGCGTATCACCGCAAGTTCGGATTTCCGTTCGTGATCTGCGCGCGACAAAACAGGAAGGACTCGATCCTGGCCGCGTTCCCAATTCGGCTGGAGAACTCGATCGAGAAAGAAATCATCACGGCGCTCGCGGAGATTGATAAGATCGCACTGCTGCGGATGAGGGATGCGATCTGGGAGTGACAATCGCCGAGGAGGACTTAGCGAAAGTTGTCATCCAGAGGAGGCTTTGCCGACGAAGGACCTCGGATCTCTGGCAGCAGGAACGGTCAGGGAGAATACGCGGGAAGGAACCACACTTCCCGCATTGTCGCCGGTTTTTTGTGATATCGCGCAGACCCGAGATCCTTCGGTCGCTTAGGCTCCCTCTGGATGACACAATGTTCATGCGCTGCGAGATATTTCTTTAAGATGACACCATGCCCCACGACCTCACCTATCACAACTACGGCAAGTCGCGCGTTCGCCTGACGAAAGTCGTCCGCAAGACGAACGTGCACGAGCTCTTCGAGATCGACGCCCAGGTACTGCTCGAAGGCGACTTCGATGCAGCCTATACGCAAGGCGACAATCGAAACGTCGTCGCCACCGACACGATCAAGAACACCGTCTACGTCGTCGCGAAAGAAAACGACTTCAACAGCATTGAGCAGTTCGCGACGATCCTCTGCCGGCATTTTGTGAAGACCTATCCGCAGGCATCGGGCGCGAAGGTGGACCTGGTTCAGGACGCGTGGCACCGCATCAACGTCGCTGGCAAGCCGCACGATCATGCGTTCACCGTCGCCGGGCCGCAGAAGCGCGTTTGTACGGTCAAGCTCGACCGCAGCGGGCTGGAGCCCGAGGTAAACAGCGGCGTACGCGACCTCACGGTGCTCAAGACGACCGCCTCGGAATGGAAAGACTTCCACCGTGACCGCTACCGCACGCTCAAGGACACCTCCGACCGCATCCTGGCGACCAAGGTGAACGCGATGTGGAAATACCGATCTGGCAGCGTCGACTACAACGCCGCGTGCTGCAGCGTGTGGGGCGCGATCCTCGATACGTTCGCCACCACGCACAGCCTCGGCGTCCAGCAGACGATCTACGACATGGGCAACGCGGCGCTGGATGCATGTGCCGACCTGAGCGAGATCACCTTCGAGCTGCCGAACCTGCACCGAATCCCGTTCATGCTCGACCCGTTCGGCCTGAAGTTCGAGAACGACATCTTCGTGGCCACCGATGAGCCGTTCGGGTTGATCACCGGGACGATCAAGCGAAAGGCATAGCGGTTGTTTCGGATACTTTGCAGCGCGAAGGCGCGAAGAGGGGGAAGTTCAGACACGAAGGAGACAGACCATTCGTCAAAGACGTCTCAGTTGCCGCAAATGGCGCTGGTTCGGCAGGAAGAAGGGTTCGCTCGCTATATCTGATTCCATCTTGCCATTCTTCTCTCTTCTTCGCGTCCGGCCTTCGCGCTCTTCGCGACTTCGCGTTTAATGAATCCCCATGGGAAAGCTATCCACACACGTTCTCGACACCGCAATCGGCAAGCCTGCCGCCGGCATGACGATCGAACTCTTTTTCGACGGCGAGCCGGTGAAGGAAGTCGTCACCAATGCGGATGGTCGGACCGATTCGCCGCTGCTGGAAGGCGCTGCGCTCAAGGCCGGGGCGTACATGCTGGTGTTCCATGTGGCCGACTACTTCGAGTCGATCGGCCACGCGGATGCCGGCGTGTTTCTCGATACCGTGCCGATCGCATTTTCGGTGAGCGATGCGGGCCAGTCGTATCATGTGCCGCTGCTGCTGTCGCCCTGGAGCTATTCGACCTATCGCGGAAGTTAATTCGTATCATGAGCGTCCCGCTCATGTTGAAGCAACGCATGAGCGGGACGCTCATGATACGGGAGTGCCATGGCTTGGGACCTGCTCATCCGGAACGGCCAATGCGTTCTGCGCGAAGGCGTGCGGCAACTCGATCTCGCCATCGAAGACGGGAAGATCGTCGCGCTCGAAGCCGGCCTGCGCGGATCGGCCCGCGAAGAGATCGACGCGGCCGGCCTGCACATTTTCCCCGGCGTGATCGACCCGCACGTGCATTTCAACGAGCCCGGCCGGACCGATTGGGAAGGCTTCGCCACCGGCACCGCCGCCCTCGCCGCGGGCGGCGGCACGTGTTTCTTCGACATGCCGCTCAACAGCTCGCCGCCAACGCTCGACGGGCCGAGCTTCGATCTGAAGCTGGAAGCGGCAAAACGATCGAGCCTGACCGACTTCGCGGTCTGGGGTGGCCTGACGCCGAAGAATCTCGGCTCGATGGAGGAGTTGGCCGAGCGCGGCGTGATCGGGTTCAAGGCGTTCATGTCGGGCAGTGGAATTGATGATTTTGAGCGGGCGGATGACTACACGCTCTATCGCGGCATGCAGACGGCCGCCAGGCTCGGGTTGATCGTCGCCGTCCATGCGGAGAATGATGCAATGACCGCCGGACTGGCTGCAGAGGCGATCCGTGAAGGGCGCACGGGTTGGATGGATTACCTCCGCTCGCGGCCGGTGATTGCGGAAGTCGAGGCGATAACCCGCATCAAGCAACTCGCCGCAGAGACGAACTGCAATGTGCATATCGTTCACGTCAGCTCGGAAGCCGGCGCCTGGGCGAGCCACGTCGACGACACGGCGCTCGTCAGCTATGAAACGTGCCCGCATTATTTCCTGCTGACGGAAGAGGATCTCCCTCGCATCGGCGCACGGGCCAAGTGCGCGCCGCCGCTTCGAACCCAAAGGGATGTGAACGCATTCCAGGATTTGTTCTTCAGAACCGGCGAGATCTCGTTCGTCGCCTCGGATCATTCGCCTGCGCCGGCTTCGATGAAGCAAGGCGAGGACGCGTTCAAGATCTGGGGCGGCATCGCGGGCGTTCAATCGACCTTAGCCGCGATGATCAGCATCGACCCCGCATTGCCGCCCGCCTCGATCGCGAACTACACATCCGGCGCAGCCGCAGAACGATTTGGCGTCGATTCAAAGGGCGTACTCGATATCGGTTTCGATGCGGACATCGCTCTTGTCGATCTCTGGCACTACTTCGAACTCACCCGCGACATGCTGCTCGACCGTCACAAGCTCAGCCCGTACGTGGGCCGACAGTTCAGAGGGTTGGTAAAGCGGACAATCTCTCGCGGGCAGACGATATTTCTGGATGGGAAGATCGTCGGGAAGCCGCAGGGCAAACTCGTCAAGCCGATGCGGAAGGAGCGGGCGGGATGAATAGTCGCGGGCACGACCAAACGTCCCTCCCCTCGAGCGAGGGGTTGAGGCAGGGGGCGAGAAGCTCTACGGACGGGACTGACATGAGTCCGTTGAGCGACTACCCCCTCACCCCAGCTCTCTCCGCCGACAGCGGGGGCGAGGGGATCAGAATGCGGAGGCCGGCATGATCACGCAGGTCGTTCGCGGGCCGTTGCTCGTGCCGCGCGACGGGGGACGCGTGGATTTCTTCGCGGATGGCGCGCTCGCCTGCGACGAACGTGGCCTCCTCGTCTTCGTTGGCGAGTACGCGCAGCTCTCTGCCGACGCAGGGGCGACGCTTGCGTCCCCCGCAAACGCCAGTTCCCCGGGCGAGGCCAGCCTCGCCCCTACCGTACGCTCCGCACGCGGCGTGATTATCCCCCCGCTGGTGGACATCCACATCCATATCCCCCAGCACCCGATCCGTGGTCACTTCGTCGACGGGATCCCCGACGACGCGCCCGGCGGCAAGCTGCTCAACGGGCTTCAGAAAAACGTCTTCCCCGCCGAGGCGAAATGCCATGATGTCGCCATCGCGAAACAGGTCGTCGACGCCTTCGCGCGCGACACGCTCTCCCATGGCGTCGTCGGCGGGTGTGCGTACATGATGGTCTCCGCCCGAGCCACCGACATCGCACTCTCAACGCTGCCCGACACGTGGTCCGTCGGCATGGTACTGATGAACCAGAACTCGCCCGACTATCTCACAACGAACGAGCCGACGCTGGAGAGCGACATCACCGCGATGGCGCGACGTTACGGATCCCGCGTGGTGGTGACGGATCGCTTCGCGGTCGCGGTCGATTCTCGGTTGCGCGCCCGCGCGAGCAAGCTCGCGTCCTCATTGGGGCTTCGGACGCAGACGCATCTCAACGAACAACTCGCAGAGAAGAAGTTCGTCGAGTTCGATCTCTATCCGGATGCGGGGAGCTACACGAACGTCTACCTGCGCGATGGACTGCTCGATCATCGCTGCATCCTGGCCCACTGCATCCACATGCGGGAAGAGGAGTGGTCGATCGCGCGCGATACGAACGCAGTGGTCGCCCACTGTCCGACGTCGAACCTGCTGCTCGGATCGGGGCGGATGAATCTCGACGAAGTCGTCGCGCGGCAGATTCCTTACGCGATCGCGACCGACGTCGGCGCCTCCCCCACCGTTTCCATGCTCGCGGAGATGGGGCGGTTCCTGAACGTTCACCATGGCCACTCCCCGCGCGCCACGCCGAGCGAGGCCGTGTTCCGCGCCACGCTCGCACCGGCACAGATCCTCGGGATCAGCGACCGCGTCGGCGACCTCTCCGTCGGCAAACCGATGAGTTTCGTCGAGGTGTCACAGGATCTTGGCGAGTGGCGGTTCGCCGCTTCGGGTTCCGACATTTCGAACCACACAGACGACATCATCCGCTCGCTCCTCCCTGCCGACCTGGACAATCCGAAACCCGCCGTGAATTGTGTGACGATCGCCGGCAAGATCGTCTACGATCGGGGTGGCCATGCGTGATCACCTCCGCCTGTTTCTCAACGGATCTCCGCTCGACGTGCGCGGCGAAGAGGCGTTCCTCACGCTTTCCGATTTCCTGCGCAAGCGCCAACGCCTGACCGGCACGAAAGTCGTCTGTGCCGAGGGCGACTGCGGGTCGTGCAGCGTCCTCGTTGGCCGTCCGGCGGGTGAGACGATCCGCTACCGCACACTCACCTCCTGCATCGTCTCGATGGGCCAGCTCGACGGCGCGCACGTCGTCACTGTCGAAGGCCTGAAAGACGGCGACGCACTCAACCCGATCCAGCAGGCGATGGTGAATTGCCACGGCACGCAATGCGGCTTCTGCACGCCGGGCTTTGTCGTGGCGCTCGCGCAGATCCTCGACGAAGATCCGCAAGCCTCGCGCGAAAAAGTCTGCCGCGGGCTCGTCGGCAACCTCTGTCGCTGCACCGGCTACGATTCGATTCTCCGTGCCGCGGAAACGACGCCGCGCGACAAGCTGATCTCGCTGCAAGACCGCTTCCCCACGTCGACGTTGCTCACCACGATGCGGCAATGTGCCGGCGAAGAGGTCGGCATGAGCTTTGGCGGCAAACAGTTCTACAAGCCGGTCACGATGGCGCAGGCGACGGCCTTCCGCGCCGCCCACCCGACGTGCGGCATCGTCGGCGGCTCGACCGACTGGGGCGTGGCGCTCAACAAGCGGGCGCTGCAGCCGCCGGTCATCCTCATCCTCAACGGCCTGATCGATCAGCAACGGGTCGAGCTCGATGCGGGGGCCCGCTCGCTTCGCATCGGCGGGTCGACCGTATTCACCGAGGTCGAGGCGGCCGCGAACGAGCATCTGCCCGAGCTGGGCCGCTTCCTGCAATACTTCGGCTCGCCGCCGATCCGCAACGGCGGCACGCTCGCCGGCAACGTGGCCACCGGCTCGCCCATCGGCGACTCGCTGCCCTGCCTGATGGTGATGAACGCGGAAGTGGAACTCGCCAGCACCCGCGGCACGCGACGCGTGAACATGAACCAGTTCTACACCGGCTACCGGAAGACGGTGATGACGGCCGACGAACTCATCGCCGCGATTCATCTACCGCTGCTCGGCGAGAATGAACGCCTGAAACTGTACAAGATTTCGAAGCGGAAGGACTTGGATATCGCCAGCTTCGGCGCGGCGATCTGGATCAAGCTCAACGGCGAGATCATCGAAGACGTCCGGGTCGCCTTCGGCGGCGTGGCGGCCACCATCGTCCGGATCACCCGCGTCGAGGAGCATCTGCGCGGGCAGACGATGAGCGAATCGCTCTTCGCCCACGCGGCGGCGATCGCGTGGCGCGACATCAAGCCGCTTTCGGATGTCCGCGGCTCGACGCAATATCGCTGCACGCTGGCGGCGAACCTGATCCGGAAGATGTACCTCGACCTGACGGATGTGCCGGTCGCGGGAGGGGTTTGAATGCTGTCGTCGGAGACACCAACATCTGTCACCCAGAGGTACTCCGAAGAGTCTACTTACGGGCGTGAACGAACGTCGCTCGGTACTCCGTCCAGATGCTTCGGCGTACCTCCGCATGACAGGTCTTGGTAACGTGGACCGTTGGGCTTTCTATGAGACACATCGGCAAAGACATCGCGCACGAATCCGCGGCCGGCCACGTGTCGGGCGAATCGATGTTCCTCGACGACCTGCCTCCGCTCGCGGGCGAACTGCTCGCCGGCATCGTGCACAGCCCGCTCGCGCACGGGAAGCTCCTCGGGCTGAACCTCGATGAAGCGCGCAATATCCCCGGCGTGGTCGCGATCCTGACCGCCGCCGACATCAAGGGCCACAACCGCTTTGGGCCGGTGTTCAAGGATGAAGACCTGATCGTCGAGATCGATGGCGAAGCCGTCTTCCTCGGGCAGCCGCTCGCGATCGTGGCCGCGACGAGTTACGAGGCGCTCGACGCGGCGCGCAAGGCCGCCGTCGTCGAGATGGAGGAACTCCCGGCGATCTTCACCATCGATCAGGCGATCGAGGCGCAGTCGTACATCGGCAACCCCCGACACATGGCACGCGGCGAGATTGCCGAAGGCTTCAAGCAGGCCGAGCGGCTGTTGCAAGGGGTGCTCGAGATCGGCGGGCAGGAGCATTTCTACCTCGAGTCGCAGATCTCCATCGTCGTGCCCGGCGAGGGCGGGACGATGACCGTCCACAGCTCGACCCAGCACCCCACCGAGGTGCAGGCGATGGTCGCCGAAGTCCTTGGCGTGCCATTCAACCACGTGACGTGCATCTGCAAACGGATGGGCGGCGGCTTCGGCGGGAAGGAAACCCAGGCCGCCCAACCCGCGATGATGGCCGCCCTGCTCGCGGCCCACACCAAGCGGCCTGTCCGCTTCGCCTACACCAAAGACGACGACATGCGCTTCACCGGCAAGCGTCACCCGTTCAAGATCGGCTACCGCGCCGGCGTGAAGAGCGACGGCACGCTGACCGCGCTCGAACTCGAACTCTTCTCTAACGGCGGCTGCTCGGCCGACCTTTCGTTCGCCGTCCTCGAGCGGGCGATGCTCCACAGCGACAACGCGTACTTCCTGCCGAACGTGAAGATCACCGGTCGGGTCTGCAGGACCAACCTGCCGAGCAACACCGCCTTCCGCGGCTTCGGCGGGCCTCAGGGTGTTGTGGGGATCGAAAACATCCTTCAGCAGGTCGCGATCGAACTCGGGCTGGATGCATACGACGTCCGGGTGCGGAACTGCTACGGGGTTCATGATCGGAACGTCACCCACTACGGACAGCGAGTGGGAGGAAGGGATGAGGGCGTAGGACGGAGGGATGAAAGCGATTCATCCCTCATCCCTCATCCTTCATCCCTCTCTTCCAATCCGCTTCCCGATCTCTTCGACCTCATCCATCGAGAATCCAACTACCGCGCCCGGCGCCGCGAGATCGACGCGTTCAACCAATCCTCCCGCACCCACTTGCGCGGCCTCGCCATTTCTCCCGTGAAGTTCGGCATCTCCTTCACGCGTCGAACCCTCAACCAGGCCAACGCGCTGGTGAACATCTACCTCGACGGCAGCGTCATGGTCTCCACAGGCGCCACCGAGATGGGCCAGGGCGTGCACACCCGCATCCGGCAGATCGTGGCGGATGAGCTGGGGATCGGCTTCGACAAGGTGATCGTCAGCGCGACCAACACCGACAAGAACAACAACACCTCGCCCACCGCCGCCTCGAGCGGGACCGATCTCAACGGCGCCGCCGCCGCCGATGCCTGCAAACGCTTGCGCGCCCGGATGACCGATTGCCTGAGCTGGGCGGTCTTCACGGATGCCTCGTGCGGCCTCGCGCCGGCTCCAGAGTCGATTCGCTTTGGCGATGGATACGTCTGGGACGAGCGCGTGCCGCAGAACCGGCTGCCGTTCGCCAAGGCGGTTATGATCGCCTATGAACACCGCGTCAGCCTCGGCGAGCGCGGCTTCTACGCCACGCCCGGCGTCGACTTCAACCGCGACACCGGCAAGGGCAACCCCTTCCTCTACTTCACCAACGGCATTGCCTGCTCCGAGGTGTTGATCGATCGCTTCACCGGCGAAATGAAGGTGCCCCGCGTCGACCTGATCATGGATGTCGGCGTGCCGCTCAATCCCGGCATCGATCGCGGCCAGATCATCGGCGGCTTCATCCAGGGGATGGGGTGGGTCACCACCGAAGAGCTTTGTTACGGGCCGAAGGGTCAGCTCCTGAGCTACTCGCCGACGACGTACAAGATCCCCAACATTTCGGATGTACCCGCCGAGTTCAACGTGCGCTTCCTCGACAACCCGCACAACGCGGTGAGCATTTACCGCAGCAAGGCCGTCGGCGAGCCGCCGTTGCTCCTGGGAATTTCTGTATGGCTGGCGGTGAAGGATGCGCTCTCATCGGCCGAGCCCGAGCGCTGCTGCAACCTCAAACTCCCCGCGACCGGCGAGCAGATCCTCAGCGTCCTGACCCGCGCCCTGCCCGGCGAGGCGCCGGATGACCACATCCGGCTCGCCAAGGCCATCGAGTCTCACCTCAACGCCCCGTTGAGTCCGTCCATCGAGTCGCACTTCAACCGATGAAGTGTAGCCCGCCAGCCCCGCTCGCGGATAGGTTGCGCGCAGCGCGGCGGCGCGTACGATGTCTTTCGATGCTCAACCCTCGCCAGTGGCTTGCCGGGATCGGACAGTTTTGTCTTCTCGCCGGGTGCGCGCCGCTGGTCCGAACGTCCTCGCCGGTGAAACGTCGGCGCTGTCGTTGGCGTTCAGGGCACCGTAGTGCTCGCAACGAAAGGCTCTAATTCATCACCTTTCTCATCTCGTCGACGGACAAGATTCCCGGTTGGAATCGAGAGTGTTGTTTTATCCGTTCGACGATCGCGCGTAGGTAGCGTTGAAACGGACGACACTATTTCAGTGGACTTCATTTACAGTGACGAATGAAACCGCCATCAATCGCACACATTTCGATTGGCGCGGTTTCCAGACACGCCACAAAGGGGACTCACCAATGAAGCGATTGTCGATCTACTTGCTCGGCGTCGTGATCGTGCTTGTGTTCGCCTTCTTTGGACTGCGACTCATGCTTCTGGGTCGGTTGACAATGCCGACAACCGCGGAGTTCGTCGCGCTCGCTCGGCAGCAACAGCCATTAGCGCAGGCAATCGCCGACTACCGCGCAGACCACGGCGTTTTGCCGCGATCGCTTGGAGAGCTTGAGCCCGAGTACGCGAGCAAAGCAACGAGAGACCCGCGCGTCAGTTTCGACGGCGAAGTGCTCCACATTCGCGCCGACGCACCACACACGGGAGTCTACTATCGATTCTCAAAAGGCAACGAAGGCTGGTTTGTCGGTGGCGACTTCGGCAACGGCCCACTTCCGTTGCCAAAGATCTCTTCGACCAGGCCGGCCCGTTCGTCAGATGAAACCGATGCCAAGCGACTTCAGGAATACGACCGCCGCATCCAGGCGGACGTCAAGAACGAAGGCGACCTCTGGCGATCGCATAAGGACAAGATCATCTTCCTCGTCAGCAGAAACCGGACGGTCGACGCGATCGACGCATGCCGAGCGGCGATCAAACAGCTTCCCGACTGGTGGCGTCCGCGGATGAGTCTTCTCTATCTGCTGCCCAAAGATGCGCAAGCGAACGAGGAGATCGCATTTCAAAGATGGGTGGATGAGAACCCCACCTTTGTCCATCACTGGCTGATGTCAAAGTATCTGCGCGACCAGGCCCGTGACGTTGATGCGATCGCTGCGCTCGAACGGGCAGCGCAAGCGTCGCTTGCGGATCAGGATGCGGACGCGGCCTGGGTTCCAGAGGCCTACGCGTTCGACGCGGCCGCATTCGCAGCCATGCACGGGAAACCCAAATTGGTGCTCGCGATCACGGACGTTTGGGAGCGGCCTCGCGGGTCTTATACGTACCACGACGACAACCTCCATGCATTTCGGGCGGCAGCCTATCTAGAGCTGGGCGATTTCGATCGGGCAAACGCGAACCTGGCGCGGGTGTTGGCGGCGAGCAAGGACCACGCGATTTGGGCACGTAATCTGGATCATCTCGCTGCGGCGGTGCAGTCGAAAGATCAGGCGTTCATATACGACGCGAATTGGGACGCGGGCGAATGGGTGTTATTCGACCTGGAGAAGTGACGTCGTTCACCGCGCCGACTGCCGCCGACCGAAATCGACTTGACTACCAAGTGACGATGCCGGTAGCACGCCACCGGCTTTGCCCGTCTGCGGGAGCAGCGCGCGCCGGCCGAATCGGAGGCGAATCTTGCGAGGTATGAGTTTGGCCAGCCCGTTTCCAGCGCGAGAGGGTCTCTCGAATCGTCTCCCGATGAGAGTCTCCCTCTCAGCGTCGACCCGCATTATTACGCTCAAAACGCGTATCGGAGCCGTCGGGCGAGACGAAATGAGAGGGTTTGAGAGGGTTTTGAAGAGGGATGAAGGCGGAGGGATGAGGGATGAAAGGAAGAAGGTGGCTGGCGATGCCGGGCATTATTCATCCCTCATCCCTCCGCCCTCAACCCCGAGATTGACGCCTCCGGCAACACCCACTATCACGGCTCGTCTCATGGCCTCGGGTACCGCACCGACTTCGTCCACTGAACAATCCCTCCTCCGCCTGGTCACCTGTGGCAGCGTGGATGACGGCAAGTCGACCCTCATCGGGCGACTGTTGTACGACGCCAAGGGAATCTTTGAAGACCAGCTCGCCAGTGTTCAGCAAGCCAGCGGCCGCTACGGAACGACTGGCGGCGGGCTGGATCTGGCGCTGCTCACCGACGGCCTGAAGGCCGAGCGCGAGCAAGGGATCACTATCGACGTCGCGTATCGGTACTTCTCGACGCCGAAGCGCGACTTCATCATCGCGGACTCGCCCGGCCACGAGCAGTACACCCGCAACATGGCCACCGGCGCCAGCACCGCCGACCTGGCGATCCTGCTGATCGATGCCCGGCACGGCGTCGTCACCCAGACCCGCCGACACGCGTTCATCGTCTCGCTGCTGGGCATTCGCCACGTCGTGCTGGCGGTGAACAAGATGGACCTCGTCGGCTGGGACAAATCGATCGTCGACAAGATCGAGCGCGACTTCGCGGAAGTGAACAAGGTGGTGAAGCTGAGATCGACGACGCTCATCCCGATGAGCGCGCTCAACGGCGACAACGTGACCTCGCGTTCAACCGCGACGCCGTGGTACACCGGCCCGACGCTGCTCGAACATCTGGAAACCGTCGTCGTCGAAGACGACACGGCCAATCAGCCGCTGCGGTTTCCGGTTCAGCTCGTCACGCGTCCGAACCTGAACTTCCGCGGCTATCAGGGCACGATCGCCGCGGGCAGCGTGAAGAAGGGGGACGAGATCATCGTCCAACCGTCAGGCACCCGCGCGAAGGTGAAGGAAGTCTTCGACGCGGACGGCGAAGTCGATGCGCTCTACGCCGGAACGGCGAGCACGATCACCCTCGACCGCGAAATCGACGCCAGCCGCGGCGACCTGATCGCATCGGTCGAAAAACCCGCGACGATCGCGAACCGCATCCGCGCCCATGTCGTCTGGTTCAGCGCCGAGCAGGCGAGCCTGCACAAGCCGTACCGCATCAAGCAGGCGACGCGGCACACCAACGCGACGCTCACGCACATCGAGCACCGCATCGACGTGAACACGCTCGAAAAGCTGGAGGCGAAGAAGCTGGAGATGAACGACATCGGGCTCTGCGTGATCGAAGCCGCCCGGCCGCTGGCGTTCGATCCGTATCAATCGAATCGCACCACAGGCAGCTTCATCCTGATTGACCGCGTCACGGGTACGACGGTGGCCGCGGGGATGATCGAAGGCAAAGCCGCCGGCGAAGTCGAGGTGAGCGGCCCGGTCACCGCGCGGCAACGCAGCGTGCGGTTCAAACAGAAGCCGGCCATGATCTCGATCCAGGGAGATGCGGGCAATGCGCGTGCGGTGGCCGATGCTCTGGATCGCGCCCTGTTCTCGCGCGACCACCTGGCCGGCATCGTGACAAACCCAAGCGAGGCGGCGATCGCGCAGATGAACGCGATCGGCGCGATCAGCATCGTGCTCGATCCGAACTTCTCGACGCCATTGCAGTGGACGGTGGCCGAGAGCGACGACCCGGAAGCGGTGCTGGCGACGATCCTGCGGACGCTGGAAGAAGAGGGCACGCTGTCGGCGACGCTGGATTTTGAAATTTAAGTTTCCGAGCACGGGCGACGCTTGCGTCGACCGGGAATTGGTTGAGCGCATAGAGGGTCGTCTGGTGTTCGCGGGCGAGGCAAGCCTCGCACCCTACGAATTGCGGTAGCCATGTTCGATCGCGCGAACATCCTCTTCGGTGATCTGCGCATGGGTCTTCATCGCCCGGACGAAACGTTCGATGCCCAGCCCGCGCCACGGATAGAAGCGGATGCCGTCGAGGTCGATCAGGACCGGCCGGTCTCGTCCCGATGGATCTCTCCACGCGATCCAGTTCGTGTTCTTCGCATCCGCGTGCGTGAAGCGCATCGCTTCGATCCTCCGCAGCACGCGGCCGCAGGCATAGAGCAAGTCTTCCCGGTGCGCCGTGCCGGGTCCGTCCAGATCGACTTTCGCCATCGTCTCGCCGGACACGCGCTCGAAGGCGATGATCTGCTCGACGATTCGGCCGCCGCTGCGGCGCTCGAGCCAGAACAGCGGCAACTCGCACGCAAAACCCAGGCCGAGCATGCGCCAGGTCTTCTTCCAAACGCGCGCAACGCGAGCCGTGCGCCAGCGCTGGATCTCGCCTTTCAGTCCCGGCTTGAAGGCGGGCCGCTTGACGATGAGCTCGATGTCGGCGCCGTTCACGCGCAGCGTCTTTGCGCAGACGATGCCGGAGGGATCGCTCTTGAAGACCTTGCTCGAGTCCGACGACTGAACCAACGGCAGCGCGTCGCGCCAGAACGCCACATCGAAGACGGCATCGCCAAGCCGGCTCCACGGTACCGCCATCGGCACTTGGCGCACGAACCGCCCCACCCAGTCGTCGATCGCGATCCGGCCGAACGCGCCGACGCCCCGCGCCGCATCGCGCACCAGCGCGTTGGCATCGCTGCGCGAACCGCGCGGCGGCGGCTCGCTGGTGAAGTGCCGCCAGACCCGCAGTCGTTCGCCCGCGCGGGTAACGAGCCGCGTCGATCGGTCCAGCTCCCGCAGCCGCTCGCTCGTGACGATTCCGGCCAGCGGCCTCGCCGCGTCGGCGACGATCAATTCGTCGCCGCGCAGTGCGAAGCGATCGATCGACAACGGCGTCGGGCAGAGCTTTGCCTCGTGCAGCCGCTCCAGGCGCTGCATCAACTGCGCGATGAGGTGCATCCGCTGGGGTCCTGGCAACTGGCGTTGCGCGAGAACCGCTTCGAGGTTCTGCGCGGCCGGTTCGTACACAACGATGCACGCGTCGCCTTTGCGGTCGCCGATGCGAAACCCCTTGAGGTTGGCGATGACCCGGGTCGCGGGGATGCCGAGCTTCTGCAGCGTCTGCAATTGCGCGAACTCGCGCGCCGCTCGGGCGCCGCCGATGTACTTCTTCAGCGGCGTGTTGTCGTCTTCCCAATAGTGCAGTTCGTACTGCCTGGCGTCGATGGCGAATCGCCAGACCTCCGCACCGTCGAGGCGCGAAGCGACCCGCGCGGCGCGATGCTGAAACTCGGCGAGGATCGACTGGACCTGTTGGGGCGACACGGTGGGCGGATGATACGCGATCTGGGTCGAAGTTCGGCTCCGAACGCGCAGCGATCAATCGCCTGGATCCGACTTCAAATCGGTGTTGAACGGCTGTGCAGCCTTGGTGGGCTTCACCTCTTGGGCCAGCTTCGACTGAACCTTTTCCACCATGAGTGCTTTGGCCCGTTCGAACTCCTGGGTCGTCATTTTGCCCTGGCGGTGAAGTTCGCGGAGATCGGTCAGCGTGAAGTCACGCGGGGTCGATTCCTCGACTTTCATTCGTCTTCGAAACATCGACAAAACGGCCAGCAACAGACCGGTGAATACCAGTACGATCGCCAGCGGGATGATGATGGAATAAAGCGATGTTGGATCGGTTCCCTGGAGAAGCATGTCAATTTGTATCTTATGTCCCGCTCGCAGGGCCATGCAACGGGGCCGAATTGCCGGGGGAAGGCTGATTTTGCAGGGCCGGGCGGGCGCCGAGTGCTAACATCATGTTGTGAGGCGTGTCATGAACAAGATGTATTCCACCCGTCGTCTGCTGCTCGCGGCCATCCTTTTCGCTCTGCCGCTGGGCTGCGAAAGCAAGTCTGATTACGAGCCGCGCGTCGGTCCGACTCCCGGGCTCTATGAACGGTCGTCGCCATTCGATGCGCCGCCAACCCAGACGCCACCGGCCGAGGCCGCGACGATCGATGAGCGGGACTTCCCGCAACTGGATCGCGGCGAGCGGATGGCGGACGGGGGGCCAATCGATCCGGGGGCGCCCTATTCGCCGCCGGACCAATCCGCGCAGGACTACTACCCTCAATCACAATCCTACGGCGGCGGCGAGCTGAGCGTCGCACCAGCGGTCGGCTATGACTACTACACCTACGGACGGCCGTTGGGTGTAAGTCCGTATGACCCGTGGTATGCACGCGGCGCGTACGACCACACGTATCGACCGTACGACCATTACTACCGATATGACGGGCGGTATCTTCCTGACGATCGGTGGCGTGGCAGGGACGATGTCCACACGCCGCGCAACCGCGACCGGCCAATCCCGCCGCGCGATCGTGAGCAGAATCGTGACCCGCGCGAGGATCGTTCGCCGCGCACGCCCTATCAACCCGGTGAGATCCGCCGTGAGGCTCTCCCTGCCGGCCCGCCCTACCGCGATGGCAAAGCGGCAATCGAAGATCGCAGGCGTGACGAGGGCCAGCGCCAGCCGCGCGAGAAAGTCGAAGATCCGGGGCGCGCCGATGACACCACGCACCTCCGGGACGAGAACGCGCAGCGAGAGGCAAACAAGCAGCGCGACGACCGCGAGGCTCGCCAGCGCGAAAACCGCGACAAAGCCGTCCAGCAACAGCGCGAACAGGACGTGAAAAAAGATGCACACGCCGAGCGCGAGAACGCCCGGCGTGACCAGAATGCGCAGCGCGAACGCGATGCGCAGCGTCAACAAGAGGCACAGCGTCAGCGCGATTCCCAGCGAGAGCGAGATGCACAACAGGCCCGCGACGCTCAGAAAGCAGCCGAGCAGCAGCGGAATCAGGAAAAGGTGCGCGATGCAGGTCGGCAACCGGATCCCGATCGTCGGCGGGAGAACAACAACCGCCGAGACGATTCGCCACGCGAGCCGCGCAAGCGCTGAGTCGCGATGCCTTAATCAAATGCGCCGGCGGTTTCGCCCCTGGGGCGGTGTTTCCATCGACGATGCATCCAGAGGTACTGATTCGGGTCGTCTCGAACCATCTGCTCGAGCGCCTTGGTGTAACGCTGTGTGATGTAAGTGAGCGGATCGTCCTGCGGCTTCCAGTCCTGGGGATAGATGATGTCCTGTGTCCCGAGATGGAACTTGTACTTCCCCTCTACGCGCCGTGCATATCCAATGATCACCGGCACCTCGTAATGCATCGCCAGAAGCCCGATCGATTTATACGTGCTCGCCTTGCGGCCGAAGAAGTCGACGAAGAGGCCCTTCTTCCCCGCGTCCTGGTCGGCGGTGAAACCGACCATGCCCTTCTTCTCGAGCCCTGCCTGCACTTCGTCGGTTGCGCCTTTCTTGGCGATGATCTTCTGTCCCATGCGTTCGCGGACGCCTATGACGAAGTCGTAGACGTACGGATTGTCGAGCGGGCGCGCCACGCTGAGGGTTTCAAAGCCGAGCATGGCCATCGCGTAGCCGAGCACTTCCCAGTTGCCGTAATGGCCGGTGAGGAGGATGAGCCCGTTGGGGTTTCGGGTCATGAGGTCGAGCGTGTTCTGGAAGTCGTCGAAGACGATCACCTTTTTGAACGAGGATCGCCGGATCTTGCGCGTCGTGAAGAAGAACTCGATGCCGAGCGCGAAGAGCTCGTTACGGAAGCTCCGCCGCGCGATGTCGCGCAGCCTGGCTTCGGAAAGTTCGGGCAGCGAGAGCCGCAGGTTGTGCAGGGCGCGGTCGCGATGTTTCCTGTCGATGACGTACATCACGTCGCCACAGGCGCCGGCGATCCACAAACCCACCTCGATTGGCCAGCTCTGTACCGTCATGGTGACAACGCGCAGCGCCAGATACGTGAGGTAATAACGAAACTTGGACCGTTCTTTGGGCAAGGGTTCGCGGGATTGTAGAATGATCGCCGTAGATTCCAATTGCTCTGTCGCCGGTAGCGACTATCACTTGGGATGACAAAGGAGCGTCGAGTTGAGCGATCAATGGTATTACGGCCAGAACGGCCAGCAGAAGGGCCCGGTCAGCGTCGAGGTGATGCAGCAGCTCATCGCCGGCGGACACCTGAAGCGGGATGACCTGGTGTGGCGTGAAGGAATGGCGAACTGGGTGGCCGCCGGCTCGGTGGGCGATCTGTTTCCCGAATCGGCGCCGACGGCGCCCACGTCGCCCGTCGCTCCCGTTCAGCCTGCCGCGCCCGTTCCACCATCGCCGGGCGCAACCGTTTCCTATCAACCGGTCGATCCTCAATCTGCCGCCGCGCTGCAGAGCAAGGCCACGACCGCGCTCGTCCTGGGAATCTGCTCGATCGTTCCGGGCTCATGCTGCGCTCCGCTCGGGCTCGGGTTGGGCATTGCGGCGTTGATCGTTGGCCAGAACGTCAAGTTCGGTCCGAGTGCCGGGACCGCAAAGGCGGGATTCATCTGCGGCATCGTTGGCATCGTGCTGAGCGTCATCAGCTGTCTGCCACAGTCGAGGTTCTACTTCCACTAGGCGATTCTTCAGCCCCCGAGCCGACTCATCTGCTCGTTGCCGCGAATGCTGTGAACCTCCGGCTTGAGCCGGACGCAGTCGGTCATCGCCTGCGCAAGGTCGCGGGTCCGATTCCCGGCGTTGCTGAAAGACCGTCGGCGGAGAATCGGCTTCAGGTCCACCTCGCCGCCTTCGAACAGGCAAGATCGCAGAATGCCCGTCGCCGTCAGGCGAAGCCGGTTGCACGTCGCGCAGAACGGCGCGCTCATCGCGCTGATGAACCCCACGCGCCCCGGCGCCGAAGGATGATCTGCGAATCGATACGGCACAGCGGGCCCGACGCCGGCTTCGTCATTGCGATCGAGCGACGTGAGTGGCCCGAGTTCAGCTTCGATTGCGGCACGGACTTCGGTTTCACTGATAAAAACATCGCCGCGATCCTGAGCGCCGCACCCGCCACGCGGGCCGACCTCGTCCTCGGCGACGCGTTTCGCGTTCGTCGGATCTTCAAGCGGCGTCGTTCGATACGAAACATTCCCGGTCGCGTCGCGCGTCTCGACGAACGGATTGCCCGACGCCAGGAGTGCGCTGTCGCCCAGTGGCATGTACTCGATGAACCGGATCGTCACCGGCCACCGCAGTGCGAGTTTCGCGAACTCCGCAAACTCGCCGTCGTTGGTGCCGCGCATGGTCACGCAGTTGATCTTGATCGATGGAAAGCCGACCTCGATCGCACGCTCGATCCCGCGCATGACGGTCGTGAGATCGCCCGTCCGCGTGATCTGCCTGAACCGGTCGGCGTGAAGCGAATCGAGGCTGATGGTCACGCGATCGAGCCCCGCTTCCCGCAGCGGCAAAGCGAGATCAGAAAGTGCGAAGCCGTTGGTGGTGAGCGAAAGGTCCTCGATGCCGTCGAGCTTCCGAATCATCGAAACCAGCCCGACCAGGTCGTGCCGAACGGTCGGCTCCCCGCCGGTGAGTTTGAAGCGGCGGATCCCGTGCACGTCGATCGCCGCTCTGGCGATCTGCGTGATCTCTTCGAAGCTGAGCAGGTCGTCCTTCGGCAGCCACTTGACGCCGTCGGCCGGCATGCAGTAGACGCATCGAAAGTTGCAGCGATCGGTCACGCTGACGCGCAGCACGCGTACCGAGCCGATGGACCGCGGTCCGGTATCGAAGTGCGAAGCGGGCTTCGCGGGCGTGTTCTCAAAGACCGGCAGACGCATCGGCGGGATTGTAGCGGCAGGAGCCGACAACTCGATGCAGAATCGATGAATCGCGCGTGCAGTTAACTGCTTACTTCTCCGAAGCGTATGAAACTGATCTACAGTGCTTGACGGACGGCAGGAAGTGCCTAGAGTGACTGATCTGATCGCGGGGTGGAGCAGCCTGGTAGCTCGTCGGGCTCATAACCCGAAGGTCGTGGGTTCAAATCCCTCCCCCGCCACTTTGGCCCGGACACCTGTCCGGGCCTTTTTTTTCGAAAACTCGATCCGTGAATTGTCGCGTCTCAGGCCCCGCCTTGGGCCGTCTCTCGCACTTCGTTTCTGCTTCACGCACCAGGGGAACCAATCGCGGCACCCGTTCCGACATTCGATCGCGTATCGTGCAGGCGTTCGCATGAGTCGTGGCTGACCGCTCTGCAAATCCGCGGATGAGCGTCACGAAGATCCCCAGGATCCGGAATGCAGTGTGGGCGAAACTGCGGGCCGGGAAGCCCGTCGTCGCCCTTTCGAAGGCGACGACGGACTTGGTCGAGCAACTAGGCTACCAGATCCGGCGCTATCCCACGCCGCTTCGCGGGCGTAGCCAGCGGCGACGAAGTCGCCAGTAACGCGTGGCCATAACCCTGCGCAAGGACCAGCAGGTCATCAAAGTTCACCAGGCCGTTGCTGGAGTAGTTGACGTTGCCCTGCGTGAAGTTCAGCCCGCTCTGGCTGTAGTTCTGAGCGATGATCAGCAGGTCGTCAAAGTTCACGATCCGGTCGCGATTCACATCGCCGCTGAGCACGAACCATTCCAGCGTAATCGGGGCACCGCTCGCAGGAACGCCGACACTGTTGGCGATGTCGCTGGCATTGACTGTCATCCGGTAATCGCCATCGGGCATCTGGTTGGTCAGCACGAGCGTGGCGGTGTTGCTGGTCGGATTGAACGTGAGCGTTCCGGCCGACTGCGGCAAGGCCTGATTGGTGTCGAGGTTCAGGATCGTGTAGTCCTTGCGGCTGAGGAAGGCGCTCACGTCCTGGTCGAAGGTAAAGACGACGGCCTGACGGGTCTGGTACTCATAGGTCTGCGAGAGAATCTGCGGCGCGGCCGGCGCGGGTCCGGCCACGATGACCGCGCCATAGGTCGTCGCGTTGGAATACGCGCCGATGACGTTGTTCGACGGCGTGAGTCCGCCTTGGATGCTGTCGAAGCTGTTGAGCCGCGACGGCGCGGTGAGGATGGCGAATTGCGTGCCGATCGCGGGGTCGTAGCCGCCGACGAGGTCCGGATCGAAGCGGTTGGTGCTGTTTGGCGAGTTCAGGTCGAGCGAAGCGCCCGTGACAACGATTTTGCCGAAGTCCGTCGCGCTGGCGATTTCGCTGCGGACGATCGGCTGGCTGGTGCCGCCGAAATCCATGCCGCCGACAACCGTAAGGACGCTGGTGGGCGAGAGGTCGATGATGCCTTCGTTGCGGAAGCGGGTTGCGCCGGCGGGATCGATCGAGCCGTCCGCACCGTTTACGAAACCCAGACGTCCGCGATTGACCGCGAGAACGCCCAGGCCAGTTGCCGACGCAGTGCCGCTGAGTTCGACATCGGCGGTGAGCGTCGTCAAGGCCGGAGCGAAGCCGAGGTTTGCGCCGCTGAAGACGAGGTAGCGTCCGGAAGAGAGGAACGTTCCGTCGTCGGCGTTGGTGGCACCGGTAAAGTTGATCGCGCCGGCATCGATACGGACGGTGCCTAGGTTGACGACACTCAAGGCAATGGGTGCGGTGCCGGCGACGGCTCGCTGCATCGTTCCGCCGGATTGAATAGTCAGCGTGCCGACGTTTCCAGCGCCCACGGCAAGCAGTTCGGAGGTGCCGCCCAACACGAGCGTTCCGCCGGATGCAACGGTGAGGTTGGTGCCGCCGGCGAAGCGGATGTCGTAGCCACCGGCGGTGGTGACGGTGGCTGTGCCTTCGACGCGGATGGTGCGGGTTTCGTTCACGTTGGTGTAGGCATTACCAGCGCCCAGGGTCGAGGCGGTGCCGCGAAGGATGATGGTGCCGCTGCCGTTGATCGAGCCGGCGTTGAAGTTGTAAGTGCCGTCGACGGTGAGGGTGCCGGCGCCGGTGAGGACGCCAGCGGTCTGCAGCAGGTGTCCGCCGACGGCAACGCTGGTCGCACCGTCGATGCTGTGCGTTCCGCCGTTGAAGTAGATATCGCCGGGCCCGGCGATGGTCGCGCCGGCGAGTTGGGTCGAGCCGGCGCCGATGCCGAGTTGGCTGCCTGCTGCGGCGCGGATGGTGCCGGCGTTCTGGACCGGGAGCGAGAGCGTGTCGCCGCCCGCCGCGGTGCGGGTGAGCGTGCCGCCGGCTTCGATCACGAAGAGCCCGGTGCCCGAAGCGCCGCCGACGCCGAAGATGTCGGGGTTGCCACCGCTGAAGTCGAACGTGCCGCCGCTGGCGACGGTGATGCGTGCATCGACGCTGAGTCGCGTGTCGTAGCCGCCGTTGTTGGCGGTGGTGAGTGTGCCTTCGACGCGGATGTTGCGTGAGCCGAGGATCGTGGTGTAGCCGTTGCCCGCGCCCAGCGTAGAGGTCGTGCCGCGGATCAGGGTGACACCTGTTCCGGTCTGGGTGGCTCCATTGGCGATATCCAACCTGCCTTCGGCGATGAACGTACCCGCGCCGTCGATGGTGCTCGTGTAGTGAAGGAGTCGTGCGCCGGCGAGAATGGTGGTGGTGCCGCTGATGGTGTGCGTGCCGCCGTTGAAGTGGACGTTGCCCGGGCCGGCGATGGTCGCGCCGGCGAGTTGGGTGGAGCCGGCCAGCAGGCCAAGCTCGGCACCGGCGGCGGCGCGAATGGTGCCGGCATTCTGCACGGGAAGCTGGATGCTGTCGCCAGGATTAGCGAAGGTGCGAGTGAGCGTGCCGCCTGCTTCAATGACGAGCAAACCCGTGCCGGGGACGCCGCCCACGCCAAAGAGCTGCATGTCATTGCCGTTCGCGCCGAAGTCGTAGGTGCCGCCGTTGGCCACGGCGATTCGCGCATTTGCGGAGACGCGCACGTCGTAGCCGCCAGCGGTGTTGTGGGTGGCGACGCCGCCGTTGCCGACGCGAAGCTGATGGGTGTCGAGAATCGTCAGGTAGCCGCTGCCCGAGCCGACGTTCGCGGTGCCGTTGACGAGCGTCGTCGTGCTGCCGGCGAGTGTGCCGGAGAAGAGGTCAATGAAGCCGGACACGGTCAGTGTTGAACTGCCCGCGAGCGTGCCCGTGTAGAGTTGAACACTGCCGCCGAGTGCGACGCCGGTCGCGCCGTCAATGGAGTGGGTTCCGCCTCGAAGCTGGACGATGCCGGGCCCGTCGAAGACAGAGCCGGCGGCATAGGTCGAGCCGGCGTTGATCGCGAGTATCGCGCCGGTTGCGGCACGGATCGTTCCGCCCTGATTGACGACGGGGAGGTCAATGTATTCGATGCCGGCGGCGGTGCGGGTGAACGTTCCGCCGGGCTCGACGACGACCGCGCCGATGTTGCCGGTGCCGACACCGAAGATCTGGAGGTCGCCCGTGCTGGACGCATCAAGGGTGCCGCCCGCGCCGGCGACAAGCCGCGCGTTCGCGGCGATGCGGGTGTCGTAGCCGCCTGACAGCCCGAACGAGCCCGCGCCGCGGACGCGGAGGGTGTGTGTGCCTTGAATACTCGAATAGCCGTTGCCCGCACCGACGAGCGTCGTGCCGAAGACGGTGGTGACGGCGGTGCCTTGCATGACGCCGCGGCGGAACGCGAAGGTGCCGCCCGCGGCGACGTTCGTCTGGCCCGCGCCTTCGAAGGTACCGGTGTCGATCGAGAGGGTCGTGCCGTCGCCGGCGACGTTGATCGTTGCCGCGGCGGGACCGTCGTTGACGGTATGCGAGCCGGTGTACATGGCGACGGTGCCGCCGCCGCTGAAGGTCGTGCCGTCGTTGTAAGTCCAGTTGCCGGCAAGGCCGAGCGTCGCGCCCGGCGCGGGCGTGTTGGCCGCCGCGTTGGTGCCGCCACCGTAGAGGCTGAGCGCGGCGACATCGACATCGATCGTGCCGAGGTTGTTGACGGGGATGTTGATCGCGTTGGAGCCGGTCGAGACGGTGCGGGTGAGCTTGCCGCCGGCTTCGACGTTGATCGCGCCGGTGCCGTTGCCGCCGTCACCATTCACCACCGTCGCGCCATTCGCGACGTTGGCTTCGAGGATTCCGCCATTGCCGACGGCAATGCGCGCGCCTCCCGCGACGGCGAGGTTGTAGCCGCTGTCGTTTCCGAGCGACGTCGTGCCGGCGTCGACGCGGATCGTGCGCGTGTCGCGGAGTTGGATGTACGCGCCGCCGAATCCGAGCCGCGATGTGCCGCGGAGCGAGATCGTGCCGGTGCCCTGGATGACGCCGGCGGTCCAGTTGAAGGGGCCGTTGGTCGTGAGGGTGCCTGCGCCGTCGATGGTTCCGCCGATATGGTTATACGTGACGCTGGCAGTGGTGCTCGAGTTCGCGAAGGTGTGCGTGCCGCCGTAGGTTTGGATCGTACCCGCGCCGTCGAACACGCCGCCGGTGGAGACGAGGGAGTTCAGATTGAGCGTCGTGCCGAGGGCGGCGCTGATCGTGCCGCTGTTCTGCACCTGCATGATGACGGTTCCGGTGCCCGCAGCCGTACGCGTGAGGGTGCCGCCCGCATCGACGATGATCGCGCCCGCGCCCAGGTTGTCTGAACCGGCGCCGACGGCAAGCGTTCCGCCCGAGCCGACGCGAATGCGCGCGCCGGTGGCGACGGTCGTGTTGTATCCGCTTGCGGTGCTGAGCGTGGCCGAGCCGTCGATGCGGAGCGTGCGCGTGTCGGAGACGGCGGAGTATGCGCCGCCCGAGCCGATCGTGGCCGTTCCCTTCGCGATCGTCGTACCCGACCCGTTCATCGTGCCGCCGTTGAACGCGAGCGGGCCGTTGATGGTGAAGGTGCCCGCGCCGGATAGCGTGGCCGCGCCCATCGTGACCGTCGCGGCGGCCGAGGCGCTGGAAGCGGCCGCGAGCGAGAGCGTGCCGCTGTTGAGGTTCAGGCTCTCATCGGTCGCGAGCGAATTGATGACGGCGTTCGCGCCGGCGAGCAGGATCGTCGGATTGGTGGCGACGTTGATTGTCACGTCATCGGCGGCCGTCGGCAGGGAGTTGGTCGACCAGTTGTTGGCGTCGGTCCAGTTGCTGGTTCCCGCACCACCGTCCCAACTCACGGCCGCGAGCATCCGACGTGACTCCAGCGATTGGAATGCCGAATTGGAAGCGCGCAACATCGCCCGACGAATGGTAATGCTTTTCATTGAGAGGCCCTCCACGACGTAGCAAAGTGACATACGCCCCACCCGTTGATCGACCGATCGCGCGATGTGACGACGTGACTTAGTTTAAGCGAATGATGCTGAAGGATGGGGCCAAATCTCGCCGGGTTCGCCGACTTTTTGTCACGCAAGTCGTTGCCGTTCGAACTGTTGTGCCCCGCATTTCGAGTCCCGCCCTGTCCGAAACACCTCCATTGTCGTTCATTCGAGCAGTACTCCCGATAGGGGTCGCCCATCTTCAATTGCGTTGGCGGAAGATCCGACTCAGAAATCTGGTTCCGGAACGCAATGGGTGTCCGATCGAGCGGAAATACATCCTTGCGTGAGACGGCTTCCGACGCTGGCCGATGATGGATTGAACTTCGGGGGCCATGTAACGAAAACGCAGGCGAGCGCGAATCTATCAGCAGATTGTCATGGCCGCGGCGGTCGTCAGGTCGCGTATGGACTTCGGTGCGTACATGGGAAGTTCTCGGGCAGGCATGGTTGGCACCAGACATCGGTGTGAAATTCGAACACTGTTGCCGGCGGCATTTATGGGTGCTAACGTCGAACCCAAGCGATGATTGAGTTCGCTGAAGCCTGCTGGTGTTTTGGAGAGTGACCTATGGAAAAGACCACGGCTGAGCGCAGAAATATCGCGCTTTTACAAATCCCCTTAGAACGAGACGTGTTCCTCCGAACCCTTATCCGCGAACTGTCCGGCACCCTGCAGGAGGTGGTAGGGGTCAAGGAAGCCTCGGGCTTCATCAGCGTGGTTGGCCAGCGAGTTGGCGATGCGCTCAACGCGGAGTATCGCCAGGCGTTGGGAGTTTCGAATCTTTCCCGCGAACAGGTATCCGATGTTCTGGTCGACCTGAAACGGCGCATCCAGGGCGATTTCTATGTCATCGAAGATTCTGACGAAAAAATTGTTTTCGGGAACCGCGCTTGCCCATTCGCGGAAAAGGTGATTGGCCGTCCGACGCTCTGCATGATGACCTCGAATGTGTTTGGCAGCATTGCCGCCGAGAACCTGGGCTACGCCAAGGTTGAATTGCAGGAAACCATCGCGACCGGCGCGCCGGGCTGCCGGGTCGTGGTCTACATCAAGCAAACTGAAGCGGCGAACTCGGCGACCGGGCGTGAGTACGTGAAAGCATAGCAACCCAATGGAGGAGACCCTTCTTCAGTTTCTACATGTCCTACCCGAGCCCTCGCTGTTGTTGGATGGCGACGGCGTGATATTGAGGGCCAATTCGGCAGCCGGTGATTTGTTGGAATCGCCTGCGCCGCTGTTGACGGGACGATCGCTTACAGAGTTCGTCGCAGATGGGGGCAGCAGCGTTTCCGATTATCTTCGATTGTGCGCGCGAACACGTGAACTGATGCCGGGCGCAATCTCGTGGAAACAGCGAGCGGGCCCTGCTCTGGAGATGCGGTGCGACGGAGCGGTGCTCATTCCCAAATCCGGCACGGGACCGGCCGTGCTTTTTGTTCGCTGCCGCCCCAAGGCCGAGTCCAGCGATCAGTTCGTGCTGCTGAACCAGAAAATCGACGAATTGTCCCGCGAGATCCTTGAGCGGAAAAAACTCGAACAACAACGCGACGAACTGCTGCGTAGCGAGCATGCCGCCCGTCTCGATGCCGAGCGAAACAGCCGCATGAAAGATGAGTTCCTCGCGACGCTTTCTCATGAACTGCGCACCCCGCTGAACGCGATCATGGGCTGGGCCCAGATACTGCATCGAGATCGGAGCCTGGAAGCCTTGAATCGCGGGCTCGAGGTCATCCAGCGCAATGCGAACGTGCAAAAGCAGCTGATCGAGGACCTGCTGGACATGAGCCGGATCATCTCCGGCAAGGTCCGGCTTGACGTACAGATGGTCGATCTTCCCACGGTGATCGAGGCGGCGGTTCTGTCGGTGCATCCGGCGGCCGACGCCCGTGGGATCCGCTTGCAGGTGACGCTCGACCGTCACACCAGCCCCGTCAAAGGCGACCCCAGCCGGCTTCAACAGATCGTCTGGAATCTCCTCTCCAACGCCATCAAGTTCACGCCCAAGGGGGGCCGCGTCCAGGTCTTCCTTGAAAGAGTGAACTCTCACGTCGAGATTTCGGTGATCGATACCGGCGAAGGAATCGAGCCGGGGTTCCTGCCGCACGTCTTCGACCGCTTCAGGCAGGCCGACGAATCGACCACTCGCCGCCATGGGGGTCTTGGATTGGGGTTATCGATTGTGAAACAGCTCGCGGAGCTGCACGGCGGGTCCGTCCGCGCAAAGAGCCCCGGGCCAGGGCACGGCTCGACTTTTGTCGTCACACTTCCGGTCCTGGTGCTCCACAACGACCAAACAACCGTTCAGGACCGAAAGCAATTTGCCCATTCAAGCGAGCCTGCCAGCAAACTGCCTTGCGGCCATATATCGCTGAAGGGCGTTACGGTCCTGGTGGTCGACGACGAAGCAGACGCCCGCGATCTTGTGCGGCGGTTTCTCGAGAGCTGCGAAGCGACCGTAATCGTTGCCGGGTCGGCGGAAGAGGGCTTGGAAGCGGTGAAGCGACAGACGCCGAATGTCATCATCAGCGATATCGGAATGCCCGAAACGGACGGTTACGAGTTCATCAGGATGGTTCGATCATTACCGAGAAGCCAGGGCGCCCGTACGCCCGCGCTCGCTTTGACTGCGTTTGCGCGGAGCGAGGATCGAACCCGAGCGATGCACGCAGGATTCAGTCTCCATCTCTCCAAGCCAATTGATGCCACCGAGCTGGTCGCCATCGTGGGAAGTCTTTCCGGACGCATCGGCGGACCAGTCGAAGACGAATGACACCCGGAAAGTGTAGCGCTTCGCTAGCCGGGGCGCGCGGTCAAACCACCAATTCGCGGACACGAATCGAAAATGAGATATACAAAGGCTTCGGCGGGTGGAACAATCCACTGCCTTGTCATGAAACCATCTAAATCACTCGTCGTTCTGGTCCTGGCCGCCTGTCTCGTGCAAATGGCGACCCCTCGCGTCGCCTTGGCCGCACCGCATACCTACGACCACGTCGTCATCGTCGTCGAGGAGAATCACGGCTACTCACAAATCGTCGGCTCGAGCGCTGCTCCGTACATCAATTCACTCACCACCAGCGGTGCAAGCCTCACCAAAATGTACGGCGAGGAACACCACAGCCAGGGGAATTATCACTGGCTCTTCAGCGGCGGGAATCAAAACATCGGCTTCAACGATCCGGGAATCGTTGGGCCTTTCAACAACGCGAATCTCGGCTCGGAACTGATCGGGGCGGGCAGGAGTTTCAAGGGATATTCCGAAACGCTCCCATCGATCGGCTCCACGGTCGTCTCTTCCGGCGCATACGCGCGCAAACACAACCCGTGGGTCGCGTTCTCGAACGTGCCTAACGGCACGACCGTGGCGAACTCTTCCAATCTGCGCTTTGCGGATTTCCCGACCGACTACACCCAGTTGCCGACGGTGTCGATCGTCGTCCCCAATCAGGACAATGACATGCACAACGGCACCAACCCCACGACGATCACCACGGGCGACACTTGGATCTCCACCAACATTGGCGGCTACTATAACTGGGCGCGGACGCACAACAGCCTGCTGGTGGTGACGTGGGATGAAGACGCCGGCTCAACCGTCGGCCTGACGGACCCGGCATCCGCGGCGAACAAAAACCAGATCGCAACGGTGTTCGCGGGGCCGGGCATCATCCACGGAACGTATACCGAGGGCGCGGGCGCGACCCACATCAACCTGCTCCGCACGATGGAAGACATGTACGGCCTTGGCCACGCCGGCGCGCAGCAGCCGCTCGCCGCCGCCGCGGGTATCGGCAGCGTCGCCATCACCGACGTCTTCGCGCTGCCCGGCGATACGAACGCGGATGGCATTGTCGATTTCACCGACCTGCTTACGCTCGCACAGAACTACGAGCAGAACAGTACGCTGAGCTACCAGGTCGGTGACTTCAACTACGACGGCGTCGTCAATTTCACCGACCTGCTGATGCTGGCACAAAACTACAGCGGCGGCGCACTGGCGGCTGAATCGGATTTCGCCTTGGCACAGTCGATGGTGCCGGAACCGACGACGTTTGGATTGATCGCTGTGACGATGGCAGCCGCGGCGCACCGGAAGCGCCGATAACGGTAATCCCGAATCAGAAATACCCTTCGCGTTTTTTTTCTTCCATCGAGCCTTCACGGTCTTTATCGACGGCGCGGTTCTGGCGCTCGCTGTTGCGCGCGGCCGCGACTTCCGCGACGATGTCGTCCATCGTGTGGGCGTTGCTTTCGCAGGCGCCGGTACAGAGTTGGCAGCCAAGCGTGCGATAGCGGACGTGGCAGGTCTCGACCGTCTCGCCGGCTTTGGGCTTTACGATGTCCTCGGCGTGCAACAACATGCCGCCGCGACGGATCACCTTGCGGTCCTTCGCGTAGTAGAGCGGAACGATCGGGATGTCTTCATCTTGGATGTACTTCCACACGTTCAGTTCGGTCCAGTTCGAGATCGGGAAGACGCGGAACGATTCGCCGGGCTGGTGGGCGGCGTTGTAGAGGTTCCAGAGTTCGGGGCGCTGATTCTTCGGATCCCATTGCTGGTGCGTGTTGCGGAAGGAAAAGACGCGCTCCTTGGCGCGGGCCTTTTCTTCGTCGCGCCGCGCGCCGCCGAAGGCCGCATCGTAGCCGTGGAACTTCAAAGCCTCGACGAGGGCGGTGGTCTTGAGGAGGTTCGCACACTGCGAGCAGGACCAGTTGCTCGGGTCCCGGCCGAGCTCGTTGAGCGCGGCCTCGTTTTTCCAGACAATCAGTTCCGCGCCGGCCTCGCGGGCCATCTTGTCGCGGTACTCATACATCTCGGGGAACTTGAAAGTCGTATCCACGTGCAGCAGCGGGAACGGCAGCTTGCCGGGCTTGAACGCCTTCTTGGCGACATGAAACATCACCGCCGAGTCTTTGCCGACGGAAAAGAGCATCACCGGCTTCTCACATTCCGCGACAACTTCGCGGAAGATGTGGATCGACTCGTCTTCGAGACGTTTGAGGTGGGAGCGGCTGGTCGTAGAGGCGGACATACTTTTTCACCACGGAGGCACGGAGACACGGAGAACGAAAAATCGAACCACAGATGAACACCGATGAGCACAGATGGAAACTCAACAGGACCTTCGGTTACGCAGGTATGAGCCTAGACCTGCAAGCCTCCCCTTTGATCTGTGTTGATCTTGTTCATCCGTCGTTTTTCTCGTTTTGGAATCTTCTCCGTACCTCGGTGCCTCCGTGGTTCACATTTCCCGAGAAACGTTAGCGGCCGAAAACCACAAAGCAAATCCGATTTCCTCATTTCCGATAGGTGTTGCATTGGCGGGCGGGCCGCCCTAGCATCTTCCGCCCTATGGCCCGTACCGAGCTGCCTGAGCCCAATCTGCACACCAAGCCTGAGGACTTCAACGAGGTCGAAAAGCTCAAGCGCGTCCACAACGGCCCGCAAGGAGAAGTGCTTGGAACACTGATGGACGACTTCCGCGACTTCGCCGCCGGCGATGTTGGACACGACACCGAGGCGCTAGCAAAGTCGCACGGCATCTACCTCGAATACAATCGCGCGAAGACCGGGAAAGAAAAGGACTGGATGTACATGGTCCGGCTCTCGTCGCCGGCCGGTGGTCCGTTCAACCGCAAACACTGGCAGGTGATCGATGAGATCAGCCGCCAGTACACGCCCGCGCCCGGCGGCGTTCCTTCGATCCGCCTCACCACCCGCCAGAACGTCCAGTTCCATTGGATCAAGAAGGAAGACCTCGTCAAGGTCGTCCAGAAGGTCGCCGACACCGGCTTCATGGGCATCAACGGCTGCGGCGACAACACCCGCAACGTGATGGCATGTCCGCTGTCCCGGTTCTCAAAAGTTTACAACGGCGTCGCCCACGCGCATGAGTACGGCAAGTACTTCGAGCTGCCGCTGAGTGCGCACATCCAGATCTTTGCCATCGACCCGGACACAATGCGCTTTCACGGCGAACTCGCCTCCGAGCCACGAAAGCAGTCGTTCGACTACGGCCCGGGGCTGCTCAATCGCAAGTTCAAAATCGCCTTTAGCGCAGCGCACCGAAACCTTTCTACTGGCGAAATCGAGCTCGATAACTGCGTCGAGATGCGAACCAATGACATGGGCATCGCGCCGATCATCGAGAACGACACTGTCGTCGCGTACCAGGTCTACGTGGGCGGCGGCCAAGGCGAGCGAAACGGCAAGGCATCCAGCGCGATGCTCTCCCTGCCCGTCGGCATCTTTACGCCGGAGAATCTCCACAAGGGCCTCGACAGCGTCGTGAAGGTTCACCAAGAGTGGGGCGACCGGCAGAACCGGCACTGGGCGCGCGTCAAGTACACGGTCTGGAAGGAAGGGATTGACTGGTACGCCGACCGCATGCGCGAGCGCGGCGCAATCTTCGAGAAGCCCAACCCGAGCTACGACATCGGTCCGCGCCGCATGCATCACGGCTGGCAGACGCAGGAGGCCAACGGCAAGCTCGCGTACGGCATGTATGTGGAGTGCGGCCGACTCGTCGATCGCGACGGTAGCGGTCGCGATGACGGCAGCGGCGCGACGTCCACCGCCGGCAACGCCGAGAAGCTTCAAACCCTCGTCCGCACGATCATGGATCGTTTTGAGGGCATCGAGCTCGTCATCACGCCGAACCAGGACATCCTCTTCACGAACATCGACCCCGCCGCCAAAGACGAGTTCGAAGCGCAGCTGCACGATCCCGCATTCAGCTACGGCACGCGCTACGGCAGGCCATACAGCAAGCTCCGACTGCTCAGCGGCGCGTGCGTCGGCCTGCCGACGTGTCGACTCAGCTACACCGACAGCGAACAGTTCGAGCCGGAACTCATCGACACGCTCGAAACGATGGGCTACGGCGACCTTGCCGAGTCGATCGGCATCACCGGCTGCGAGCGGCAGTGCTTCCGTCCGGGCACGAAGTCCATCGGCTGGGTCGGTCAAGGCCCGAACATGTACATGCTCAAGCTCGGCGGCTCGGAAGATGCGCGATACCAGGGCGTCCCGCTCTCGGATGGCGAGAAGCTCTACTTCCGCCAGGTGAAGCGCGATGAAGTGGCCGTCGTCTGTTCGACGCTGTTCGATCACTATCTCGCAAACAAGCAGGAAGGCGAAGATTTCGGGATGTTCGTTCGCCGGCTCGGGCTGCCTGCTATTCTTACGTTCTTGAAGACGCACGAACGGACAGCAGCGATCGGCGCGAAGGGCGCGCCGCCGCCGTTCATTCCGGAACCGCAATTCCTTGGGTATTAAGAAGGTGTCTTGCAGAGGAGGCCTGCTGGCGAAGCATCTCAGTCGCTTTGGCTCCTCTTGGATGACGATTTTAGATGACGATTGCAGCAACATCTTCCGACACCCAATCCCTCGCCCTGCTCCGCGAGTGGAGCAGCGTCGTCGACTCGATTGCCGCCGGCCGAACCCACGTGTTGATTCGCAAGGGCGGCATCGCCGAGGGGAGAGACGGGTTCCAGCTCAAGCGGTCGTTTTTCGGGCTTCTGCCGACGCTTTTTCATCAGGTGAAGAGCGCACAGCCCCAGGCCAGTGCGCCGACGCCGCCGTCGGCCGTATCGATTCTCTGCCAACTGGTGGAGGCGTGGTCGGTTCCGTCAACGATTTCGCTCGACAGGATAAGCGGATTCCACGAGTATTCGGCCGATCAACTGGTAACCAGGCAACAGTATAAGCCGGAGCGACCGGTAAACCTGATCGTGATCCGCCCTTTCCGCCTGCGACAGCCGTTGCATATCGAGGCTGGACAGGTGAAGACCGTTTGTCGAAGCTGGGCTGAAGTCCCGCTGACCGGCGGGCTCGGTGGGATCGATCCGGTTATCGATGTCGAGACGGCGGATCGAACGATCGCCGAGGTACGAAGGTTGCTCGCAGACCTTGATGGGATCGAGCAGGCAGTCATTTGAATCGAGAAGCTGTCATGAAACATCGCCGTGCATTCACGCTCGTCGAACTGCTGGTCGTCATCGGCATCATCGCGCTGCTGATCTCGATCCTGATTCCGATGCTGGGCAAGGCGCGTGTTGCTGCCGCCAACGCAAAGGCGTTGTCGGATCTTCGCCAGCTCACGACGGATTACATCCAGTACGCGAACCAGAACTACGGGACGCTGCTGCCGGGTTTTCTTCCCAAGACCTACGTCGATGGACGCGAGCTGAGCGTCTACGACAATCGCTCGCGCCAGCTCCTCACCGGCCGCGCCGCTCAGCAGTGGCCTTGGCGCCTCTCGACCATCGACACGGGCATCTGGAAGATCATCCGCCCCATCGCCCCGAACGATCTTCCGCTCGTCGACGACGACGCCAACGTCGCGGTTTCGAAGGCGTACATGGCTTCGCTCTATCCGACGTACGGACTGAACACGATCTTTCTCGGCGGCCACTCGGCGACGAATCTCGCCGACAATGAAACCCCAAAAGACTTCTATCGCGGCTATCTGCAAAGCGGCCGACAGAACTCCGGCAAACACGTCGCGTTCAAGATCAACGAAGTACGCCGGCCGACCGAGCAGATCGTTTTCTGCGAGGTCGCGATTCAGCACGGCTCGCAAGCCATTGAAGACATCGACCTGCGCGGCTTCCACTATGTGAATCCACCCCGCGCGGATCGCGAAAGCGGCGACTACTGGATCGTCAAGGATCACAAGCCGGTCGTCGTGCTCGCCAACGCATCGCGGGCCGTCGGCATCCCCTACGCGCGGGCCGGGAAGAAAATCCCGGTGTCGTTCCTCGACGGACACGCCGAGTCGCGGGCAATCGAAGACATGACCGACATGCGCAGCTGGTCGCCGAAAGCGACCGCGCCGGACTGGACGTTTTAAGACTTCAGCGAACCACAGGAATCAAGACCATAATGAACTCGCAAGCCGCCGCCATTCACATTGATTCCCCCGGCACACGCCTCAATGGTGTCGTGCAGAGCGTGTTCTTCACGGTCGCAGGGGTTGGCACGCTGTTCGTTCTCGGCAAGTGCATCAACGCGGCCGGCGTGTGGAGCGGGCTTCCCTATGCCTGCTGGCAACTCACCGGCGCCCGCGCCGCGGCCGGCGCACTCGTCGTCGGTTCGATGTCGCGATTCCGCGTCGGGAACCTTGCCCTTTTCGGCGTCCTCTACGGCGCGACCATGCTTTCCTCGCACACCAACTGGACGCTGCTGGGAAGCGCCGCGCTAGCCGGGATCGTGGCGTGGCTGGTGTTCACGCTCTTCACTGCGCGCCGATCGCCGACGCTCTTGGGCATCCTCCTGCCTTCACTCGCTTACACCTTGACCATCACGCTTTCCGGCCTGATCACGGCGATCACCGCGTCGACGTCGCGCTTAAACCTGGCGAACTGGTCGTACGGACTGGGCATCCGCGCCGCCTCGACCGCGGTCATCGTCATCGCGCTCTGGCTCATCACGCGGCCGAAATCCAAATCGGTTCGTGCGTAGGGAAACCGTCGCGAACGGCTCTCGCCGAGCGGAATCCACAATCGTATTCGCATTGCCCTCTTTCGCGTCGCCCGCGATTGCATTCGAAGCGCGCCATCTCACAATGCGCATCGACTCCAACCGGACAACGCATGAAGATCACCCTCGCGCTTACCTCCATTGCACTCTGTTCCAGCCTCGCCATCGCGGATGAGCTCAGGCTCGCGGGGCTGGACCTCACCAAGCTCGAGCAAGGCTGGGGCAAACCGGGCATCGACAAGTCGGTCGACGGGCACGCGCTCACCATCGGCAAGACGAGTTTCACTTACGGGCTCGGTTCGCATGCGGATGCCTATCTGCTGATCGACGTGAACGGCGCAACCCGCTTCCGCGCGAAAGTCGGCGCGGATGACGAGGTCGATCGCCCGGGCAGCGTCGAGTTCATCGTCTCGGGCGACGGCAAGACGCTGTTCCGATCCGGCACGATGAGAACGGGCGACGCTGCGAAGCAGATCGATCTCCCGCTCGCGGGCACGAAAAAGCTCCTGCTGAGGGTGACCGATGCCGGCGACGGCATGAACTACGATCACGCCGACTGGGCCGAGGCGCGGTTCGACTACACCGGCGCGCCGCCGCAGGCGTTGGAGCGCGTGATTGAGCCGGCGGTGATCTTTACACCGCCCGTTTCGCCGATGCCGCGGATCAACGGCGCCCGCGCGTTCGGCGCACGGCCGGGCGCGCCGGTGCTGATCTATGTCCCGGTCACCGGCGAGAAGCCGATTGATGTGAAAGTCTCTGACCTCCCCGAAGGACTTTCATTCGACCCCGAGCGGCATGTCATCTCCGGGTCGGTTGCCCGGCCGGGTACCTACCGGATTTCCGTCAGCGCGAAGAACGCGCGCGGCGACACATCCAAGTCCTGGCGCATCGAAATCGGCGACAAGCTCTCGCTCACCCCGCCCATGGGGTGGAACAGCTGGAACGTCTGGGGCATGGCGATCGATGATGCGAAAGTCCGTGCCGCAGCGGATGCGTTCGTGTCGGCCGGACTCATCGATCACGGCTGGACGTACATCAACATGGACGACGGCTGGGCGCGCACCGGCGAAGGCGAAGATCGGCCCAACAAGGACAAGAGCATGTTCGGCCCCGTCCGCGATGCCGGGGGCCGTGTCCTCCCGAACCGGAAGTTTCCGGATATGCACGCGCTGACCGGCTACGTCCACGCCAGGGGATTGAAGATCGGCATCTATTCTTCACCCGGCGAGTGGACGTGCGGCGGCGTGGCGGGAAGCCTCGGACACGAAGCCAGCGATGCCGCGACTTTTTCGGACTGGGGCATCGACTATCTGAAGTACGACTGGTGCTCTTACGGCCGCGAATACGACCGCGCGCGCCGCGCCAATCCCGATGCGAGCGAACGCGTACTCCGCATGGCGCCCTACGTGCTCATGCGCGATGCGCTTCGCGCACAGCAGCGCGACATCGTCTACAGCCTCTGTCAGTACGGCGACAATCAAGTCTGGGAATGGGGCGCGGATGTCGATGGACAACTCTGGAGAACGACCGGCGACATCAGCGACTCGTGGGGAAGCATGTCGAGTATCGGCTTCAGGCAGGAAAAAGCCGCTCCCCATGCCGGGCCGGGACACTGGAACGACCCCGACATGCTCGTCGTCGGCAAGGTCGGCTGGGGACCGAATGTTCGGCCTACCCGCCTGACGCCCAACGAGCAATACACGCACATCTCGCTCTGGGCGATGTCGAGCGCTCCGATGCTGATCGGATGTGATCTTACGCAACTCGATCGATTCACCCTGGGACTCCTCACCAACGACGAGGTGATCGACATCGACCAGGACCCGCTGGGCAAACAGGCGACGCGCGTCGCCGGAGACGAGGTCCATTCCGTCTATGCCAAGCCGCTGGAGGATGGCTCGATCGCCATCGGTCTGTTCAACCGTGACGAAGAGCCGGCGACCATCAGCGTGTCGTGGCATGACCTGGGCCTCAGCGGAGCGCAGCGGGCCCGCGACGTCTGGTCTCAAAAGGACATCGGCGAACGCGTCGACGCGGTCTCGGAAACGGTTCCGCCGCATGGCGTAAAGCTGTTGAAGCTTACGCCCGCAGGAACCTCCAAGTAGCCGGCGCGGTTGCGGCGCGATTCAAGCTTGCGTAGCGTACGCGACGATCGTTCGGCATCACGCGAACGACGAAAGTACTCACTCTTTGGAGAAGATGAATGTTGAAGTCCTTCGTTGCCACGGCCGTATTGCTTACCTCGACCCCTGTCCCGCTCCTTGCCGAAGATCCGCCGCAAGGCGCCGATCAGAAGCAGGACCAGAAGAAGATCGAGCCGCTGGACTTCCGCAAGCTCAAGGAGTTTCTGCCGGCCAAGGTCGGCGAGATCGCGCGGAGCGAAGCCAAGGGCCAGAAGTTTTCGGTTGGCGAAGGAAAGATCTCGCAGGCCGAGGGGGACTATCACGCCGACGGGAACGACGCGACCGCACAGGTCGTCATCTTCGATTACGGTGCGATGCCCGACATGGTCGCGGGTATGACCTCGTGGACCAAGATGGAAATCGACAACGAATCTGATGATGAATACACCAAGACCGTCACCTACGGCACGTACCGCGGACTTGAGACGTACAACACCAAAGAAAAGCACGGCACCCTCCAACTGCTGGTGGGCGATCGGTTCCTGGTGAGCGTGACGCTCAACGGCATCGATCCGGCGGAGTTCGGCAAGACGATCGAAGCCATGAAGCTCGCCGATCTGGTCGCGGTCGCGAAAGCTTGAAACCTTCATCGCGTTTCAACAGTGAGATGACGACAAGAAGACCCGCGCCGATGTGGCTGCGGGTCTCTTGATTCTTCAGGTAAACGGAAGTCGGTTCAGGCCAAGTCGTCCATCAGCTTGTCGATCGCGCCATCGATCTTGTCGTCGGTCTCGTAGGTACCGGCATCGATCTGAGACTTGATCTGCGCGACCATGTCCGTGCGGACGTCGTTGGACTTGAGCTTGGTGAGCAGTGCATTGACGTTGCTCAGCTCGACGCGATCGGTCTGTGTGGCTCGATCCTGGGCGGGCGCGGTCGTTTTCGCCGCCGGCCGGGTCGGCTGGGCGGGGTTGATGTTCTGGGTGGGGCCGATGCCGTTGATATTGCTCATCTTGACTCCTGGGTGCGCTGCGGACCGAGGTCCGATCTTCGAATGCATTGGCTCGACACTCCGAGCCGACGCTGAGCGGCACGGCCCGCTCGGGCGACCGACGCTTCCATCGTCGATAATGTTATTGTCGACGGTTGTGGGAACCGTTCTTGAAGTCTTCTGTGGCCTCGCCTGAACTCGATAACTGCTGAATTATTCAACATTTAGAATCTGGAGAGGCGGCCGGTCGGCAACAATTTCCGCCCTATGGCATTTTTCGCGGGCCATTCAAAACTACTCAATTTACTCATATTACCCAATTTAACGATCCGCGACAGTTATCAAACGCGCGGACGACGCTCTTACCGGACGCCTTCCTTATCGGCCGCATGTTCGTGCCTCGAAGTGCAGCCGATTGCGCGAACGTCCGTTTTTCGACACCCTGGCCGTTCGGCATCGCTCTGCGTCGATCTTCGGCGAATCGACCCTCGCACATGACTTGCCGCGTTGCCGAGGTCGGCGCGACCGGCTAACGTCCCCTCCTCCCAATGCCCTCCTCAATTCGCGCGATCCTCTTCGACTTCGATGGCGTCCTGGTCAACAGCGAGTTGATTCATTTCCTCGCCTTCGAAAAGGCCGGCAAAGACGCCGGAATCACGATCACCCGCGAGCAGTATTTCGGCGAAGCGATCGGCTTCGACGACCGCGGCGCCTGGAAACAGATCGCCAGGCTCCACAACATCACCCTCGACTCCACTGCCCTGCTTCAACTGATGGCCTACAAGGCGCAGGTGATGAAGGAGCTGCTCGATCAGAAAACTTATTCGGCGCTTCCCGGCGTCCAGCCGCTGGTTCGCGGCCTGTGGCGAAACTATCCGCTGGCGATCGTCAGCGGCGCGCTGCGCGACGAAATCGAACTGATGTGCGAGGGCATTGGCCTGCGCGACTGCTTCCGCGTGATTATCTCTGCCGAAGACGTTACCAAGGGCAAACCCAATCCCGAAGGCTACCTCAAGGCGTGTGAAGAACTGACGCGGCTCGTGGGCAAGACGATCAAGCCGGCCAATGCGCTGATCTTCGAAGATGCGCCGCGCGTGATCGAGCAGGCGAAAAAAGCAGGCTTCCAGACGGTGGGCGTGCCGACGTCCTACGGCCACGACGACCTCAACGCCGACTTTGCGACGCGGTCGATGCAGATCGACGACGTGAAGGAAGCCGTGCCGACGCTGAAGGTGTTTCCCAGTTGATCGCCGGTCACCGCATCACGAAAAACAGGAAGAAGCCGGCCACGAAGAAGATCACCAGCGCAATTCCCTGGTAGAGGATGATCGCGGTCATGTTGCTCTTGCCGGTCTTGCTGTTGAAGGTCCTGCGACACTGCGCGCACTTGACGTGGTGAAGCATCTTCGGCCCGAGCAAGCCGCCCCACCACGTGAAGTTCACCGGAGACCAATCCTGACTGCCGCAGAACGGACATGCCGCGCGATTGGCGTAGCCGAGCTGCACCGGCGGGAGGGGTGGCGGCGATTGGCTCATGATGAGATTGTGCCGGGATAAATCGAGCGTGTCGATATGGTCGCAAAGCCAGGTCGGGAATCGACGAGAAGCAACACAGACTCCCGGCACCTTTGATTCACGCAAGTGTATCGAATCATTCGCCTTCCAATCGTTCGAATGCCAGCCAGTCGGTGTTCACTACATCGGCGAGGATGTCATGAGCGTCCGCGCTGCAAAGCAACCCGCCTCCAAGTCTCAAGACTTTGTAGGCATCGACCGCCGATCGACTGAGCGATAAAGAGATGGCCGAATCCAAACTAGCCGTTCTCGTCAGATGGAGATCGCCGTTGACATTTAGCACATCATTATCGTTGAGTGGTGGACATCGTTTCGCATGTGGAACAATGATCTCAAAATATGGCGTCGCCGGCGGATCGGACGCGAACTCCGTCTTTGCGGTGAAACGATCGATCATTTGATCGCCCGGATCATCATCGTGATCAAAGATCGCCGCTTGACTGAGATCCCATGCAATTCTGTAGGGCCGATCGAATTCCACTTGAAGTAACTCGGCATTCGATCCCAGTGCGAGAAGGCGATTGCCAACGGCTTTACTCACGATCCAGTTCGATTCAACGACGAACACCTCAGGCATCATCCACATGTTTCGATGCAACATGAGCGGGTGCCTCTTCAACCCATCGCCCGGAACATAGCTCTGAAGAACCCAATCGACCATCCGATCGACTCGATCCGCGCGGCCGAAGAAGAAGACTTTCTTCCACCACCGGTCGTCCCGGTCGATCATCGCCTGATAGTTCTTGGACAAGAAATACATGGGCTGGTTCATTCGACGTTCTCAAACTTAACAACTTCAATGGGTTCAAAACATCAAAGGGGTCAGGAAACTCCTGACGCCTTTCTTTCCTTCGCACGCAGGCACACCGGCCGAGGATGAAAGCGCCTTTGGAGGGGATCGCTTCTGCGGTGCCGGATGACGGTTCACCGCTATCTCGACCCCGGCTAGCCGGGAACGAATCCTCGCAAGAGCGATGAGGTTGAGGGCATCGCCTTCAACGGTTGATGGGGATGCCTTCAATCGGAGCCGCAGGTGACGCTCGCGCCAATTCGCCACTCTCATCGCAGAAATCGAGAGAACAAACGCGAATCTCCTGTACCTCGTAATTTCCGTTGGTCCGGCGGCGGCGTCACCAACTGAGACAATCCGCGCCTGATCGATTTGTCGCAAGAAATGGACGCGGCGTGACGACTCGATGAAAATCGAAGCCTATCATCGCCCACGTTAGCGTCGGCCGTGTTGGTCTGACGCGCAAGGGTATCGGAGGCTGCCACGCAGCCTTCAAGAGGAGATTGAACATGAAGAAGATTTTCGCCGCCGCTGTACTCGCCGTGAGTGCGATGGCTTTCACCGGTTGTGCATCGAAGCATGAAGAAGGCGTGACCAGTTCCTACCGTTCGCAGTGGACGGACGTGAACGCCGACACCGCCAGGACCACCGACGCCGCCAAGTCGGTTCTCGAAGCCGACGGCCTCAAGGACGTCACCGGCAGCTCGACGATGGTCGACGGCATGGCCGTGGGCAAGAAGGCCGATGGCACCAAGGTGACCGTGGCCGTCAAGAAGAAGACCTCCACCAGCAGCCAGCTCTCCGTGACCGTCGGCGTGCTCGGCGACCCGGCGCTCGGCGCCGACCTGGCCAAGAAGATCAAGTTGAAAGCCGAAGGCATGTAATCGTCATGGGACGAATGCATTCGATCAAACCGGCCCGCGCCCCCTGGCGCGGGCCGCTTGCATTGTGGCTTCAGCGGAAAGCACTGGCGGTTTTCGAAAAGCCCAGGATCCGTCTGGCAAATACCGAACTGAGCACGCCCAGCAGCGCCGCGCCGACGACATCGCTCGGATAGTGCGCTAGTTCGCCGATGCGATTCAGTCCGACCAGGCACGCGGCCAGATACCATACCCACATTCCGCGCGGGCAGAGATACGCCAGGCAACCGGCGGTTGAAAACGCGAGCAGCGCGTGGCCTGATGGAAAGCAGAGGTTGGACTGATGTGCGAACCCCGCCAGCCCGCCTCGAAAGGGGTCGAAGGTGAGCGGCTGGATGTGGACGACGTCGTTCGCCACCGGCCGCGTGCGCCCGACCGCCCACTTCAGGATCATTTCCAGCGTCCCGGCAATCAGCGCGCTCACGGCGACCAACAGCGCCGCCCGCCATCGATAGGTGTGCAGTATGCCGAGTGAAACCGCGATGCAGAAGCTGACCCACAGCTCGCCAAGTTCCTTGAACTCCTGAAACAGCTTGCTCTTCTTGACGAAGTCACGGTGTGGGAGGGCGGCAGTGGCGATCGTCGAATCGAGCAGAAGCGCGAGAGCGAGCACAACAATCGAAATGGCAATTATCCACCTTGAAGAGAAAGATCGCCTGCCTGACTGGGTCATCCATCGGAGTATGAAGGGTTTTCGCCGGTCAATGCAAGTTTCACGACGCCGCGGGCTCGCGCAGCAGGTCCTGAAGGTCGAGCGGGTCACTCACCATCCGCAGCCCGCCGCTGGCATCGCGCGGCCACTGCTGGGGTGGGCGATCGACGTAGAGTTCGACGCCGTTCCCGTCCGGATCCCGCAGGTAAATGGCCTCGCTCACGCCGTGGTCGCTCGCGCCGTCGAGTGGGATCTGCGCCGCGATCAACCTTCGCAGCGCATCCGCAAGCGCGGCACGCGTAGGGTAAAGAATCGCCACGTGATAGAGCCCCGCCGCGTGCACCGGCGCCGGCGGCGCGCCCGCACTGTGCCACGTGTTGAGCCCGATGTGGTGGTGATACCCGCCGGCCGAGAGGAACACCGCGCTGCGGCCGTACCACTGCGTGATCTCGAAGCCGAGCACGTCGCGGTAGAACCCGAGCGCGCGATCGATATCGGCGACTTTCAGATGCACGTGGCCGATGCGGACGTTCGGATCGATCGGGGAGTTTGCCATGGCGGGTCCGGTTCCGGTCTGAAAGTTCCAGCAGGATGAGTCGTGTGGGCGATTGTAGGTCATGTCGTCGCAGGGACGCGAAACGGCCCGACTGTCGCACCAGATCGGGTGGCGGGAGGGCGCGAAGCGTGCATAAGTTGTGCACCGCGGATGTGACCTGTCCGCCTGCCAACCGGTAGCCGATTCCACGTCCCGGCCCCCTGCTCACTTGCGGAGGATTCCGATGCATACTCGACGAGCAATCATGGCGTTTATTCTTGCCGGCGCGGCCGTAATGACCGCCCTTTCCCTCGGCAACGCCGCGGACACGCGACAGAATTCGAAGGTTCGCGTGGGCGTCTACGACAACCGCGCGATCGCGGTCGCTTACTTCAATTCAGCCGCCAAGCACGAATCGGTGGCGTCGTGGAAAATGCAGCACGACAAGGCCAGGCAGGCCGGCGACGAAAAACGCGCGAAGCAGATCGAGACGGCGATGGACCGGATGCAGTGGCTCGCCCACCGCCAGGGCTTCGGCCGCGCTTCCGTCGACGAAGCCATGGCCAGCGTGAAGGACAAGCTCGCCGATGTCGCAAAGAAGGCAAACGTCAGCGCGATCGTCTACACGCCGGACTATCTCGACTCGGCATGGGTCGAACGTGTCGATGTCACGAGCGAGGTCGTCGCGCTGTTCGATCCGAGCGAGAAGACGCTCAAGACCGTGGACGCGATGAAGAAGATCGAACCGGTCGAGATCGGGTTCGATTTCGAGGAGTGAGCGCAGTCGCGTGTAGCCGCGAGCCTGCTCGCGACGATGTGCAATAAGCGCGAGCAGGCGCGTGCTGCACGCGCGGTTAATTAGCCGCAACCGTCGGCGCGCCTCTGGCGCTATCGCTCTTCCACCACCTGCGTCCGCGTGCTCTCGACGATGGCGAGCAGTTCCTTCTGCTCGTCATTGGGGATTTGCAGTTTGTCGAGCGTCGCTTTCAGCGAGCCCACGGCGGCATCGAACTCGGTGTTGGTGATGTGCATGCCGGCGTGCGCCTCTTTCATCTCCTGGCCGGTGTAGGTAGTCGGCCCGCCGGTCTTGATGGCGATGAATTGCGCGATGTGCTGTTTCATTCCGGCGACGTTCTCGTCGCTGGCGTTCCACTCCATGCTTTTGCCGCGACGGATGCTCAAGCCGCCCTGCTTAACGCCTTTGCGTTCCCAGTTCACGGTCGGGTCGGCGAGCACGCGGGTGGTGAAGTCGTCGACGATCGCGTCGACGCCGTCTTTGCCGCCCAGCCGATCGTAAAGCGTTTTCTTCTCGCTCGCCTTGGGCACGCCGTTCGGGCCGGTGAGATCCTTGCTCGTTACGCCGCCGATCTTGCCGCGGGTCCCATCATCTTCGCCACCTTTGAGCTGCGCGTCTTTGGCCATGCGCTGCTCGGCTCGCTGGTCGGCCTCACGGTTACCCGAGGTGAAGAAGTCGTCGTTCACCTTTTCATGTCGCGCGCAGCCGGCGATGGTTGCGAGCGCGAGAACGATCAGCACTTGGCGCAGTGAATTCTTGTCCATGAAACACGTCCTTTGATATCGGGTGCTAGGTGTCGTCGCCGAAAGAAACCGGGTCGCTCAGCGTCGGCGGCTGAAATTGCAGGCTGTCGTCATGAATGACGCGGCGGTCGTTCTGCAACTTCGGAAGGTACGCGCGGATAAATCCGTTGCGCAGCACGTTGATGATCGTGTCGAAGATATTCGCCTTCGGGCCGTCCACTTGCCCGGTAAAGGGAATGAGCGTCCCGAATTGATCGCGATTGTGATTCTTAAGCAGTTCCTGCGCGCCGCCGACGAGCGCCTCCCAGAACGCCTCCAGCACGTTGTCTTCCTTCAGGTCCTTGGCGGTAAAGATCTTGAGCTGACGGAAGAGCGGCTTGGTGTACCCCTTGAGGTATCCCTCTTTTGCGTCGAGTTCGATCACCAGGTCGAACCAGCCATGTTCGAAGTCAAAGGCGCCGTAGGTTCGGGTCAGATCGTTGAGCCTGGTGACGTCGAGATTGAGCAGCCGCATCATCATGTGAAATGTCGGCTTGTAACTGAACGGGTCGAGCTTCATCTGGTACTCGAAACGTGCCGTATCCATCGCGAGCCCGGTGGCGGTAACGGTGGTGATCATCGGCGCGGTTTCATCCCTGATGTTGGTGAGGTTGTCGACGTTGGCTTCGAGCCTGCTCAGGTAGACATCAACCGGCTTCTCGCCGATGGGATAAGCTCGAAAGTGGACCGATCCGTTGTTGATGAGGACGCGATTGATCTTGAACGGGAAGAGGTCGTTCAGCATCGCCAGCCACGGCCCGCCGGCGCCGGTCTGGTCTTCGCCGTTTTTGTCGCTGCCCGCCTTCTTGCTGTCGACGAAGTTCACCTCGGGCGAGTTCATTCTCACGCTGCCGACGAGCTTGCCGTGCCGGATGCCGTCCCACGAGATCGCCAGATCGATTTCCGGCGCGCTAAACAGCGGCACCGGCACGTTGCCGGTCGTCTTGATCAGCTTCACGTCCTTGATCGTGTATGCGCCGCGATACAGGTGCAGATCGACATCGTCGACCTTGCCGTCGTAGAGCGGGTTTTCATCGAGCGTCTTGTTGACGTAGTAGATAATCACGGAAGGCAGAAACGCGCGAACGACGACGCCGACGACGATCAGGAACAGCGCGAGACACGCGAAAACCCTCAACCAGCGCCGCATGCGCTTCGGGGCAACCGAGGAGGGTTCCTCGGACTTCGCGTCGAGAACGCGATCGCGGCCCGGCGCGTCGGCGGGAGACGTGTGTAGATCCGGGAGGTTGGCGTCGATCGTGCGATTCATGCTGCCGGCCGGCTGGTTTCGAGTGTCATGACATCGCGGCGCGGCGGCCGGCTCCATCGGGCGTTCGCCTACCCCGAAGCTGAGCGAAACCCTCGGTCGATTTTGCGCAAGGCGCCGCGGTGGATAGCCTCCTTCGCAGTTCATTGGAGGTTCGCATGCTCATCCAGCGCTACGCCGGCTTTCTCCTGGCTTCTGTCGCGGCCATCGCCGTTTTTGTTTCCCACGCCCGATCGGGGGACGATGCCCCGCCGCCCGTTCCCTATGGAACGCAGCAGACGATCAAGCTCAAGGCGCTGGTCGATGCGGCCCCGTTCATGGCAAAAGGCGGCGACGAGCTGCGCGGCCTGCTGCAGGAGCGGCTGCGCGTGTGCGTGGAGATCTTCGAAAACGCCGCCGAGCGCGTCGACTTGGGTCGCGCCAATACGGATTCCATTTCCGGGCCGATCGCCGATGTGAAGGACGCATGGGCCGCCCTCTGCACGAGCGACGACCAGCGGATGCCGATCCTGAAATACGTACTGCAGCTCGCCGAGCACCGGGAGGAGTCGATCGAGGCGCTGCACAGCACCGGGCAGAGTTCATCGACGGAGCTACTCAGCGCGAAGCGCGACCGCCTGAGCGCGGAGATCGAACTGGCGCATTGCCAGCGATCCGGCAATCGGCAGGATGCGAGCGCACGGTAACGACCGACGCATCGGGCTGTGCGATAGCTTGTCTGTTTCAGGCGGCATAGAGCATCTCGCGATGCCGAAGCGCCTCGGCAATGAAGTAGGGATTGCGAGCGCCGCGGATGTCTACCAGATCGACTTTCCGTTTGAACAGCGCCTCGAGGTCGTCGTACAGGCCGAAATACTGTTCGGCCGCGTCCAGGGGCCGCTTGCGGTCGTACAAAACCAGAAAGTCCAGGTCGCTTGAGTTCGAATCAAACTCGCCACGAACCGCCGAACCAAACAGTTCAAGCTGCTTCACGCCATACTTTTCGCATAGCGCCGCGATGTGCGGCAGATGTTGTCGAACGATGTCGAGCACAGCTCGAATGATAACAGAATCCGACACGGTTCAACGACGATTTCAGTCAATCGGCCATGCAGCATCGTGACTTCTGTTTTCACGCCTCCAGCGGTAGCTGTTGAAGGAGATCGTCATCCGGCGCGCCGAAGAAGTTCGAGGCCCACAATGGCCGCTCCGCATTCGGTTCGTCGGAGAGGTCGATGGCGATGAGCGGCAGTTCGCTCACGGTTTGAGATTCGACGTCCTGCGGACCGGCTTCAACCTCGCCGGTCACGAGCGCAGGATCGATCGGCGTTGCTGGCTTGACAGGGGGCACATCCGCGAGCGGGGGATCGTTTGCCGTCGGATGCTCCGGCTGCAACGGAGCCACGGCAGGCAATCCCAGTGCGGCGAGCGTATTAGCCGGATTCGCAACGAGCCAATCGTTACCCGCACCCAGTCGAATCTCCATCGGAAGATCCATCGCCGCGCCGTCGCGTTCCACGTGCAGCGCCGCGCTGAATGACTCGTAGTTCCCGGTGTAGTTGAACTTTTCCTCCCACGGCAGCGATGCGACCGGCTTCCCACTGGAACTCCAAAGCGCGAAATCCGCTTCCACACTGAATCGGCTGTGCCCCTCGACGGGGAACACCTCGCCGACCGAAATCGGCGCGCGCGTACCATCAGTAAACTCGAACCAGCCGCGGTAATCGCTTGAGACGTGCGTTCCGCTGTCCATCAAGTCGACGCCGTTGCCGTAGTATGGCCCGGGCTCGCGCAAGCCTTCGGTCAGCCAGAGCGTCATCGGGTCTTCGGGTGGGACGACGAAGCCACTTAAATAGGTCAGCGTGCTGGGCGCGACATTGACCGAGATGAGCGAGCTGTATCCAAGCGATTTGCCGCCCTCATTCACATAAATGGTTGGATAGTACGTGCCGGGCAACAGCTTTCGCGGCGCGATGTCGATGCGGTAGGCGTGCCAGATGCGGCCAGTGTCTGGATCGATTTTCAGCCCGAGCGGCGTCAACGTGGTCGCATCACTAATGTCGTGGTATTCCCGGTCCCATCCGATGATGGCTTTCAAGTCGTCGGTTTTCTCGTCTTTGGTCCAGAGTTCGCCGACGGAGGTCACCGGTTCGCTATCGGGAAAGGCCGCGCCCGGCATCCATTTCCAAGGAACCGTGTCCTCCTCGCCGTCAGCATGTGGCGGTGTTGGTCGCGTCGTCGGGACATATGGAAGATGTACTTTCGGCGTGATGCTGAACGATTCGGTTCGATCGGCGTCCCACACCGTCACGCGCGGCGTTGTGCCGGCGCGGAGAGCGTGCTCAAGTTCCACGCCGAAGGCTCCCCAGTACCACCCATTCACCAGATGTGTTTCAGCCGGCGAGCCGTCCTGCCAGTCGATGTCGACCGAATAATGTGTGTCGCGACTCACAAGTCGATCGAAAAACTGGCGGACCTCCAAGATTAATCGGTTCGTGTCATTCAGGCCGCGCTGAACGTACAAATCGGAGTGCGTATCTGAGATCGTAATGAAGTGTTTGTCGCTGAAGAGCACACTCGCTGAGGAACGCTTAACGATGTTCTGGCCCGACCTGTCGTTGACAAACACGACATCCGCCGCGAGGGGTTCATCAATTTCATCAGCCGGCGCGACGAGCGTGGCATGCACTTCGAACGTCGGCCCGGGCACGTCGACGATCGCCGCCCGGGTCCAGATCGGCTTTTGTTCTTCATCCCACGCGGGCCACGGCCGCACGCCGACGAACACGCGCGTCACGTCGGGCACGTCGCCCCAGAACGTCGCGATCGGACCCGAATAGCCTTTCGAGTTGCCCCAGAGCGTGTGGCCATCATTCTGATCGACGATCGAGCCCGATCCCCACCAACGGAAGTACCCCTCACGCACTTCCGTGTCCGGCGTGATGTTGACGCTCAGCAGCGTTCGCGCCTCCAGCGTTTCGATCCACACCCGCGGCGGTGTCCAGTCGATCAGCAAACTCGCGTGTGTGCGGCTTGCCTTCCGGCGTGTCTGGTTGGTCCTGCTACTTGCGGCGATGCGCTTGCGCTGCATATCGGCCTCCCTGCCTGAATGCGATCCCATTCGGTGTTCTATCGGACGTTTGCCGTGCGGGGAATGAGGATTCGCGGCTGTGGCGATTTGGCAGGGTTCGATTCGGGGTGGACGGATCGCCCTCCAGGATGCGTGATTTTGGAGGGCGGATGTCCTCATCCGCCGGGAACGCGCGATACGATCCTTCGGCGGTCGGGACGACCGCCCTCCAAGGCGCATATTTCTTTCTCGACGCTGCGCTCACACGGCCGTTAACCATCACCAGTTTTGAAGCGGGCCCGCGGAGCGAATCCGCGCGCTCATTCGGCGGCATGGGGTCATGCAAGACTCGCTCGCGCAGGACGCGCACGAGGCAAACAGGCCGCGAAAGGCAGAAATGACGCAACTCACGATAAAATCGATGCTTCGAACGCGACCGCCCGAGACGGGCCTCGCCGTGATGCAACGAAATGCAAGAGAATGCAAGACATTTCGACTCTGGCACGGCGTGCATTCAGGCGCGGGACGCCCCTGCCACGGCTCAAGAGCATGGAAGACTCTGCGCCCGACGCATTGGGGCTCGCATCGCGCCGCGCCAAGGAAACGAAGAAGGCCGCGCGGGTGCGCGGCCTTGCCTCTTCTCTCCTGCGGATCGTTTGAACAGTGGAGAGTCGGAGGGAAAGAGTGGAACGTTGAACTCAACGGGTTCCGAACTCTCCACTCTCCACTGCTCACTCTCGACTGTTCTCTAGAACGGTGGCGGTTCGCCGCGCTTCCACCAGTCGGCGTCGTCCTTCTTCTTCTTCGGCTTCTCGTCCTTGAACTTGTTCTTGTCCTTGCTGTCTTCATCGGCCCAGTAGCCGTCGCCGATGTTTGGGCCGTCGTTGAAGTCGACATCCGCGCCGTCTTCCTCGACGAGCTCTTCGCCGCCCTCTTTCTTGGCCAGCGTCGTGAGGACGTGGGCGAAGATCGGGGCGATCGCCCGGAGCATGGCGGCGTCGTCGGCACTGAAGGGGCTCTTGCCGTCGCGGAAGAGCAGGATCGTCGCCAGGCTCTCGCCCAGGTAGGTGCTGTTGACGGCCATCACGCCGTAGTTGGGGATATGATCGAGTTCGCCGGGGCTGAGCGCATCGGCCGCTTCGCGGTCGCTCCACTGGATGAACTCTTCGCGGGCGACCTGTTCGACGACGCCCTGCTTGAGCGCATCGGTCAGGCTCTTGGTGCCCTGCACCGTGTACTTCATGTAGGCGCCGAGTTCGAAGCTCGAATCATCGCCGGCGAGGAAGATCGCGATGTTGCAGTAGCCGGCCGAGCGGAGGATCCAATCCATCGTGTGGCAGAGCATCTGTTCGAGGTCGCCGGCGGATTCGACGGTCTTGCGGAAGTTTTCCTTCACGCGGACGTCTTCAAACTGCCTCGCGAGGTCGCCGTACGCGGTCACGAGATCGTTGCAGAGCAGGTCGACTTTTTTGCTGACCATTCGCCGTGCGTTGTTGAGCTTGCGGACGGCGCTCTTGAGCCGAACCAGCCGCTTCTCGGTGCGGGCGACGCCGTCCTGGTAGGCGATGGCCTTGCTCACGCGTTCGGCGAACTGGGTGGCCGTGAATGGCTTGGTGAGGTAATCGATCGCGCCGTTACGGAAGCTGGTGACGGAGCCTTCGAGGGTGGCGTTGCCGGTGATGATCATCGCGCCCGCCTGCGGCTGAACGTTCTGCAGGTGGGCGATGAGCGTGGTGCCGTCGCCGTCGGGAAGTTTCACGTCGGCGATCATCAGTCCGATCGACTCGCGATCGATGATGCGCTTCGCCTCGGCGATGCTGGTGGCCTGGAAGACCTTGCTCGGCACTTCACGGCTGAGAATGTCCCGGGACAGCTCGAGCATGGCGGGCTCATCATCGACGATGAGAACGACGGGCGTCTGCTTGGTCTGATTCTTGGTGGTAGTCGGTGTTGAGACGACGGACATAAACCCTCTCGGAATGACGAATCTCGAAACTCGAATGAAGAATGAATGTTCAATGTCGAATGCCGAGACGACGAAGCAAAAACATTCGTCATTGGGGCATTGGATCATTCATTCGTTATTCGGACTTCGTCATTCGACATTACCCTTACGCTATTCTTTGCTCGCTCGCCTTCGCCGGCGTCTGGCTGACGTCCGCAGGCAGAACGATCACGACTCGTGTGCCCTGGTTGGGTTTGGATTCCAGCCGCATGCTGCCGCCGGAACCTTCGACCCACCGCAGCGCTTTGGCCAAGCCCATTCCCCGGCGTCGGCCGGCGGGCTTGGCGCTGTAGAACGGGTCGAACGCGCGAATCAGCGTGCGTTCGTCCATTCCACTGCCGTTGTCGGCAATGCTGAGCACGACCTGACCGCCCCAGCGATCGAATGCCGCACTCACTTCGATGCTGCCGGTGCGTGGCTGCGTCGCCTGCGCGGCGTTCACAATCACTTCCGTCAGCGCCGAGCTCACCTGAACCAGATCCGCCAACACACGCGGCTGCTCGCTCAGGGTGACCTCTATCCGTCTATCGGCGAGTTCCGGCGACGTCTTGGCTTGCTTGAGCGCGCGATCGATCAATTCTGCGAGATCGCAACTCTCTGGTTTGGGCGGTGTCGGCTTCGCGAAGTCCATCAACTCGGTGATGATGTCGGAGAGGCGCTGCGCCTGCTCGGCGATCAACCTGGCGTGGCCGGCCATAGCGGAACGCTCACCGGCTTCCTTCGCGTCCGTTAATTGCATCGACAACAGCTGTGATCGGCCCGAAATCACCGCCAGCGGGTTGTTCATTTCGTGCGCTGCGCCGGCGGCCATTTCGCCGACGCTGGCGAGCATTCGCGCTCTCATAATCTCTTCCTGGGCGCTGGTGAGACGGCGGTTGGCATCGGCGAGTTGTTCGTTGAGAACGCGGCTCTCTTCCCTGATCTGACAGGTACGAAGCGCAAGACTCCACCCGCCGGCAAGCGCGGTCAATTCGTTGTATTGCGTAGAAAGCCTCGTCGGCTCCTGCGGCGTCGCGCCCCAGATCACGCCGCCGATGCAGACGCCGTCGGCGTGAAGTGGAATCCAGTAAGTGCTCGATCCGCCCAGGCGTGGCGCGACGGTCGAGCTGATCCACTCGAGTTCCTGTCCCGCGGGATGGATCGGGCCGTCGCCGGATTCGGGGGATGGGAGGCTTGAAGATTGAGCCTTGAGGCTGGACGGCGACGTCGATTCACTACCGACGTCCAGCCTCAACCCTCCAACCTCAACGACTCCGCGTTGAAGCACTTCGCCCGCCGCGGAAATCACCATCACTTCGGCAGCTTCCTTGTTCGAGTTCAGGCTGAACGATGCGACCGCCGGCGTGTTGAGCACCTGCGTGGCGGTCTGGCCAACCGCAAAGAGCACGGTGGCCGGCGGCGCATCCGGGCGCAATTCTTCATGGAAGCCGGCGAGCGCTTCGAAGAACTTCGCGCGAACGGCGAGCTTGCGGTTTTTCATCGCAAGTTGATCGGTCATGCGGCCGAGTTCGCGGTTCGCCTGCACCAGCGCCTGGCGATAGAGGTCTTCGCTCGAGGACTCGCCAAGCCCCAGCGCCTTGGCGCGCGGCTCGATCCGCGAAATCAGCTTCGCGACAGCGGCCTCGAGTTGCTTCTGCGTGATGCCGAGCGTCTGAAGCAGCAACGGCACCGGAACGTTGAACGCATGATTGCCGGAAAAGCCCAGGTGCTGCTGACGCACGACGATGTCCGCCAGCGTGACGACGTTGACGAGCTTGGGATTTCGGCAGGTCTCCGGGAGCGCTTGCGGAAGCTGGCCATGCAGCCAGATCGCGTCGCGAAAAATGGCCGGCAACATCCACCGCTCTGCGAGGCGCTTGCCGACGACCATGTGGTCGAGCCCGATGACGGTGCGTTCGACATCCGCGATGTCGCAGCGGAGCATCTCCACGGCTTCGACGACCCGCGCGAACGACTTGGGCAATGCCGCATCGACGGCGACCTTTCCGATGTCGTGCAGCAATCCGGCGACGAACGCATCCGATGTCTCCACGCCGGTTGTCTTGCCTTGGTCGTTTTTGAGTTGCTCGGCGATCAGTTCGGCCATGCAGGCGACGGCGATGCAGTGTTTCCAGAACTCGGTTCGATTGAATCGGCGGGTCGTCTGGCCCTGCTCATCGATGTTCGGTCCGAAGGTTTCATAGACGCCGACCGCGAGCGCTGCGTTGCGGACCGCATCAAAGCCGAGAAAGACGACGGCGCGCTCGATGGAGTTGATGTCCGTCCGCAATCCTCCATCCGCGCGATGGACGATGCGAAGAATCCGAGCGGTGAGAGACGGGTCCGACTCGATGAGGGTGACGATGTCCTTGGCTGCTGTTCGAGGCTGGGCGGTGAGTTCCAACACGCGCACCGCCACCGTAGGCAGAGTGGGAAGCTGATCCAGTTGCTGGAGGATCAGCTCGGTGCGTTTATCGGGTGTAGGGGTCATGACGCTTGTATGCCTCTGGTATCGTACCGCCGGCGCTCTCAATTGAGACTTGAATGAGGAACTTCAACGGATGCACCGCCATTCGTGCCGAATAGGGTCTGCAGGAGAATTTTGTTGCCTTATCGGGCGTGCTGCGACAAGCTGTTTCTTTTATCAGTTCTATTTAGGAGTGGTCCATGAAAATTAAGTTGAACATCGGGGGCCGGAAACAGCGCGCTCTGACATCGAAAGCGATTGCCGAAGCGGTCGAACCACGTCGTCTGCTGGCGGCGGTGTCCTGGGACGGCGGAGGAGACGGGGTCAGCTGGAACGACCCTGACAACTGGTCCGCGAACGCCCTTCCCCTCGCCGCCGACGACGTTACCATCAACGTCGCGGCCAATCCGACGATCCTCCTCTTCGGCGGCGCCGCAACGATCAACTCGCTGGTCTGCAGCGAGTCGCTGCGCATCACCAGCACCCTCACCGCCACCACCGCCACGCTGAACTCGCCCACCCGCATCTCCAACGCTGCCGCCATGTACCTGTCAGGCACCCTGACCGTCAACGACGTGTTGACGCTCGGTAACTCGGTCGACAACTCCTACGGCGTCCTGTACTTCCAAGGCGCGAATAATGTCGCGATCAACGGCACGGGTAGCATCGCCTCCTCCGGCACCGCCGCAGAGTACATTTACAATTACACCTACGACTCCGGGACCGGATTCGGCAAAGCGCTGACCATCGGCTCGGGAATCGAAACCGCCGTGCCCGCGCTCTACACCTACGCCATCTACAGCCAGGGCTCGGTTCAGTTTGATGGACCGATCACTGTCAACAGCGCCGCCGCCACGCAGCTGGGTAGCGGCGGCACCCGGTTCGTTAACAACGGCACCATCACCGTGACGGGCGGCGGAACTCTCAACACCTACAATCTGGTCAACAACGCCGGCAAGTCGATCAACCTCACCGACTCGACCCTCAATCTCAATGGCGATGCCAACGCGACGCCCTACAACTGGGACAACAACGGCACCTTCAACGCGAACAACTCGACGATCAATTTGGCGGGCACGATCGCCCTCGCGGATGTGGGCACGATCGTCCGCACCAACGGCGGACAGGTGAACGTCGCCGGCCTGCTCGATCTGGCCGGCGGAACCCTCACGCTCGACAACACCAGGGGAAGCTGGGGATTGGCCAGCAACGGCCGAATCAAGAACGGGACCATCGCCCGCACCGGCACCAACGAGCTGATCCCCAAGGGCGGCGTGGTCGACAACATCACGCTGAATCTTCCCGTCAAGCTCGGCCAGTACGGCTACCTGTATGTCGAGAACAATCTCGTCCTCAACGACGTTCTCACCCTCGGCGACGTCGACAACACCTACGGCGTCATCCAGTTCAACGGCGCGAGCGACCAGACGCTCAGCGGCACTGGATCGATCGCCGTCCTCGGAACCAGCACCGAGTTTTTCTACAACTACACCTACGACGGCACGACCGGCTTCGGCAAGAAGGTCACCGTCGGCTCCGGCATCGAGATTGTTGCCGGCGGATTGAACATGTACGCACCCTATGCACAGGGCACCGTTCAGATCGACGGACCGCTGACCCTTTCGGGCGCGATCGGTTCGCAACTGGGTGCCGGCGGCACGCGCTTCATCAACAACAGCACCATCACCGTCACCGCCGGCGCGACCCTCAACAGCTAT
>JANOBD010000220.1:0-1710 GCA_031411495.1 Phycisphaerae bacterium | reverse complement strand
GGCCAGATCTCCTGCACGGCCTCCGCACACACGTGCGCCGCGTCGTGGCGGATCAGTTCCAACGCTTCCGGATCAGTACGCGCAATAAATTTCACCATCGCATCCGCAGCGATCGGATCGGACAGATCGGCGAGCGTGCCATCGAGGACCATGGCAACGGTACGTTTCAGCAGCGACGGCGAAATGGACTTGGCCACCTCCGCACCGGTCGTGCCTGAGGGAAATTTGCGCGTATTGCCGTCGGGAAACGTGATGGTGACGTCGGACATGTCTGATCCAGGCAGGCCTGGCTCCCTTGGCTCATTCCTGCAAACAGCGCAGGTAAGACGGGTTTCGGTGCTGCCGCGGGGCAATCTGCCCGCGAGGCCGCGTCCGATTACGCGCTTCGCCGACTTCGATCAAGGTGCTGCCGGCCTTTGACACGGCCGTGCCACTGTTGTTGAACACTGTCGCATCGGCGACGCGGGACGGCACGATCTCGCGCGCCTCGTCAGGGAGACTAACCTTGAGTATCCGCAAGCTTTCATTACTCAGCGCCGCCGCCGTCACGGCCGCGCTGGCATTGCCCACGGCCGCAAGCGCACAGAAAACGCTGCGCGTCGTCATGCACTCGGATCTGAAAATCGTCGATCCCATCTGGACGACGGCCTACATCGTCCGCAACCACGGCTACATGATCTACGACACGCTGTTCGCCCAGGACGCTGAGGGCAACATCAAGCCGCAGATGGCCGACACGCATACTGTTTCGGCTGATCAGCTCACCCACACCATCACGCTCCGCGACGGCCTCGCCTGGCACGACGGCGCACCGGTTACCGCCGAAGATTGCGCCGCCTCGATCAAACGCTGGGGCGCGCGCGACAGCGTCGGCCAGAAGCTCATGAGCTTCGTCGACAGCATCAGCGCCAAAGACGCCAAGACCATCGAGATCAAGCTGAAGTCGCCGACCGGCCTCGTCCTGCTCGGGCTCGGCAAACCGTCGTCGAACGTGCCGTTCATGATGCCCAAGCGCGTCGCCGAAACCGATCCACAGAAGCAGATCGAGGATATGACGGGCTCTGGCCCGTTCGTGTTCAAGCGCGATGAATGGAAACCCGGCGACAAGACCGTCTACGTCAAGAACGACAAATACAAGCCGCGCAGCGAGCCGGCTTCGGCGTTCTCCGGCGGCAAGGTGGTGAAGGTCGACCGCGTCGAATGGCGCGCCATCTCAGACCAGCAGCAGATCGCCAACGCGCTGCTGGCCGGCGAAGTCGACTACGTCGAAGCGCCCTCGCACGATCTCATTCCGCTCTACAAGAAAGACGCCAACGTCGTCATCAAGGACTACAACCCGCTCGGCAATCAGTATGTGTTCCGCATGAATTGGACGCAGAAGCCGTTCGACAATCCGAAAGTCCGTCAGGCGATTTTCTACGCCTTCAACCAGAAGGACTTTCTCGATGGCGTGATCGGCAATCCGGAATTCTACAAAGAATGCAAGGCGATGTTCATTTGCGGCACACCGTTCGCATCTGAAAAAGGCATGGAGGACAAGTTCACCTCCAACGTCGAAAAGGCCAAGGCTTTGCTGAAGGAGGGCGGCTACGACGGCACACCGATCGTGCTCATGCAGTCGACCGATCTCGCCGTGCTGACCAACCTTGCGCCGGTCGGCAAGAGCCTGCTCGAGAAAGCCGGCTTCAAAGTCGACATGCAGTCGATGGA